>NZ_JAVRGC010000004.1:0-296892 GCF_031846005.1 Halomonas sp. LES1
CCGTTACCTCACCAACTAGCTAATCCGACATAGGCTCATCCGATAGCGCAAGGTCCGAAGATCCCCTGCTTTCTCCCGTAGGACGTATGCGGTATTAGCCTGAGTTTCCCCAGGTTATCCCCCACTATCGGGCAGATTCCTATGCATTACTCACCCGTCCGCCGCTCGACGCCTGGAAGCAAGCTTCCATCGTTTCCGCTCGACTTGCATGTGTTAGGCCTGCCGCCAGCGTTCAATCTGAGCCATGATCAAACTCTTCAGTTTAAGATCATAAGTGCTTGAAGCAGCACCAAACTTGGCTCAAGGTTCAAACGTCTCAAATAGATCTTGCGATCTATGACGAGTCGCTTGCCTTGATGGTTCTGTGACATGATCACCGAGCCATCGACAAGCGCCCACATGAATTACCTGATCGATTGTTAAAGAGCGGCTCACGTCTCGTTGAGAGCGGAGCGTCTCGCTTGCTGTCGTGCCGTCGCTTTCGTTAATTACCGAAGAAGCGGCGGTCTCGCCAGCGCCCTGCGAGGAAGGCGTATTCTACGTGACTGGCTGTCGTTGTCAACCCGGCGAAGCATTCCGAGGAACCTTGCGAGTGACCGACACCTTTCGACATTCAACCCTTGAAGGGTCGTTTCGAGAGGATCGCCGCGGAGGCCTTGAAGCCGCCGTCACGAGTGGCGCACATTCTAGCGAATCTGCTGCGACTGTCAACCGGTGATTTTCGACGCCTTGCGAAAAAAACCATTGCAGAACAGCCACTTCTGCCACTTCTACCGCCTGCAACGTTTGCCCGTCGCCGGCAGCGGATGCGTACTTTACGGCTTTCCCCGCGGGCCCGCAAGGCCTTCCTGTAAAAAAGTCTCAGGGACCTGATAAATGGTCGAAGCCACCCTCTCAGCGCCTGACCTCAAGCCTGATGGTGCCGGAGCCGCCACCCACGTCCCAGGCCCTGACACCTAGGCCATAGCGACCGGCTTCCAGGAACTGGGTAAGGCGCGACCCGAGGCCAAGCCCATCGGCATCGTCGTTCTCTATCTCGACCCCATTTCCACTCAGGCTCAGTATCGTATCGACTGTCGGCGAGGTCGCTTCGAGCACAATCGTGGCGTCCTCTTCCAGCACCAGCTCGTAATCAAGCACGCCCCCGGGACTCAGGCTACCGACCACAGCGTCGCCGACCCTAACCTCGCCGCCATTGCGTAGTTCACCCTCGATGGCCTCACCGGCCACTTCCAGTCTGTAGGCCCCAGCCCCCGAATAGCTCTGGGCTTCCAGGGTATAGCTGCCCGGCTCGAGCACTGCCGACAGCAGCGCATCGAGGTTTCCGCCACTATCATCATCGCTGATATCGATACCATTGCCATGCAGGCGAAGCACGGCATCGAAGCTCGATGAGCCCAGCATCACCCTGACTCCCGCCGCCTCCTCCAGTGTCAGGCGATAACTGTTGGGGCCGCTGCCATCCAGAATGCCAACCAGGCTCTCTTCCAGCAGGATTTCCCCATCGTTGCGAAGCTCACCCTCGAAGGCAGAGCGCTGCATCTCGAGAGTGTAGTCACCCCCTGCGGCACCATAGCCCGACACCTGGACCTCATAGCGCCCCGGCAACAGCACGGTTTCCAGCAGTGCATCCGTGCCATTGATGCCTCCGCCACCATCATCATTGCTGAGGCTCTGCCCCTCGCCATCCAGGCTCAGCAGCGCATCGAACTGTGCCGAGCTCAACTCGATGGAAATCTCGGAAGGTTCGTCGATATCCAGGCGGTAGCGGTTACGCGCCCCGCTTTCGAGGACCCCGGTAATGCTGTCGCCTCCCCGCAGCGGCCCCTCATTGCGCATCCCGGTGGACAGATCGTCGGCGCTGGCCAGCAGCCGGTAGGCGTTACCCAGCACCAGGGTGTCACCTCCACATCCACTCGTCGCAGTCAGCGCATTGTCGGTGGCTGCAGCGGCGACCTCGACCCGATAGTCTCCCGGCTCCAGGTATGCCTCCAGGCGCTGCTCTTCGTCGGCACAGACCTGAACACGCTCTTCGCGCCCTTCACCATGCAGAGACAGTGCAAGAGCGCCGCCACTCGACAGCGCGAGGTCGAGACGACCCGCCTGTTCGAGTGTTATGACGTGACTCGCCTTGCCATCCTCACCGAGCGACCCGGTCAACGGCGTATCGAGGATCAGCTGCTCAGCCGAAGCGTGAGCCTGTGCCACGAGACGATAGGGGCCAAAGGAGGTCGCATCGCCGCCATTCACCACGACCAGCGTGCACGCCTCATGATCCGCACCTACCAGCAACGACGGCGACTCCCCCTCGGCGACTCCACGCAGGCTCCCACTCTTGTCGAACGCCGTCAGCACCCCGGGGAAGGCAGCATCCAGCACATAGGATGTCACCCCATCAGTCGCCTCGCCTGGGCAGATCCAGTGCGGGGAGTAGCGAGCCCCATCGTTGAGATTGATGGAGCTGGCTGTCGTCAGCTCTCCGCTTAGCGCATCGCCGACCGTCGCCTCCGGGGCCGACATGAAGCGAGCCTCTTCGGGCTGCCGCTCACTGCACCCCGCCAGCAGGGCAAGGCCCGCTACCACGGCAACCACCTTTCCGTGAAGACCAAGCCCCTGACGATCAGGCCCCGCCACCTTCCCGGCGTTCGATATCCTATCCTGCACGCACATGCTCCTTGTGTATCGAGGGAAGGGCCCCTCGCGATACGCCAACTATACCCCAATGGTACCCCTGCATCTCATGGCATTTCAGGCGTCTCCCAGACACCGGGCCGTCGCAATGCATACCCTGGCCCTCACTGCCGGGCAGAACTCCCGATCACATCGTCGGCATGGCGCACGATGACCACCAGTTCACGGGGGCCGTGAACACCATAGGCCAGGGTCTGCTCGATATCGGCGGTCTTGCTGGGGCCGGAGATCAGCAGCGCATTGGTCGGCATGCCGCTTGCCCAGCCATGCTTCTCGATCACGTCGAAGAAGGTGTCCTCCAGCGTCCTCCCGTCCAGCACCGCGATATGCAGCGGTGGCACCAGGCTGATCAGTCGCGGTTCATCCGGCGTGGGCCATAGCCACAGGCTGCCCGTCTCGGCGATGGCGCCACGGGTCGAGGTCAGGCCGGCATCGACATCATCGAACTGCTCACGCTGCCACTGTTCGATATCGCGATCGACGTCGACCAGCTCCACCTCCGCATTGACCAGGGCCCGGCGCGCCTCGACGGCGACCGGATGCTGTTTGCCCAGGGCCAGGCGGCGCACCCCCTTGTCGACAAGCACCTTCGCCAGCACATCGGTCCAGTCCTCCTCGGCGGCATGGACCACCTCGCCGTGCACCGAGCCAATCCAGCGCTCGAAGCGCACCAGCCGCTCCTCCCGGCTCCAGCCGCGGCCGGTCACCACGGCAAAGTCGCTATCGGGGGCACTCAACGCCCCATCCGCACGCTCCCGCAGCCGCTTGAGAATCGCATCCCGAGCACTCATCAGCGCTCCTCCTTGTCGGTCTTGGCTGCCTGATGCTGCTTGACCAGCGCATGCAGGGTAGTGGTCGCCGGCCTTGGTGCGCTGCGATGCTGCGTCCAGGCACCCAGCCTGGCAGGCGTCAGCGCCCGCAGCCTGCCGGCCACCGAGGTGCCGGCGCGCCAGGCCGCAGGGTGTGTCGCCAACCACTGGAACCCCTTCCAGGCGGCCACTTCCTTGCGGGTTCGCTTGATCCCGGCACCGGCCACATTGCCGCGCCCCTCGCCGACCGATTTTCGGCGCAGCCGCACCAGCAGGTCGGGGATCGGGATCTTCACCGGACAGACCTCGCCACAGGCGCCGCACAGACTCGACGCCGTGGGCAGATCCCGGGTCTCCTCCAGCCCCATCAGATGGGGTGAAAGAATGCTGCCGATGGGACCGGGGTACGTCGTGCCGTAGGCATGCCCTCCCACACGCGTATAGACGGGGCAGTGATTCATGCAGGCGCCGCAGCGAATGCAGCGCAGGGTATCGAGCAGCTCATTGTCCTGGTAAATGCTGGAGCGACCGCTGTCCACCAGCACCAGATGCACCTCCTTCGGACCATCATGCTCCCCCTCCTTGCGGGGCGAGCTGATCATGTTGAAGTAGGTGGTGACATGCTGACCGGTGGCCGAGCGGGTGAGCAGCGAGTAGAGAGGCGGCACATCGCGCAGATGCTCGACCACCTTCTCGATACCCGTCACCGCCACATGCACCGGAGGCACCGTGGTCGTCATCCGACCATTGCCTTCGTTTTCCACCAGGCACAGGGTGCCGGTCTCGGCGACCGCGAAATTGACTCCGGAGACCCCTACACCGGCGGCCATGAAGCGTTCGCGCAGCTGCTGCCTGGCCGCCGCCGTCATGGCATCGACGTCCCGGGTACGCTCGGTTCCGGTCTTGTCGTGCATGATCTCGGAGATCTCATCGGTATTGAGATGGATCGCCGGCATGATGATATGGGAAGGGGTCTGCTGGTTGAGCTGCACCAGGTACTCACCGAGATCCGACTCCAGCGCCTCGATCCCGGCCTCTTCCAGATGCGCGTTGAGATGCATCTCCTCGGAGACCATCGACTTGCCCTTGATCACCGAGGTCGCGCCATGGTTCTCGCAGATGCCACGGATGATTCGGCAGGCTTGCTCCCCGTCTTCGGCCCAGTGCACCTTGATGCCATTGGCCTCGCAGTTGGCCTCCAGCTTCTCCAGCAGGTCAGGCAGCCTGGCAAGCGCCCGCAGGCGAATGTTGGCGCCCAGCTCACGCAGGGCATCCAGGTCCCAGTCATCGAAGCTGTCGAGACGCTTGGCCATCAGGCCATCCATCGCCTTGCGGAAGTTGGCGCGTATCTGGGGATTTCCCAGGGCATCGTGAGCCTGGCGATGGAATTCACGGGGAGTATAGGTTTGAACGCCGGCCGTCTGTTCGCTCATGAGGTCCTCCGCCACAGGTAACTGGCGATATGCTCGCCCTTGACCGCCTTGCCCTGCTGCTCGAAGCGACCCCCGATGTTCATCATGCAGCCGCAGTCAGAGGTGATGAAGCGGCGCGCCCCGGTCGCCTCGATGGCCCGGGCCTTGTCTTCCACCATGGCGGCCGAGACCTCGGGGTGACGCACGGCAAAGGTGCCACCGAAACCACAGCACTCGCTGGCCCGCGCCTGCTCGACCAGCTCCACCCGCCCCAGCGCTGCCAGCAGGGCGGGACCGGTGTCGGCCAGCCCCATTTCACGGCGGGCGCTGCAGGAGGTATGCATGGCGACCTTCTCGGGCTCGCCGCGATCCTCGAGGTCGAGATGGCAGACGTGGACCAGGAACTCGGTCAGTTCAAAGATGCGCCCGGCCACCTCGCAGGCCTGCTCCTCGAGATCGGTACCGGCGAAGAGCTGGGGGTAGTGCTTGCGCATCATGCCGCCGCAGGAGCCCGAGGGCACGATGATCGGCCAGGGGCCGGGGAAGAGATCGAGTTGCGCCGCCGCCACGGCACGGGCCTCATGATGATAACCGGAGGTATAGGCCGGCTGGCCACAGCAGGTCTGGTCCTGGGGAAACAGCACCTCGATTCCCTCACGCTCCAGCAGCCGGATGGCATCCATCCCGGCCTCTGGATAGAGAAGGTCGATCAGGCAGGTGCCGAAAAGATAGACCTTGTCCGGCCTCGGCGGATAGAGCTTGACGGCAGTCATCGGCGATTCCTTTATCGGCTGGCGAGCCAGGTGTTTTGGTAAAATGGTAAAACCAATTTTTTCCAGATGAGTTGGCGGACATTAAGGAGACTCATACGACAGTGTCAAACGAGACCCGCCGTTTTTTTCCTTGCTCCCTGCCTAGACATTAGTCTAGTTCTCTACCTGGCGGCTCCAACCTTTTGAAATTGTGAGACTCTTTTTGAAACTGAAAGAACTCTTTCGCACTCTCGAAAAAACCACACCGATGATTATTGGTATTACCAATATCTTGCCGTAAGATGCCGTCAACCCTATCTTATCTACCTCACCAGCCGCCGGAACCTCACCATGGCCTACCCTCCCCTGCGCCAACCACGTCTGGCCGACGTGATCACCGAACGCCTCGAAGCGATGATTCTGGAGGGCAGCCTCCAGCCCGGCCAGAAGCTGCCCCCCGAACGCGAGCTGGCCGAACGCTTCAGCGTCTCACGCCCCTCGTTGCGCGAGGCGATCCAGAAGCTGTCGGCCCGCGGCCTGCTGATCAGCCGCCAGGGGGGCGGCACCTTCGTCAGCAAGGAGCTCAACAGCGGCTATAGCGACCCCTTGCTGGAGATGCTGTCACGTCACGGTGAGTTTCATCTGGATCTGCTGGAGTTTCGCGATGCCATGGAGGGCATCTCGGCCTACTACGCCGCGCTGCGTTCGACCCCCACCGACAAGGCGCTGCTGATCCGTCGTTTCGAGGAGCTCGAAGCCTGCTTCCAGGGGCACGATCCTGTCGAGGAGGCCAAGGCCGATGCGGCCTTCCACCTGGCGATCGCCGAGGCCGCCCACAATGTGCTGCTGCTGCACACCATACGTGGCATCTTCCATCTGCTGGAGCGCAGCATCGCCGACAACCTCGCCCATCTGTTCGAGCGGCCGGAAGCTCGCCCCCAGCTGATGCTCCAGCACCGCGCCCTGCTCGACGCCATCCTCGAGGGGCGCGCCGAAGACGCCAGGGCCCGCGCCCACGAGCACCTGGTATTCGTCGAAGAGGGACTGCTCGAGATGGAGCGCGCCGAGACTCGGGCCCAGCGCGCCCTGCGTCGCGCCCAGCGAGTGCCGGGTACACGCCGTGATGGCGATGCCTGAAAGCGGGCCCGGTCGCCGCCCCTCAGCGCCAGAACGAGACGCCCTGAACGAGCAGCTCTCGCAACACCGGCCAGGGCGGCAACCAGGGCAACAGGTTGGCCCCGGCGGCGAGCATCACCAGGGAGTTGCCGGGTGAGCGCCAGTCCAGTGGCTTGAGCGCGGTACCGAAGGAGCGCTTGATACGCCCCCCGGTGAGATCGACGCTGTAGAGCTCATCGAGCAGCAGGTGGAGCACGAAACCCAGCGCAAGCGCCACGCCATGGCCCCAGGCCATGGCACCGGGTTGTGCCAACAGGCGGTAGCTGAGCGCCGTGGTCGACAGGCCACAGAAGGCCGCCGCCAGCAGCGAGTGCCAGATGCCGCGATGTACGGTGAGGCGAGCGAACAGGGCGCCGGCGAGGTGACGTACCCCCAGGTAGAGGGCGCCACAGGCCAGCAGCAGCCCCCCCGTGGAGAGCCGCCCTTGTAGCACCAGGGCCCCGGCCACCACCGCCGGCACGGCCAGCAGGTTGAATACCAGCCGGATCGCTCGTGAGCTGTCGGCGTCGATATCGGGCAGGATGCCGCCGAGGGTCACCAGCGCCAGCACGGGCAGTGCCTGCCAGACATCCCACAGCCCCGCCTGCCAGCCACCGTGGGCAACCACGGCTCCGCCGGCGGCGGCCACGCCAAGGTGGGTGCGGAAATTGGCCATGCCGGAGCGGCCCTCAAAGAGCTGGATAAATTACCAGATTATCGCTCGCCCGGGCATGCAGAAACAATGGGTTAGTAAATTAATCGTCGCTCGAGGCCAGATACTCGTCCTTGAGTCTTACATAGTTGCCGGCGGTGTAGGGAAAGAACTCTCGCTCCTTCTCCTTCAGGGGACGCAGCGCCTTGGCCGGATTGCCGGCATAGACATGGCCGCTCTCGAGCCGCTTGCCAGGCGTCACCACGGCACCGGCGGCGATGATGACCTCATCCTCCACCTCGGCCCCATCCATGACGATGGCCCCCATGCCCACCAGGATACGACTGCCCAGGGTGGCCCCATGGAGTATCGCCTTGTGCCCGATGGTCACATCATCGCCGATGGTCAGCGGAAAGCCGCCGGGATTGAAGTCGCTGGCGTGGGTGATATGCAGCACGCAGCCATCCTGCACGCTGGTGCGGGCGCCGATACGGATACGATGCATGTCGCCACGGATCACCGCCATGGGCCATACCGAGCAGTCGTCACCCAGCGTCACATCGCCGAGCACCAGGCTTGCCGAGTCGATATAGACCCGCTCACCAAGGCTCGGGCGCTTGCCTTTCCAGGGCCGTATGGCCTTCGAGTCGCTCATCATGATCTCCTCATCTTCGATCGGGCGGGGCTCAGACCAGCCCGGCCACCAATACTACCAGCGTCAACGGAATGGCAATCCAGCGGGTCACCATCCGCCACAGCGCAAAGCCGCTATCGCTCACCCCCAGGGCACGACGCGCCGTGGACTCCGGCAGCACCCAGGCGGCAAAGATGGCAATCAGCATCCCGCCCAGCGGGAGGAAGATCTCCGGGGGGATGGTGCTGACCAGTTCGAAGCCGTTCATGCCGAACAGCGGTCGCCACTCGGCCAGGCTCGAGAAAGAGAACACCGTCAGCAGCCCCAGCAGCCACACGGCCAGGCCTACCAGAGCCGCGGAGACCCCACGCTGCAGCCCCAGTCCCTGCAGGGTGACGACCATGGGCTCGGCCAGATTGATCGACGACGTCCAGGTGGCCAGCAGCAGCAGCAAAAAGAAGAAGCTCAACCATAGCGCGCCCCAGGGCAGCTCGGCGAAGGCGATGGGCAGGGTGACGAACATCAGGCCGGGTCCCTCACCGGGGTCCATGCCCTGGGAGAACACCACCGAGAAGATCGCGATACCGGCCAGCAAGGCCACGGTAACATCGAGGACCGCCACCGCCCCGACGGCACGCGGCAGGCTCTGGTGGTCCGGCATGTAGGCCCCATAGGCCATCAACGCACAGGCACCCACGGCCAGGGTGAAGAAGGCGTGCCCCATGGCGTGCATCACCACCAGCGGGGTCACCGCCGAGAAGTCGGGTCGAAACAGCCACGCCAGCGCGGTACCGAAGCCGCTGGTGGTGGTGGCATACCCCGCCAGCATCAACAACAGCAGATAGAGTAGCGGCATCAGCACGTTGTTGAGGCGTTCGAGTCCCTTGGCCACGCCGGCAGCCACCACCAGTATGGTCATCAGCAAAAACAGGGTGTGATTGAAGATCATGCGCCCGGGGTCGGCCAGGAAGGCCTCGAAACCGGCACCGACCTCGGCGGGCGCGGCGCCCCGAAACTCGCCATTGATGGAAGCCACCAGAAACTCGATGGACCACCCGGACACCACCGAATAGAAGGAGAGGATGCAGAACACCGTCAAGGCGCCGAACAGCCCCAGCAGCCGCCAATGGCGGCTGGCTCCGGCCGCCGCGGCCAGATGCCCCAGCGACGCCACCGGGCTGCGCCGCCCGGCTCGGCCCACCATGATCTCGGCCATCATCACCGGCAGCCCCAGCAGCAGCACGAAGGCCACATAGAGCACCAAGAACACCGCCCCGCCGTTCTCGCCGGTGATATAGGGGAAGCGCCAGATATTGCCCAGCCCCACCGCCGCCCCGGTAACCGCCAGGATAAAGGCGCGCCGCGTGCTCCAGCGCTCCAGCGTCTCGCTCATCTTTGCATCTCCCGAAACACGGCGTGCGCCGCCCGCACGCTTGAAAGCCAGCAAGCCTAGCAGCCCGACTCACGGCGGCAAACCCTGGCGACGCACATTGAAACCCGACGCCTCCGCCCGCATCTTAGGGAAGGATCCCACTTTCTTCCCGAGGTATGCATGTCCCGCAACCCCCTGCTCGAGACCCATGAGCTCCCTCCCTTCGAGGCCATTCGCCCCGAGCACGTGGTGCCAGCCATCGATGAGCTGCTCGCCGAGAACCGTCAAGCCATCGAGGCACTGGTCGAGCGGGCCGAGCGGGAGCCACCCAGCTGGCAGAGCCTCGCCGCTCCCCTGGAGTCGCTGAATGACCGTCTGTCGCGTGCCTGGTCACCGGTCTCCCACCTCAATGGCACCATGAACAACCCCGAGCTGCGCGAGGCCTATCAGGCCTGCCTGGGCAAGCTCTCCGACTACAGCACCTGGCTCGGCCAGCACGAGGGGCTGTTCCGTGTCTGGCAGGCCCTCAAGGAGGGGGCGGCCTGGGAAGCTCTCGACGCGGCCCAGCGGCGTACCGTCGACAACACCCTGCGCGACTTCCGTCTCGCCGGCGTCGATCTGCCTGCCGAGAAGAAGCGCCGCTATGGCGAGATCAAGGCGCGACTCTCCGAGCTCTCCAACACCTTCTCCAACCAGCTGCTCGATGCCACCCAGGCCTGGCACCTGGAGCTCGCCGACGAATCCCGCCTGGCCGGCCTGCCGGAGAGCGCCCTGGCCACCCTGCGCGCCAACGCCGAGGCCAAGGGGGAAACCGGCTACCGCATCACCCTGGACTTCCCCAGCTTCTTCCCGGTGGTCACCTACGCCGATGATCGCGAACTGCGCCGCGAGGTCTACACCGCCTTCGTCACCCGCGCCTCGGACCAAGGCCCTCACGCCGACCAGTACGACAACGCCCCGCTGATGGAGGAGATACTCGCTCTGCGCCACGAGCTGGCCCGGCTGCTGGGCTTTGCCACCTACGCCGACTACTCGCTGGAGACCAAGATGGCCGAGTCTCCGGCCGAGGTGCAGCGCTTCCTCGAGGACCTGGCCACCCGTGCGGTCCCCCAGGCCCGCCAGGAGTTCGCAGAGCTCGAGGCCTTCGCCGCTCAGCAACTGGGCATGAACCATCTCGAGCCCTGGGATATCGGCTACGTCAGCGAGAAGCTCCGCGAGGCGCGCCACGCCATCAACGAGGAGCAGCTGCGGCCCTACTTTCCCGCCCCCCGTGTGGTCGATGGGCTGTTCCAGGTCGTCGAGCGCCTGTTCGGCATCACCTTCCGCGAGGACGAGCAGGCGCCGCGCTACCACCCTGACGTGCGCTTCTTTCGCATCCTCGAGAACGGCGAGGCGATCGCCGGCTTCTATCTGGACCTCTATGCCCGCGAGGGCAAGCGCGGCGGTGCCTGGATGGACGAGTGCCGGGTGCGCCGCCACGAGGGGGATGCCCTGCAGCTGCCGGTGGCCTATCTGACCTGCAACTTCACCCGTCCGGTGGGCAGTCGACCGGCGCTGCTGACCCACGACGAGGTGGTCACCCTCTTCCACGAATTCGGTCACGGTCTGCACCATATGCTGACCCGCCAGACCATCGCCGATATCTCGGGCATCAACGGCGTGGCCTGGGATGCGGTGGAGCTGCCCAGCCAGTTCATGGAGAACTACTGCTGGGAGCGTGAGGGGCTCGATCTGATCGCCGGTCACGTCGACAGCGGGGAGCCGTTGCCCGGCGAGCTGCTCGAGAAGCTGCAGGCGGCCAGAAACTTCCAGTCGGCCATGGGCATGGTGCGCCAGCTGGAGTTCTCGCTGTTCGACCTGCGCCTGCACCACGAGCTCGAGGCGCCCTCCGCCAGCGAGCTCCAGGCGCTGCTCGATGCGGTACGTGATGCCGTCTCGGTGGTGCCCAGGGCCTCCTTCAACCGCTTCCAGAACGGCTTCGGTCATATCTTTGCCGGGGGCTACGCGGCGGGCTACTACAGCTACAAGTGGGCCGAGGTCCTCTCCGCCGACGCCTGGAGCGCCTTCGAGGAGGCGGGCATCTTCGACCCCGAGACCGGGGGCCGTTTCCGCAGCGAGATCCTCGAACAGGGCGGCGCCCGCGACGCCGCCGAGCTTTTCCAGGCCTTCCGCGGCCGCGCGCCCAGTGTCGAACCGCTACTGCGTCATAGCGGCATCACTGCCGGTTGACCCAACGTCACCCCCGCCTCGGCCCACGGGCCGAGGCCTACAGGAGTCTTCATGGCCATCCAGAAACGCTTTATCGCCGGCGCCATCTGCCCACGCTGTGCCGAGATGGACCGAATTCGCAGCTGGGAACAGAACGGCATCCGCTACCGCGAGTGTGTCAGCTGCGACTTCTTCGAGCAGCTGCCCATCGAGGAGCAGGCCGCCCCTGAGCTGGCCACCCGTATCGATCGCACGCACCGAGAAGAGCCCACCGAGGACTTCCAGACGGTCAAGATCATCGACCCCAAGGGCTAACGATGCGGCTCCCCGCTCCGCTGGTCGGCCCGGACAGCACGACCGGGGATCCATCAGCCGATTGCGATTGATTCAAATCAATGCTTCTCTCTTCACGCGATTCGACCCATGCCCCGGCATGGGTCGAATGGTATACGTTGAATGGAGCGGCGTTGATGACCGCTACACTCCTGCCCCGAACTGCCAGAATGACACGGTATCTCTCGGGCATCCGCGTCCGAGTCATCACCCACCCCATGAAGGAGCTACGCCATGCGTCTTCTCTCCCCCCGTCTGCTCGCCGGCACCGTCGCCGGCACTCTTCTGGTAGCCGCCTCCGCCGCCGCCCAGGACCGCAGTGACTGGCCCGAGAACTTCACCGTCGGCACCGCCAGCCAGGGCGGCACCTACTTCGTCTACGGCTCCGGCTGGGCCAACCTGATCGCCGAGGAGCTGGGTCTCTCCGGCGGGGGTGAGGTCACCGGCGGTCCCAACCAGAACCTCGCCCTGGTCCACACCGGTGATATCGCCCTGGGACTGACCACCATGGGGCCCGCCGCCGAGGCCCTGGCCGGCGAAAGCCCTCTCGCCCCGGGGGTACCGCTGGACAATGTCTGTGCTCTCTTCCCGATGTACGAGACACCGTTCTCCATCACCACCCTGGCCGACAGCGATATCGAGTCGATCGCCGACATCCCCGACGGCGCCAGCATCGGCTTCGGCCCGGCGGCCTCTACCTCCGACACCTACTTCCCGGCCATTCTCGAGGAGCTGGGTGTCGAGTTCGATCGTCGCAACGGCGGCTGGAACGACCTGGGCGGCCAGCTGCAGGATGGCCTGATCGATGTCATCGCCTTCGCTGCCGGCATCCCGATCCCTGCGGTCAGCCAGCTCGAGGTGCAGACCGATATCAATATCGTCGAGTTCACCGAGGAGGAGCAGGCCAAGGTACTCGAGGCGTTCCCGGTATCGCCCTTCATGATTCCGGCCAGCACCTACCAGACCCTGGAAGAGGATGCCCGTGCCGTCTCCATGTGGAACTTCACCATCGCCGGCTGCGACCTGCCCGAAGACTTCGTCTACGAGATCACCAAGCTGAGCCTGGAGAACAACGACAAGATGATGGATATCCATCGCAGTGCGGCCACCAGCATTCCGGAGAACTTCCAGTACAACACCGTGCTGCCCTTCCATCCGGGCGCGGTGCGCTGGTACGAGGAGAACGGCTACGAGATTCCCGATAACCTGAAGCTGTAACCACGCAAGACCCTGACGCCGCCCCGGGTCGCCGAGCGACCCGGGGCGGCATGCCTGCCGTCCGTTTCACACCCAAGGGTGTTTTCATGTCCCAACATCCCGAATCCCGCGACGACACCGGCACCGACGATGTCGTCGAGGTCGTCACTGCCGAAGGCGTCGACGAGGCCGCCGTCGAATCCAACCGGCGCCTGTATACCGGCTGGCAGTGGCTGCTCTTCGGTGCGCTGGCCATCGCCTATTCGCTGTTTCACCTCATCTCGCTCAACGTCTATCCACTGGAGACCTGGTCATTTCGCATCCTGCACATCGCCGGGGCGCTGATACTCGGCTATGGCCTCTATGCCGGCACCCGCTTCGCCGAGCATGACCGCGAGCGCTCCCCCGCCTGGATGCGCTGGCTGAGCTATGCCCTGCTGGCGCCGGCCCTGTATGCCCTGGTGCGCGTGGCCATGATGTATCAGGCAATGAACGATGGGGCCATGCGCATCGCCCCGGCGATCGAGGCCTGGCACTTCGGCTATCCGCTGATCCTGGCCACCGTCGCCGGCATCCTGCTCTCCTGGGCCTATCGCCAGGTACGCGAATCCCTGTCACCCGCCGACCTGGTACTGATGGTCTGCGCCCTGGCGGTGGCCGGCTACCTGCTGGTGATGTTCAACAGCCCGCTGCGCGCCTCCACCGGCACCCCGTTTGCCCCCATGGGCATCTCCTATGCCGCCATCGCCGGCTCGCTGCTGATCCTCGAGCTGACCCGGCGGGTCGCCGGCCTGGCCCTGGTGGTCATCTCGGTGCTCTTCCTGCTCTATGTGTTCGCCGGCCCCTATCTGCCGGGCTTTCTGGGCTACCCCGGGCTCTCCGTGGGCCGCTTCTTCAGCCAGGTCTACACCGACGCCGGTATCCTGGGGCCGACCACCGCCGTCTCCTCCACCTATATCATCCTGTTCATCATCTTCGCCGCCTTCCTGCAGGCCTCGAAGGTGGGGGACTACTTCGTCAACTTCGCCTTCGCCGCCGCCGGCCGTGCCCGTGGCGGCCCGGCCAAGGTGTCGATCTTCGCCTCTGGTCTGATGGGCATGATCAACGGCACCTCGGCCGGCAACGTGGTCTCCACCGGCTCGCTGACGATCCCGCTGATGAAGAAGGTGGGCTACCCGTCCCGCAGCGCCGGCGCCATCGAGGCCGCCGCCTCGACCGGCGGTCAGATCATGCCGCCGATCATGGGGGCCGGGGCCTTCATCATGGCCGAGGTCACCGGCATCCCCTACACCGAGATCGCCGTGGCGGCCCTGATTCCCGCCATCCTCTACTTCCTGTCGATCTACTGCATGGTCGACTTCGAGGCCGCCCGCAAGGGGATGCGCGGCATGCGCAAGGAGGAGATTCCCCAGTTCCGACGGCTGGTCAGGCAGATCTACCTGTTCGCACCGATCATCATCCTGATCGCCGCCCTGTTCATGGGCTACTCGGTGATCCGTGCCGGCACCCTGGCCACCGCCTCGGCGGCCGTGGTGAGCTGGCTCACGCCTCACAGGATGGGCATCCGCGCCATCCTCAAGGCGCTGCAACTGGCCGGCGCCATGTCGATCCAGATCATCGCCGTGTGCGCCTGCGCCGGCCTGATCGTCGGGGTGATCGCCTTGACCGGGGTCGGTGCGCGCTTCTCCTCGCTGCTGCTGGGCCTGGCCGGGGTCAGCCAGCTGCTGGCGCTGTTCTTCGCCATGTGCATCTCGATCCTGCTCGGCATGGGCATGCCCACCACCGCCGCCTATGCGGTGGCTGCCTCGGTGGTCGCTCCGGGCCTGATCAGCATCGGTATCGAGCCGCTGGTCGCGCACTTCTTCGTGTTCTACTTCGCGGTGGTATCGGCGATCACGCCTCCGGTGGCACTCGCCTCCTATGCCGCGGCGGGCATCTCCGGCGACAACGCCATGGGCACCTCGGTGGCCTCGTTCAAGATCGGCCTGGCCGCCTTTATCGTGCCCTTCATGTTCTTCTACAGCCCCGCCATGCTGATGGAGGGCTCCTGGGTGCAGATCCTGCGAGTCGGCGTTACCGCCACCCTGGGCATCATCCTGCTGGCCGCGGTGGTCCAGGCCTGGTTCTTCGGCCCGGTGAAGAGCTGGCAGCGGGTGGTGATGTTGATCGGTGCGCTGTTCATGATCTACGGCGGCATCGTCACCGATATCGCCGGCCTGGCCATCGGCGCCGGCCTGGTCCTGATGCAGCGCCGCCTGCACGGCAAGGGCGGAGGAGGTGGATCACCGGCCTCCTCCGCCGGCTGACGCCTCACCGTCACCCACCACGCGAAGGGCCCCGCCGGATGGCGGGGCCCTTCTGCGTTCCCTGGCCGAGAATCCAGGGCAGGCACTGCCGGCCTCAGCCGACGATATTGTCCACAATCTTCAGGCTCGGGGCGGCCTGGTTGAGGGTGTAGAAGTGAAGGCCTGGCGCGCCCCCATCGAGCAGCCGCTGACAGAGGCGTGAGATCACCTCTTCACCGAAGGCGGCAATCGACTCGCTGTCATCGCCGTAGGCCTCCAGCTGCTTGCGCATCCAGCGCGGAATCTCGGCGCCGCAGGCATCGGAGAAGCGCGCCAGCTTGGTGTAGTTGGTGATCGGCATGATCCCCGGGATGATAGGCGTATCGACCCCCAGGGCCTGGGCCCGCTCCACGAAGTGGAAGTAGGCATCGGCATTGAAGAAGTACTGGGTAATGGCGAGGTTGGCACCGGCCTTCACCTTGCGCGCGAAGTTCTCGACATCCAGCGCCAGGCTGGGGGCCTGGGGGTGCGACTCGGGATAGGCGGCCACGGCGATCTCGAAGTGATCACCGCTCTCCTCGCGGATAAACTCGACGAGCTCATTGGCATAGCGGAATTCACCGACGCCGCCCATGCCCGAGGGCAGGTCACCCCGCAGGGCCACCAGGCTTTCGATGCCCTCCTCCCGGTAGCGGGCCAGCAGCTCGCGCAGCTGCCCCTTCTCGCTACCGATGCAGGAGAGGTGGGGCGCGGTGGTGATGCCCGCCTCACGTACCTGGCGCACGGTATTCAGGGTACGGTCCTGGGTGGACCCCCCGGCGCCATAGGTCACCGAGAAGAAGCGCGGCCCACGCTCGGCCAGAGCGTCGCGCACACCGACCAGCTTCTCGCGACCGGCCGCGGTGTTGGGCGGGAAGAATTCGAAGCTGATACCCAGTGGGTGCTGCTGCGTGCTCATCGGATCTCCTCATGAAGCGTCTGCATGATGTGTCCATTGTGACGAGTCGTTACCCGACCCACCAATGAAAGATTCGTGGCCTCATATCGATTTCATTCAAGTTGGCCCCCGGCCAGCGCCACGGGCATCATGATGCCCCGGAGTCATCAGACAAGGATTTTGCATGCACGCCATCGACCCCAGCGCCCTGATGGGCCCATTGTGGATACTGTTGAGCTATGTCGCCCTGGGCTGGCTGGCCGCTCGCCGGCTGGCGGTGGACCCACGCCCCATCGCGACCCTGCTGATCTACCTGGTGGCACCCCTGACCTTCTTTCGCGGCCTGGTTCAGGGCGGCCCCACGCCCAGCTTCCTGCTGTTGACCCTGGCCGCCTTCGTCACCGCCAGCCTGCTCGCCCTGCTGGTGCACCGCCTGATCCGGCACGGCTTTGCCCCCCAGGAGAGCGCCCTGCTGGCCTTCTCCGCCGGCACCGGCAACACCGGCTACTTCGGCCTGCCGGTGGCCCTGGTGCTGCTGCCACCGGAGGGGATCACCCTCTACCTGTTCTGCGTGCTGGGCATCACCCTCTACGAGTTCACGGTGGGCTTCTACCTCAGCGCCCGGGGGCAGTTCTCGGTCGCCGAGAGCCTGGCCAAGATCGTGCGGCTGCCGCTGATCTACGCCTTCCTGGCGGCACTGGTGGTCAGCGGCCTGGGCCTGACGATACCGGCGACCGCCATGGAGGGGCTGGCGGTATTTCCCGCCACCTACACCCTGCTGGGCATGATGATCATCGGCATGACGCTGGGCAGGGTCAGCATTCGCGAGCTGGATGGTCGCTTTATCGGGGCCTGCGTGGCGATCCGTTGCGTGCTCTGGCCGCTGCTGGCGCTGGGCGCGGTGCTGCTGCTCCAGGCCATCACGCCGCTCTCGCGGGAACTGGCCATGGCCATGCTGCTGCTGGGGGTGGTACCCATGGCCGCCAACGTGGTGGTGGTGGCCATGGAGCTGGGCATCGCCCCGGGCAAGGGCGCCCAGGCGGTGCTGATCACCACCCTGGCCGCGCCGCTGCTGATACCGCTCTACCTGACACTGATGATGCGCCTGACCGGGCTCTGACGGGGCGGTGCGTCGAGTCTAGGAGACAAAACGCAGTGCGGACGCCAGCCCCAGCCCGGCCTCCGCACCCAGGCTCGCCGCGATGAGCAGTACGCCGCTGGCCAGTAGCGCCAGCCAGGACCCGCTACCCAGCACGTGCACCTCGCCTTCCAGGGGCTTGAACATGGTGACCGCGATCACCCTCAGGTAGTAGAACAGCGACAGCACGGTATTGACCACGGCCACCACGGCAAGCCAGGTATAGCCGCCGGCGATGGTCACCTTGAACAGCAGGAACTTGCCGAAGAAGCCCACCAGCGGCGGGATGCCCGTCAGCGACAGCAACGCCAGGATCAGTATCGCCGTGGCGATCGGCTGGGCGCGGCCCAGGCCTTGGTAGTCCTCGAGGGCCGTGCGTCCGCGCAGATGGGTCACCACGGCGAAGGCGGCGAGGTTGGCGACAAGATAGGCCGCCAGGAAAGCCAGCAACGCCGCCAGCGCCTGGGGCTCGACGCCGATCACCACCACTGCCATCAGCGCATAGCCGGACTGGGAGACCGAGGACCAGCCCAGCAGTCGGCGCACATCGGTCTGCCTGAGCGCCGCCAGATTGCCCAGGGTCATGGTCACCACGGCGATCAGGGCGACGATGGCCGGCCACCATTGACTCGCCGGCAGCAGACTGACGAAGCGCGCCAGAGCCACGGCGGCGCCGACCTTGGGCGCCACGGTGAGCAGCGCGGCGATGGGCGCCGGGGCGCCCTGGGCGACATCCGGCATCCAGGCATGGCCGGGAAAGGCCGCCAGCTTGAAGGTCAGCCCCAGCACGATGCAGGCCACCGCCACGCTCAGTGCCAGCGGCGCCGCATCGGGAGACGCCGCCAGCACCTGAGCCGTGCGCGCATAGTCGGTGTCGCCCACCAGCCCGAACAGCAGCACCACGCCGACCACCAGCAGCGAGTTGGTCAACGCGCCGATCAGGAAGTACTTCATGGCCGCTTCTAGGGCCGGCTTGAAGCCGCGATGGTAGGCCACCAGCGGGTAGCTGGCGGTGGACGAGAGTAGGATGCCCACCACCAGCTCCATGCTGTCGTGGGCCGAGGCCATCATGATCACGCCGAGCAGGGTGAACAGGCACAGCGCATAGTACTCCCCGTGGCGCCGGTCGCTGCGCATCCAGTCCGGCGACAGCGCCACGGCGATGGCGCCGGCCAGCAGCACCAGCAGCTTGGCGGCCACCGCCGTGTCCAGCGCCCAGACGCCGGAGAAGGTCAGCGCCGGCGGCGGCGGCCATTGCAGCACGCTCAGGATGCCGGCCAGCGCCAGGGCGACCAGGGCCAGTCCGGCGGCCCAGCCCTGGCGTTCGTGGGGCGCGAAGGCGGCGTACAGCACGATGATCACCGCGCCGAGGAGCAGGGCGATTTCCGGTGCCAGGTCACCGATGGGCATCAGCGACCTCCCAGCAGCAGCGCGTTCGAGGCCTCGATCAGCGTCAGCAGGAAACGCGGAGAGATACCGATCACCAGGATGCCCGCGGAGAGCACGGCGAGCACCCCCCACTCGGCGCGCGCCAGATCCTTGAAGCCGCCCAGGTGGGAGGGCAGGCGGCCGAAGAACAGCCGGCGCAGCAGGTCCAGGAACAGCGCCGCGGTGATCAGGATGCCCAGCACGCCGAGCACCGTCAGCCAGGGATAGACGGCGAAGGTGCCGGCGAACACCTGGAACTCGGCGACGAAGCCGGCCAGTCCCGGCATGCCCAGGCTGGCGAAGGCCGCCAGCACCGTGAAGCCGGTAAGCAGCGGCGCCCGATGGGCCAGGCCACCGTAGTGATCGAGGGCATAGTCGCCGTTGCGCTGCCAGAAGGAGCCGCAGATCAGGAACAGCGCCCCGGTGATGAGGCCATGGGCGACCATCTCCACCGTCGCCCCGGTCAGGGCCAGCTGGCGCGCGGCCAGGTTATCGGAAAACATTGCCGCCGCCACGGCGATCCCCAGCACCGTGTAGCCCATGTGGTTGATCGAGGTGTAGGCGATGCGCCGCTTGAGATTGCTCTGGCCCAGCGCCACCAGGGCGCCGTAGAGGATCGCCACCAGGGCGACGATACCTACCGTCAGCGAATGGTCGGCGAAGGTCTCCTGCATCATGGCGAAGGGAAGGCGCACCATGCCGTAGGTCCCCATCTTGAGCAGCACCCCGGCGAGGATCGCCGAGGCCGGCCCCGGCGCATCGACATGGGCCTGGGGCAGCCAGGTGTGCAGCGGCACCAGCGGCGTCTTGATGGCGAGCCCCAGCATCAGCGCCAGGAACACCAGCCCCGCGTAGAGCCCGGTGCCCGCCAGAGGCTGCTGCTCGATCAGTACCCGCATATCGAAGCTGTGCGGCTCCACCGACAGATAGAGGCCGATGATCGCCAGCAGCAGCAGCAGCGAGCCGGCGAAGGTGTAGAGGAAGAACTTGAGCGCCGAGACCTGGGGCGTGCCGTGGCCCCAGCGGCCGATAAGGAAGAACATGCCCACCAGGGACAGATCGAAGAACACGTAGAAGAGCAGCAGGTCCAGGGTCAGGAAGACGCCCAGGGAGACCGCCTCCAGGAACAGCAGCCAGGCATAGTACTGGCGGGGCTGGCCCAGGGTATCCACGGGGTAGACGATGGCGGCGACGAACAGCAGTGCGCTCATGGTCGCCACCGCCAGGGCGATGCCGTCGACGCCGACCCGGTAGGCCACGCCGAGGCTCGGCACCCAGCGCAGCTCGACGACATGCTGGAACAGCGGCCCCGCCGGATCGAAGCCGATCCAGGCGATTACCAGCGCCAGCAGCGACAGCGCGGCCATCATCGCCGCCCACTGACGCGCTCGCGCCTCGCTCCAGCGCGGGAAGGCGGCGAGCGCGATGGCACCCACCAGGGGCAGGATCCAGGCGAGGGTCAGCGTCATGGCAGGGCTCCTAACACCAGAATGATCAGGAAGAGGGTGAGGCCGATAGCGATGCCGGCGTAATAGTGGTGGGTCTGACCGCTCTGGGCCTGGCGCGCCCAGTAGCCGCCCCATTCGCTCAGGCGGGTCATGAGTCCGGGCACACCCTCGGAGAGGGTCTCGCCCTCTCGGGCATGGCGCCGCGCCAGCCACTGGGCAAGGCGCGCCGTGCCATGCAGCCCGGCATCCACGACCCGATCGTCGAAACGCGAAAGGAGGCGCCGCGCCAGCCACTGGGCAAGACGCGTCGTGCCACGCAGCCCGGCGTCCACGATGCGGTCGTCGAAGCGCGCCAGGCAGCGGCCGAGAATCAAGGACCCCCGCACGACTGCCTGGATCAGCGCCGGCAGGCCGAACCAGTCGGCGGCGCGCTCCTGCCAGGCGCTCGAGCGAGGCTGGCGACGCGCCATGACGAACCCCGCGGCGATGCCCAGCACCACCAGCGTAAGCGAGACGATCAGTTCCCAGGGCTTGCCCTCCGGCAGGCGCCCGGGCAGGGCCTCGGCGAGCCAGGCCTGGGCCTCGGGCCACCAGACGAGCGAGAGCAGCAGCGTCACCCCGGACAGCGTCACCAGAGCCCCGCCTTCGGCCAGGGACGGTCGAGGGCCCTGGGGTAGCCCCGAGCGCGCATGACGCGGCGGCCACCCATAGGCCAGCAGCTGGAAGCGCGTGGCATAGAGCGCGCTCACGCCTCCGGCCAGGGCCACCAGCAGCGCCAGCCAGATCGCCTCCTGCCCCGCCGCCGCGGCGATCCGCTCCTTGCTCCAGGCCGCCCCCATGGGAACCATGCCCGCCAGGGCCAGACTCATCGCCCCGGTCGCCAGGGCGATGCCCGGCAAACGGCGTCCCTGGCGCATCTCCTGCAGCCGATAGCTGCCGACCTGGCGCTCGGCGATACCCGCCGACAGGAACAGGCCCGCCTTGAGGAAGGCATGGGCGACGAAGTGCAGCAGGGCCACCATGGGGAAGCCCGCCCCCACCGCGACCCACATCAGGCCGTACTGGGCCGACGTCGAGGCCGCCAGCAGCTTCTTGGCGTGATTCTGGAAGACGCCCGCCACGCCACCGACCAGGGCGGTGGTCAGGCCCAGGCCGATGACCAGCGGTGCGAACCAGTCAACGGCGGACAGCGCCGGCTGCAGGCGCGCCAGCAGGTAGATGCCCGCCGCCACCAGGGTCGCCGAGTGCAACAGCGCCGACACCGGCACCGGGCCGGCCATGGCGGCGAACAGCCAGGAGGAGAACGGCACCTGGGCCGACTTGGCCGCCGCCGCCAGCAGGATGCCGGCCACCGCGACACTCAATAGACCGCCGTCCAGGGCCGCCAGGTCGGCGTAGTCGAAGCCGCCGCTGCCGGCGAACAGCGCCGCCGCGGCGATATATAGCCCCAGATCGCCGAAACGGGTGACCAGGAAGGCCTGGGCCGCCTCCCCGGGTACCTCCGCCCTGCCCCAGTGATGAGAGATCAGCGCCCAGGAGCACAGGCCCACCAGCTCCCAGGCGATCAGCAGCGTCAGTAGATCACCCGCCAGCACCAGCAGCTGCATGGCGCCGACGAAGGCCACCAGCAGCGCCATCAGTCGCCGTCCCTGGCGTTCGACACGGCGCTGGTCAACCCCCAGCGTCACCTCATGAAAGCCGGCATAGACGACGATCGGCAGCGCCACCAGCGGCACCATGATGGCGAAGAGACGACCGGCGGTGGAGAGCTCGAGAGTCAGCGTCAGTGCCTCGCTCCAGGCAACGCTGCCCTGCCAGCCGCTCGTTACCGCCAGCCCGGCCAGCACCAGGGTGGCCAGTACGCTAAGCGCCGTGGCAAGCGAAAGCCCCAAGCGTCCCAGGCGCTGCCCTCCCGGGTAGAGCAGGAGCGCGCCCAGCAGCGGCCACAGCACGAGCGTCCACAGCATCAGTGCTTCAACTCCGTGATGCCCTCGGTCACGTCTGCCTGATTAGTGCGAAACACCGCCACTACCAGGGCGAAGCCCATGGCCATCTCGATGGCCATCACCGCCATGACCACGATGGTCAAGAGCTGCCCCTCCGGCACCCCGGCACCGCTCAAGGCCCAGAAGGCCACGGCGGCGAGCATGACGCCGTTGAGAATCAGCTCCAGGCCCATCATCAGCATCACGAAGGACTGCTGGGACAGCGCGCCATAGACGCCGATACCGATCAGCGCGGCGGCCAGCAGCAGTAGGGTCGTCAGCGTCATTTCGGCCTCCTTGTGCTCGGCTCCCCATCAATGGCAGTGGTGATGGTGATGACCACCGCCCTCGTCACTTTCCTTCGGCATCCCCGCCGGCTCGCCCCCGGGCGCGAGTCCCGGCGGCATCGAGCCCTCCTCGGCGGCCCCAAAGCGTCCGCGATGGCTCGACAGCACCACCACGCCGATCATGGTGGTCAGCAGCACGATGCCGGCGGACTCGAAGATCAGCATTGAATCGCCGAGCAGCTCGTTGCCCAGCGAGGTCACCGGGTCGAGATCCGCCGGCAAGGGGCTATCGGGAAACTCCGCCAGCAGCGCCACGGCGGCGAGCACCACGAAGCTCACCGCGCCGGCGACGATGGCAAACCGGTGCTGATGCACCATCATCATCGGATTGAGTCCCGCCGGGTTCATCATGAACATGACCATGAAGAGCGCCATGACCATCATCTCCACGGCCATCATGAAGAACATCGCCACGCCCAGGTACTGCGCCGCCAGCAGGATCATGATCAGGCCCACGGCGATGAACGACACCAGCAGAAAGAAGGAGGCGCGTACCATCGAATCGGTGCAGAACACCCGCCAGCCGGAGACCACCGCCAGAACGGACAGCAACACGAAAAACAGATCGACGATCAGCGGATAGTCCATCACCACAAGGCCTCCACGCCTGCCCAGATCAGATCAACGAAGGAGAGCGGCAGTAACACCACCCACATCAGGGTCACGCAGCGCTCGGGCTGTACACGAGGCACCAGCCGCCCGATCAACAGCAGCACGGCGAGCACCGCCAGCATCTTGAGCAGCATCCACACCGGGCCCGGCAGCCAGGGCCCCAGCCAGCCGCCGAGAAAGGCGCTGGCCGCCGCACCGCTGAAGGCCACCAGCATCGCCGAGCGGGCCAGGTTCCACACCAGCCGCGGCGGGCCGGAGATCGCCGACGCCGTGCCGCCGGCCAGGTCCCGGGAGTCGGCCAGATTGAGCGGCCCCCAGAAGGTCACACCCAGGCCGACGATCAGGAACAGCGGCAAACCCAGGGGCTGGCGAATCACATTCCACAGCTCCGCCTGGGAGGCCACCACCTGAGAAAATTGCAGCGACTCCGCCGGCAATGCCACGCCGATCAGCACGAACATGCTGATCAGGATGTAGGAGAGCCCCAGGGCCACGTAGCGGTAGGCGCCGATCAGCGAAAGCAGCGTGTTGGCGGACCAGCCATGCAGGAAGATCACCACCGTGGCCAGGGCCTCGATGCTGCCCCATAGCACCACGCCGGTGACGAGATCCGTGGGTATCAGCGTCGGCGAGAAGGGCACTACCGCCAGGCCGATCGCCGCCAGCGCCAGATAGAGCGCCGGCGCCAGGCGCCAGGCCCGCCAATCCGGCGCCTCGGTGGCGTTGGCCTGCTGGGTGAGCAGCCAGGCGCCCCGCGCCAAGGGAGCCATCCAGGCGTTTGCCGCCCGCGGCAGGCCCAAGGCGCCAGCGATCGCCTCGTCGATCACCGCCACCAGATAGGCCCCGACCACGAGAACGACCGTCACCAGAATCACCGGCAGAATAAGCTCGTTGACGATCATGCTCGACGCTCCTCGCAGGACTCGGCCCCGTTGCCAGACGCTTCGGTGGAGCCTTGCAACGTCTCTTGCGGCCATTCGGAAACCGCCGCCAGATCCAGGCTTGCCAGGGTGCTCAGCGCCTCGTCCCACTCCAGGCCGGGGAGCAGTTCATCGAGCAATCTGCTGGCATCCTCGGACCGGTGTTCGCCCCAGGGGCCGCATGGTGTCTCGACGCTACCGATCACCTCGGTATGTGCCCCCTCCCGCTCGGCCTGGTGCGCCAGCTGCAGGGACTGGTCGATTTCCGCCAGGGTCTGGCGCCAACGGGCGCCGGTGTCGCCGCCATCCTGCAGGATCGGCGTGAAGCCCAGCCGGCGATAGGCGGCGTCCCGGCCGCGCAGGTCCTCCTCGAGCCCCGCGGCCCGCGCCGCCACGCCACCCACCCGACGGGCCTGACCCTGTTCGAGCCGGCCCTGCCCCGTCGTCGTCAGGCGAAAGAAGCCGCTGCGCCCCAGTCGGCGTCGCAGCTTCGTCACGCGTTCCTGCTCTACGCGTGGCTCGAACGCCAGGCGCAAGGCCTGCAGCGCCAGGCGCTCGAGCCCGGCCAGGCGCAAGGCGACATGCAGGCGCTTCAGGTGGTGGCGCGCCCGGGCCCGCTCGAGTTCGGCGATGGGCACGGGCTCCTGCAAGGCGCGAAAGAAGACGCTCCCCAGCGCAGTGGGGTACGGTGCGTCCTGGGTCGTCCAGGCGTAAACGAGATCGCCCTGCAGGGTGACTTCGGCACTCAGCCCCGGCGGCAGCATGGGCAGGAAGGGCCCCAGGGTGACGGTGAGCGAGTCCAGCGTCAGGCCATCGCGAAGATCATCGGTCATGTTCATGACCATGGGCCGGCCGTAGGGCACGCCGCCCATCATGCCCTCGCCGCCGTGACCGTCGTCGCCCAGCCCTTCCCAGGGGTTGGGCGGCTCGTCCGGCAACAGGCGCGGGGAGCTGCCGCGCTGGCCCTGCATCAGCTCACGATGCAGGGTCGTCAGTGCCTCGGGCAGGGCGTCGAGCTCGTCGACCCGGGTGGCGCCGGCGAGCTCGATCAGGGGCTCGCTGCGATACCATAGCGTGGCGAAAGGGGCCGGCAGCTGGTCGTGCACTCGACGCAGGGCAGCGTGCCGATCCGGCGGCACGCCGCCCGCCACCAGCAGGAGGCTGGCATGGCGCGGCGAGTCGACCAGTTCGATCCCCGCCGTCAGGGCCAGACGATGCAGCGCCGGCTCGCCATGCATGCCCAGGGCGGGGAACACCGGCACCCTGGCCCGCGCCGCCAGGCGAGAGAGCCGGCTCACTGCCACTTGAACACCCCCTCGCGCCAGCCGTAGACGATGCCCACGGAGAGGATGGCCAGGAACATGCCCATCTCCATCACCGCCTTCATGCCCTGCTCGACGAACACCACCGCCCACGGATACATGAACATCATCTCCATCTCGAAGGCGATAAGCAGCAGCGTCATGGGGTAGTAGCGAACGTGGTAGCGGCTCCAGGCGTGGGTCTCGGGCAGCCCCCCGCCCAGAAAGGGCGCGCGCTGGGAGTAGGGCGGCATCGGTTGATGACGCCGCGGCAGCCACTGGACCAATAGCCCCAGGCCGGCAGCGATCAGCACGATGAAAAAGAGTGTGAGCAGCTCCATGCGTATCCCTCGCCTTGCCCGCCCGGCCTTGGTGACCGGTGCATTCCCGTCTTCTTCTCGGGCGATAAGTCTCTTATCGCAGACACCTACAAACTAGTTGACATCCTCCCCTACCTCAACGTCTTCTGGACATTGTGCCGCCCATGGCGGAAAGGAAGGGGATTCCCAGGTCGTTACCTTCCTGGTTCCTGCTTCACTGCCCGTTACCTTCGGTGATGACACCGCCGGTCTTACACAAGCTCCACAGGCTTAACCTCCCGTGTGCCCCACGTGTGCGAGAGATTGGCGACCGCCATGGAGGGACTGGCGGCATTTCCGGCCAACGACACCCTGCCAGGCATGATGATCATCGGCATGACGCTGGGCAGGGTCAGCATTCGCGAGCTGGATGGCCGCTTTACCGAAGCCTGCGTGGCGATCCGCGTGGCGATCCGTTGCGCGCTCTGGCCGCTGCTGGCGCTCGGCGCCGCGCCGCAGCTGATACCGCACTACCTCGGGCTGATGCTGCCACTGGTTGCCGGCTGAGCGGCGCTCTCCTCGCGACGGGCGTAGCGCTGGGCCAATACCGCGCAGACCATCAGCTGAATCTGGTGGAACAGCATCAACGGCAACAGCGCGGGGCCGATGGCGCCGCCGGTAAACAGCAGCTGGGCCATGGGCACGCCGGTGGCCATGCTCTTCTTGGAGCCGCAGAACACGATGGTGATCTCGTCCTCGCGGCTGAAGCCCAGGCGCCGCGCCAGCCAGGCAGTCAGCCACAACACCAGCGCCAGCAACGCGCAGCACGTAAGGGTCAGTGCCGCCAGCTCCCGGGCCGAGACGGTCTGCCATAGCCCGCCCACCACCGAGGCGCTGAAGGCGGTATAGACCACCAGCAGGATGGAGCTCTGGTCGACCCCTACCAGCCAGCCGCGGTTGCGGGCGATCCAGTCGCCGGTCCAGGGGCGCGACAGGTGGCCCAGCACGAAGGGCAGCAGCAGCTGCAGGCAGATCCTGCCCACCGCATCGAGGCTCACCGCGGCTTCGCCCACTCCCTCGGCGTCCAGCAGCAGGGTCAGCAGCAGCGGAGTCAGGCCGATGCCGATCAGGCTCGAGGCCGAGGCACTGCACACCGCCGCCGACACATTGCCTCGTGCGATGGAGGTAAAGGCGATCGCCGACTGCACCGTGCCCGGCAGCGCACATAGATAGAGCATGCCGATATACAGCGGCAGACCCAGCAGCGGCAACAGCAGCGGCTTGAGCGCCCAGCCGATCAGCGGGAACATCACGAAGGTACAGGCGAACACCAGCAGATGCAGTCGCCAGTGGGTAGCGCCGGCGATGATCGCCTGACGCGACAGCTTGGCGCCGTGCATGAAGAACAGCAGTGCGATGGCCAGCCGGGTCAACCAGACGAAGAACACCTCCCAAGCTCCCTGGGCCGGCAGCAAGGTGGCCACGGCCACCACCGCCATCAGCAGCAGGGTGAAGGTATCGAACAGGGTACGCAGTCGCGACAACATGGGGGCACCTCGAGTGACAGAAAGGCCATGACCGAAGGGATCGCCACAGACTATCCTGAACGGTCACGTCGTTTTCACGCCAACAAGACACCATGTATCGACAAACGGACATCCCACCCCCAGAACCGACGCGCCTCGGTGAGCTGAAGCGCCTGCCCCGTCCGCTCTACGGCCATCGCGAGACGCTACCCAACCGCGCCATCCCACGCCGCCATCGCCACCCCTGGGCCCAGCTCTCCTACGCCGCCCGGGGGGTGGTCGAAGTGGCCACCCCCGAGGCGCGCTTCATCGCCCCGCCCGACCGCGCGGTATGGATTCCCCCCGGCCGCCTCCACGGCGTACGCTGCTCCCGCGACAGCGAGATCCGCAGCCTCTATCTCGATCCGGTGGCCTGCGACCTGGAGTGGCCCGACTGCCATGTGCTGGAGGTACAGCCGCTGCTGCGCGAGCTGATTCGCGCCTTCGGCGAGCTGCCGGTGCTCTATGATCTGGAGGGCGCTGACAACCGGCTGGCCCAGGTGCTGCTGGATCGTCTACGGGCCGCCCCCCGAGTGCCGCTGATGCTGCCCTGGCCCCGCGACCCTCGACTGGCCCGGTTATGTCAGCGCATCCAGGCACGCCCCGACGCGCCCCACCGGCTCAGCGAGCACGCCCGTCGGCTGGGGGTGGCCGAGCGTACCCTGAGCCGCGCCTTTCGTGCCCAGACCGGACTCCGCTTTCGTCGCTGGCGCCAGCGCTGCCGGCTCTTCGCCGCCCTGCCCCGGCTGGAAGCCGGTGAGCGGGTCACCGACGTCGCCCTGGCCTGCGGCTACGAGAGCCTATCGGCGTTTATCGCCGCCTTTCGCGAGGAGTTCGGCAGAACCCCCGGGGAGCTGGTTCACCGGGCCCCTCTTTAGCGCGGGCCCTTCAATAACGCCGACCATTCAATAACGATAGTGGTCCGGCTTGAAGGGGCCATCCGCCGGCACGCCGGTGTACTCGACCTGGGCCTCGCTCATGCGGGTGATCACCCCACCGAAGCCCTCCACCATATAGCGGGCCACCTCCTCGTCGAGATGGCGTGGCAGCACGCTCACCCCGAGCGCCTCGCCCTTCTCCTCGGCCGGCAGCTCGGCGAACCGCCCCCGGTAGAGATGCAGCTGCGCCAGCACCTGGTTGGCGAAGGAGCCATCCATGACCCGGGAGGGGTGACCGGTGGCGTTGCCCAGGTTGACCAGGCGCCCCTCGGAGAGCAGGATCAGATAGTCGCGGCTGGCGGGATCGAAGTCGCCCGGCCTGCTGTCGCGGTAGACCTTGTGCACCTGGGGCTTCACCTCCTCCCAGTGCCAGTGGCGGCGCATGTAGCCGGTGTCGATCTCGCTGTCGAAGTGGCCGATATTGCACACCACTGCCCCGGGCTTGAGGGCCTGCAGCATAGCGGCATCACAGGCGGCGATATTGCCGGTGCAGGTCACCACCAGATCGATGCGACGCAGCAGCTCACGGTCGATGCTCTCCACGCCCCGGTTGATGCCACCGATGTAGGGAGAGACCACCTCGAAGCCGTCCATGCAGGCCTGCATCGCGCACAGCGGGTCGATCTCCGCAATCCTGACGATCATTCCCTCCTGACGGAGCGACGCCGCCGACCCCTTGCCCACATCGCCATAGCCCACCACCAGCGCCTGCTTGCCGGCCAGCAGGTGGTCGGTGGCGCGCTTGATGGCATCGCTGAGCGAGTGGCGGCAGCCATACTTGTTGTCGTTCTTCGACTTGGTCACGGCGTCATTGACGTTGATGGCCGGCACACGCAGGGTGCCGTCGCGCAGCATCTCCTGCAGCCGATGCACACCCGTGGTGGTCTCCTCGCTGATGCCATGAACGGCATCGAGAAGCTCCGGGCGCTTCTCGTGCAGCAGCAGGGTCAGGTCACCGCCGTCGTCGAGTACCAGATTGGGGGTCCAGCCGTCGGGGCCGGTGACGGTCTGCTCGATGCACCACCAGAACGCCTCTTCCGTCTCCCCCTTCCAGGCAAATACCGGGATGCCGGCGGCGGCGATGGCCGCCGCGGCGTGGTCCTGGGTGGAGAAGATGTTGCAGGAAGACCAGCGCACGCTGGCCCCGAGATCGATCAAGGTCTCGATCAGCACCGCGGTCTGGATGGTCATGTGAATGCAGCCGGCGATGCGGGCACCGGCCAGTGGCCGAGCATCGCGATACTGCTCACGGATCGTCATCAGCGCCGGCATTTCGGTCTCGGCGATGCGAATCTCGCGACGGCCCCAGTCGGCCAGGGCGAGATCGGCAACCTTGAAGTCCTGCTGGGCGGGAGTGGTCACGGCGGGCTGGTTCATGGGCGCACCTCGTCACGTGCTGAAAGCGTGACCTTCACTATAGGCGGCGATTCCGGCGGTCGACAATCAACGCTCGAACCCGGCGATCCCGAGCCCGCCCAGCCGCTCGGCCAGGCGCCGCACCTCCGGGTGGGCGAAGAACTCGCCAAGCTCCTCGGCGCGCCCCGGTCCTATGCCGGGCATGGCCCTCCAGTCGTCTTCGGCGTGACGCTCCAGGGTGTGCCAGTCGGCCGGCAGGGCGGCCTCGACTCCGGGCGGCGCTCCCAGCGCCTGCAACCAGCGCGCAAAGGGTGCCTCTCTTGCCGTCGCGAAGGTCGCCGCCAGGGAGCCTGCCCGAACCTCACCGATGCCACGGGCGCGGCGCAGCGCCTGTCGATCCAGCTCCAGCCAGTCGAGCAGTCCCTCGACCCGCCCCGCCTCGACCAGCGCCCTCCAGGTCCCCGGGCCGACGCCGGTCATGGCCAGCCCCTGATCGCCGGACAACCACTCCAGCCGCGCCAGGAACTGCTCCTCACAGCCCGGCACCAGGCGTAGACAGCTCAGGGTGTGGTAGCGAGCGGGGGCCGGCACCACCAGCGGGCGACGCTCGACAGCGCGCCAGGCCACGCCCTCCAGGCGCGGGATGGTCAATCCCGCCAGGGCAATGATGACGTGGTCCCCGGGGCGAATGTCCAGCTCCTGCCAGCGGGAGAGTGACCCCACGCTGACTCGCCGGATGGTGCGCCCCTCGAGCGTTACCGGGTGCAGGTGGAGCAGCGGGGTGATGCGCCCGGTGCGGCCGATGCGAAACTCCATCCCGCGCACCTCGCCCAGTGCCTCCCGGGACGGATGCTTCCAGGCCACCGCCCACTCCGGCGGCTCGGCCCGCCAGGCCTCGGCGGGTGGCCGCGAGGCCTGACGCAGCACCACCCCATCGGTGGCGAAGGGCAGAGGTCCCTGAAACCAGGCGCGGCGCCACTGCTTGACCGTGGCCAGATCCGCTACCGGATGGGTAAAGCGCAGCGTATCGACAAAGCCGAGCCTCGAGAGCCCCGCCAGGCGCTCGCCCATATCGGCCGGACCGTCGGGCCAGTCCCAGATAAACAGCCCGACCCGGTCCGCGTCGTCAGCGTTCAGCACCCTGCGCGCCATCAGTCCGCTGATCTCGGCACGCGCCCCGGCATCGCCGCGCTCGGCCTGCACATGCCCCTCCTGACGCAGGTAGAGCTCCCCCTGCAGCACGCCATCGAACGACCCGGGCAGCCGGGGTGGGACCGACGGCAGGCGCTGCACGCGCCCGATCCAGTCCTGCCCGGTCACGCCATCGCCGCGACTGATCGCGGCCACCAAACGGCCATCACGATAGACCAGGGTCACCGCCACCCCATCCACCTTGGGCTGAATCCAGGCGTCGGGGCGGCGCATCAACCAGCGCTCCACGGCATCGGCATCGGCGAGCTTGGCAAGACCGGTCTGGGGGACGGGGTGAACGCTTTCGCCCGCGGGATAACTCGGCGCTGCCATCGCGGGCAGCCGATCGGGAAAGCAGCGCCGCCAGACCTCGAGTCGCGCCCGGGCCTGATCGTAGATAGCGTCGCTCACCAGCGACTCGCCACGCCGGTAGTAGGCGTCGTCCCATTCGGCCAGGCGAGCCAGCAGGGTGGCGACGGAATCCGACGACGGCGATGACGGGCAGGAAGCAGAGGCAACCGGCACGGCCAGAACCAGAAGAAGAAGGACCGGCAAGCAGGTCAGGTGCAGTGAGTGCGAAAGGTGAGCAAGGTGCGAAAGGCGTAGAAGGTGCATGGGCGGCACCTCGGCGAGGGGTTTGCTCTTACCCTAGCAACGGGCCCCGCACGGCGCTGCCGGCGGGGCCCATTATCTCGCGCAGGCCTGAGCCTACTGCGTCATGCCTTCCTGGAGGCCGGCGGCCTGACGCAGGGCAGCGGCCCGGTCGACCTTCTCCCAGGGGAAGGCCGTGAAGGTCTCGGTGTGCTGCTGCCCATCGGTATCGATCCAGGTATAGGAGGTCTCGAAGGGCTCACGGCCGAAGTGACCGTAGGCCGCGGTCAGCCGATACATGGGGTGCAGCAGGTCGAGCATGCGGGTGATGGCGTTGGGTCGCAGGTCGAAGTGCTCGCGGACCAGCTCGATGATCCTCGCCTCATCCACCTTGCCGGTACCGAAGGTGTTGATGGCGACCGAGGTGGGCTCGGCCACGCCGATGGCGTAGGAGACCTGGATCTCGCACTTGTCTGCGAGTCCCGCGGCGACGATGTTCTTGGCCACGTAGCGACCGGCGTAGGCGGCGCTGCGATCCACCTTGGACGGATCCTTGCCGGAGAAGGCGCCACCACCGTGGCGGGCCGTGCCACCGTAGGTGTCGACGATGATCTTGCGGCCGGTCAGGCCACAGTCGCCCACCGGGCCGCCGATCACGAACTTGCCGGTCGGGTTGATATGGTACTTGGTCTGGTCGGAGAGCCACTCGGCAGGCACCACCTGCTCGATGATCTCGCGCCGCACCATCTTGCGCAGCTCCTGCTGGTCGATCTCAGGGTCATGCTGGGTGGAGAGCACGATGGCATCCACCGCGCAGGGCTTGCCCTCGGCATCGTAGCGGAAGGTGAGCTGGCTCTTGGCATCCGGGCGCAGCCAGGGCAGCAGGCCCTGCTTGCGCAGCTCCGCCTGGCGCTCCACCAGACGATGGGCGAAGTGGATCGGCGCCGGCATGAAGGAGTCGGTCTCGTTGGTGGCGTAACCGAACATCAAGCCCTGGTCGCCGGCGCCCTGGTCCTCGGGCTTGCTGCGGTCGACGCCCTGGGCGATATCCACGCTCTGCTTGCCGATCAAGTTGAGCACGCCACAGGTCAGGCCATCGAAGCCGACATCCGAGGAGGTATAGCCGATACCGGTAATCACCTCGCGCACTATCGCCTCGAGGTCGACCCAGGCGGAGGTGGTGATCTCGCCGGCGACGATCGCCACGCCGGTCTTGACCAGGGTCTCACAGGCCACCCGCGCCTGCTTGTCGCGGGCGATGATGGCGTCGAGAACGGCATCGGAGATCTGATCGGCGATCTTGTCCGGATGCCCCTCGGAGACGGATTCGGAGGTAAACAGGGAGTATTCGCTCATGGCGTCCTCGACCGTGGAGTCACGGATGTCACAACAAGTCACAAAAAACAGGCCGCGGTGGGCCTCATATTGGGGCCAAGAGTCTACACGCTGGCAGGTGGCGAGGCATCCACGATTTGAAGCGCGCCGTCAAGTCGGCGACAATACGCCACCGAATTCGACCGCGCCACGCCCCTCCCGCGTGGCGTCCGATCCAGCCAGACAGCCCGTCCCCGCCACCGTACGGCGTGGAACGCAGGCGAGGAGCTCTCCCATGCCGTCACGTTTCGAACTGGCCAACGCCATTCGCGCCCTCTCCATGGATGCCGTCCAGAAGGCCAACTCCGGCCACCCCGGCGCGCCCATGGGCATGGCCGACATCGCCGAGGTGCTGTGGAACGACTACCTCAAGCACAACCCGGCCGACCCGAAGTGGCCCGACCGCGACCGTTTCGTGCTCTCCAACGGTCACGGTTCCATGCTGCTCTACTCCCTGCTCCACCTCACCGGCTACGAGCTCGGCCTCGAGGAGCTGCAGAACTTCCGCCAGCTCCACGCCAAGACCGCCGGCCACCCCGAGTACGGCTATGCGCCGGGGATCGAGACCACTACCGGCCCGCTGGGCCAGGGCCTGGCCAACGCCGTGGGCATGGCACTCGCCGAGAAGACCCTGGCGGCCCAGTTCAACCGCCCCGGTCACGATATCGTCGACCACTACACCTATGTGTTCGTCGGCGACGGCTGCCTGATGGAGGGCGTCTCTCACGAGGCCTGCTCCCTGGCCGGCACCCAGCAGCTCGGCAAGCTGATCGCCCTCTATGACGACAACGGCATCTCCATCGACGGCGAGGTCGAGGAGTGGTTCACCGAGGACACCGCCAAGCGCTTCGAGGCCTATGGCTGGCACGTGGTGCCCAACGTCGATGGCCACAAGCCCGAGGAGATCCAGGCCGCCATCGAGATGGCACGCAGCCAGGATGACAAGCCCAGCCTGATCATCTGCAAGACGATCATCGGCTTCGGCGCCCCCGGCAAGCAGGGTACCGCCGCCACCCATGGTGCCCCGCTCGGCGAGGACGAGGTGGCCGCCGCTCGTCAGCGGCTCGAATGGCCCCACGCGCCCTTCCATGTGCCCGAGGAGATCTATCGTGGCTGGGACGCCAGCGAGGCCGGCCAGACCCAGCAGGAGAAGTGGCAGGCCCGCTTCGAGCGCTACGCCCAGGCACACCCGGAGCTGGCTCGCGAGTTTGCTCGCCGCATGGAGTGCAAGCTGCCCACCGCCTTCACCAGCGAAGCCATGGTGCAGCGTGCCCAGGAGAAGGGTGAATCCATCGCCTCGCGCAAGGCCTCGCTCAACTGCCTCAACGAGCTTGGGCCGCAGCTGCCCGAGCTGCTCGGCGGCAGCGCCGACCTGGCCCCCTCGAACCTGACCTTCTGGGAGGGGGCGCAGGCGATCACCCCGCAGACCCCGGAGGGCAACTACCTCCACTACGGGGTCCGCGAGTTCGGCATGGGCGCGATCATGAACGGTATCGTCCTGCATGGCGGCTTTATTCCCTACGGCGCCACCTTCCTGATCTTCATGGAGTACATGCGCAACGCGGTGCGCATGGCGGCTCTGATGGGCAAGCGCGCCATCTATGTCTTCACCCATGACTCCATCGGCCTGGGCGAGGACGGTCCCACCCATCAGCCGGTGGAGCAGCTCACCAACCTGCGCACCACGCCCAACCTGGCCACCTGGCGCCCCTGCGACGCCACCGAAACCGCCGCCGCCTGGGATGCCGCCATCAAGCGCAACGCCGGCCCCACGGCGCTGGTGCTCTCCCGCCAGGGCCTGCCCCACCAGTCGCGCACCAAGCAGCAGCTGGCCAATATCCAGCGCGGCGGCTATGTGCTCAAGGACTGCGACGGCACCCCCGACCTGATCCTGATCGCCACCGGTTCCGAGGTCGGCCTGGCCATGGACGCCACCGCCGAGCTGGAGCAGGCCGGCCACGCCGTGCGTGTGGTCTCCATGCCCTCCACCTACCGCTTCGACGCCCAGGATGCCGAGTACCGCGAGAGTGTGCTGCCCAGGGCCGTGACCCGTCGCATCGCCATCGAGGCCGGCCATGCCGACTTCTGGTACAAGTATGTGGGCCTCGACGGTCGCGTGATCGGCATGCGCAGCTACGGCGAGTCCGCCCCGGCGGGCGAGCTGTTCAAGCACTTCGGCTTCACCGTGCAAAACGTGATCAATCAGGCTACCGAGCTGCTCGAGGGCACTGACGGCTGACCTCGACGCTAACGCGGCCCTAGCCTTCCGGCCTCCGCGAGCAGGTCAGCCGGAGGGACAGGCAAGGCCGAGGCGACACCTGGAAAGGGGCTGGCGATTGCCGAGCCCCTTTCTTGTGGAATCTTTCATGTGGAACCCTTGCGCGATAAGCGTCGCCAAGCCCGGCGATGCAACCTGCAACCGCCGGAGACGAAAGGAGAGCAATATGACAACTGATCGTTATCAAAAGGGCATGGACAAGCTGATGGAGCTGACCATCCCCGACGAGAACAGCCCCACGGGCCATATGGAGATCGGCGAGAGCTTCAAGGATGTCGCCCCCGACCTGACCCGGATGGTGGTGGAGTTTGCCTTCGGCGATGTCTATGCCCGACCGGGCCTCGACAACAAGCAGAAGGTATTGACGACCATCTCGGCGCTGGTTGCCCAGGGCACGCCCCAGATCGGCATGCATGTGGTAACCGGCCTGAACGTTGGCCTGACGCCCGACGAAATTGCCGGCTGCATCATCCACCTTATTCCCTATGTCGGCTTCCCGCGGGCCTTGAACGCCCTGCGAGTGGCACAGGAGGTCTTTGCCGAGCAGGGCGTTGCCGTTACACAACAGGAGTGACCATGGTCGCCACACTGCTGGAACGGTACCGTCCCATGGCACCTTCGGACCGGAGGCTGGCTTGACGACACTGCGTGGCTTCCTCTGGCTGATCGGCTTTCTGCTGGCCGGTGAGGCGCTGGTCCTCCTCACCGGCCTGCCGGTTTCCGCCGGCGTGATCGGCATGCTGCTGCTAACCGCCTGGCTAGCGCTCCACGGCGGTGGCTTCGACGATATCGCCGCCGCGGCCCGGCCGCTGATCGCCGCCCTGGCACTGCTGATCATGCCCGGCGTGGTGGGTATCTTCTTTATCCTCGACGAGCTCGCCGGCCAGCTCACCGCCATCCTGGTCGCCCTGCTGCTGGGCACCCTGCTCAGCGTCTTCACCACCCTGTGGCTGATGCGTCGACTGGTGGCCGATGCCAGCACGGACAGCCGGGAGGCTCCCCATGAATGACCTGATCGAGCAGCTGATGGTCAACCCCCTCGCCGCCGTGGCACTCACGCTCGCCGCCTACTTCACCGGCGACCGGCTATTTCGTGCCCTGCGTGCCCCCGCCTGGTGTCCTCCGCTGCTGGTGGCCGCCCTGCTGCTGGCCACCGCGCTATGGTTGTTCGGCATCGACTATGCCGACTACCGTGCGGGAGCCGGCTGGATGACGCTGCTGCTGGGACCGGCCACGGTGGCTCTGGGCCTGCCCCTCTACCAGCAGATGGGCAAGATCCGCGAGCTGTGGCGACCGCTGCTGCTCTGCCTGCCCATCGCCGCCACCATGGCCGCCCTCTACGCGGTAGGCGTCGCCTGGGTGATGGGGGCCCCCCCCGAGATCCTCGCCTCCCTGGCCCCCAAGTCGGTCACCGCCCCCATCGCCATCGGCATCACCGAGCGCCTGGGCGGCTCGGTGGCGCTGCTGATGGGCGGCCTGCTGGTCACCGGTGTGGCGGCGATCGGCTGCGTCAGCCTGGTGGCCCGCTGGCTCGACATCCAGGATGAGCGCCTGCTCGGCCTGGCGCTGGGAATCAATGGCCATGCCCTGGGCACGGTCCGCGCCTTCGAGATCAGCCCCACCGCCGGCGCCTTCTCCTCGCTGGGCATGAGCCTCACCGGCATACTCACCGCCCTGCTGCTGCCGCTGGCCTGGCGGCTGCCGGGACTCGTCGGCTGAAATACGCTAGAATCGCCGGTCTTCACTAACCGCTGGAGAGACGCTCGACGCCATGGCCTATCGCATCGCCATCAACGGTTACGGTCGCATCGGCCAGTGCGTGCTGCGCGCCCTTATCGAGCGTGCCGAGCCGCGGCTCGAGGTGGTGGCCATCAACGAGCTGTCGGGGCTCGACACCATCGCCTACCTGACCCGCTACGACACCACCCATGGCCGCTTCCCGGCGCGGGTCGAGGTCGATGGCGACCATCTGGTGATCGACGGCCGGGCGATCCGCGTGCTCTCCGAGCCCGACCCCCGCCGCCTGCCCTGGCAGGAGCTGGGCATCGATCTGGTGCTGGAGTGTTCCGGCAGCTTCAAGGATCGCGCCACGGCCGAGTGCCACCTGAACGCCGGCGCCGGCCGCCTGCTGTTCTCCCAGCCGGCGGAGGCCGACGTCGACGCCACCATCGTCAGCGGCATCAACGACCACGAACTGGTCCCCGCCCGGCGTATCGTCTCGGCGGCCTCCTGCACCACCAACTGCCTGGTGCCGGTGCTCACCGTGCTCGACGAGGCACTCGGCATCGAACACGGCGTCACCACCACCATTCACTCGGCGATGAACGACCAGCCGGTGATCGACGCCTACCACCAGACCGACCTGCGCCTGACCCGCTCGGCGATGCACTCCATCGTGCCGGTGGACACCGGCCTGGCCCGTGGCATCAACCGCCTGATGCCTCATCTGGCCGGTCGCTTCGAGTGCCTGCATATGCGGGTGCCGACCATCAATGTCTCGGCCATGGACCTGTCCATCACGGTGCGCCAGGACACCAGCGCCAGCGAGGTGAACGACCTGCTCGCCGAGGCCAGTCGCGGACGCCTGGCCGGCCTGCTGGGCTACACCGAGGAACCCATGGCCTCGGTCGACTTCAACCACGACCCACGCTCCGGTATCGTGGACGCCACCCAGACCCGGGTGGCCGGCGGCCGCCTGATCAAGCTGCTGTGCTGGTTCGACAACGAGTGGGGGTTCGCCAACCGCATGCTCGATGTCACGCGGCGCCTGGCCGTCATGCCCCTCGACGCTCCCTGATCCCCTTACGGTTTCCCCAAATGAGGAACACCCCCCGATGAACGTGCGCAAGATGACCGACCTCGACCTCAGCGGAAAGCGAGTGCTGATCCGCGAGGACCTCAACGTGCCCGTCAAGAACGGCAAGGTGACCAGCGATGCGCGCCTGCGTGCCGCCCTGCCCTCCATCCAGGCCGCCCTGGATGGCGGCGCCCGGGTGCTGCTGATGAGCCACCTGGGCCGCCCCACCGAAGGAGAGCCCGCCGAGGAGTTCTCGCTGGCGCCGGTGGCCGACCACCTGGGCGAGCTGCTGGGCCGCCCGGTACGGCTGGTCAAGGAGTACCTGGACGGCGGGGTCGAGGTGACCGATGGCGAGGTGGTCCTGCTCGAGAACGTGCGCTTCAACCAGGGTGAGAAGAAGGACGACGAGGCGCTCGCCAAGCAGTACGCCGCCCTCTGCGATATCTACGTGATGGATGCCTTCGGCACCGCCCATCGCGCCCAGGCCTCCACCCACGGCGTGGCCCGCTTCGCCTCGGTGGCCTGTGCCGGCCCGCTGCTGGCCGCCGAGCTGGATGCCCTGGAGAAGGCCCTGGCCACTCCGGCCCGCCCCATGGCCGCCATCGTCGGCGGCTCCAAGGTCTCCACCAAGCTGGAGGTGCTGACGGCGCTCTCCGAGAAGTGCGACCAGCTGATCGTCGGCGGCGGCATCGCCAACACCTTTATCGCCGCGGCCGGCCACAACGTGGGCAAGTCGCTGCACGAGGCCGACCTGATCGACCAGGCCAGGGCACTGATGGACAAGGTGGAGATCCCGCTGCCAAGCGACGTGGTGGTGGCCACCGAGTTCTCCGACGCCGCCGAGGCCATCGTCAAGCCGGTGGACCGGGTCGCCGACGACGAGATGATCCTCGATATCGGACCGGAGAGCGCCGCTCGCCTGGGGGCCATGCTCAAGGATGCCGGCACCATTCTGTGGAACGGCCCGGTCGGCGTCTTCGAGATCGACCAGTTCGGCAAGGGCACCGAGGTGATCTCCCGGGCCATCGCCGACAGCCCGGCCTTCTCCATCGCCGGCGGCGGCGATACCCTGGCGGCCATCGACAAGTATGGTATCGCCGATGCGGTCTCCTATATTTCCACCGGTGGCGGCGCCTTCCTCGAGTATGTCGAGGGCAAGACCCTGCCGGCGGTCGCCGCCCTGGAAGCCGCCGCGGCCCAGGCCTGATAGACTAGACGAATCCCGACACGACTCTCCACGCGGCGGCTGCCTCCGGGCGCCGCCGCCACCACGAACGACAGGTGAGAATATGGCACTGATCAGCATGCGCCAGCTGCTGGACCACGCCGCCGAACATGGCTACGGCGTGCCGGCCTTCAACGTCAACAACCTCGAGCAGATGCGCGCCATCATGGAAGCCGCCGACCGCACCGACTCCCCGGTGATCGTCCAGGCCTCTGCCGGTGCCCGCAAGTATGCCGGAGCCCCCTTCCTGCGCCATCTGATCCTGGCCGCGGTGGAGGAGTTTCCGCACATCCCGGTGGTGATGCACCAGGATCACGGCACCAGCCCCGGGGTATGCCAGCGCTCCATCCAGCTGGGCTTCTCCTCGGTGATGATGGACGGCTCCCTGGGCGAGGATGGCAAGACCCCGATGGACTACGACTACAACGTCGACGTCACCCGTCGCACCGTGGAGATGGCCCACGCCTGCGGGGTCTCCGTGGAGGGCGAGCTGGGCTGCCTGGGCAGCCTGGAAACCGGCATGGCCGGTGAGGAGGATGGCATCGGCGCCGAGGGCAAGCTGGACATGGATCAGCTGCTCACCGACCCGGAAGAGGCCGCCGACTTCGTCAAGGCCACCGGCGTGGACGCCCTGGCCATCGCCATCGGCACCAGCCACGGCGCCTACAAGTTCACTCGGCCGCCCACCGGCGACACCCTCTCCATCCAGCGCATCAAGGAGATCCACGCCCGCATCCCCGATACCCATCTGGTGATGCATGGCTCCTCCTCGGTGCCCCAGGAGTGGCTCGAGATCATCAACGCCCACGGCGGCGAGATCCCCGAGACCTACGGCGTGCCCGTCGAGGAGATCATCGAGGGCATCAGGCACGGAGTGCGCAAGGTCAATATCGATACCGACCTGCGCCTGGCCTCCACCGGCGCGGTGCGTCGCTTCCTGGCCGAGAACCCCAGCGAGTTTGACCCGCGCAAGTTCCTCAAGGAGACCGTCACCGCCATGCGCGATCTCTGCATCGATCGCTACGAGGCCTTCGGCACCGCGGGCAACGCTTCCAAGATCAAGCCGATCAACCTGGAAGCGATGTTCGAGCGCTACGCGAGCGGCGAGCTGGACCCCAAGGTGCGCTAAGCACATCTCGCACCTCGCATGATCAACGGGCGGCCTCAGGGCCGCCCGTTTTGTTTGGATTTGCCGCAGGAGCCGATTACGCCTAGGATGGGAACGTTCCCATTATCACATTCACTTCCATGCACTCAGCCCCATGCCTCAATTCCACGATCCTCGATGTGGCTCGCGAGGCGCGTGTTTCCAAGACCAGCGTCTCTCGATACTTCGGCCACGAGCGCGAGCGCCTTTCGCCTGAGCTGCAGACGCGCATCGCCATGGCGGCCCAACGCCTGGGCTACCGCCCCAACCGGATGGCGCGTGGCCTGAAGGGTGGAAGCTCGGGGCTTGTCGGCATGCTGGTCGCCGACATTCGCAACCCCTTCTCGGTGGCCGTCATGCATGGCATAGAGCAGGCCTGCCGAGAGCGGAGTCTGTCGCTGATGGTGTGCAATACCGACAACGACCCGAGCCAGGAGCGCGCCCACCTTGAGCTGCTCGCCTCTTACCGTGTCGAGGGGCTGATCATCAATGCCGCGGGAAGCCCTGACCGGGAGCTGCAGGCGCTGGCCGAGCGTGGCATTCCTCTCGTGCTTCTCGACCGTGACGTGGGTAGCGTCGACGCCGACGTGGTCGGCCTCGACAACCATATGGCGATTGATATGGCCCTGGACCACCTTCAGGCTCAGGGCTACCGAACGCTGCTCTATATCAGTGAGCCCCCCGCCGAAGCCAGCTCGAGGCGAGCGCGCCTGAATCATTTCCAGCGTGGCTGCAGGGCCCGTGCCTTGAACGGCCGGGTACATGACCAGATGCTGGGCGAGGGAGATACCCTCCACCGGGCGATCAGCGACTTCCTCTCCCGGCGAGCCGACTCACCCAGCGCCCTGCTCTGTGCCAACGGCAGGGTGACGCTTGCGGTGACCCGGGTCCTCCAGGAGCTCGGCGTGCCCCTGGGGGAAACCGGTCTGCTCGGCATTGACGAGCTCGACTGGTGTGCCCTGGTACCGCCCGGCATCACCACCCTGGCTCAGCCCACCGAAGCGATCGGTCGTGCCGCACTGGAGTGTCTGCTGGCCGAACCGACATCAAGCGGCGCATCTCTGGCCCCACCCTATTTACACCCCCCTGTGCTGATGGCCCGCGGCTCCACAAGACGCTGACCCCACGCCGCGGCAGCCAGCGACCACAGCGATTAATGGTAACGTTCCCAAACAATGGAGGCCCGTCATGAGCCACTCTTCGACACCCAGCCCCGAGATCCTCACCTTTGGCGAGGCGATGACCATGTTTATCGCCGAGACCAGCGGTGAACTGGCCGAGGCCGAGCGCTTTCAACGCCGCATCGCCGGTGCCGACACCAACGTCGCCATCGGCCTGGCCCGCCTTGGTTTTAACGTCGGCTGGCTAAGCCGTGTCGGCAACGACGACTTTGGCACCTTCATCCGGCGCACCCTGGAGGCCGAGGGGCTCGACTGTCGCCATCTGAGCGTCGACGCCGACCACCCCACCGGCCTGCTGTTCAAGGAGCGGGCCGAAGGCGGCGCCGACCCGAAGGTGAGCTACTTCCGTCGCGGCAGCGCCGCCAGCCATCTATCCCCTTCCGATGCAGACGCCATCGACTTCTCGGCGCTGCGCCATCTGCATGCCACCGGCATCCCGCCGGCGCTCTCTCCCAGCGTGCGAGAGCTCTCCCACCATATGCTGGGGCAGGCGCGGGCCGCCGGGGCCACTATCTCCTTCGATCCCAACCTGCGACCCAGCCTGTGGTCGAGCGAAGGCGAGATGTGCGAGACCCTTAACTCCCTGGCCGCGCAGAGCGACTGGGTGCTGCCGGGTCTTGCGGAGGGACGCCTACTGACGGGCCTCGACGCTCCCGAGGCTATCGCCGACTACTATCTCGAGCGGGGCGCCGAGGCCGTGATCATCAAGCTGGGCCCTGAAGGCAGCTATTATCGCGGCAGCCTCGGCGGAGAGGAGGCCAGCGCGACCATCCCCGGCTTCAAGGTGGCAGAGGTGATCGACACCGTGGGTGCCGGCGACGGCTTCGCCGTCGGCGTGGTCAGTGCCCTGCTCGACGGTTGCTCGCCTCGGGAGGCCGCACGACGTGGCAACCTGATCGGTTCACTGGCAGTACAGGTGGTAGGCGACATGGAGGGTCTACCGAGCCGCGAGCGGCTCACGGCACTGGAAGCCGAGCTCCCGACGCTACCATCACGATAAGCCTCTACCTCAAGGAGAGTGCAGCATGAAGAAACATATCCTGGTCCATGGCCGTCTGACGGACGCCCAGCTGGCGCAGCTCGGCGAACGCTTCGAGGTTCAGGTCTGTCAGGGCGCCACCCCTGCCGAGGACCCCGGCTTCCTCGCCGCCCTGCCCAGGGCCCATGGTCTGATCGGCAGCGGGCTCGCAATCACCCCCGAGTGGCTCGATGCCGCATCGAACCTGGAGGCGATCGCCACTATCTCCGTGGGCTACGACGGCATCCCGGTGGAGGAGCTGACACGGCGCGGCATCCTGCTCTGCAACACGCCCGATGTGCTCACCGAGACCACGGCAGATACCGGCTTCGCGCTGATACTCGCGGCATCTCGCCGCGTCGTCGAACTGGCCGACTTCGTCAGGCGCGGCGACTGGCAGGCCAGTATCGGCGAGGCACAGTTCGGTAGCGATGTGTACGGCAAGACGCTGGGCATGATCGGTTTCGGCCGCATCGGCGCCGCCATCGCGCGCCGCGGTGCCCTGGGGTTCGGCATGCGCGTGCTCTACTCCAACGCCTCCCCCAAGCCGGCCCTGGAGCAGGAGCTGGGGGCCGAGCGTCGTGAGATGGACGCGCTACTCGAAGAGGCGGATATCATCTGTGTGACCGTCCCCTTGACCGCCGAGACCGAACACCTGATCGGCGCTCGTGAATTCAACCTGATGAAGTCCTCGACGATCTTCGTCAATATTGCCCGCGGCCGAGTGGTGCGGGAGGCGGACTTGATCGCGGCGCTGGAGAAGGGTCAGGTGCGTGCCGCCGGGCTCGATGTCTTCGAGCAGGAGCCGCTCTCTCCCGAGTCCCCCCTGCCCCATATGCCCAACGTGGTCGCCCTGCCGCATATCGGCTCCGCGACTCGCGAGACCCGGGATGCCATGGCACAGCGTGCCGTGGACAACATCACCCGGGCGCTACAGGGGCAGCGTCCCATCAGCCTGGTCAACGAGGAGGCTTGGAGGCCCGCATGACTTCTCCGCTCTGCCTGCTTTTCGACTCCGACGGCACCCTGGTCGACAGCGAAATCCTGCTCGCCCAGGTGATGGGAGAGATCCTACCGACCTTCGGCCTTCCCTTCTCTGCCCGGCAATATCTGGATGCGTTCCGCGGGGTGCGTTTCCAGACCATCGTCGAGGCCCTGGAGGAGCGCCACGGCGCCCTGGACGAAGGCGCCTTCCCGGTACTGGAAGGCAAGATGCGTGACCTGATGGAGCGGCGCATGCGTGCCGAGCTACGGCCCATCGAGGGGATACCGCAGGCCCTGGAGGCGCTGGTCGACCACCCCAAGGCGGTGGTCTCCAATGGCCCGGAGCGCAAGATCCGTTGTGCCATGGAGAGCAGCGGCCTGGCTCCCCACTTCGGCGACAACCTCTACAGCGCCTACACCCTGAGTGTCTGGAAGCCCGACCCGGGGCTCTACCTCAAGGCCGCCGAGGCCATGGGCCAGCCTCCAGAGCGCTGCGTGGTGATCGATGATGCCGCGGTGGGGGTAGCGGCGGGACTGGCGGCCGGCATGCGAGTCATCCACCTCAACCGCTTTCCGGCGGAGGAGAGGACGCCGGATGGCGCGATGGCCATCCAGCGCGCCGAGGAGCTGCCGGATATCCTCGAGGTCCTGTCCGGCGGCGCTCACCAGCGCCAGGTGGCAGACACCTGAAGAGCGGGTGGCCGGGGTCCTGAGCCGCCTAGAAGCAGGTCGCCACAGACTCCGTGACCGTCAACGTCTCGTCCACCAGCAGCAGGTGGCGCCACTTGTCGAAGGTCAGACAGGGGTGGGAGGTGCCGAAGGCGATCACATCACCGACCGCGAGCTCGGCATCCTCGGGAATCGTCAGGAAGAGATGCTGATCCATGATATGCGTGGCGCGCCAGCTACCGGGCGCAGTCACCGCCCCACTCCCCGTGGCGAGCGTGTCGTGCGGATAGTGCCGCAACGGCAGCGGCATGTCCGGCTCGTGACCGATATCGCGCTTGCCCAGGCCCACGATGGCCAGTCCCGGCTCGGGCAGTGACTGCACATGGGCGAACACCTCCAGCGCCGGCTGCAGCTCGCCCTGGAGGTGCGGGTCGCGCGCCTTCACCTCGGCCATGGCGTCGGCATAGAGCCTGTGGTCATGCACCACATAGCACCCCGGCCGCAGCACCGGTGTGTAGTGTTCCCTCAACTCCGCCTCGTCGAAGGCCTGGGCAATCAGATCGAACCACCGGGAGCCCGCCGCGGTGACGATGGGCGCCTCGCTCGCCAGCACCCCGCTGCCGTGCAGTACCTTGACGGTCTCGACCAGCCGCTCCCCATAGGCACGCACCGCCGCGACCTCGTCGCCGCCGGCGATCAGACCCTCATAGCCCTCTATGCCGACCAGGCGCAGGGCGGGCTGCTCGGCGATCGCCGCCACCAGCGCCTCGACCTGGGCGGTATTGCGGCAGCCACAGCGCCCCCCAGGAACACCGAGCTCGATCAGCACATTGAGGTGCAGGCCCCGATCGGCGAAGAAGCGCCCCAGCTGACCCACGTTGTCGCCGCTGTCCACCACGCAGTAAAACTCCGCTCCGTCCTGGATCAGCCCCGCCACCATGGCCATATTGGCCTCCCCCACCAGCTGGTTGGCCATCAGCAATCGCGTCACTCCATGGGCGAAGGCGGCCCGACACTGGGGCGCGGTGGCCAGGGTAATGCCCCAGGCGCCAGCCTCGAGCTGGCGCCGAAACAGCGTCGGGCTCATGGTGGTCTTGCCGTGGGGTGCCAGTCGGGCACCATGGGCCTCGGCGAAGCGCTGCATCCAGATCAGGTTATGGGCCAGGGGCGCCTCATGAATCACCGCCGCCGGTAGGCTGACACCCGTCAGCAGCGCCGAGCCGGTCTCGACGAGCCCCTTGTCGCAGTGCCGTTCCATTTCTCTCATTACTGACTCTCTCCTCGTGCCGGTACGGCCCCACCTTGACATGAACACAACGGCCCCGCCGTGGGCTCGGAGGGGCCGTATCTTCCTGATGAGTAACGGTGAAAAATCAAGCCAGGCGACGCACCGCCGCCTCGACACCGCGCAACTCCGCCAGGCCACGCAGTCGGCCATAGAGCGGGTAGCCAGGCGCCGTATCTCGATGCTGATCATCGAGAATATGGTGGCCATGGTCGGGACGCAGAGGCAGGCGCGGCCCACCCTCTCGCTCGCGGCGACGCTCCTCCTCGACCAGCGCCTGAATCACCGCCACCATATCCACATCCCCATCGAGGTGCGGCGCCTCATGGAAGGAGCGCGGGTCCTGCTCTCGCTGGGTCGAGCGCAGGTGGGTGAAGTAGATCTTCGGCCCGAAACGCCTCGCCATGTCCGCCAGATCATTGTCTTCACGCACGCCATAGGAGCCGGTACACAGTGTCAGGCCGTTGGCCGGGCTGGGGACGGCGTCGAGGATCCACTGGGCATCGTCGGCGGTGGAGACGACCCGCGGCAATCCCAGCAGAGGCCGAGGCGGATCGTCGGGATGGATGGCCATGCGGATACCCACCTCTTCCGCCACCGGAATCACGGCACGCAGGAAGTATCCCAGGTGCTCACGCAGCCGTTCGGCATCGATCTCGGCATACTCGGCCAGCACGTCACGGAACCGCTCCAGGGTGTAGTGCTCCTCGGCCCCGGGCAGGCCGGCGATCAGGGTATTGACCAGCTTGTCCCGGCCGGGCGCATCCAGTCCATCGAGATAGGCTCGGGCCTCTTTCTTCTCGGCACCGGTGTACTCCGCCTCCGCGCCAGGGCGCTGCAGCAGATAGAGATCGAAGGCGGCGAAGGCCACCTGATCGAAGCGCAGCGCCAGGGCGCCGTCCGGCAGCGCCCAGGTCAGATCCGTACGGGTCCAGTCGAGTACCGGCATGAAGTTGTAGCAGACGGTATCGATGCCGCAGGCGGCCAGGTTGCGCAGGGTCTCACAGTAGGTGGCAATCAGCTCGTCACGCGCCGGCAGGCCCTTCTTGACTGCCTCATGTACGGGCACGCTCTCCACCACCGACCAGCTGAGCCCGGCGGCCTCGATCATCGCGTTACGCTCACGAATCGCCTCGACCGACCACACCTGGTCATTGGGCACCTCATGCAGCGCCGTCACGATGCCGGTGGCCCCGGTCTGGCGAACCTCCTCCAGGCGAATGGGATCCTTCGGCCCGAACCAGCGCCAGGTATGTTCCATGGAATCTCTCCTCGTATCAGCCGCGACTCAGGGCATCGAGCGCCCCGGCCAGGCCATCGTGTATCAGGGTGTGATAGGCAGCGACGACCGCCTCGGTGAAGTCGGACCGCGCGGCCAGCGCCGGGGGAACCACATCGTCCATGGACAGGAACCCCACCACCAGTGCCTCGGGGTCCGTACCATCTCGCTCATGCAGGGTGGCGAAACGTAAGGCCAGAGGGTCGTCGACGGAGTAATGCTGGCCCTGCAGGTCATGCCCGGCGGTGTAGCGGATCCAGGCGGCCATGCCCAGGGCTGTGCCGGGCACGGCGTGCCCCGCCTCGAGTCGACTCAAGGCGCCCTGCAGCCAGCGCTGGGGCAGCTTCTGGCTGCCATCCATGGCGATCTGCTGGAGCCGGTGACGCAAGCTGTCGTTGGCGAAGCGCACCAGCAGCTGGTCGGCGTAGGCGGTCAGGTCGATTCCATCGGGCATCGCCAGGGTCGGCGCGGCCTCCTCCAGCATGTAGCGGCGCAGCAGCGCCCGCAGATCATCGCGACTCACCGCCTCGAACACCGTCTCGATGCCGGCCAGCGCCCCCAGATAGGCCAGCAACGAGTGGCTGCCGTTGAGCATGCGCAACTTCATGGTCTCGAAGGGCGCCACCTCGGCGACCATCTCCACACCGTCCAGCTCCCAGGCCGGGCGACCCTGGGGAAAGCTGTCCTCGACCACCCACTGGGTGAAGGCCTCGCACACCACCGCATTGGGATCGTCGACACCCAGCGCCTTGAGTCGCGCGAAGTCGGCCTCGGTCATCGCCGGCACGATGCGGTCGACCATGCTGCAGGGAAAGGCCACCTCGGCGGCGATCCACTCGGCCAGGGCGGCGTCACGCCGTTCGGCCAGCTGAATGACGGCACGCCGGGTGCGCTTGCCGTTGTCGGGCATGTTGTCACAGGAGAGCACCGTGAACGCCGGTACTCCTGCCTCACGCCGTCGACGCAGCGCCTCCACCAGGATCCCGGGCGCGGTGCGCGGAGCCTCGGGAGCTTCGATATCCGCGGTAATCATCGGATCGTCGGCGAGCAGCTCGCCGCTGGCCGGGCTCAGGAAGTAGCCCTTCTCGGTGACGGTCAGGGTGACGATGCGCGTCTCGGGCGCGGCCAGGCGCGCCAGCATAGGCTCCAGGTCGCGACCCCAGCGGCCATCATCACTCCGCCCACTGAACAGCGTCTCCTCCACCACCCCCACCTCACGCAGGGTGACGGTCTCGCTGTCGGCATACTCGGCCACGTGGTAGCGGTAATCTGCTTCACGCAGGGCGTCGACCAGCCCGACACTCGAGCGCAGGTTGGCGCTGCTCACTCCCCATCCGGCGTCACCGCTACGTTGACGGTAACGCTCCAGGTAGACCGCCTGATGGGCACGATGGAAGGCCCCCAGCCCCAGGTGGACGATGGCGATCTTGCCCGCTGTAGCGGCGGACTCGCGTGTCGGTTGGGTCATGCCGGTCTCCTTGCGCGATTACACTTCGATATCGAAATAGCGGCGGGCGTTGTCGAAGCAGATATTGCGCACCATCTCACCGAGCAGCGCCTCGTCGTTGGGCACTTCCCCCTCGGTAGCCCAACGGCCGATCATCCGGCACAACAGACGACGGAAGTATTCATGACGGGTGAAGGAGAGGAAGCTGCGCGAGTCGGTGAGCATGCCGACGAAGCGCGACAGCAGGCCGAGCTGGGCCAGCTGGGTCATCTGGCGCTGCATGCCATCGAGCTGGTCGTTGAACCACCAGCCGGAGCCGAACTGCACCTTGCCGGGAATGCCGCCACCCTGGAAGTTGCCGGCCATGGTCGCCAGCACCTCGTTGTGGGTAGGGTTGAGGCAGTAGAGCACGGTGCGCGGCAGCCGGCCGTCGCGGTCCTGGGCGTCGAGCAGGCGCGACAGCGGCTCGGCGATGGCGCGATCCCCGATCGAGTCGAAGCCGGTATCCGGGCCGAGGCCGCTGAAGCCCCGCGTGCTGTTATTGCGCAGCGCACCCATATGGTACTGCTGGGTCCAGTCGCGGCGGTGATACTCGCGCCCCAGGAAGACCAGCACAGCGGTGGTGAGCTGGGCCTGCTCCATATCGCTGGGCAGCTGGCCCGCCAGGCGCCTCTGCAGGATGGCGTTCAATTCCTGCTCGCTGGCCTCGCCGTAGACCACCTGGTCGAGGCCATGGTCGGCGATCCGGCAGCCGTGAGTGGCGAAGTGGTCCAACCGCTTCTCCAGCGCCCGATAGAGCGAAGCCATGTCGGTGATCTCGACGTCGGCGGTACGGCCCAGCTTGTCCAGGTACTCGACATAGCCCTCGGCCTGCAGCTTGAAGGCACGGTCGGGACGGAAGCTAGGCAGTACCTTGACGTCGAAGCTTTCATCGGCGGCGATCGCCGCATGATGGCGCAGGTCGTCGGCGGGATCGTCGGTGGTGCCCACCATCCGCACTTTCATCTGCTCGAGGATGCCACGGGCCGAGAACCCGGGCTCGGCCAGCAGGGCGTTGCCCCGTGCCCAGATGTCATCGGCGGTCTCGCTCGACAGCAGGGTGTCGGTGATGCCGAACGGTCGACGCAGTTCCAGGTGCGTCCAGTGGTAAAGCGGGTTGCCCAACGTCTGGGGCACGGTGGCCGCCCAGGCTCTAAACTTCTCGAGGTCGCTGGCATCACCGGTGATAAGGCGCTCTGCCACACCATTCCAGCGTAGTGCCCGCCACTTGTAGTGATCGCCCTTCAGCCAGATCTCGGTGAGGTTCGCGAAGCGATGATCACTGGCGATATCGGCCGGGGATAAGTGGCAGTGGTAATCGAAGATCGGCTGATCGGCGGCATGGCCATGATAGAGGCGGCGCGCCATCTCGGTATCGAGCAGGAAGTCGTCCGTCAGGAACTGGCCCATGACTTATCACCTTGGAGTCTTGTGATGGATCACTCACCCGTGACTAACCACTTTCGCCAGGATGGTGGATTATGCTGGCATACTCATTTTGGCCCAACCAGTTGTCAACACCGGCTCACCAAATATAGGCTAAAGTCGTATTTTCACCGATAACTGGTTAGCCCACTTTATGCATCGCTGTCCCTTTCTGTGATTTGGGCAGTACGGTTACTCACAGGGGTAGGCCTCCACCTCCCGCAGCGGCGGAGCTCTTGCCCAGCCTCGACAAGAAACGAGAGAGGAACACATGGCCCAATCATCATGCTTCAAGCAGGCGCTGTTCGCCTTGCCGCTTACGATCGCTGCCGGCCAGGCCCTGGCCGTGGAGTCAGCCAACCTGCGTCTTGCCCATAACCTGGACACCTCGCATGTAGTGCATCGCGCCTTTGCACATATGGCTGAGGAGCTCGAGGAGCTGTCTGACGGCGCCATGACCGTGCGTATCTTCCCCAACAGCCAGATGGGTAGTCAGCGCGAGACCACCGAACTGATGCAGAATGGCGCCCTGGACATGACAAAGGGGTCCGGCAGTGCATTGGAACCCTTTGCCGACGTCTACTCGGTGTTCAACCTGCCATACCTGTTCAATGATCAGGACCACTTCAACGAGGTGGTCTATGGCGAAATCGGTGATGAGATCATGGCGTCTACCGAGGACAAAGGTTTCGTTGCCATCGGCGCCTATGTAGCGGGCAACCGCAGCTTCTACGCCGACAAGCCGATCGAAAGCCCCGCCGACCTCCAGGGCATGAAAATCCGCGTTCAGGATAGCCCAACCACCATCCGCATGATGGAGCTGCTCGGTGCCTCGGCGACGCCTATTCCCTTCGGCGAGGTCTATACCGCTCTGCAGCAGGGCGTGGTCGACGGGGCCGAGAACAATGTGCCCTCCTATGTGCAGACCCGCCATCTGGAGCAGGCCGGCTACTTCTCGGAAGATGAGCACACCTCGGTGCCCGATTTCCTTTTGATCTCGACCAGCACGCTGGCCAGCCTCGACGAGAAGCAGACCGAGCTTCTGATGCAGGCGGTGGCTAGCTCCGAGGCCTACCAGCAGAAGCTGTGGAACGAAGTGGATGCCGAGGCGCGTGCCCATGCCGTTGAGATGGGCGCGACATTCGTGGAGGTCGACAAGACCCCCTTCCAGGAGGCCGTCGCGCCGATGCTCGACGACTTCCGTGCGAACACCCAGCACGGAGGTCTGCTCGATCGTATCCTCGCCGCCGGTGAATAACCCGAGGGTCGATCGTGACAGGGGCGAGCCAAGACTCGCCCCTGTGTCATTTCTGCCGCCATGAATCCCGAGAGATACTCAATGAATATCGCGTCCTGGAAGCGCCCCCCGGATCTTGCCATCGGTACCTTCTGCATCCTGGTGATGTCCGCTCTAGTGGTCTGTGTCGTCTGGCAAGTCTTTAGCCGCTATGTCCTCAATGCTCCCAGTACCTTTACCAGCGAGGCAGCACGCTTCCTGATGATGTGGGTCGGACTGCTCGGCGGCGCCTATACGGTAGGCCTGCAGCGCCACCTCTCCATCGACCTGATCTCAGGAAGTCTCGCGGGTCGCCCACGATATGTGGTCGAGATCCTGATTAATCTTGCCATTCTGATATTCGCCTATGTCGTGGTTCTGCAGGGCGGCATCGAACTCGTCGACAAGGTATTGATGCGTGGACAGGTATCGGCGGTCATGCGGATACCCATGGGCTATGTCTATCTCGCTCTGCCTATCAGCGGAATCTTCATGATCTACTACAGCGCTCTCTTTGTTATCGACAACGCCAAAAAGTGCCTCCATCCACCCAATCCTGATAATTCCCGGAAGGAGAGCCTCTGATGGACGCCAATGTCGCTATCGCCCTGTTCGGGAGCTTTCTGCTGCTGGTCTTTCTGGGCATTCCCGTATCCTTTTCTATCGGCATCGCCACGGTCATTTCGACCGCTATGATGATGCCCACCGACATCGCCATCGGTGTTGTCGCCCAGCGGCTCGCTGCCGGCCTGGACAGTTTCTCGCTGCTGGCGATCCCCTTCTTCATTCTGGCAGGCACCCTTATGAGCAATGGCGGAATCGCCATGCGCCTGATCAATCTGGCGCTGGTGCTCGGCGGCCGGCTACCAGGTTCCCTCGGACATGTGAATGTGCTCTCCAACATGCTGTTCGGCTCGATTTCAGGCTCTGCCGTAGCATCTGCCGCTGCCGTCGGTGGCACCCTGGCCCCTATACAGAAGAAGGCCGGCTATGACCCAGCCTACTCCACCGCCATCAACGTCTCTTCCTGCATCTCGGGACTGCTCATCCCCCCTTCCAACGTGTTAATCGTCTACTCACTGAGTGCCGGTGGCGTCTCGGTAGCGGCACTCTTCGTGGCCGGCTATATCCCCGGCATCCTGATGGGGCTGGCGGTCATGGTGACCGCCGGTATCATTGCCAAACGCCGTAATTACCCCCTGGAGCCCAAGCCAACGCGGGCTCATGTCCTCAAGGCGGTGCTGGACGCCATTCCGAGCCTGATGATGGTCGTCATCGTCATTGGCGGCATTCTGGCGGGCGTCTTCACGGCTACCGAAGCCTCGGCCATCGCCGTTGTCTATACTTTCATTCTGTCAGTGCTGGTCTATCGTCAGGTCAGCATACGTCAGCTGCCTTCTCTGATCCTGGAATCCGTGGTCACCAGCTCCATAGTGCTGATGCTGGTCGGTTTCTCCACCGGTATGTCCTGGGCAATGACCAATGCGGGCATTCCCTTCGCAATCAGTGATTTCCTGCTGGGCATCTCGGAAAATCCGATTATCATCATGCTGATGATCACCCTGACACTCCTCATTGTGGGCGTGTTTATGGACATGACCCCTGCGGTACTGATTTTTACGCCGATCTTGCTGCCAGTCGCCACCGACCTGGGCATAGACCCGATTCATTTCGGGATCATGATGGTCTTCAACCTGTGCATTGGTCTGTGTACTCCGCCGGTAGGCAGTGCGCTGTTCGTGGGCTGCTCCGTCTCGGGCGTAAAGATTCAACACCTTATCAAGCCCCTGATGCCCTTCTACCTGGCGCTGATCGTCATGCTACTGGCCGTCACCTTCCTGCCCTCGCTGAGCCTCCTGCTGCCGAGGCTTCTGGGGCTAGCGTGACATCCGAAACGATCGTAATCGACTTGCTATGGACACAGCCATGATGACCCCCGAACCCAAACGTCTTTACCAGAAGGTCGGGCTCAAGCTCAGAGAGCGTATCCTCGACGGCCAGTATCGTGTCGGAGAACGACTGCCAGCTGAGCGCGACATCGCCGAAGAGCTCGATATCAGCCGCACGGTGGTGCGTGAGGCCCTGATCATGCTGGAGCTAGAGGGGTTAGTGGAAGTACGGAAGGGGTCAGGTATCTATGTCCTTTCTTCTCTGGCCGGAGCACCCACCTTTCCGACATCGCCGATTCAAGAGGAAGAGGAGGAGGCGCTGAGTGCCGGCCCCTTCGAGATGCTTCAGGCGAGGCAGGTCATCGAAAGTCAGATCGCCGGCTTCGCCGCCGCCCAGATCACCAAGAACGACATCCTCGAGCTGATGGAGATCAGCCGCCGGGGACGCGCCGAAGGGCGCTACCAGGACTCCGAGTGGGACAGGCAGTTTCACATCCAAATTGCCCGGGCCACCCAGAACGCGGTGCTGGTCTATCTCGTTGAGAAACTGTGGTACCAGCGCGACAAGAATCCCCTGTGGCAGAAGCTCCATGATCGTATCGACAACCGAGAATCCCTCGATAGCTGGTGTGACGATCATGACGCCATCCTCAAGGCCCTGATCCGTCGCGATTCGACGGGCGCCAAACAGGCGATGTGGCAGCACCTGGAGAACATCAAGGAGATGCTCTTTCAGGCCACGACCCTCGAGGACGACGATGCTCTGGACTACTTTCTCTTCCGCGATAGCCAGGCGGTAAAACCCTGAACTGATCGCTTGCAACCGTTGGTCGAGGCGAGGCGCCTGGGCGGGCCTGTGCATGCTCCGCTCCCCCAGTGCGTTTCGACCCGTGCTAGCGCTTTAGCCGGGGCAACACTCCCCCCTTCTTGCCGGCACGAGGTGCCCTGTGCATGACCTCGCGCCCGGCACGCCTGCCCACCACCCGGGCGACTCCCACCAGCACGCCGGTGGCGGCACCCCACAGCAAGGCCTGGCGCCACTCCACATCGGGCTCATCGGGGTTTGCCGGTGGGGTGTCGCCAACCTCTTTCTGGTAGGCCTTGTCCGCCGCCTTGCGGGCCATCATGCTGGCTGCCACCGCCGCGGCGGAACCCGCCAGCGACCAGAGGGTGTCCTGCTTCATGCCGTACCTCGCCTGCTGGGTGTGAATCTCACCGGAGGAGTCATCGATCTGGAAAAGACCGCTCCGGGCCTCGCTTCATGCTAGTCGACACTGGCCTGGAAAACGCGCTCCTGCCCAAGGATATCGCCCCTGTGCACGCCTGGAGCGTCATGTTCGAGGGTGCCGGCTGTTCGACGTGTTGCCACGGCAACGCCCCCCAAACCTATCAGCAAGCCACGTGAACACATAGCCTCGCGGTGGGTCGACTCCCGTCAGGACATAATGAAGCGTATAGGGATTATGGAGCGTCGCCTGCAGCATGAGCTCCGCCGCCTGGACCCCGCAGAAGAGCAGCTCATCCCCCGCCCCGAGGGGAAAGTCGGCGTCCGGTAGCATGATCGACTGCCCCTCGCGGCGAATGGCCAGCATTTCGCACGGTAGCGCCTGGGAGAAGGCGCGCGCATCACGACACAGGGCTCCGGGCGTGACCACGCCCTCCTCGCTCAGGAGTCGGGTCACGGCCGGCGCCTCGTCCGGGTTCAGTCTGACCGACCACAGGTGTGGGGGTTCGTCACCGACGGCCGCCTGCAGTCGAGCCACCAGGGCCTCCGTCCGGGTCGGCTCCCGCTGCGCCAGCCAGTCGATCAACTCCTGGATCAGCGGCGAGATCAGCAGCTTCAGGATGCGACGCGCCGTTGTCAGGCTGTGCTGAAGGACCAGATCGGTCCTTGCGGCGTCGAAGACCACCTGATTCGCATGGCTGTTCTGACGCACGATGCGGAACACATCGGGGTTGAGCTCATTGACCGACAGCAGCGTACTGAGATTGTCGGCATCGCGATTCATCGCGGCAACGATACCGGCAGCGTCTCCGATACCGGCCGCCTCCAGCGCCGAGTGGTCGGCCTGGGCCAACACCGGATCCCCTTCCGTCTCCGTCTCATCACTTCCCTCGCCCGGATCGATAACGCGGACGCCGATGCCATGGTCATGGAGACAACGATGGATCCGGTGGCCCATTCGGCCGAACCCGCACAGGATCCACTCCCCCTGGGGCACCCGCAACGGCGCGCCAAGTGTCACGCCGGTTGCGCCGACAAACCACGCATTGAGGTTATGGAGCTCGGAGCGTGCGATCACCCAGTAGAGAAGCTGCGCGAAGATCATGAAGGGATCGACCACCGTGACATTGTCCAGCGCTCGTAGCGTGGCGCCATGACGCGTCGAGGTGGAACGGCAGATGACCCGCAGCCGTGGATTGAGGTGCCGTGCCATCACCGCAATCTTGAGATTGGTATCGTCATCGTTGGTCAGCGTCACCAGGGCCCGACAGGCGGGGTGCTCGACCCCTGCCGCCAGGAGATGCTTGGGCGCACTGGCATCCGCGCAGAGCCCCGGCATCGCCACCGTGTAGTCGCGTACCCCCAGCGCCTTGATGCGCTCCGGGTCCACATCGAGAATCACCGCTCGCATGCGATGGTCGCTCAGTCCCCGGGCAAGCAGACTGCCGGCATCACCGAAACCGCACAGGATGACGAAAGGCTCCGCGTTGCGCCTGACCTTGCGCGCGAACCGGAAGCCATCCATGGACTGGATGAAGTGGGGGTTCTGAACCAGGTTGATCAGCGATCCAATCGCATAGAACCAGGCGATGGCACCGGTATAGAGGCAGAAGATCGTCCACAGGCGCTGTTCATCGCTGAAACCGTTGGGTAGTTCGCCGAAGCCGGTCGTGGTCGCCGTGTAGGTAAAGAAATAGAAGGCGTGGAAGAGGTCCATATGGGTCGTTTCACCATCGACGACCCGCCCCGGCATCAGGACCATGCCGATGATCCCCACCGAATAGACGAAGAGCAGCACGAACAGCGGCCGGCGCATGTAGCGCAGAAGGATCATTCCTACACGGTCGAGATCGGAAGTGGTCGTCATCGGCCCGTTCGCTCAACTAGCGCCGCGAGAGCAGCGTATCGCCGACCAGAATCGCCGTTGCGATGATATTCGCCACCAGCGCCCCCCTGGCGATCGAGATGATATCGGCCATGGCGCCCGCTTCCGGCACGCCCCAGCCACTGGGCACCGTGACGATCCAGATGATACGCGCCGTGATCAGCAGGGCCCCCGCCACCAGCCCGGATGCCAACAACAAGGCGCCGGTCTCGGAGCGATCCCCCAGCTTCAGACCGATCGCCACCAGGTTGGCGATGATGGCAAGGGTGAGAATCCACACATTATGATGCGCTGCCGCCTCGAGGCCATGCGCGACGAAGGCGGCATTGAGGCTCAGGGTGAGGATGATGAAAAAACCGAAGACGACACGTTCGAAATTCATTGGCCCACTCCTGACCGAGACGCGTCGTCAGTATAGGTGGGTGGCCGCGAGGACCGCGAATACCAGCGCCGTGCCCCCGTGACATCCGGTTTTTCGGGATATTTATGAACAGTGTTCAAAAATCAGCGTAACTGGGCTTTAATAATGGGCAGGGAGCCCAGACATCTGTAACAATGGATCTATAACGCCCTGTTTCCTCGTGAGGCCCGGTGATGGCACATCCACTCTGCCTGCTCTTCGACTGCGACGGCACCCTGGTCGATAGCGAGCCGCTGCTCGCCGACGAGATGGCCACGGCACTGAACGCCGTGGGCCTGCCGTTCCAGGCCACCGACTATATCGGCGAGTTCCGCGGGGCGCGCTTCCGACGCATCGTCGCCGAGCTGGAGAGCCGCCATGGCAGCGTCGATCCCAAGGTGCTCGAGCCACTGGAAACCAGCATGCGAGCCAACCTCGACCGGCGTCTGGCGACAGAGCTCATTCCCATCGAGGGTGCCACCGAAGCACTGGCGGCCCTGTCGACCTTCCCCATGGGCGTGGTCTCCAACGGGCCCGAGAACAAGATCCGTACCTCCCTGGTGGCTACCGGCCTGGACACCCTGTTCGGCGACCATCTGTTCAGCGCCTACACCGCCAACTGCTGGAAACCGGACCCCTGCCTCTACCTGCACGCGGCACAGAGGATGGGCTACTCCCCCCACCACTGCCTGGCCATCGAGGATTCGGTGGTCGGCGTCAAAGCGGCCCTCGATGCCGGCATGCTGGTCGTTCACCTCAACCGCTTCTCCGATGCGGAAATCACGCCCGAGGGCGCCATCATGATCACCAGCATGTTCCAGCTCCCCTCGGTGGTATCGCGCCTCTCACGCGACCTGGACGCACGCACCGCCATGCACTGAGGGCCATGCAGGTCGCGGCCACAGCCGCTATCATCCCGGCCTGAAGCCACCCACCCCGGGAGCCACATCATGTCATCACTCCAGGACCAGCTGCGCGGTCTCGTCTACTCCACCGAGCATGGCGAGACCTGCCCCGACTGCCGCCAACCCGTCGCCGACTGTCGCTGTGCCGAGCAGGCGGAACAGGCACGCCTTGCCGAACTCGACGGCATCGTGCGGATTCGCCGCGAGACCAGCGGCCGCAAGGGCAAGGGCGTCACCACCATCAGCGGCGTGCCACTGCCCGAGGCCGATCTCAAGCGTCTGGCCAAGCTGTTGAAGAAGCGCTGCGGCACCGGCGGCGCCGTCAAGGAGGGGGTGATCGAGATCCAGGGCGACCACCGCGAGACACTCAAGGCGGAGCTCGAGACCCGCGGCTACACGGTCAAGCTGGCCGGCGGTTGAGGCGCCCCTCGGCAAGCCGGGCTTCCAGCCGCTCGACCAGCGCCCCGAGCGAGGCGTCTACCGGGGCCGCCACCTTCAGGGTATAGAGGTCGTCGGCACGGGTACGCCCCAGGTTGAGGCAGGCGATGGGCTTGCCCTGCCGGGCCGCGGCGCGTGCGAAGCGAAAGCCCGAATAGACCATCAGCGAGGAACCCACCACCAGCAGGGCATCACACTCCTCGATCAGAGCGAAGGCGCGCTCGACCACGCCACGCGGCACGCTGTCACCGAAGAACACCACATCGGGCTTCCAGATACCGTCGCCGCAGCGCGAGCATTCGGGCACCCGGAAGGCGGAGAAATCCGCTTCCAGATCGGCATCCCCGTCCGGTGCAGTGGCCGCGCCGAGGGTCGTCCAGCGCGGATTGAGGCTCTCGAGCTCCGCGTGCAGGGCATGACGCATGCGGCTGGCGTCGCATCCCATGCAGCGCACCCGGTCGGCGCGACCATGCAGGTCGATCACCCGCCGCGAGCCGGCGCGCTGATGCAGGCCATCCACGTTCTGGGTGATCATCCCGCGAACATGCCCCAGGCTCTCGAGTCGCGCCAGGGCCTGGTGCGCCGCATTGGGCCGCGCCTCATCCAGGGTGCGAAAGCCCACCAGGGCGCGGGCCCAGTAGCGCTGCCGAGCGGCATGACTGCCCATGAACTGGCGATGCTCCATGGGCGGCGAGCGTTTCCACTCGCCGGCGGCGTCGCGATAATCGGGAATGCCACTGGCGGTGCTGATGCCGGCGCCACCGAGAACCGCCAGCCGTGGATGGCGCTCGACAAATTCGACGAGTGCCGCCAGATTTGCCTCGCTGGTCTCGGGTTTCACCTGTGCTGCCGTCATCCTGATGCCTCGCTGTCTGCGCCAAACAGAGCATGGCCCCACGCGGGGCAGGTTGTCTAGAATGGGCCACCTCTCGCCGCTTCCCCCCTAGCAAGGAATCCCGATGGCCTGGCTGGAATACCTGCTACCCCTGATCTTCCTGTTTCCCCTCGCCGCCATGGGGGGAATCGTCGTGGCGCTTCGCAACCTCCATGATGCACGGGTGCACTCCCCCTTCGATGCCCAACCGCTGCGTGAGCCCGGCCAGCAGCTGCGCGACCGTCTCGACGACGCCTTCGCCGGACTCTACCTGAGTGGTGCCCTGGGCCCCATCATCACGCTTGCCCCGCTGGTCTATGGTATGGGCCGCATGCTCCTTGCCACGGAACAGATCTGGGTGGAGTGGGCCTTCTACGGAGCGCTGAGCACCCTACTGGTGCTGACCTTCAGCTTTCGACTGATGCGTGACTTCCAGCGCATACGCCGCCTCAAGTTGGGGCTGGCCTGCGAACTGGCAGTCGGCCAGGAGCTGGAACGGCTGGTGCGCCCGGAGGCCCACCCCTTCTACGTCTTTCACGATGTGCCGGCGGCCGATACACGCATCGACCACGTGGTGGTCACACCCTGTGGCGTCTTCGTGGTGGAGACCCGAGCCCGCTCCCGCCCCTTTACCCCCTCCGGAGAAGAGCAGTACCGGCTCGTGGTAGAGCCCTCGCGGCTGCGCTTCCCGGGCTGGAGCGAGCGCACACCGCTGAACAAGACCCGCGACCTGGCGCGCTGGATGGCCGAGTGGCTGAGCTCACGCACCGGCCGCACGGTACCGGTGATGGGCGTGTTGACCCTTCCCGGCTGGCAGGTGGACGCCAGCCAGGGACCCGACGACCTGCTGGTGGCCAGCGGCGACCAGCTGGCCAGCCGCCTGGCCGAACTCTGTCCCGGCGACTTCGATGCCGCCACCCACGATGCGGTCATCGCCACCCTGCTCGAGCATGCCGGAGCGAGCCAGGTACCAGGCGAGTAACGGGGTCCGCCGAGTCGACTCAATCCCCGCGCAGCCGCCCTCCCATCTCCTGGGCCAGGTCCACGGCATAGTGATCGGTCATGCCACCGATAAAGTCGAGCATGCGTCGATAACTGTCGTAGAGGCTCCATGAGGAGCGCGGCGTATTCTCGCCGATCAGCGCCAGCACCCGCTGGTGCTTGAAGGTCGACCTGCCGGTGTAGTGCAGCTCATGGGCCGCACCGATAAAGGCCTCGAGCAGGATGCCCAGGGTGGTGTAGGCCCCGATCTCGAGCTTGGCCTTGCGCTCGTTCTGGAAAATGCGCTCCCGGGCCAGCTGCTTGGCCGCCTTCACCCCCCAGTCCAGATCGGGATGACACAATTCCAGCAGGTCTGCCTGCAGTCGCCCCCCCAGCAGTTCCGCCTCATGCTGCACGAACACCGCCCCCACGTCGTTGACCGCGCGCTCCATGGCCGCTCCACGCAGGGCCGCGATGCGCCGACGCTGGGAGACCCCCTGGCGCTGCATGGCGGTGTAGTCGCTCGGAGCCCCACCGGCGATCTGGATCAGGATCTCGGCGACTTCGTCATAGCGCAGGATGTCCATCTCCAGGCCATCCTCCAGGTCGAGCAGGGCATAGCAGATATCGTCGGCGGCCTCGACCAGCCAGGCCAGTGGGTGGCGGCACCAGCGCCCCTCACCCCTGGGCAACAGCCCCAGTCGTTCGACCACCTCGACCAGCAGCTCACGCTCGCTCTGATAGCAGCTGAACTTGCCCGCCGCTCCGCCATGTTCCACCGTCCAGGGATACTTGAGCAGGGTCCCCAGGGTCGCCGTGGTCAGGCGCATGCCGCCACGGAACTGGTTGTACTCGATCTGGGTAACCACCCGGAAGCCCTGGGCATTGCCCTCGTAGGTCAGCAGATCCTCGCGCTCCAGGGGTGACAGCCCCTCGAGCAACCCCTTGCCATCGGCCTCGGCGCGCTTGAACCAGTCGCGGATGGCGTACTCCCCGGCATGGCCGAAGGGCGGATTGCCGATATCGTGACCGAGGCAGGCGGCCTGCACGATCACACCCAGGTCGGCCGGTGTGATCCATGCCGGCAGCCGGCCGCTCAGCCCCTCGCCGACGATCATGCCCAGCGAGCGCCCCACACAGCCAACCTCCAGCGAGTGGGTCAGCCGTGTATGGATGTGGTCATTGTCGGTCAGCGGGTGCACCTGGGTCTTGCGCCCCAGCCGCCGGAAGGAGCCGGCGAAGACGATCCGGTCGTGATCCTTGTGGAAGGGGCTGCGGCCGATCTCACCGCGGCCGTTCCCGGGGCGCGCGCCGCGCCGGTCATGTAGCCGCCCCGGATCGAGCAGCCGCTCCCAACTCATCTGCGTCATGGGCAATCTCTCCTTGGAAGCCCCATTCTGGCACCGGCGGATGCAACCTGGCCATCGTGATGCACCGCGACCAATCAATATCGTTTCGCCTACTAACGAATTTCCATAGAATCGTCTACCCAGACCGCGTCATTCAGCAAGAACACCAGGCAAGGGCGGAGCCAGACCGCAGGCTCGCCTGGCAGCATCCCGCTCGACGCGGCCCCAACGCCACAAACACCTGACAAGGCAGACGCTTCATGACCTCGACTTCCGATGCTCCCGCCGCGACATCCCGAGGGGATCGCGGCTTCTTCGGCCACCCCCGACCGCTCGGGTCACTGTTCTTCACCGAGATGTGGGAGCGTTTCTCCTACTACGGCATCCGCCCGCTGCTGGTGCTGTTCATGGCCGCCGGCCTCGCCGAGGGCGGTCTCGGCTTCAGCCGCGAGGATGCCGCGGCCATCGTCGGCATCTACGCCGGTGCCATCTACCTCTCCGCCCTGCCCGGCGGCTGGCTGGCCGACAACTGGCTGGGTCAGCGCCGCGCCGTCTGGTATGGCTCGATCCTGATCGCCCTGGGCCATCTGGCCATCGCCCTCTCGGCGCTGTGGGGTGCCAGCGCCTTCTTCGTCGGCCTGCTGCTGATCGTGCTCGGCTCGGGGCTGTTCAAGACCTGCATCACCGTGATGGTGGGCAGCCTCTACGAGGAGGAGGATGCTCGTCGCGACGGCGGCTTCGCGATCTTCTACATGGGCATCAACCTGGGAGCCCTGCTGGCCCCGCTGATGACCGGCCTCTTGATCGAGAGCGGCGGCTGGCACTGGGGCTTCGGCATCGGCGGCCTGGGCATGCTGGCGGCTCTGCTGATCTTCCGCCTGTGGGCGATCCCCGCCATGCGCCGCGCCGACGCCGAGCGCGGTCGCGAGGCCAGCTGGGACGCCCCGGCGGTCAAGCGTCGCGGCGTGGGCCTGGCGGTCTCGGGGCTGTCGATCCTCGGCGCCGCCCTGGTGGCGCTCGCGGCCGTCGGCGTGATCCGGCTCGAGCCGGTGGCGATCGCCGAGGCCATGACCAGCGTGATCATCGTCTGCGCCCTGGGCTTCTTCGTCTACCTGATGGCCTTCGCCGGCCTCGACGCCCGGGAGCGCGCCAGGGTGGTGGTGGCCTTCCTGCTGATCGTCGCCTCGGCCTTCTTCTGGGCCTCCTTCGAGCAGCAACCCACCTCCTACAACCTCTTCGCCAACGACTACACCGACCGCGCCCTGTTCGGCTGGGAGATCCCCACGGTGTGGTTCCAGTCGCTCAATGCCGTCTTCATCATTCTGCTCGGCCCGCTGTTCGGCTGGCTGTGGCCGGCCCTGGGCCGCCGCGGACTGGAGCCGGGCAGCGCCACCAAGTTCGTGATGGGGCTGCTGTTCGCCGCCGCGGGCTTCGGCCTGATGATGCTCGCCGCCCGCCAGGTGCTGGTCGGCGACGGCCTGGTCTCGCCGCTGTGGATCACCGCCAGTCTGCTGCTGCTGACCCTCGGCGAGATGTGCCTGAGCCCGGTGGGCCTCTCCACCATGAGCACCCTGGCGCCCCAGCGCATCCGCGGCCAGCTGATGGGCCTGTGGTTCACCTCCCTGGCGCTGGGCAACCTGGTGGCCGGCCTGATCGGCGGCAACGTCAGCGCCGACAAGCTCACCGAGCTGCCGGCACTGTTCGGCCGCTCGGCCGTGGCACTGGTACTCTGTGCCCTGGTTCTGGCGCTGCTGACACCGCTGATCGGCCGCATGCTCAAGGGCGGCCAGCGCACCACCGCCACCTCTTCCTCCTCCTCGACCTCTGGAGCCTGACATGAGCCACGCCCTCTCGACGCCCGCGGATCGACTCGCCGCCCTGCGCACCGCCATGCGCGAGCACGCCATCGACGCCTGGTGGCTGCCCTCCTCCGACCCCCACAACTCCGAGTACCTGCCCGAGCACTGGGCCGGCCGCGCCTGGCTCTCCGGCTTCGACGGCTCGGTGGGCACCCTGGTGGTGACCCAGGAGGCCGCCGGAATGTGGGTCGACAGCCGTTACTTCGTGCAGGCCGAGGCTCAGCTGGCGGGCAGCGGCATCGCCATGATGAAACTGGTTCAGGGCCAGGCCACGGCGCCCATGGCGTGGCTGGCCGAGCGCCTGCCGGCCGGTGCCACCGTTGGCTACGATGCCCAGGTGGTCGCCCTGGCCCACGCCAGCCAGATGGAGGAGATTCTCGGCCCCGTCGGCATCGCCCAGCGCGGTGACCTGGACCTGCTCGACGCCATCTGGCCGGGGCGACCGGCGCTGCCGGCCCAGCCGCTCTACGCCCAGCCCGCCGCCTTCCGGGACGAGACGCGCCCCGAGCGCCTGGCGCGGGTGCGCGCGGCCATGACCGAGCAGGGTGCCGACTGGCACCCGATCTCGACCCTGGACGACATCGCCTGGCTGACCCAGCTGCGCGGCGACGACGTCGCCTACAACCCGGTGTTCCTCGCCCATCTGCTGGTCGGCCGGGAGACGGCGACCCTGTTCGTCGCCCCCGGCACCGTCGAGGCCGAGCTCGAGGCGGCGCTGGCCGCCGACGGCATCGACATCGCTCCCTACGACGACTGGCGCGCGCATCTCGCCGCCCTGCCCGCCGAGTCATGCGTGCTGCTCGACCCGGCCAGGCTGACCCTGGGCACCCGCCAGGCACTACCCGCCGAGATGACGGTGGTCGAGGCCTTCCAGCCCAGCACCCTGGACAAGGGGTGCAAGACCGACCAGGAACTGGCCCATGTGCGTCGCACCATGGAGGCCGACGGGGCCGCCCTGTGCCGCTTCTTCGCCTGGCTGGAGCAGGCGCTTTCGCGCGGCGAGCGGGTCACCGAGCTGGACGTGGAGACGCGGCTGCGCGAGGAGCGCGCCCGGGATGCGCACTTCGTCAGCGAGAGCTTCAACACCATCGCCGCCTTCAACGCCAACGGCGCCCTGCCCCACTACCGGGCCACGCCCGAGGCCCATGCGGTGATCGAGGGCGACGGCCTGCTGCTGATCGACTCCGGCGGCCAGTACCACGGTGGCACCACCGACATCACTCGCATGGTGCCGGTAGGCGAGGTCTCGGCGGCCCAGCGCGAGGACTGCAGCCTGGTGCTCAAGGGCACCATCGCCCTCTCCCGGGCCCAGTTCCCACAGGGCATCGCCGCGCCCCGCCTGGACGCCATCGCCCGGGCACCGCTATGGGCCACCGGCCGCGACTACGGTCACGGAACCGGCCACGGCGTGGGCTACTTTCTCAACGTCCACGAGGGGCCCCAGGTGATCAGCGCCGGCGCGCCGGTGGCGCCCCACACCGCCATGCGTGCGGGGATGATCACCTCCATCGAGCCCGGGGTGTATCGGCCGGGGCAGTGGGGGGTGCGCATCGAGAACCTGGTCGCCAACCGGCCGGGCGAGGCGAGCGACTTCGGTGACTTCCTGCGCTTCGAGACGCTGACCCTGTGTCCGATCGACACCCGCTGCCTCGACGTCGCGCTGCTCGACGCCGCCGAGACCGACTGGCTCGACGCCTACCACGCCGAGGTGCGCGAACGACTCGCCCCCCATCTCGAGGGCGACGCCCTGGCCTGGCTGGAGGCGCGCACCCGCCCCCTCGCGCAAGGCTAAGCGAGCCTCGCCCCCTGCGGGACGAGGCCCAATAGGAAAGGGGCGCCGGCATGTCGGCGCCCCTTTTTCGTTGGAGTCGTTGAAGCCTCGGTGAGGGTGCGACTCGCAGGGAAACACAGATGTTGATCTGAAGAGCATGGCTCGAAGAGGAGAGCAGTTCGTCCTGGCAGCACTCCCTCTCCCCCCTGCCGTCGATCTACACTCGCCGTTTCATCAGCCAGTGGAACAGCAGCCCGCCCAGCAGCAGCGCAATGGCGAAGAGATAGATCCCCACCGAGATGCCACTGTTCCAGATGATGCTCCAGTCGCCCCCGGAGATCGACATGGCGCGACGCAGGTTGTACTCCATCTGTCCCCCCAGCAGCAGCCCCAGCACCACCGGCACCGTGGGGATCTCCAGCTTGCGCAGCACATAGCCCAGCACGCCGAAGGCCAGCATCAGGTAGAGGTCGAAGGCGCTGTTGCCGAGCGAATAGACCCCGACGAAGGCGACCATGACCACCATGGGCATCAGGAACCAGCCCGGCGCACGCAGCACGCGGGCGAAGAGCCCCACCAGCGGGATATTGAGTGCCAGCAGCATCAGGTTGCCGATAAACAGCGCCGCCACCAGGCCCCATACCAGCTCGGGCTGGTTCTCGAACAGCAGCGGCCCCGGGGTGATATTCATCGACAGCAGCAGGGCCAGCAGGATGGCCGTGGTCCCGCTGCCGGGAATGCCCAGCGACAGCATGGGAATCAGCGCGCCACCGGCGGCGGCGTTATTGCCCGCCTCCGGGGCCGCCACCCCGTGGGGGTCGCCGCGGCCGAAATGGCCCCGCGCGCCCTGCCAGCGCCGCTCCAGGGTATAGGAGAGGAAGCTGCCCAGCGCCGCCCCCGCTCCCGGCAGCACGCCGGCGATGAAACCCAGCACCGAGCTGCGCCCGATAGTGCCACGGCAGCGCCAGGCGGTGCGCACACCCGGCAGGGCCGAGCCCAGAGACATGGTGGGCTTGCGCCCCTGATGGCTATCCTCCAGGAACACCAGGCACTCGGAGATGGCGAACAGTCCCACCAGCGCCACGATGAAGTCGATGCCATCGTAGAGCTCATACCAGCCGAAGGTGTAGCGGGGCACGCTGCTGACCGCATCGATGCCCACGGTGCCCAGCAGCAGTCCCAGGCAGGCGGCCAGGAAACTCTTCGCCAGGTGCCCCCCGGTCACCCCACCGATGGTGGCGAAGGCCAGCACGAACAGCGCGAAGTACTCGGCCGGACCGAAGCGGATGGCGAAATCCACCAGCACCGGGGCGAACAGCACCAGACCCACCGTCGACACCAGGGCGCCGATGAAGGAGGCGACACCGGTCAGCCCCAGCGCCTCACCGCCACGGCCCTGCTGCGCCATGGGAAAGCCATCCAGGGTGGTCATCATGGCCGGCTCGTCGCCGGGGATATTGAGCAGGATGGAGCTGATACGGCCGCCATACATGCAGCCGTAGTAGATGCTGACCAGCAGGATCAGCGCGGCCGTGGCCGAGAGGCTGAAGTTGAAGGTGAGCGGGATCATCAGCGCCACCCCGTTGACCGGCCCGAGGCCGGGCAGCGCTCCGATCAGGGTGCCCAGCGCGCAACCCACCAGCGCCAGAAACAGGTGCTGGGGCTCGAGCGCCACGGCGAAACCCTGGGCGAGAAAGGCGAGGAGTTCCATGGCGCGTTTACCAGTTCATGCCCGGCATGTCGGGCAGCGGCATGCCGAGGGCGAATTCGAAGAGAAGATAGAGGCCCAGGGTCAGCAGCAACCCGAACGGCAGGGCCTGGCGCCAGCTGGCACCGAAGAGCCGGATCATCAGGGTCACGGTCAGCAGGGCGGTAGGCAGAAAGCCCAGCGGCTGAATCAGTCCCGCATAGACCATCAGCAGGACCAGCAGGCTAAGCTGGCGGAGCAGCGCCGACCGTTCCGGCCAGCGCTGATTCACTCCCGGGCGGGCGATCAAGTAGAGCGACAACAGCCCCAGGGGCACGCTGACCAGACGCGGGAAGGCCCCCGGCCCTATCGTCTGCCCGAAACCGCTGGTGTAGTCGTGGGACAGCCACCAGGCAACCGCTGCCACCAACAACAGCACTACCCCGGTGATACGATCACCGACCGCCCCGCCCCCCTCTTTCACTCGATGACTCCGATCTCTCGCGAAATGGACTCCACCTGGTCGATGGTTTCCAGCACGAAGCCGTTGAACTCATCGCCACCTCGCCATAGCGGCACCAGGCCATTCTGCTCGGCCACCGCCTTCCACTCCTCGCTGTCGTAGAGGGACTTCAGGTCATCGACCATGGCGGCATAGTCCTCATCGGAGACCTCGCCACCGGTATAGAAGCCGCGCCAGTTGTAGCCGGCCACGTCATAGCCCTGGGAGGCGGCGGTGGGCAGATCATCGAAGGGAGCGGGCAGCGGCTCCTCGGAGAGCACCGCCAGCACGCGTACATCGCCGGACTCGATGAAACCGGCGATCTCGCCCAGGTCGGTGGAGACCACGTCGACGTGGCCGCCCATCATCTGGGTCACCGCGGGACCGCCGCCGTCGAACTGCACCCAGCGCAGGTTGCCGATCTGTTCATTGGGCATGCCCGCCTCCTTGGCCAGCATCAGGGCACGGATATGATCCCAGCCACCGGCCCCACTGGAGCCGGCCACGGCCAGGGCGCCCGAATCCTCGACCAGGGTGGTCAACAGCTGCTCGAGGCTCTCGTACTCGCTCTCGTCATCGACCAGGATGACCCCCACATCGGTGCCCAGCATGGCCAGCCAGCGCATGGTATCGGCGCCACCGGGATACTTGCCCTGGGCGATCTGGGTCACGCCAACCGTGCTGGTGGCCACCACCAGGTCGCTGTCGTCGGCCCGGCTGCTCTCGACGTTGGCGAAGGCCACCGCCCCCACGCCGCCCGGCATGTTGGTGATCTGCACCGGGCTTTCCACGAGGTCCAGCTCCAGCAACAGCTTGCCGACCGAGCGACAGGTAAAGTCCCAGCCGCCACCCGGGTCGGCCGGCGCGATGCATTCGCTGATCGGCAGCGCCTGGGCCGGCGCGCTGATGGCGAACCCGACGCCTGCCAGCGTGGCGGCGACAAGGCCGAGGCCCCCTTTCTTGACGGTACGCATTGGTGTGCTCCTTCTGCTTGTTGTTATGGCAGGCACGACCGGCCTGCCCGCGGCTCTACTGCCTTAAATCACGCGACGCTCCCGCAGGGTCGTCAGCTCATCGCCCTCGATGCCCAGTTCGGCCAGCAGCTCGTCGGTATGCTCCCCGAGCTTAGGCACCGGGTAGTAGAGGCTCGCGGGCGCCTCGCGCAGTTTGACCGGAAAGCCGGTGACGGGCACCCGGCCGGAGGCCTGGGTCAGCTCCAGGCGCATCTCCTGGGCCTGCACCTGGGGGTCATCGAAGGTCTCGCGCAGGTCATGCACGCGTCCGCAGGGGACCCCCGCGTGATTGAAGTGCTCGATCCACTCGTCGACCCGGCGCGTCACGATGATGGCATTGAGTATCTCGCGCAGCGCCTCGCGGTTGGCCATGCGCCGGCGATTGTCGGCGAAGCGCTCGTCCTCGAGCAGGTGCAGCATGTCCAGGGCGCCGAGGAAGCGCTCGACCATGGTGTCGTTGCTCGGCGCGATCGCCACCTCGCCATCACGGGCGGTAAACAGCCCGTAGGGATAGAGCATGGGGTGATCGTTGCCGGTGCGGGCCGGCACGCGGTCGGTGGCGAAGTACTCCGCCGCCAGGTAACCCATCATGGCGATCAGACCGTTGGTCAGGGCCGTCTCGACGATATCGCCCCGCCCCGTGGTGGCGCGGCGCACCAGGGCCGCACAGATGCCGAAGGCCAGGTTCTGGCTGGCCACCATGTCGCTGATCGGCGGTGCCGCCCGCATCGGCTCGCCATCGGCGCTGCCGTTGACGCCCATGAAGCCGCTCATGGCCTGGGCGATGAAGTCGTAGGCCGGGCGGTCGCGATAGGGCCCGCTGGAGCCGAAACCGTTGATGCGCCCCACCACGAGCCGGGGGTAACGCTCGCGCAGGGTGTCGTCGTCGAGCCCCATCTTGCTCAGCACCCCGGGGCGGAAATTCTCCACCAGCACGTCGGCATCCTCGAGCAGCCGATGCAGGATCTGCTTGCCTTCGTCGCTGCGCAGATCGAGGGTGAGCGAGCGCTTGTTGCGATTGAACTGGGCGAAGTACCAGCTTTCGCCATCGACCATATTGCCCTGCTGGCGAACCACGTCGCCCTTGCCGGGCGGCTCGATCTTGATCACGTCGGCACCGTGGTCGCCGAGGATCTGGGTACAGAAGGGGCCGGAGATCACCCGGGTCAGATCGATGACGCGTACGCCCGCAAGCGAGCCGGTAGAGCTGGAAGAAGTAGGAGTCATGTTCGCCATCATCCCTGTGCGGTGGGTACGACGCTGCAGTCGCTCAGTGCCAGGCGGGGGCCGGCCTGGGAGACCTGGGCCGGCAGTCGGCGCCCCATCAGCTCGCTGGCGCGGCCTGCCGCGGTAATCAGCCCCTCGAGGTCGAGGCCGGTCTCGAGCCCCATCTCCTCGAGCAGATAGGCCAGGTCCTCGGTGGCGATATTGCCCGAGGCCCCCGGCGCAAAGGGGCAGCCGCCGAGCCCGCCGATGGAGCTCTCGTAGCGGTCGACGCCGAGCGCCAGCCCCTGCATGACATTGGCCAGGCCGATGCCGCGGGTATTGTGAAAGTGGAGCGTCAGTGGAAGGTCGGGCGTCGCTTCCCGCAGCCGTGTGACTCGCTCGGTGACCAGCGGCGGCGTGGCCATGCCGGTGGTATCACCCAACGAGAGGTGCGTCGCGCCCAGGTCGGCGAAGTGTCGGGCGATCCTGGTCACCGACTCGATCGGGACATTGCCCGTAAAGGGGCAGCCGAAGGCGGTGGCGACGGCCCCCCTGAGGGCTACATCGCTACCCTCGAGCCGGCGCGCCACCTGCTCGAACCCCTCGAGTGAGGCCGCCACGCTGCGGTTGACGTTCTTGGCGTTGTGACGCTCGGAGGCGGAGACGAACAGCACCACCGAGTCGACGCCCGCTTCAAGCGCCCGCTCGGCGCCACGCAGGTTGGGGACCAGGGCCGAGAGGTGAAGGCCCGCCACACCACGCAGCGCCGCAACCATCTCGGCGGCATCGGCCAGCGCCGGCACCGCCCGCGAGCTGACGAAGGAGCTGATCTCGAATTCACACACGCCGGCAGCCACCAGCGCCCTGGCCAGGGACAGCTTCTGTTCGGTACTCAGCACCACCGGCTCGTTCTGGAGGCCATCGCGCAACCCCACCTCGGTAACGTGGATGTGCTGGGGCGGTGTGGTGAAAGCGGACATGGCAGGCCTGCTGAATCAATGCATTCTTATGGACGCTAAGCCAGGGCGTCACCTCCTCACAATGCATCTTTCGTCCCATAGCGCCGCGGGCTTACCCTCCTTTCCTCCTTATCCTCTCCCCATTTACCCCTTCAAGCTGTTAGCTCTTTCCGCACACGCCTCGCCGCTTACTTTTCTGGGGTCGTGTCATGCCTCCTCACTCTCCTTCGGCCAGCGCCGGCAACAGCGTCTTCAATTTTCGCGTCAGGGTATTGCGCCCCCAGCCCAGCAGTTCGGCGGCCTCTCCCTTGCGTCCGCCGGTATGGCGCAGCGCGGTCTCGATCAGGATGCGCTCGACGTCGGGCATCGCCTCCTCCAGCAGGTGCATATGGCCGGCGGCCAGGGCCTGATCGGCCCAGTCGCGAAAGGCCGCCCGCCAGTCGCCGCTGGCGCTTAGCGTCTCCTCGTTCACCTGGCGCAGCTCCGGCGGCAAATCCTCGCAGAGAATCTCGCGCCCCGAGGCCATCACGGTCAGCCAGCGGCAGGTGTTCTCCAGCTGGCGCACGTTACCGGGCCAGGGCAGTCGCGCCAGATAGCGCTCCGCCTCGGGGGTCAGCACCTTGACGTCGGTTGCCAGCTCCCTGGCCGCCTCGGCCAGAAAGTGACGCGTCAATTGCGGGATATCCTCGCGGCGCTCGGCCAGCCGCGGCAGATGCACACGAATCACATTGAGCCGATGGAACAGATCCTCGCGGAAGCGCCCCTCCTCCACCAGCCGCTCCAGATCCTGATGGGTGGCGGCGATGATGCGCACATCCACCTTCACCGGGGTATGCCCGCCCACCCGATAGAACTCGCCGTCGGCCAGCACGCGCAGCAGGCGGGTCTGAGCCTCGGCGGGCATGTCACCGATCTCGTCGAGAAACAGGCTGCCCCCGTCGGCCTGCTCGAAACGCCCCTGCCGGCTTGCGGTCGCCCCGGTAAAGGCCCCCTTCTCGTGGCCGAACAGCTCGGACTCGATCAGGTCGTGGGGTATCGCCGCCATGTTCAGCGCCACGAAGGGCCTGTCCGTCCGCGGGCTGTGCTGATGCAGCGCCCGGGCGACGCGCTCCTTGCCGGTACCCGACTCACCATTGATCAGCACCGTAATGGGCGAGTGGGAGAGCCGGCCGATGGCGCGGAACACCTCCTGCATGGCCGGCGCCTCGCCGATGATCTCGGCATCCAGTCCCTCCGGGGCGCTGATCGGCCTGCGGCGCTCGCGGGCATGGGCCACTGCACGGCGCACCAGCGCCAGTGCCTCATCGACATCGAAGGGCTTCGGCAGGTATTCGAAGGCACCGCCCTGATAGGAGGCCACGGCACTATCCAGGTCGGAGTGAGCGGTCATCACGATCACCGGCAGCTCCGGGTGCGCCTCGCGCACCCTGGCCATCAGATCGAGACCATCGATGCCCGGCATGCGGATATCGGTCATCAGCACGTCAGGCGGGTCGGCCAGCAGGCGTTCGAGAGCCGAGTCGGCACGCTCGAGGCACTCCACGTCGAGGTCGGGCTGGGCCAGGGCGCGCTCCAGCACCCAGCGGATGGCGCGGTCGTCATCGACGACCATCACGCGTGCAACATCAGTCATGGCGCGTCTCCAGAGGAATCAGCAGTCGGAATTCGGTATGGCCCGGCGCCGAAGCGCACTCGATCAGCCCCTGGTGCTGATGCAGGATCCCCTGGGCGATGGAGAGCCCCAGGCCGCTGCCTCCGGCACGCCCCGACACCATGGGGTAGAAGAGCGTCTCCTGCAGCGCCTCGGGGATGCCCGGCCCGTTGTCGATGATCGCCACCTCGCACACCAGCCGATGGCGCTCGGCTCCCAGGGTGAACTGACGACGCGCCCGGGTGCGCAGCACCAGCCGTGGCTCGGGGGTGGACGCCTCGTGCATCGCCACCATGGCATTGCGTACCACATTGAGCACCGCCTGAATCAGTTGCGCCTCGTCAGCGGAGAGGTCCGGCAGGCTGGGGTCGTAGTCACGCTCGATGCGCACCCCGGGGTGTTCGGCAAGCACCAGAGTGCGGACCCGCTCCAGCACCTTGTGAATGCTGAGAGGTTCGTGCCGGGCCACTCGATTGGGCCCCAGCATGGAGTCGACCAGATCGCGCAGGCGATCCACCTCCTCGATGATGATGCGCGTGAACTCATGATGCGCTGGATTCCCCAGGTCGCGCTCCAGCAGCTGAGCCGCGCCACGAATGCCCCCCAACGGATTCTTGACCTCATGGGCCAGCCCCCGGGTCAGCACCTTGACGGTTTCCTGGCGGGTCATCAGCGCCTCCTCCCGGGAGATACGGATCAGACGATCACGGGGCTCCACCTCCAGCAGCAGCTCGTCCTCGGCGAGGGGAGTTGCGGTAAAGTCCACGGTCAGTGGCTCGCCTCCCAACAGCACCAGGCGCGCCTCACGGCGAGTGAAGGGGTGGCAGGCATCCAGCGCCTTGGTGAGCACCCCCTCCATCCCATCCTCCTGCTCCATCGACGAGCAGAGTGCACTTCTCCGAACTCGGCTCAGGCTGACCGAAAGCAGTGCCTCGGCGGCGGGATTCATCCATGTCACCCTGAGCTCACCATCCAGCAGCAGCACGGCAGTGGAGAGGTGTTCCATCAGGCGTTGGTACATCGCAGCGGCCATATCGGTTCCAGATCAGCTTTTGCAAGAGGGCTTGTGCAAGAGGGACGTCTAGATGAAGCAAGAAGCGGGCCAGGGCGCGAGGCCCCTGGCCGGGCTTATGACGGGACGAGACGCGCCATACATGCACCAAATTAGTGCATTTCGTGGCGCCCTGCACCGTCCCCGGCGACAAGCGAAACAGCGAGGATCGGGATAGCGGGGATCGAGACAGCGGAACACACTGCCCTCCTCTTATCGGCAGGCGTCGATCAGAAGGGGGACAGTGTCATGGCAGGAGGAGGCGGGGACGTCCGGAAGCGTCCTCAGCCATTGGTCGGGCGATTCACGTTGGCGCGCAGCACATAGATCGTCACCGGAGAGGTGCAGTGGCGAATCTCGCCGCGGGCATCCAGCAGCTCGGCCTGCAGCACGTGCTCACCAGGGTTCATGTTGGGCACCATGAAGGCCGAGGTGTGCATCGCCGACTGGCTGATCTGGCCATCCACCAGCAGCCTGACGCGATGATCCTCGCGCAGGCCGGGCGAGATCCCCAGGTCCACGGCGATATTACCCGCCACGCCTACCGGAAAGGCCTGCTCATGGGTCGGTGAGACGATGCGGAAGCTGTCATAGGGCATGAAGGGCTGCCCCGGACGGGACGTCGCGGGCGCACTATTAGTAGTAGGCCGCGGCGCGACCTGGCCGGCGTCTGCACTCCCCCGGGACGGTACCACCGTCACCGGCGCCAGCTCCACCTGTTCGCCGCCCAGGTCGGGATCATCGGTGAATACCACATTCCCCTGGGCGTCCGTGGTGCGATAGATGGTCTGGCCGTAGGCCGTCAGTGTTACGCCCAGAGCCAGCACGAGTGTCAGGACCGTTTTGCCCATGGGGGTCTCCGCCTTGCCAAAGAGTCGATCGCCGGCAACCTGCCGCCTGCCGATAATGTAGATCACATCATAAGCAGGCCCGATGCCCCAGCGCCAGCAGCAACTGGCCGAGCGGCGAGGCTACGGCCTAGGATGGCCCTGTAGACACACTCCAAGGAGACCGATGGTGGACAACTGGCAAGCGGTGGTGGCACTGACGCTGATGGCGGGCATGGCGATGCCGCTCGGGGCCTGGGCGGCCTGGAAGGAGCGCATCGATATCCCGTGGCTCGAGAGCGAGCTGCGCCACGGCATCATCGCCTTCGGTGGTGGGGCTCTGCTCTCGGCGGTGGCCCTGGTGCTGGTGCCCGAGAGCCTGCCGGACCTCTCCCTAGGAGGCGCTGCCGCCTGGTTCCTGGCCGGCGGCACTGCCTTCATGGCACTGGATGTGATGCTGGCACGCAGCGGCTCCTCGGCCAGCCAGCTTGCCGCCATGCTCGCCGACTTCGTGCCCGAGGCGCTGGCGCTGGGGGCCGCCTTCGCCTATGGCAGCAACGGCGGCATGCTGCTGGCCGGCCTGATGGCGCTGCAGAACCTGCCGGAAGGCTTCAACGCCTATCACGAGCTGCGCCAGAGCACCGCCTACTCCTCACGCCGCCTGGTCGGCATGTTCTTCACCATGGCCTGGCTGGGGCCGCTCGCCGGCCTCGGTGGGTTCTGGTGGCTGTCCGACTACCCCTCGATAGTCGCGGCCATCATGCTGTTTGCCGCCGGCGGCATCCTCTACTCGGTGTTCCAGGACCTGGCCCCCCAGGCCAGGCTCGAGCGCCACTGGGGCCCGCCGCTCGGCGCGGTGCTCGGCTTCGCCCTGGGTATCGTGGGCCATATGCTGATCCATTGAGTCGGTGATAACGCAAGCGGCACGCCCGAAGGCGTGCCGCTTGCGTAGGCCGAATAATCAGAGCCCGCGGGCTCTCATCAACAGCTGCAGTGCGTAGTTAACAGCTGTAGTACATGTCGAACTCGATCGGGTGGGTCGCCATGCGCAGACGATCCACATCCTCCCTCTTGAGCTCGATATAGGCATCGATCATGTCGTCGGTGAAGACACCTCCCTCGGTCAGGAAGGCCCGGTCCTGTTCCAGCGCTTCCAGGGCCTGGTCGAGGCTATGGGCCACGGTCGGCACCTTCTTGCCCTCTTCCGGCGGCAGGTCATAGAGGTTCTTGTCCATGGCGTCGCCGGGGTGGATCTTGTTCTTGATGCCGTCGATCCCGGCCATCAGCATCGCCGCGAAGCACAGGTAGGGGTTGGCGGTCGGGTCGGGGAAACGCAGCTCGACCCGCTTGCCCTTGGGGCTGGCGGTGTAGGGGATACGGATGGAGGCCGAACGGTTGCGGGCGCTGTAGGCCAGCATGACCGGCGCCTCGAAGCCCGGCACCAGACGCTTGTAGGAGTTGGTGGAGGCATTGGTAAAGGCGTTCAGGGCACGCGCGTGCTTGATGATGCCGCCGATGTAGTAGAGCGCCATCTCGGAGAGGCCGGCGTACTCGTCGCCCGCGAACTGGTTGACCCCCTCCTTCCAGAAGGACTGGTGCACATGCATGCCGCTGCCGTTGTCGCCCACCACCGGCTTGGGCATGAAGGTGGCGGTCTTGCCGTAGGCGTGAGCCACGTTGTGGATCACGTACTTCATCTCCTGGACCTCGTCGGCCTTCTTGACCAGGGTGTTGAACTTGACTCCGATCTCGTTCTGACCGGCGTTGGCCACCTCGTGGTGGTGCACCTCGACGCTCTGGCCGATTGCCTCGAGGGTGTTACACATCGCACCGCGAATATCGTGGAAGCTGTCCACCGGCGGTACTGGGAAGTAGCCACCCTTGACCCGCGGCCGGTGGGCCAGGTTGCCCCCCTCGACCTGACGATCGGTGGCCCAGGCCCCCTCCTCGGAGGTGATCCTGTACATCGCCCCTTCGGGGTCGGCCTTCCAGTGCACCTCATCGAAGATGAAGAATTCGGGCTCCGGACCGAAAAAGGCGGTGTCGCCCATGCCGGTGGACTGCAGGTAGGCCTCGGCACGCTTGGCGATGGAGCGCGGGTCACGGTCATAACCCTGCATGGTGGCCGGCTCGATGACATCGCAGCGCAGCACCAGGGTGGCGTCCTCGGTGAAGGGGTCCAGGAAGGCGGTGCCATCCTCGGGTCGCAGGATCATGTCGGACTCGTTGATCCCCTTCCAGCCAGACATGGAAGAGCCATCGAACATCTGGCCGTTCTCGAAGAACTCCTCATCGACATCACGCGCCGGAATGGTGACGTGCTGCTCCTTGCCGATGGTATCGGTGAAGCGCAGGTCGACCCACTTGACGTCATGTTCTTCGATCAGGGCGAGCGTCTTGGTAGACATGGTGTCCTCCGGTTGAGCATGGCTCGATAATTGAGGGGTTCAGGCACCGGAATGCAGGAACCCCGGCAAGTTGTTGTAGCACGCCGCAGGCACGCTGCCCACGACGGCCCCATAACACTGACTGATGATCATAACATTGCAGGCGGCGTGCCAACCTATGCACCATGCAGAAAAGAAATTCTCAAGATATTGAATAAAGGAACTTATTTTCGGATCCTTCCGGTGCTAAACAGGTGTGGGCGGGCGTACCGGGGGAGAGGCTCGCCAGCCTGCGCACCATTCTGGTGCACAAATGGAGGCGGAGGCACCACCACGTAGCATCAATAACATTTGATACGTCAATTAACTTCAAGCTACATTTTATTACAACCTACCCGCCGGCCGCGACTCCAGGCCGTCGTCCAGAGCCTTTTCTTCTGGCCTCGGAGTTCCTCATGGCCTTACCATCCGGCACCCTACTCATCGATGCACGCAATGCCGGTGCAAGGCTACCCAGAGAACTCTCATTAGTGGCACCACTCACTACCGACCAGAGCATCGAACTGATCGTGATCGACGATACCCATGACGTTCGGGTCACCCGTATCGCCAGCCGCTACAAGGCCCGCCATGTGCGCCTCTCCGGCCTCCCGCTGGGCGAACGGCTCAATGCCACCATCGCTGACACCAGCGGCTCGGTGCTAGTGTTTCCCATCCTTGGCTGTATCGCCTCGACCCGCGCCCTGCTGCAGCTGGTGCAGCGCATCGATGCCGGCGAGGTTGACGCCGTGACCCTGTCCGGCGAGCCACCCGGCCTGTTCGCCCGACTGCTGAAGCGCCAGAAACCGACCCCCATCGTCGGCATCTGCATGGCCCGTCAATGGTACGAGCGCCTCGGCGGCTGTGACCCGCTGCTCGACCATGGCGCCCTCGACGATCTGGTGGAGCGCCTGCGCCACTGCGGGGCTCGCCTGGAGCGCATCACCACGAACCGCCAGGCAGGCTGACCCCTCCGCAGCGCCAGGAAACACAGCCCACATCGGCAAACTTGCTACTCCTGCGCACCGCTAATCTGTACAATACGCGTCCCACATCCCTGCCCCGCGCCTAGGGTACTTACCAGAACGTGTACATAGGTGCGTACATATCAGCGAGTCACACCTTATGAGCACGACCGTAAGTCATTCTGATGTAAGCAATCTTCGCAATATCGCCATTATTGCCCACGTCGACCACGGCAAGACCACCCTGGTCGACAAGCTCCTCAGCCAGTCCGGCACCCTGGACCGCAAGGCCGAAGGTCAGGAGCGCGTCATGGACTCCAATGACCAGGAGAAGGAGCGCGGCATCACCATCCTGGCCAAGAACACCGCGATCCGCTGGCAGGCGCCGGCCGGTCAGGACTACCACATCAATATCGTCGACACCCCCGGACACGCCGACTTCGGCGGCGAGGTCGAGCGTGTCATGTCCATGGTCGACTCGGTGCTGCTGCTGGTCGACGCGGTCGATGGCCCCATGCCCCAGACCCGCTTCGTGACCCAGAAGGCCTTCGACCAGGGCCTGAAGCCGATCGTGGTAGTCAACAAGATCGACCGCCCCGGCGCCCGCCCCGACTGGGTGATCGACCAGATCTTCGACCTGTTCGATAATCTCGGCGCCTCCGATGAGCAGCTCGATTTTCCGATCATCTACTGCTCGGCTCTCAACGGCATCGCCGGCCCGGAGCCCGACCAACTGGCCGAGGACATGACCCCCATGTTCCAGGCCATCGTCGATATCGTCGAGCCGCCCAAGGTCGAGCTCGACGGCCCCTTCCAGATGCAGGTCTCGGCGCTGGACTACAACAGCTATGTCGGTGTCATCGGCCTGGGCCGCATCAGCCGCGGTTCCGTCAAGCCGAATCAGCAGGTCACCGTCATCACCAAGGAGGGCGACTCCCGCAAGGGCAAGGTCGGCCAGGTGATGACCCACCTGGGCCTGGAGCGCGTGCAGACCGACGAGGCCACCGCGGGTGATATCGTCTGCATCACCGGTATCGACAACCTGGCGATCTCCGACACCCTGTGTGACCCGGCCGCCGCCGAGGCGCTGCCGCCGCTCTCGGTGGACGAACCCACCGTCTCCATGACCTTCCAGGTCAACGATTCGCCGTTCGCCGGCAAGGACGGCAAGTTCGTCACCAGCCGCAACATCAAGGATCGCCTCGAGCAGGAGCTGATCCACAACGTGGCGCTGCGTGTCGAACAGGGCGATACCCCCGAGAAGTTCAAGGTGTCCGGTCGTGGCGAGCTGCACCTCTCGGTGCTGATCGAGACCATGCGCCGCGAGGGCTTCGAGCTCGCCGTGGGCCGCCCCGAGGTGATCATCCGCGAGATCGACGGCCAGATGCAGGAGCCGTACGAGGAAGTGATCATCGACTGCGAGGAGCAGCATCAGGGTGCCATCATGGAGGAGCTCGGCTACCGCAAGGGCGAGCTCAGCAACATGAACCCCGACGGCAAGGGTCGTGTGCGTCTGGACTTCATCATCCCGGCGCGTGGCCTGATCGGCTTCCGCGGCCAGTTCATGACCCTGACCTCGGGCACCGGCATCCTCACCAGCCGCTTCGACCACTACGGCCCGCTCAAGCCCGACGCCGCCATCGAGCGCCGCAATGGGGTGCTGGTCTCCATGGTCCCGGGCAAGGCACTGGCCTACGCCCTCTATGCCCTGCAGGAGCGTGGCAAGCTGATCATCGACCACGGCACCGAGGTGTACGAGGGCATGCTGATCGGCATCAACAACCGCGCCAACGATATGGTGGTCAACCCCACCAAGGGCAAGAAGCTCGACAACATGCGTGCCTCGGGCAACGACGAGAACATCGTGCTGACCCCGCCGGTGAGGTTCTCTCTGGAGCAGGCCATCGAGTTCCTCGATGACGACGAACTGGTCGAGATCACTCCCAACCATATTCGACTGCGCAAGAAGCACCTGACCGAGAACGAGCGCAAGCGCGCCGCCAAGAAGTAAGCGCTGCCGTATCGCTCTGCCAAGCCCGCCACCCGGCGGGCTTTTTCATGGCCGCTCGTCGGCCGTTCCTTTCCCTGGGCTGGCGCAACCTTCTATGCTGGAGTCACCCATGACGGGCGCGGCTTGCCGCGCCGACAGCCATCCGAGCAGGAGAACCGGCATGCACAAGCACGTGGAGTGGGACGACCCCGGCGCCGACAGCGTGATGCGCCACTTCCAGCAGGACAGCAGCGGCCACTCCGAACCGGGGCCCGGCGATATCCTCTCGGCGCGCCACGAAGGCGCCGTGGTGCGCGTGAAGGTCGAGGCCTACGTGGATGGCACCAGCATCGGCGATGTGGCGGCGATCATCGCCGTGGACAACGGCCGCCGCCTCAAGTCTCACGGCAAGCTCGCCCTGGGCGACACCGTCCGCCTCCCCGACGCCTGCCGCGCCCTGGAGCCGACCCTGGGTGACTCCGACGACAGAGACCAGGATGGGTAGTCGATACCCTTATCTTCCAGAACGTTAACGCGACGTAAACGGAGTGCACTGGTTACCGACCGGGTTTTGGCGCACAGTGGCGAAACGGCCACCGGCCCACGGACTCAGCCTCGGAGCCACGATGAGCACGCATAACGTCTGGACTCACAAGGGTACCTTCCTGCTGGCAGCGATCGGCTCGGCGGTCGGCCTCGGTAACCTGTGGCGCTTCCCCTACCTGGCCGGCGAGAACGGCGGTGGGGCCTTCTTTCTGGTCTACGCCCTCACCATCTTCGCCGTGGGCATCCCGATCCTGATCGCCGAGACCATGCTCGGTCGCAACAGCCGGCGCAGCCCCATCATGGGCATGCGCTTCCTCACCCGCACCCACAGCACCTCACGAGGCTGGGAAGCCATCGGCTGGCTGGGCGGCATCTCGGCCTTCCTGATTCTCAGCTTCTACTCGGTGATCGCCGGCTGGGCCATCCACTACACCTGGCAGATGCTGACCGGCTCCCTGGTCGGGGCCGATATCGAGAGTATCGCCACCGACTTCGATGCCCTGCTCGCCTCCCCCGCGCTGCTCACGCTCTATCACACCCTGTTCATCGTCGCCTCGGGGCTGATCGTCGGCCTCGGCGTCCACCAGGGCATCGAGCGCGGCTTGCGGGTGATCATGCCTGCGCTGTTCGTGATCCTGCTGGTGGTGCTCGCCTATGGCGTGACCCACGGCGACTTCCCCGCCGCGGCCGACTTCCTGTTCACCTTCAATCTCGCCGACCTCAGCCTGGAGGGCTGGCTGGAGGCCATGGGCCAGTCGTTCTTCACCCTGAGTCTCGGCATGGGCGCCATCATGGCCTACGGCGCCTATATGTCCGGCGAGGTGTCGCTGACCCGCACCGCGATCATCGTTGCCGTCGTCGATACCGCCGTGGCCGTGGTCGCCGGCCTGGCGATCTTCTCGCTGGTCTTCGGGGCCGAGCTCGACGCCGGTCAAGGCCCGGGCCTGATGTTCATCACCCTGCCGCTGGCCTTCGCCGAGATGCCCGCCGGTGCACTGATCGGTGGCGTCTTCTTCGTTCTGGTGCTGGGGGCGGCGCTCAGCTCCTCCATCTCGCTGATCGAGCCGGTGGCCGCCTATCTGGTCGAGCGTTTCGACCTCACCCGCCCCCAGGCGGTGTTCGTCATGGTAGTGACCACCTGGGCACTGGGCCTGCTCACCGTGATCAGTTTCAACCTCTGGGCCGAGGCGAGCCCCTTCCACGACCTGTTCGGTTACCACCCCTTCGACCTCTTCGAGCTGCTCAGCAATATCTTCATGCCACTGGGCGGCATGCTGATCGCCCTGTTCGCCGGCTGGGCCCTGACCCACTCCGAGGTAGTGAAGGAGATGGGCACCAGCGGGGCCTGGTTCATCACCTGGCGCTTTCTGGTGCGCTTCATCGCTCCGGCCGCGGTCGCCTTCGTCTTCCTGCACGCCATCCCCCAGGTCGGGGGCTACCTGATCCCGACCATCGGCGCGGTGGTGATCGTCGGTGCCTTCGCCGCCAGCCGCATCTTCCTGATGGAGGATGACCCGACGCATTGATTCCCGTGCCGCCCATCGGGGCGTTTATCGGGGGCAGCGAAGCGGCCTGGCAAGGCATCGCCGGCAGAGATGCCTCTTCTGGATGCAACAGGCAGATAAAGCAAGCAAATAAAAAAAGCAGATAAAACAACCACGAGACATAACGCATGGTACCCATGATCGACGTGCAACACGTCAACAAGGCCTTCGGCGGCCTCAAGGTGATCAACGACTGCTCGCTCTCGGTAGAAGCGGGCTCGATCACCGGCCTGATCGGCCCCAATGGCGCCGGCAAGTCGACCCTGTTCAATATCATCGCCGGGGCCCTGCCGCTGGACAGCGGCAAGGTGCTCCTGAATGGCGAGGAGATCACCAACCACCCGGCCAACGAGCTGTTCCACAAGGGGCTGCTGCGCACCTTCCAGATCGCCCACGAGTTCTCCCAGATGACCGCGCTGGAGAACCTGATGATGGTGCCACCGGCCCAGGCAGGCGAGAGCCTGTTCAACACCTGACTCAAGCCCGGTCTGGTGCGCTCCCAGGAGGCCGAGGTGCGCCGCCGCGCGCTGGAGGTGATCGACTTCATCGGCCTGCATCACGTGCGCAACGAGCTTGCCGGCAACCTCTCCGGGGGGCAGAAGAAGCTGATCGAGCTTGGTCGCACCATGATGACCGATGCCCGGGTGGTGCTGCTCGACGAGATCGCCGCCGGGGTCAACCGAACCCTGCTCGGTGACCTGGTCGAGAACATCGAGCGGCTCAACCGCGAGATGGGCTACACCTTCCTGGTCATCGAGCACGATATGGAGATGATCGCCCGGCTCTGTGACCCGGTGATCGTGCTCGCCCAGGGCAGCGTGATGGTCGAGGGCTCCATCGAGGAGATCCAGAACAACCCCGAGGTCATCGAGGCCTACTTCGGAGCGTCCCAAGATGCCACTACTTGAAGCGCGTGACGTCTATGGCGGCTACGGCGGCATGAACATCCTCAACGGGGTGAACATGACCCTCGAGGCCGACGAGATCGGTGTCATCGTCGGCCCCAACGGCGCCGGCAAGTCCACCATGCTCAAGGCCATCTTCGGCCAGCTCGTCGTCACCCAGGGCGAAATCCTGCTGCGCGGCGAGCCCATCCACAACCTGCCGCCCCATCGCCTGGTGCAACAGGGCATGGGCTTCGTGCCCCAGGAGCACAATGTGTTCCCGAGCCTGACAGTGAAGGAGAACCTGCAGATGGGGGCCTTCCTCAAGCCGGGCAACGTCAAGCGCATGCTCAAGCAGATCTACGACTTCTTTCCGCCTCTCCATGACAAGCGACACCAGCCGGCCGGCGAGCTCTCCGGCGGCCAGCGGCAGATGGTCGCCATGGGCCGTGCGCTGATGGCCGAGCCCAGCGTGCTGCTGCTCGACGAGCCCACCGCCGGCCTCTCGCCGCTTTACATGAACGAGATCTTCGCCCAGGTGAAGCAGGTCAATGCCGCCGGTGTCGGCATCCTGATGGTGGAGCAGAACGCCAAGCAGGCCCTGGCCATCGCCGACAAGGGCTTCGTGCTGGCCGCCGGCCAGAACCGCTTCACCGATACCGGTGCCGCCCTGCTGGCGGACCCGGAAGTGGCCAGGAGCTTCCTGGGCGGCTGAGCGGCCCGGGAGGAAAAGGAGAATCAGCCTCGTGAATGAACTCGTCTTCTTTATCAACAACGTGATCGTCGCCGGCAGCGTGACCGGCTCGATCTACGCCATCGGTGCGGTGGGGGTGACCCTGGTCTTCAGCATCATGCGCTTCGCCCACTTCGCCCACGCCGACATGATGACCTTCGGCGCCTTCATGGTGCTGCTACTGACCCTGGCCTTCCCCCAGGCCGGTGCCGCCGTCGGACTACCCACCGCCGTGGTGATGCTGCCGCTGGCCATGCTGCTGACCGCCGGCCTGGCGGTAGGCATCGACCGGGTGTTCTACAAGCCGCTGCGGGCCCACGGCGTGAAGCCCATCGTCATGGTGATCGCCTCGCTGGGGGTGACCCTGATGCTGCAGGGGCTGATCCGGGTCTTCGCCGGCACCAGCGGCGAGAGCCTCTATGTCGACGACCGCAAGGAGATCTTTCGGCTCGCGCTGCCCTTCGAGGGCGCCCGAGCGCCGATCGTGGTCACCGAGCCGCAGCTCATCCTGTTCGTGCTGACCGTGATCTGCGTGGTGGGTCTGCATCTCTTCCTGTCGCGCTCGCGGCTGGGCAAGGCGATGCGGGCGATGTCCGACAACCCCGACCTGGCACGGGCCTCGGGCATCAACACCAACCTTATCGTGGCGGTGACCTGGGTGATCGTCGGGGGGCTGGCGGCCATCGCCGGCACCCTGCTGTCGCTGGATGTCACCTTCAAGCCGGACCTCAGCTTCTTCCTGTTGCTGCCGATCTTCGCCGCGGCCATCGTCGGCGGCGTCGGCCACCCCTACGGCGCCATCGCCGGCGGCTTCCTGGTGGGCTTCGCCGAGACCCTGGCGGTCTTCAACTGGGGCGTGCTGCTGCGGCCCTTCCGCGACAGCCTGCCGGAGTGGCTCTCCGGCGCCGGCAACCTGGCCTTCGTCGGCTCCGAGTACAAGATCGTGGTGCCCTTCTTCATCCTCGTCGCCATCCTGGTGTGGCGCCCCACCGGCATCTTCAAGGGTAAGGTGATATGAGCACACAGCAAACGCATCGAGAGGACCTGGTCGCCGCGCCGTCGCGCTTCCCCCTGCGCGAGGTGGTGCTGTTCGCCCTCCTGATGGCCGCCATCCTCGGGGTCTTTGCCACCATGGGCGCCGCCTACAGCACCCGCATGCTGGTGGAGGCCGCCTGCTACGCCATCCTGGCCCTGGGCCTGACCATCCAGTGGGGCTATGCCGGCCAGTTCAATGCCGGCGTGATGGGCTTCGTGGCCCTCGGCGGCTACTGCGCCATGGCCTTCAGCATGCCGGTCAACGGCGAGTTCTGGGCCAGCCCCCTCTCCGGCGAGCTGGGCATGGTGGTGCTGATGGCCCTGGGGGGCTTACTGGTGGTGGTCGGCGCCAGTCGTCTTCACCACCTGGGCGTTCCCAAGCGCCTGCGCACCGGCCTGGCGGTGGTCCTGGCGCTGCTCTTCTACCTGCTGGTCTCGGCCCGCCTGGGCGTGGTCACCGAGCAGATCGAGTCGCAGTACGACTATATCGGCGGCCTGGGGCTGCCCCCCTGGCTGGGCTGGATCGTCGGCGGCGTGGTGGCCGGGGTGGTGGGCTACTTCATCGGCAAGGTCTGCCTGGGGCTGCGCAGCGACTACCTGGCCATCGCCACCCTGGGCATCGCCGAGATCATCAAGGCGGTGCTCAAGAATGCCGACTGGCTGACCCGCGGCACCGCCACCGTCTCGCCGCTGCCCTGGCCGGTACCGGGCCCCGCCGAGGTGGGCTTCACCCTGGCCCGGGCGCTCTACTTCTCGGTGACCGCGGTGATGATCGTGGCGATCTTCTACCTGCTCACCCGCGCCTATCACGCCCCCTGGGGACGCATGATCCGTGCCATCCGCGACAACGAGATCTCCGCCGCGGCCATGGGCAAGGATATCAACCATCGCCGCCTGGAGATCTTCGTGCTGGGCTGCATCCTGATGGGGATCGGTGGCGCCGCCCTGGGCAGCTTCAACGGTCTCTTCGACCCCCAGGGCTACCTGCCCCTCAACCACACCTTCCTGGTACTGGTGATGGTGATCCTCGGCGGCCCGGGCAACAACCTCGGCACCCTCTTCGGGGCCTTCGCGGTCTATATCATCTGGGTGATGTCGGAGCCCCTGGCGCTGGCGGTGCTGGATCTGGCGGTCACCCTGGGCGAGGGCAGCTTCGGCTGGGAGGCCACTACCAACCTCGACAGCCGCGCCCTGCAGGCCCGGGTGTTCGTGATCGGCCTGCTGATCTCCCTGGTGCTGCGCTTCGCCCCCAAGGGGTTGCTGCCCGAGAAGGTGAAGCATCATGGCTGAGCGACGCCAAAGACGCCAAAGGAGAGAATAGAGATTGAAAGCGTGGCTTCGGCGTTAGCCAAGCCCCGCCATCTTGCCGATAATGGGCCTCGTCACCACAAGGAGCACACGAGACGAATGGCAGCGAGTCGGCGTTTACCGTATCGGGTGGCGGACACCATCAAGGGCTGGATCGTGGATCGCCAGCTGATGCCTGGTGACCGACTGCCGAGCGAGGCGGAGCTGATGGCCAGGCTGGATGTCTCCAAGGGCACCATCCGCGAGAGTACCCGCGTGCTGGAGGCCCAGGGGCTGGTGGAGACCCGAACCGGACCCGGTGGCGGCGTCTTCGTTTGCCGCATGAGCGAAGCCAAGGCCACGGCGCTACTCAGCCATTACTTCTACTTCCAGGACGTCTCGATTCGTGATGTCTATCAGATCCGTCTGGCGCTGGAGCCGGAGCTGGCCGCATCACTGGCTGGCAAGGTCGGCGCCGAGGACCTGGCTCGCCTGCGCGACAGCCTGCACAGCTACGCGGAACCCGCCCGCGACATGGAAGGCGAGCGACAACAGCACATGGAGTCGCTGCACTTCCACGAGATGCTGGCCGAGCTCGCCGGCGGCAACCCGCTGCTTTCTTTCATCATCCGCTTCATCGTGCAGGTGCTCTCGGACCTCACCGTGTATCGTCGGCTCTACGAGCCTGGCGCCCACCAGATCGGGCCCACCGGGTGTCGCTATCATGCACGTATCCTCGACGCCATCGAGGCCGGCGATGCCGAGCTAGCTCGCGCGCTGATGCGCGAGCACATGCTCTCCGCCCAGGCGGTGATGAACGATAACGAGGCCCAGGTGCAGCGGGGCTTCCTTACCGGCTGAATCGAGAGCCGTCAGACCTCTTCCGTCCTGCCTGTCAGACTCGCGACTCCATCGCGCGCAGGAACTGCATCATTACCCGGGTGGCGCGCTCGGCATCCTCGGCGGTGATCGCCTCATCCGGGTGGTGGCTAAGGCCATCGCGACAGCGTACGAACAGCATGCCGATGTCGGTCAGATCATGCATCGCGAGTCCGTCGTGGCCGGCCCCGCTGAACATCCGCTCGACCGGCTCGCCAACGCCGTCACACGCTTCCTCCAGAGCCTCGATCAGCCACTCGGCACAGGCTACCGCCTCGGCGGCGTAGGTGCGCTCGATCGCCACCTCGAGCCCACGCGCCTCGGCCAGGCGACGAATGCCGCTCAGTATCTGTTCACGCCCGTGGACGCGAGTCTCACCGTCCGGTGAGCGCAGCTCCAGGGTGAAGGTCACCTCGGAGGGAATCACGTTCACGGCATTGGGGCGGACCTCGAGCTTGCCGACCACTCCGACGAAGTTGTCGCTGGCCTGAAGCCGGCGGTCGGCCTCCACCACCATCTCGGCGGCACCGACCAGGGCATCGCGGCGCCCCGCCATGGGCGTGGTGCCAGCGTGGCCCGCCTTGCCGGTGACCGTGACCCGGTGGCGCTCGATACCGGTCAGCGCCGTCACCACGCCCACCGCATGGTCACGCGACTCCAACACCGGTCCCTGCTCGATATGGACCTCGACGAAACCCAGTACCTGCTCGGGGCGACGCGCCAGGTCGGGAATCTCCCCGGGGTCTCCGCCGAAGGCCCGAATGGCCTCCGCTACGCTGACACCCTCGGCATCCCGGGCGGCCAGGCTATCGTCATCCAGCGTGCCCGCCAGGGCGCGGCTGCCGATCAGGGTGGACTGAAAACGGGTGCCTTCCTCGTCTCCGAAGGCGACCACTTCCACCCCATAAGGGAGATCCACGCCTTGATCCTTCAGCGCCTGCAACGCCACCAGCGGCAGGGCGACGCCGAGCATACCGTCATACTTGCCGCCCTCAGTGACGGTATCCTGGTGAGAGCCCAGGATCAGGGTCTTCTCCCCGGCGATCGCATGCGGGTTGCGTCCCACCAGGTTTCCCGAGGCATCGAGGCTCGGCTCCAGCCCGGCCTGTCGCATCCAGTCGCCGATCGGCTCGAGCACCTGACGGTGCTCCTCCGAGCAGAACAGCCGGGTAACCCCGGGGCCCGGTCGAGAGAAGGACGCAGCCTCGTCGAGCCGCGCCATCAGGATCTCCCCCAGGGAGGGGGCGTTGTTGGCAGTATTCATAAGAACTCCAGGGTTCAGCGGAGCGGCAGCGAGGCCAGAAAGCCGGCGAAGGTCGGCTCGCGTACTCGCTCGATCAAGGTGCGCAGCTCGGCCGCCGGGGTCTCGGACCAGTCCACGCGAAGATCGATGGGAGCGGCGGAGAACGACTCCACCCGCAGCGCCACCGAGCGAGTGCCGCGGCCATCGCCGCCGGCCGCCAGCGCGGCCTTGAGGGCCGCCACCAACATCTCGGGAAGCAGCGCCTCGTAGTCATCACGGTAACGGGGGGGCTCCACCTCTCGCCACGCCGCCTCGGCATTGACGCAGGCCTGCTCGAGAAAGCCCCAGAGCAGGGCATCGATCACCTCGGTACCGGCCAGCATGTTGCCCGCGGCGGCGACGGTGGGGCGACACGCGGAGGCGACCACGGGCAAGTTGTCGGTACCGCTGTGGACGACCGCTCGCCCCTGGCGATCCATCACCAGGCACTGGCGACGGCTCGCCCCCGGGTCCGCCGACACCACCTGGGCGAGGGCCTGCCCGGCGCTACCAGAATCACTCAGTGCCGCGCGTAGCGTGTCGGGATACCAGGGGTTGGTGACCAACCCCTGAGTGGCACAGGCCCCGATGCCGCGCCAGGCGTGGTGCACATAGCCGCCGACCGCCACGCCGCCGGTGGCGGTTAGTGCCGCCACCGTCCCGGTGGTCGGCTGCACATGCACGAGGGAGAGGGTCATGCTGCGCTCAGTAACCTACCAGGTGGCCGATCACCAGCCCGACCCAGGACAGTCCATAGACCAGTACCATGAAGGGCAGGATAGCCTTCAGCCACTTCTCGTAGGAGACGCGCCCCAGCGCCAGCATGGCCAGGGTGCCGCCGGAGGTCGGCACGATCAGATTGGTAAGGCCATCACCGACCTGGAAGGCGGTAATCATCAGCTGACGGCTCATCCCGACCAGGTCGGCCACCGGCACCAGGATGGGCATGGTAACCAGCGCCTGGCCGGAACCCGAGGGCACGAAAAGGTTAATCGCCCCCTGCACCACACTGGCCATGATTGCCGACAGGGTGCCGGGAATGCCCTGGATCAGGCCACTCAGGCCGTAGACGATGGTATCGATGATCTGCGCCTGCTGCAGGATTACCTGGATCGAGGCGGCCAGGCCGATGACCAGCGCACCGGCGGTCACCTTGGAGGCACCCTCCATCATATGCTTGACGATCTCGTTGGCCGAATAGCCGTTGACGATGCCAATCACGATGGCGATCAACAGGAACATCCCGGCGATCTCGTTGATGTACCACCCCTGGGTGAACACGCCCACCAGCATCGCTGCCAGGCCCAGCACGAATACACCCAGCGTCCACTTGTCCTTGCCGGTCATCGCGTACTGGTCAAGGGACTTGCTCATCGCCTTGGTGCTGTCCGGCTCCTCGAAGTCCATCTTTACCACCCAGCGGCAGATATAGAAGGAGAGCAGGGCCAGCGACGACACCACCATCAAGGTGCGTAGCCAGGCGCCGGAGAAGGTCGGCAGCTCGGCGATGCCCTGGGCCACACCCACCGTATAGGGGTTGATTGGGGAGAGTGCGAAGCCGATGCCGATGCCACCCACCGCCATTGTCGTGCCCACCAGGCTCGAGCAGCCGATGGCGCTGGCGATGAGCACCGCGATGGGCACCAGGGCGATGTTGTTCTCGAAGCCCACGGCAACCCCGAAGAAGCCGTAGATAAAGGTGCCGGCGGTAATTATCACATTGCGGCGCTCGACACCGACGCGGTTCACGGCCACGCCGATCGCATTCTCCAGCGCGCCGGTGCGCTGCAGGATATGGAAGAGGCCGCCAGCGATGAACACGATAAAGAGATACAGCGAGGCCTCGTTAAGGCCACGGGGCACCGCCACGAAGATGTCGAAGGGGTTGATGGCGCCGACATCGCTCAGGTGCTGAAACGAACCGGGCACGACGCGGGTACGCCCATCCTCCATGACCCGCTCGAATTCACCGGCGGGCACCACGAAGGTGAGCGCATAGGTGGCCAGCAGGATCAGGAATATCAACACCATGGGGTCGGGCACCGTCTGGTACCACTTCTTCTTCTGCGCACTCAGCGCCTGGTCACGGGAGGTCATGGCTCTTGTCCTTGTAGGTTCGACACACGCCACCCCCGGATGAGTGGCACTATAGAAAATTTATCATGATAAATTGACTCGTCAAGGAACGACCGCCCACGCCCGCAACACCCGGCCGGCCTGAAGCATCCCTGTGCTAGGGAGATCGAGCCAGCAGAAGCGTGACGGCCGAAAGCCGGGTAAAACGCATTGGCCCCGGCGGTTTCCCGCCGGGGCCGATGTTTTTCAGGGTATGGAAATCACCGCGTTGAGAGCGGCCTTACTTGTCCAGGAAGCCCTTGCTGACGAACTTACCATCCTCGACCGCCATCTCCTCGACGATGCCCGGCACGTCGCCCTTCTCGTCGAACTCATGGCTGCCCGAGGCGCCCTCGTAATTGATCTCCTCGCCGGCGGCGATCAGCTCCAGGGCCTTCTCCCACTCGCCGGGCAGGATCACCTCGCCCGGGGCGGAGGAGACGCTGCGCAGCGCCTCGGAGAGGCCCTCGCGTTCGGCGCTGCCGTTCTGTTCGATGGCCAGTGCCAGCAGGAAGGCGGCGTCGTAACCCTGGCCGGCGAACACCGCCTCGTGGGAAATCTCACCCGCCTCGGCCAGCTCGACGAAGCGCTCGGTGCCCGGGCTATCCGGGTTGCCCGGCCGCGTGGCGATGAAGCTGTCGTTCAACACCTCCTCGCCCACGCCATCGAGCAGGCCCGAGATCACCATGCCGTCGGCGCCGATATAGCGGTTGAACATGCCGCTCTCGTAGGCCTGGCGTACCACGGTCTGTCCGGAGGTATCGCCATAGGCCAGCACCACCAGGTCGGGAACGCCGGTGGCCGAGAGCGTGCCCAGCTCGGAGCGGTAGTCGGCACGGTTGTCCTCGTGGGCCAGGTTCTCGGCCACCGTGCCGCCCTCGGCCTCATAGGTGGCCACGAAGGCATCGGCCAGGCCGCGCCCGTAGTCGTTGTTCACATAGGTGACCGCGACCTCATCGATGCCCTTCTCCAGCAGCATCTTGGCCAGCGCCTCGCCCTGGAAGGCATCGGAGGGCACCGTACGGAATACCAGGTCGTTGTCGTCCAGCTCGGTCACCGCCGGTGCGGTGGAGGCCGGCGAGACCATCACCACCCCGCCCGGGATGGCGGCGTTGTTGGCCGCGGCAATCGTGGCACCGGTACACAAAGCACCGACGATGGCCGTGACCTGCTCGCTGTTGACCAGACGGTCGGCCGCGTTGGAGGCCGCCGAGGCATCGGAGCAGGTGGTATCGCCGCTGGGCATGGAGATCTGCTCACCGCCCAGCACACCACCCTGCTCGTTGACATGCTGAATGGCCAGCTGCGCCGCATCGTAGACCGGTGGAGTGAGGGTCTCGATCGGACCGGTGAAGCCGCCCAGGAAGCCAACCTTCACCTCGGCCTGGGCCGACCCCATGGCCAGGGCGGAAGCCGCCACCGCCATCGCTACCAGACTCTTCTGAACCGGGCTCTTATTCATATTGTTCGTCTCGCTTGGTTTTCAGGGATGGTTTGCAGAGATGACACACCCCTTAAATCTGGAAGGGCAAAGGAAAAAACTCAAGTCTACCCTGCCAACGCTCGGCCCCTCAGGGTGGCGAAGTGGCACCTATACTGAGCCAGGCAATACTGACTCAGGCAACACGAAGTCAAACAGTACTGAGTCGACAGTACTGAGTCAGGCAATCCCACCAACGGGAGTTACCATGATGATTCGTCACTCTCCAATTCCTGCGGCCCTGCTTCCTGCCACCATGGCCCTGGCCATGACCGCCGGCGGCGTCAAGGCCTTCGAACCCTCCGGCGAGGAGATCGCCTACCGGGTCGACGGCGAAGCCTTCGCGGGCTATCTCTCCCTTGCCGAGGGCGAAACCCGCGGCAGCGTGCTGATCATCCATGACTGGGACGGCCTGGATGACTACGAACGCCGCCGCGCCGACATGCTGGCCGAGCTGGGCTATGACGCCTTCGCCGTCGATCTCTACGGCCAGGGCAATCGTCCGGCGGAAGTCGAGGCCAAGAAGGCCGAGACGGCGCGTCTCTATGAAGATCGCGAACGCATGCGCACCCTGACCCTGGCCGGTCTGGCCGAGGCCCGCGCCCAGGGCGCCGCCAATGGCGCCGTGATCATGGGCTACTGCTTCGGTGGCGCGGTGGTGCTGGAGATGGCTCGCTCCGGCGAGGCCGAGGACGTGCACGGCTTTGCCAGCTTCCACGGCGGCCTGAGCACGCCCGAAGGCCAGAGCTGGCCCGAAGGGGCTGGCCCCATCCTGATCGCCCACGGCGGCGCCGATGCGATGATCTCCCTGGAGGATGTCGCCACCCTCGGCAATGAGCTCGAGAGTGCCGGCGCCACCTACCAGATCGAGATCTACTCCGGCGCTCCCCACGCCTTCACCGTCTTCGGTAGCGACGCCTATCAACAGCGCGCCGATGAGCGCTCCTGGCGCGCCTTTCAGGAGCTGCTTGCGCAGGCCCTGCCACCCTCGTCCTGATCAGGCTATGCGACCCGCTATTTCCAGGCTCAGGCCCGGCACCTTGCTGCCCGCTAAGCCTGGAATATTCACTCCCTGGCGCGTCACGCACCGTCGCCCGGCACGGCCTGCCTTGCACCAGGCAGCCTCTCGTTGACGTGCAAAGCATCGTTTTAGCGGAAACCACAGAACTTCTTTCTGTAGAATCACCGCCCCGCACAACAAGCTCACCATAAAACTGCATTTATCCAGCAAGGAGTCATGCAATGACCCAATCCCCGCATAGCCCCAGGGGCAACTTCTGGCGGCGCACGCCGCTCTGGCAGAAGATCCTGGCGGGCCTGGTACTCGGTGTGCTGGCCGGCGCCCTGATGGGCGAGAGCGCCAGCGTCTTCAAGCCCATCGGCGATATCTTCATCAGCGCCATCAAGATGCTGATCGTGCCCCTGGTGTTCTCGACCCTGGTGGTCGGTATCACCGCCATGCGCGACCCGCAGAAGATGGGGCGCATCGGGGCTCGCACCATCGCCCTCTACCTGATCACCACCGCCTTCGCCATCAGCATCGGCCTGCTGGCCTCCTGGATCTTCCAGCCGGGGGTCGGCCTGGAGATGAGCTTCGAAGCCGGTGCCGAGGCCAAGGAGGCCCCCAGCCTGGTGGAGATCATCGTCGGCCTGGTGCCCCAGAACCCCGTCAGCGCCCTGGCCAGCGGCAATATCCTGCAGATCATCGTCTTCGCGATCGGCCTGGGCATCTCCCTGACCCTGATCGGCGAGAAGGGCGAGCCAGTAGTACGCGTCTTCGACAGCTTCGCCGAGGCGATGTACAAGCTCACCGGCATCGTCATGGCCTTCGCCCCGTTCGGCGTATTCGGCCTGATCGCCCATGTGGCCGGCAGCTATGGCCTCGAGGTACTGCTGCCGCTGGCCAAGGTGATCGGCGTGGCCTACCTGGCCAGCATTCTGCATGTGCTGGTGGTCTACTCCGGCATGCTCGCCCTGATCGGCAAGCTCAATCCGCTGCGCTACCTGCAGGGCATTCTCGACGCCCTGGTCGTGGCCTACTCCTCCGCCTCGTCGTCGGGCACCCTGCCGGTCTCCATCCGCTGTGCCCAGAAGAATCTCGGCGTCTCGGAGGGTGTCTCCGGTTTCGTGCTGCCGGTCGGTGCCACCATCAACATGGACGGCACCGCCATCTACCAGGGCGTGGTCGCGGTCTTTATCGCCCAGCTGCTCGGCGTCGACCTCAGCCTGATGGACTACGGCATGATCATCGTCACCGGCACCCTGGCCTCCATCGGCACCGCCGGTGTGCCCGGCGCGGGCCTGGTGATGCTCTCCATCGTCATGGCCCAGATCGGCCTGCCGCTGGAGGCGATCGCCGTTATCGCCGGCATCGACCGCATCCTCGACATGGCCCGCACCAGCGTGAACGTGGCCGGCGACCTGATGGTCACCACCCTGGTCGGCAAGAGCGAAGGCGAGCTCGACGAGAGCATCTACAACGCCCCGCGCAAGGGCTGACTCACCCGGGGCCGGCACCCTGCCGGCCCCGCCCGCCTCCCCATGCTAGAGTGACCCGACACATCCGCGTGCGGAGGTCACCATGCAGATAACTCACCTCAGCGGCAGTCGCCGCGATATCGGTCTGGGGCACGGCCGTGCCCATGCGCCACTGATCCACGCCAGCATCGAGGTCTACGACCGCCTGTTTGGGGACTTCGTCGGCCTCGACTGGCCCCAGGCGCGTCGCCAGGCCGAGCGCTTCGGTGGCATGATCGAACAGCGCTTTCCCGCCATTCTCGAGGAGATGGCCGGCATCGCCGAGGGCGCCGGGCTCGAGCTCGCCGATATCCTGACTCTCAACTGTCGCAGCGAGATCTCGCTGACCCAGGCCAGTGGCGGCTGTTCCGCCTTCGCCCTCGAGCGCGCTGGAACACAGTGGCTGGCCCAGAACTGGGACTGGCGCGCCGACCAGCTCGACAATGTGGTGGCACTGCATATCGAGGGCGACGATGCCCCGCCGCTGGTCAGCATCGGCGAGGCCGGCATGGTGGCCAAGATCGGCATGAATGCCCATGGCATCGGCGTCTGCCTCAACGCCATCCGCTCCCGCACCTGCGGCGAGGGGCTGCCGATCCATGTGGCGCTGCGCAAGATACTCGAGAGCCCCGACCTGGCCTCTGCCCGGGCGGTGGCCACCGACAGCCGCGTCTGCTCACCGGCACACTTCCTGGTGGCGAGCGCCGATGGCCAGGCGATGGGCCTGGAGGTCCATCCCGGCGAGCCCGGCGCGCTCTCCCCCCGAGACGGTGCGGTCACCCACACCAACCATCTCTATGACGCCGCCGTGACCTGCCGGGTCGAGGACTTCCCGCGTCCCGACTCGCGCTCCCGCCTGGAACGCCTGAATACGCTGCTGGGCGGCCTGGCGGAAGATGCCCCGGTAGACGAGGCACGGCTGTTCGAGATCCTCGCCGACCACCAGCACCATCCGCTGTCGATCTGTCGCCACTTCAACCCCGACCAACCCGCCGAGGAGCGCATGGAGACGCTGTTCGGCGTGGTCATGAATCTCACCGAGCGACGCCTGACCCTGCGCCACGGCAAGCCGTGCGAGAGCACGGACGGCCTCACCCTGACGCTGCCCGTCGACTGAGGTCATCGACGCACGAGGGAGCGGTGAGAGAGGTCATTGGAGAGAGGTCATTGGCGGGGAGAAACAAACGACACTCAAAGGCAAACGATAACGCTTGTCATTATAAGCGAGCAGGCGTAGAGTTCTCGCCGTAAATGATTCTCAACAACAGCGAGAGTTCCCATGAAGAAACTGCTGTTCACCGCCATGTGCCTGGGCCTGCTGGGTAGCACCGCCAGTGCCGACGACCACGAGCGCGCCGATCACTTCGAGGGCGAAAGCGCCGAGACCCTGGAGCAGGCGGTTACCAACTTCACCGAGACCAACCGCCGGCTGGCCGAGCTGCTGGCCCAGGAGGAGCTCAGCAATAGCGATCTGGGCACCATCCACGAGCTCACCTACACCCTCGAGAACGCCCTGGCGAAGATCGACGAGGAGCTCGAGACCATGGCCGTGGACCTCGAGGAGGTACACCTGGGTTCCGAGACCCTCGACCACGAGCGCGTCAGCAGCCATGGTGCCGCCTATCTCGAGGCCGCCCAGACCCTGACCGAGTAGCGCCATATCGGGCAACCGTGGTCTCTCCCACGGCCCCGAACGCACGACGGCCGAGCCCCGGTGGGCTCGGCCGTCGTCATTATGCCGGATCTGCCGCCAGGCGATCAGCCAGCCAGCGCCTCCTCCACCAGGGCGCGCGCCTGCTTGCTCATCGGGAGGTCAAGCGCCAGCTCATGGGCCCGCGGCGACATCTTCTTCCAGGTCTTCTGCACGATACGAATCAGATGGTCATGGTCGATCTGCCTGGCGAAGTCGGCGAAGTAGTTCTCCAGGAAAACCAGGCAGGCACAGTCCTCCACCGCCTGGGCACCCGCCTCTCGCCCCAGGCCCTGCTTGCGAATCATCCGCGCCACCGCCTCGGCATCCTCCTCGCCATAGCCCGCCTCGCGCATCAGCGCCGCGGTGGTCGCGCCGGCGCGCTGCCCCTGATCGCGACGCCAGGTCAGGTAGCCCACCCGTCCCTCGGGATAGTCGCTGCGTGGCACCTCCCAACGCTGCAGATGCTGCCCCCGCACGGCCAGGCGCATGCGCTCATCGGGTTGCTCGTGCAACCGCTCCAGCCAGGCACTCATACGCCCGGCATGCCACAGCTCCCGGGGCACGCTCTCGCCCTCCACGGTGACGTGGCGGGGATCCTGGGCGTGCAGCGCATCCAGTGCGGCCATGACCCGCTGAAAGGGGGCTTCGTCGACAGACGGCACAGTCATTCACAAGACTCCTGAAGATACACTCGCTAGGTCACCCATTCCACGCGATCGCGGCCGAGCTCCTTGGCGCGGTAGAGCCTACGGTCGGCGCGGGCATAGAGCCTGTCAAAGTCATCCTGCTCGCTCGCCTCGGCGATGCCGATACTCACGCTAAGCTCGCCGGTTGCCACCGCTCCAGGCATCGGCATCTGTCCCACCGCCTCCAGCAGGCGATTGGCGAGGCGATGGGCCGCATCGAGATCGCTGTGGGGCATCAGAATGGCGAACTCCTCGCCCCCCATGCGGGCCACCACATCCATGCGACGCACGCTCTCCTGCAACAACCGGGAAAACCGCACCAGGACCTCATCGCCTAGGGGGTGGCCATAGGTGTCGTTGAAACGCTTGAAATGATCCAGATCCAACAGCACCAGGGCGAGAGGCTCATCACCGCGTTCACGGCGGGCGAAGGCCCCCTCCGCCTCCTGCAGCAGACGGCGGCGATTACCCACCCCGGTCAGCTGGTCGGTCAGACTAAGGCGCTGCATCGCCTCGCTCTGCACCTGCAAACGCCACAACATCAACAGCACGCCCCCGATGGCCACCAGCAGCATCCACATCAGGACGGCACCAGTCAGGGTAAGGCGCTGCATGAAGTGCCGCTGGTCGGCAGAGGCCTCGTGAAGCAGCTGATTCAGCTCGCTATAGGACCAGGCCAGCGACTCCTCGATATCCAGTCCCAGCTCGCGTAGCTGATGGGCCTCCTGCTGCGTCAGGGTACTGTCGCGGCCCACTCGGTCAATAGCCTGCTCCAGCTCCGACAGGCGGCCTTCCACATCCGCCAGTTCCTTCACGAAGGGCCGATAATCCCGGGGGGGCAGATCGCTGCGCCGCAGGTGGTTATCAAGTCCCTGTATCCTGAGCGGGATTCTCCATATCAGATCACGCAGCTGCTCCAGATGGAGCGGGTCGGGCCTGTCGAGCAGGCTCTCCAGAATCAGCCGCAGCCGATCGGGGTCATGCTGGGCACGCACCAGATCGGTCACCATCGCGGTGTAGTTGGCACCCACCAGCCGCCTCGCCTCGGAGTAGTAGACCCCGAAGGTCGAGAGACACAGGAGCACGACCAGCAGGTAAGCCAGCAGCAGGACTCTTGCCCACAGGCGTGACATCACCTGACGTTGATCTCGCGAATGGCCCAGATCCAGCGTGTCATCGGTTCGCGGCCTTCGATCACGGCCTCGGCGTCCTCAGGCACCACCAGCATGAAGGGCCCGTGGCTCCTGACGGTAAGCGGCTCTCCATCGAGCCGGGTCACCAGCAGGTAGGCCTTCTCGTGACGCTGGGCAGGGCTCAGGAAGGTGGTGTAGCCATCATGGGCGATGAAGCGCACCCGAGGCGCCGACTCCAGGCCATGTTCGCGCAGGAAGTCATCCAGCCAGACCCCGGTGAAGCGTCCCTCGAAGCCTTCCGGATGACGCATGTCGATGCGGGTCGTGGTGACGGCTTCCACCTCGTCCAGCGTCAGGATGCGTTTCGTGGTGCCCTGGGAAAGCGCCAGCCCACTCGGGGAAGCCCAGGCCACTCCCCCCACCATCAGCAGCAGCCAGGTCACATGAACAAGATACCGACGTAAAGATGGCACGGAGGGCTCCTCGATGTTGATCGCTTCGACTATGCGCAGCTTGACCGCCAGATTCAAGATTAGCCTACCGCCCCCTGCCGGGCACACAGCAAGCCGCTGGCGCGGATATCCGCCAGGCGCCCTCGGCCGATGCCAGCAATTGCCCGCCATTGGGGGCCGGCGCTATCGCCATGGATGACATGTACCGTGCCGGCCAGCAGATAACGGCGCATGGTGCCTCCTCGCAAAAGGCCGTTATCCTGACGGCCCGGCGTGGAATCATCAATGACTTAACAAGGAAGTCTAAATGTCATAGCACCGACAAGAGGATGTCATCACCACAACGGATGATGCGGTGGCAGCCTTCATCATCCTCGGAGCTCCTTATGAACGTCACGCGTCGTGATGCCCTCAAGCTCGGTCTCAAGGCAGGCACCACCCTCGGTACCTGCCTGGCCGCCCCCTCCATTGTGCTGGCCCAGGGCCGCCGCCCGATACTGCCCTACGGCGTGATGAGCGGCGACATGCGCCACGACCGCGCCATGCTCTGGGCACGCGCCGACCGGCCCGCACGCATGCTGGTGGAAGTCGCCGACAACCCCGAGTTCCGTCACGCTCGTCAATTGATGGGGCCCGAGGTCCTGCCTGCCACCGACCTCACCGCCAAGCTCGACGTCACCGGCCTTGGCGGCATGGAGACCGCTCACTACCGTGTCCGCTTCGCCGCCCTCGACGATCATCGTGCCATCAGTGAACCGATCAGCGGCCGGCTGCGCCTACCGCCCGCCACCCCCCGCGACGTGCGCTTCGTGTGGTCCGGCGACACCGTCGGCCAGGGCTGGGGCATCGACGAATCGCGCGGCGGCATGACCACCTACGCCACCATGCGTCGTCAGCGTCCCGACTTCTTTATCCACTCCGGCGACACCGTCTACGCGGATGGCCCGCTCAAGGAGAGCGTGACGCTCGCCAACGGCGAGACCTGGCGCAACCTGATCACGCCAGAGAAGCTCAAGGTGGCCGAAACGCTGCAGGAGTTCCGCGGCCAGTACGCCTACAACCTGATGGACGCCAACGTTCGCCAGTTCAACGCCGAGGTCCCCATGCTCGCCCAGTGGGACGACCACGAGACCACCAACAACTGGTACCCGGGCGAACTCCTCGACGACGACCGCTACACCGAGAAGAACGCCAGCCTGCTGGCGGCTCGCGCGCGGCGTGCCTTCTTCGAGTACATGCCGCTGCGCCAACTGCCCGAGTCACCCGGCAGGATCCATCGACGCTTCGCCTATGGCCCCAGCCTCGAGGTCTTCATGCTCGACATGCGCACCTACCGCGCGGCCAACAGCCACAACCGGCAGGCAGAGGGTGAGGCAGCCAACTTCCTGGGGCAGGATCAGCTGCGCTGGCTGCTCGAGGGCCTACGCCGCTCCACCGCCACCTGGAAGATCATCGCCGCCGATATGCCGATCGGGCTGATCGTGCGCGACGGCGAGCACTTCGAGGCCATCGCCAACGATCACCATGGAGAGCCACTGGGGCGTGAGATGGAGATCGCCGAGCTGCTGCGCGCCATCCGCGATGAAGCCATTCACAACGTGGTGTGGCTCACCGCCGATGTGCACTACACCGCCGCCCACCACTACTCACCCGAACGCGCCAGCTTCAAGGAGTTCGCCCCCTTCTGGGAGTTTGTCAGCGGTCCTCTCCACGCCGGCACCTTCGGGCCCGGCGAGCTGGATGGCACCTTCGGCCCCGAGGTGGTGTTCCAGAAGGCACCACCGGAGGGGCTGTCCAACCTGCCACCCTCCGCCGGTTACCAGTTCTTCGGCCAGGTGGATCTCGACGGCGAGAGCGAGGTCCTCACCGTCACCCTGATGGATGCGGCCGGGAACGCCCTGCACACCCAGGCACTGGCGCCCCAGCGGGCGTGAAAACATCGAATACTCTGAAGCCGACGGCACCGCCTCGAGCCGTGGCAAGCTCAATGCGACGGTGTCTCCGGGTTGATGAGCGAAGCGGGAATACCATGCGACACTGTCCGGTCTCGGAAATAGGCCTAGTGGGTGACAACAGTGAACCGGTCGAACGGCACTGGAGTCCCTCAAGGTAGGCCGACACGACACCCGATGGGAGGAGACACCGTGAAGTACCTCTTCGAAGTGAAGATCCGCGACGGTCACACCGCCGAGGAGTACGCCGACGCCTGGGTGCGCGCCAGCGAGTTGATCCAGCAGGCCCCCGGCGCCCTGGGCACCGAGCTACATCGCAAGATCGACGATCCCAAGACTCTGATCGCCATCGCCCACTGGGACAGCAAGGCCAGCCGCGACGCCATGGAGGCTCAGCCTGCGCCCAAGGTGAAGGAGATCATCAAGAGCGCTGCACCCTTCTGCGAGATCCACGTGATCGGCGAGTTCGAGGAGCCAGAGTGGGTGGTAATGCCGCCGGGCAACTAGCTGTTGTTAAATCTGAGCCCATAGTCCGGCTACGGCATCTTGCGGTGTCTATAAGGTGACAGACAACCTTCGCCCCTGCGGGCGTCAGGCCTCATAGCAGGCCATCGGGGCGAGCTCGGTCAAAACACCTCCGCGTCTGCTGGTATTAGGCTATTGTGGGAGCCGGATTTATCGGCGATAAGGCTCCCCCCTTCACTTGCAGCGACTTTATTAGGCTGCCTCAGCGGCAGCGAACCTGATCCTCGGCCGTCATGTAGTCGAACTGAGTTTCTGAGCTGCCTGGGCGGCAGCGCACATCCTGACCAGCCACAACCTACAAGGAGGTCATTTCTGAGCTGCCTGGGCGGCAGCGAACGGCCTTGATGGCGGGCTCGGCCTGGTCGCGGTTTTCTGAGCTGCCTGGGCGGCAGCGAACGTGGTGTCGACGATGCTCAGGGTGATGGGGTTTTTCTGAGCTGCCTGGGCGGCAGCGAACTCGGTGACATGCCCCACGCTATGCTTGCGGTATTTCTGAGCTGCCTGGGCGGCAGCGAACACGGTCAAGAACAAGTCGCGGACTCGCCAACTTTTCTGAGCTGCCTGGGCGGCAGCGAACTTGCTCGAGGTGCTGGAGTGCTTCTTTGGTCATTTCTGAGCTGCCTGGGCGGCAGCGCACAAGGGGCCAACGAGCACCCTGGCGGCGACTCATTTCTGAGCTGCCTGGGCGGCAGCGCACGATATCGCTCGCACCACCGATATAGGCTTCTATTTCTGAGCTGCCTGGGCGGCAGCGCACGCTTTCTCGACCATGCCCTGGGCGGTGGTGGTTTTCTGAGCTGCCTGGGCGGCAGCGCACGGGAGAACAAGCGTGTACTCTTCGAGATACACTTTCTGAGCTGCCTGGGCGGCAGCGCACCTGACCAGCAACGGCGCCGGCCTGCTACGCGTTTTCTGAGCTGCCTGGGCGGCAGCGCACCTGACCAGCAACGGCGCCGGCCTGCTACGCGTTTTCTGAGCTGCCTGGGCGGCAGCGCACGGCAGACTGGTCGGCTTCCACCGCTCCCAAGTTTTCTGAGCTGCCTGGGCGGCAGCGCACGGCCTCGAGGGCGACGTCGATATCCCGAAGAATTTCTGAGCTGCCTGGGCGGCAGCGCACAAATCAAATTACCGTTTTTGTTAGACCGATTATTTCTGAGCTGCCTGGGCGGCAGCGCACCTTGCCTTGCTCTCGATGCTCGTTGATCACTTTTTCTGAGCTGCCTGGGCGGCAGCGCACTCCTCTCTCAGCTCCCCTGGTGGCTCTCTGTTTTTCTGAGCTGCCTGGGCGGCAGCGCACTCGATGGTCTCGACGATCTCGATACTCAGCTCTTTCTGAGCTGCCTGGGCGGCAGCGCACATCATGACGATAGTTAATGCGCTGCTGACCGTTTTCTGAGCTGCCTGGGCGGCAGCGCACCGCGCATCGTGCTGCGCCTGGAGGAAGCGCCATTTCTGAGCTGCCTGGGCGGCAGCGCACTGCGGCGACGCTCTCCGGCGTCGTGTCCCGCTTTTCTGAGCTGCCTGGGCGGCAGCGCACAGCAGCAGGGGCCAGACCCCATACTCTATCCATTTCTGAGCTGCCTGGGCGGCAGCGCACGCTCAGGAGGTTTGTAATCAGGATGTGCCATATTTCTGAGCTGCCTGGGCGGCAGCGCACAAGGATCGGATTAGACGTGGTGAGACGCCAGATTTCTGAGCTGCCTGGGCGGCAGCGCACGTAGGCGCCCGGTCGGTCAGACCAAGCTCATGTTTCTGAGCTGCCTGGGCGGCAGCGCACCTTAACGGCGATGATAGTGAGTTCGAGCATGTTTTCTGAGCTGCCTGGGCGGCAGCGCACGGCGTCCGCATCTGGCGGGTTGAGTGAAGCGTTTTCTGAGCTGCCTGGGCGGCAGCGCACCACCCTCCTTGCGCTTCCCCATCGCCTCACAATTTCTGAGCTGCCTGGGCGGCAGCGCACGGTCTGTCCGATGGGTCCGCCAGCCTGGTGGCTTTCTGAGCTGCCTGGGCGGCAGCGCACTGCTAGACTCAGAAGAACCCGTGGTGAACTCTTTTCTGAGCTGCCTGGGCGGCAGCGCACTGCTCTTGTAGCGGCTTGACGGCGGCGGCGATTTTCTGAGCTGCCTGGGCGGCAGCGCACTGCAGGACGTTGATGAACACCGCTTCCATCTCTTTCTGAGCTGCCTGGGCGGCAGCGCACACGCTCGCCAGCGTGATAGACCGCTACTCTCTTTTCTGAGCTGCCTGGGCGGCAGCGCACGACGAGGTGGGAATGCGTGTACCGACTGCGCATTTCTGAGCTGCCTGGGCGGCAGCGCACTCGAGTACCTGGACGGCTTCGCCGGCATCTAATTTCTGAGCTGCCTGGGCGGCAGCGCACGCATCCTTGACCTGGCTGGCCGCACTGCCGCTTTTCTGAGCTGCCTGGGCGGCAGCGCACGGATAGCCGAACGGTGACGATACCACGTAGCATTTCTGAGCTGCCTGGGCGGCAGCGCACTCGACCGCCTGGCTGATCGCCACCAGCGTGACTTTCTGAGCTGCCTGGGCGGCAGCGCACGCCACCGCAGGCGCCTCGCTCGACATCGGGCATTTCTGAGCTGCCTGGGCGGCAGCGCACATTGTTGCGCGGAGTAGCAACGCCGAGCCCAGTTTCTGAGCTGCCTGGGCGGCAGCGCACTACAGCAGATTAAAGGTAAGCAATTGATTGTTAAAGAGCAATACCCTAATAGGGCAACGCCTTCCTTTTTAGAGAGGCGTTGATAACCACTTGATTTTCATAGCCCTTCAGAGAGATCCTGAAAAAGGGTCAGAACCAGGGCACGGTGGCTTCGCTGCTGAGCCCGTAATGATTGAACCGACCGGCGACGGGCTGCGACTGTGGCTGTCCATGCTCGATGAATAGCGCGAAACGCTGTCCACTCGACCGGCTACTGACCTGCACAAATGGCAAGGTGATCTGCCGTGCGGCAGGCGTCTCCATCAGGCGCTGCGCCTCTTCGATTTCTATGTCGTGCCGCTGGGCATAGCGCTTCGCCCGGCTGAGGCTTCCAGTATTGAACTGACGACGCCGAACAACTCTGTGCTGCACCACAACCGGCACGCCTTGAATAGCCTGCAGACTTACATGATCACGCATACCAGTCAGCCACGCATTCGCCATCAGCTGCTCGAGCCGCGCTCCTCGACCATGCAGCCGAAGCCGATCGCCAGGCGTGCGTGCGCGCACGCCCAACTTGTGATCTGGAAAGCTGACGCCGATATCATTGGCTTCCAGATCAACAAGGGCTCGATGCAGCTTGCTGTAGAGTGCTCCCATCAGCAACGCAGGCGGGAAGTCCGGGTCGGGTCGCAAACGAATGTCGAGATAGTGATCCATGATTTACCCCGCATCGCCGAAGACGCCACCGCGAATCAGTGTGGCCATGACAAAGTGCTGCTGTTCAGTAGAGGGCACCTGATCCTTGAGCAGCCAGTTATCGAGCAGGTTGTAGAAATCGACTTTCTGCTTGGGCTGGCGATAGGCCTTACCCTCAGTGGTCACCGACCCATAGGGTTCGACCGCGATGGGGCCAAGGTCACCGCCTGCTTCCTGCGGATACCAGGTATCGATGGTGCGGATGGCATTACCCAGTTTCTGAGAGTGGATGCCGGCCACACCCTCTACCTGGTAAAGCGTCTTGCTCTTGTCGCCGCGGCCACGATCCAGAATTAGCTCCTGTGAAGGGAAGACCTCCTGCCCCGAGCCCACGCGGGCATACGCCACGACTTCAAGCAGCACATAGCGCTCGCCGCTCAGGCCGTTGCTGATATGACCGGCCAGTTCTTCCAGATCAGCCTTGATTGCATCATCAGGCGTAAAATCACGCAGCGAAAGCGCCAAGGCATCGAAGGTCCACTCGCTGACGGCGCTGCCCTGCTCGAGCAGCCGGATACGCACCTCAACGGCCTCGGCGCCCATGCGGTTGCGCCAGAGAAAGCGCCCGTTGGCCAGATTGTGCGCATAACGCTTTGCCAGCTCGGTAAAGCCATGGGTGGCGATATAGCCTTTCACCGTGGCACTGAGTTTTTCCTGATAGTCAGCATTATTGCAGGCTGAAGGCTTACCGGCGCCGCCCAGCACACGCAAGGTAAAGCGAGTCATCAGTGTATCGGCATCATGCGGCAGCGTGGCCACGTCCACGGTCTGCAGGTTGGGATTCTCGATCGCGGCGTCCAGCTTGGCGGGATCCTGGTCCTTGGTCTTTAGCCGGTTGGAAATGGTGCCACGTACCGACTTTTCGCGAATGGTAATGGGCTGCCAGGTATCAGCGCTTTCGCGTTGCTCCCATTGTCCTGCATACATCAGCGCATCGGACGGGTCGAGCTTGCGCTCGAAAGCGAGGACGGAGGCGGTTTTGAGTGACTCGTTCTTGGCCATGACAAAGCTCCTTGCGTTAGGCGCGCTCAGTGCGCTTGATAATCGTTATTCAGCCGGTACAGGCCTTGTTCCAAGTTGTTGTCCACGTACCAGAGCAGGTCGCGAGGCGACTGCAAATGATGCGGGCTACGCCACTGCCCAATGGAGTACAGGCTTTCGACGAAGCAAAAGGGTGTGCTGTCATCTCGAGCACTGGCGACCTCTCCCGCCTCGAAAACGTCAGTCAGCGCGCCGTAGCCCACGGGTAGCGGTACCAGCCAGCCTGGCTTTTTGCGCACCCGCCACTCGACCTCGTTCGTCTCCTTGTCGTTTTCATCCTCGGTGATGGTCTGGTGGCACTCCCAGTTCAGGCGCGACAGATCCAGCCAGCTATCCAGTAAGGTGGTGTCCGGCTGGGCTTGTTGCCGTTCCTGGTGATGCTCCTGCAGCAGGTCGTCACGCAGCACCAGGGCGAACCCCGGTAGCCAGCGGCGTTTGAGCCGATGAAATGTCTTTTGCCTATCGCCTGGATCATCCCCCAGAACCTTCAACTCCGGCTGATAGCGCCGCTTACCGGGCAGCGGCGGCATCACGCTACCACCGGCGATCCGCATGCTGGCGACGATGTCCATCACAGCCTGCGCGGCATCGACATCGTTAATGCTCTTGCCGTCCACACCGAGCACCAAGGACACATCAAGGTGCATGCGCCCTTCCTCGACGATGGCGGCAGTTTTACCATCCTTACCCACCGGGTTGCGGGTCAAGTGGAAGGATTTCACATAGCCTGGCTGGGTCTGGGTCTCGTAGTCGTGGCAGATCACACCCATAGCGTTGAACTGCAAGTCCAGGGATTCAGGCAGCCGGCGCTCCAGTGCATGCATAAAGCCGACAAAGGCGCTCATCGCGGGAAAGCCCCAGGTCAGCGGGCTGGAAATAGCATTGGCGTTCTGGATGCGCAGATGCGGCAGCACCAGCAAGGCCTTAGGGTCGGCATTACCCATGGGGCAGCTCCTCTTGCAGGATATCCAGCTGACGCTGAATGCGCGCCAGCCACTCACGGTGCTCGTCATCGCTCACGCCCAGCGGTTTCAGCCAGCCGTTGAGCCAGCGGGCAAAGGCTGCACGAATAGCCACAGACCATTCGCCCTGCTCACGCTGCTGGGCAAACTCAACGTCTTCTTCAGCGCGCCAGGGGTCGAGCCATAGCTGCTGCTCCAGCGGCAGACGACATGCCGAGACGGCTGACCATCCCGGCTCCAGCACCTGAAACTCGCTGGCGAACAGCACTAGTTCATCGATCAGCGCAGCAATATAGCCATCCACCCGGTTGCGGGTGTGGCGATTTTCAGGCGGATCTGTCTTGAGAAATCGCACCAGCCCCTGGGCTAGCCAGCGCACCTCGCGCCGACGGCCAAAGCGCTTGAAGGCGGTCTCTGTGTGCAAAGGCGGCTTGACGCCTTGGCTTTTCCACTTGGGTGGCAACGAAGCCAGCAGGTAATTGTTGCCGCCTCGCTCGCTATTTAGCTGAGAAATATTTTGCGGCTTGGTGCCACCCAGCTTCTGCACGGCCAGATTGGGATAGTCGCTGTACCCCTCCTCGGACGGCTTGTTATGACGGCGCGCCTGTCGGGCCTCCTTGGCGACTTCACCGAAGCGATCGGCGTTGATGCGCTGGAATACTTGATGGGCAAGCGAAGTGGCGTAAAGCGGTGCCAACAGATGAAAGTCCGCACCTTCGGTGGGATCATCACCGACCATCCAGTACAGTTGCTTGGCCAATGAGTGCGAGGCTTCATTTCCCTTGGGCTGAGTAATTCCCGCAAAGGCCTCGGCCCACTCCTTGGCCTGCTTGGGGTTATCGCTTAGCGCTGCGCTGAATGCGGCATCTCCATTAAGCGCTAACTCCAACAGCGACTTGCCTTCATGCTGGAGCTTGAGAAATTTGTAAACATCCAGTGCGGCGGCGTTGCCCACCACATCGCCGCTGAAGTCGCTGGGCAAGAAATGACTGCCAACCAGAGAAAGCTCAGGCAGTGAGGCGGGTTCCACATAGCGACTGGAGCCCTTGGCATCTGGGTGTGTGGCCTTCAGGGCATGAGTAACCACCTGCAGCTGACTGACCCGGCGAGCGGCATCACCAACCCAGCTTTCGAACGCAAACTGCTCGATAAGCGCTTCGCGCTTAGGATCATCAGCCGCCAGCTTTTCGAGCTTACCGGCTAGGCGATCATCGATAAACGCCTGCATTACTTGGCGAATTTTCCCAGCCCTACCTTCAAGATTTTCTTCCATGCCACCTCCTTATTACTTAGTGCTTTGAAAAACCTAGCGCCGGGTGGAATTGCCACTGCCCGTCGTCTTTCAAGGCACGCAGCGTCAGCCGACCAAACTTCCGGGCACAGCGCTCCAGCTCCATCTCTTGGGCTTCGGCCAGCTCGGCCAGTGTCTCGAGGTAGTCCCTTGGTCCCCAGGATTGAATGCGCGGGCCATATTGCAGCTCGATGTGCTGGAGACTTGCTTCGCAGGGCACCAGCAACTCCGGGTCTCGCGGGCGCTCCTTGTGAACGCGATGCAGGCACGTCCGCTCGCCGCTCTCGTCAGGCAGCAGCACCAGCTCGTCCTCTTTATCGGTGCTGTCACGAAACGGCCGCCACTGGCACATCACCCCGGTCAGCGGCAGGCGTGGCATTGCGAACCAGCTGTAAGCGCCTAGTTTCGGGGCAGGCGCGGGCTCATCTCTGGCAGCCAGATATTGCTGCCGCTTGCGCTTGGAGAGCTTTGCCAGTTCGTCCTCACTGAGAACCGGCATGGCCTGAGTGTCGGCCGCGTCGGGCACGATCATCGTCGCTTCCAGACGCGTATGCTCCAGATCGACCAGATTGTGGTGTGGCGCCAGTGAGTCGCGGGGCAGGATGCGCGGGCGGGCGTCGATCACGTCCCGCTGCTCCGCCGTCAGCACTTCTGCCAGTGCATGGCTATGCAGCCGGTACGCCTCGGTCTCGAAACCGGGGCGGGTAAATACCGGCCGTCGCCCATCGGGGTGCTCAAGGGCTTTCAGATTATGGTTGAGCAGCAGGATGTTGGGCGTTTCCCATGGCTCCGGGCGGTGGCGACGCACCCGGCCGGCCAGCTGAATCAGCGAGCGCATCGACGAAGGCTCAACGATGGCCCAGTCGTAGTCGTGATCGCGTCCGACTTCGGTGACCGGCGAGCCCAGCACGATAAATAGCTGCTCCTCCGCGTCAGAACTCTCCAGGCATCGCCGGATCTCCGGCAGCACGAACACGGCTTCGGGAGACTTGCGCTGCAGGGTTTGATCCAGCTGACGCTCGATGGCCGAGCGCATCAGCAGCGGATACTGGGAGTGATACACGCACAGATGGATCTGGACATGTTCCGGCGCGCCAAGCCGGTAGAGCGCCTGTGCAACCGCCACCAGGGGAGCGATGTTGGCCATGCGGATCAGGCCAAAGGAGACCCGTTTACCGCTCTCCAGCGCGGTACCGTTCTGGCGGTGCAGCTCTAAAGCATGGTCGCGTAGATGCTCCGCCAACTCGTGGCGAAGGGCGTCCGACTGGCGAGATTGCGGTATCCAGTCCGCCACTCTGGCCCGGCGGCGCACCGTGTCCTTGGCCAGACGCAGGTGACGCTGCTGGACGAACTGACGATGCGCGGCTTCAAAGCTGGCGCGATCGCAGCAAGGCTCGTCTAGCGTGCCATTTTCATCGAACCAGGCGCAGCACACCGCAGGCGCGCGCTGGCCGGACTCACCGCGATTGCGCTGATAGATGGCGCGCCCCGCAAGATAGGCATCAAAGAGCCCGGCCACCAGCGCCGGGGGCAGCGTGGCAGAGGAGAGTAGCACCCGAGATCCCAGCAGCCCCGCCCAGTTCACCAACCGCGTGAGCGCCGGCAAGTCACTGATATCGAAGTCGTCGATCTCGTCGAGCACCAGATCGGATGTCATCAGCCGCAGCATGGGCGCGATCTGCCCGCCGCCTCGGGTGCTTTCGGTGGCGGGCATCAGGTGATCCACGGTACAGGTGAGAATGGGCGCGGCAAGCAGGCTCTTGACCGCGGGATCGTGCGCGACGCGCCGGAGAATGGGGTGCTCGGAGAAGTTGCCCTCGAACAGCACATGGGAATCGTCCGAGAGTAGCTCCTGAGCTGACGCCGAGCCGGTCTGCTCCGCTTGCGCCTCATAGTGCTCGAATAAGGCACGGCTGGCGCTGCCGCCCACCCGAATCGCCAGCTCATCCTCGCCCAGGTGCATCTGGCGGCGGTAGTCGCGCCCGGTCTGCAGGGTCAAGGTGCGCAGCCCCAGAGCGATCGAGAAGCGTGCGCCCTTCTCGGGGTCGGCCAGGGCATAGAGAATGCGCCCGTTAGCCAGCGTCTTGCCGCAGCCGGTGGAGGCCATATTGGTGCCGAAGAACCCCTGCTCGCGAGATGCGGCCCGCAGCCCTTCCGCCAGATCGAAGGCGCGATCCTGCCAGCGGAAGCGCTTGTTTTCACTGCGCTTGCGGAAGCCCTTGTGGCGCGCCAGCCGGGGCAGCTGATCGTTCAGAGTGGCGAGGTGACGGGCGTTTTGCTTGCTGAAGCGCGCCACTCCCAACAGGTGCGCATCGAGCTTCTGACTGAGCTCACCGGTCTTGCGTAACGTGTTGGCATAGAGCGTATAGTCCGAATCACCTCGCACCCAGTCGCTATGCGTGGGGTCATGCAGACTGGAATAGTAATGATCCGCCAGCATCAAACACAATCGAGCCAGATGCATCACATAGCCATTATCCAGCGGAGGTTCGGCATAATGTGGCAGGCGTTTGAGCAGCCCTTCCGCTATATCTGCCGCCTGCTGCTGCCACTTGATCGTGGCCACCGGCAGCTTGCCGGCCAGCTGCCAGTAGGGCTTCTGCGCTTGGTCATCGGTTTCGGTACAGGCCTCATTCCACTGATGCGTCAGGAGCTCCGGCAGCTCGCGTAAGGCGTCCGCCGTCAGGCCGGTTAACCGGCCACCCAACCGCTCGGGGTTATTCCCAGGCTTCAATGGCAAGCGGTGGTGGCTCAATAACAGCCAGCCAATCGCTTGGGCCAGCGGCGGGAGCTGCTGAAAAGGAGTGGCACTCTCGGCATCCAGGCCGTCACGCTGTAAGTCCCGTGTCCAACTGGCGACGAAATCTGCTGGTGGCTCGATCAGGCGTTGGAGCCAGCCGGCATCGTCATCGCTGCCGACAAACGCCTGAAATAACCGCAACGACAACCACTCATGACGATAGAGGTTCCGGCCTTGCCGCTTGCCCACAAGTCTCTGCTGAAATGCCTCGGAGGCCTTGCCCAGGTCGTGCAGCAGGGCCGCCAGGCTGGCCAGCAGCTTGATGTCCTCGCCGCTGTGCCAGTCATTCTCATCCTCGGCACGCAGGATATTGCGTCGAGTAGTGTTGGTGGGCGTGGCACCCTGCAAGTTGAAGCGGCTGGCATCACCGACGATCCACACCAGCTCGCTGTGATCATGGCCACGAATCCAGTGACAGGCCACGGCGCTGTTCTTGCGCGCGGTTTTTCTAAGCAGCTTGCGCAGCGTGTCCAGCCCCGCCTGGGTGATCGCGGTCTGCCAGGTGCGCTCGCCGCGCCGCTCGGCGAACTGATCGAGAATCCGCCGGGTTTCCTTGAGGGCGTTCTTGTTGCACTGGGAGACGATCAACACATTCATGGCGCCTCGCTCCCCAACTCGGTGGCGACTGCCTTCAGGGTATCGATCATGAAGTCGAGGGCTTCGGTACGGGTCAGCTGTTCGATGCAGGCCTGGCGAAACGTCTGCTCCTCGTCGCCACGCATGGCGGAGAGAAACGCCTGGGGCAGAATGATCGCATCCTTGACCAGATCGGCCACATCGAAGACCAGACCACCTCGCCGCGTCTTGCCATGCAGAACCGCCAAGCCGTGCGGAATACCCAGTACCCAGGTCGCCGTAGCGCCGAGACCGTAGGCCAGGTAGTTGCCGAAGTCGAGAAAACGGTTGGCAGGGTCAGTGCCGGTGGCGCGCTTGGCGCGGGTAAAGTCGCCGTAGCCCACGGCCTGGGCGGCCAGCTTGAACAGCGTCTTGGTCAGCCGCGCTTCCAGGGTCAAGAGATCCACGGTGCTGGGCGCCTGGGCGATGGCCTGGCCGTGCTGTGCCAGCACGGCGGTCAAACGCTCCGGAGAAATCGCAAAGCCGGCCTCCTTCAAGGAGCGGCTATCGAGCCATTGGTGTCTGATGCGCGCCAATCGCGCCTGCTGAAAGCGCTTTGCGGCCTCAAGGCGCCGACCGTCATCGAACCAGAAGTGCACCCAGTGCTGAAGATACTCGGTAGGACGGTATTCGCTCTGGGGCGTCAGCCAGGCGACGTCCACATCGACTTCATTGGCAGCAAAAAGCGGTGTACCACCACCACCGCAGAAGCCGACTAATACCCCGGCCTTGGCCAATTCGCGCATCGCCGCCTGGGTGATCGAGGTGCCGGTGCCCAGCAACAGCGAAGTCGTGTTGGCGATGGGAATATTCCAGTACTTCGACTGGCGTCCCTCATCGGTGACGTACTCGACACGCCCACCTTTGACCAGCACTCGGCAGTGCTGGAGGTAATAGAGATTGGCACGCTTGGAGTGCAGGATGGTTTTTAAATCGGAAGGAGAGAAGTCATCCATGACTATTACCTGACTTTATATACATAAAGTTACACCTAAACACCCCTAGCTCTGTTAGGCCAGTATCCCGGTATTAGACCAACCTATTAGACGCCTGGTAATCCTGCTCCCCCGCATCCTGCCGCGCCCCGTGGTATACGGCTCGTTACTGCCCAAGACCACTACGACGACCGCCTCACCCCTTAGCGACCTTCACCGCGGTGCCGGTCGCGACCAGAAACAGCATCGACTTGCCGCCGCCGGAGATCTCGCTGTAATCGAGGTCGATGCCGATGACCGCATTGGCGCCCACGGATTCCGCCTCCTTTCGCAGCTCATCCAGGCAGGTCTTTCTGGCATCGCGCAGCGCGTTCTGAGACGACTTGTTGCGCCCGCCGAAGAAGTCGCGGAAGCCGGCGAACATGTCCTTGAGAACGTTCATGCCGAACACGCATTCGGCGGAGACGATGTCGATATGCTCGGTGACTCGGTAGCCCTCGAGGTGCGATGAGGTGGTCAGGATCACGCGTTCAGCCATGGTCGGGGCACTCCTGGGGTGGTGATTACTGTGGCAACTGATATGGCGACGGCGGTATCGAACAGGCCGCCTGGGTTCTGTTCCTGCGCCAAGGCGCTACAGTGGAGAGTATGTCTTCCTTTACCCCATGGCGACCTCGCCGGCAGACCCTGGCGGCGCTAAGCGGCGACATTTCCGGCGCCTTCGGCGACCTGGGCACGCTGCTGCCCTATGTGATCGCGGCGACTGCCCTGGGTGTGCTGTCGCCGCGGCCGGTGTTTGTCGGCCTCGCCATCGGCTATCTGCTGGTGGCCCTGCTCTACCGCGCGCCCATCGCCGTGCAACCGATGAAGGCGCTGGGCGCGATGATACTTGTCGGCGGCCTCACCGCCGGTGAAACGGCCCTGGCCGGCGCCACGCTTGGCCTGGTACTGCTGGCGCTGGCCGCCACTCCCTATCTTGGCCGTGCGGCCCGGGCGCTGCCCCAGTCCGTGACGGTCGGCCTGCAGGCCGGCCTGGGCCTGATGCTGATGGCACTCGCGTTCGAGATGATGGCCGCAGGCTGGTGGCTGGCACTGCCGGCCGTGGCCGCCCTGGGCCTGTCCTAGCGTTGGCCACGGGGCCCCTGGGCGCTGGTCGTGGTTATCGTCGCCATCTGGCTGATGCCCGCTGGCACGCTGCCCGAGACCATGCATTCGACGCCGGTGGGCGACGGCATCTCGCTCTCATCGGTGGCGGGCGGGCTCCTGGCCCAGCTGCCGCTGACGCTGCTCAATGCCGTGGTGGTGGCCACCGCCGTGTCGCGCTCGCTGTTTCCGGCCGCCGCGCCGCGCATCAGTGAACGTCGCCTGGCAGCCTCCAGCGGGCTGCTCAACCTGGTGCTGACGCCGCTGGGGGCCATGCCGATGTGCCACGGTGCCGGTGGCATGGCCGCCCACTATCGCTTCGGCGCCCGTAGCCTGATCGCTCCGCTGACCATGGCGGCGGCCTGCGCTTTGGCCGCGCTGCAGGGTAGCGCCGTGATCGCCTGGTTGGCGGCGATTCCCACGCCGGTGGTTGGCGCCCTGCTGGCCTTTGCCGGGCTCGAGCTGGCATTGAGCAAGCGGCTGTTCGACGCCCGTCCCGACTGTCGATCGGTAATCGCCGCCACCGCCGTGGCAACCCTGTTTGGTAGCGCACTGGTCGGCCTGGGTATAGGACTTGCCAGCGAGCGCCTGCGCCGGCATCTTGTGCGCAGGCGCGCCGAGGGCACGCCGCCTGACAGGGGCCAATGCCCCTGACCCACCACACTCGAGGAGACTCAAGGATGAAAATCAGCGCACGCAACGTGATCAAGGGCACCGTGCTGGAAGTGAAGGAAGGCCCGGTCAACAGCCAGGTCCGCGTCGATATCGGCGGCGGCAACACCATCAAGTCGATGATCACCAGCGACGCCATCGAGGAGCTCGGCATCACCGTGGGCAGCGAGGTTCAGGTGGTCATCAAGGCCTCGGATGTGATGCTCGGCATCGATTAATCCACGGCGGCAAGCAATGCCCGGAGCAAGGAAGAGCGTTGATAGGGCACGACAGGTAGCGTCGACCCTGTGCCATAATGGCGCGATATCCTGACACAGTGGCGCATCACGCTAATGCCCTACCTCGAATTCCTTGCGACCTATAGCGACCGCTTCATCGATGGCACTCTCACCACCCTGGGGCAATTCGGTCTGGCGGTTCTGGTGGCCACCGCCGCCGCGCTTGTCTCGGGGTTGATGAAGATGGCGCACTCGAAACCCGTGCGCGCCATCGCCATCGGCTATATCGAGATATTCCGCGGCACCTCCCTCCTCGTCCAGCTCTACTGGTTCTACTTCGTTCTACCACTGTTCGGTTTCACCATGGAGAAGTTCACGGCGGGGTTTGTCACCGTCGGGCTGTGCTATGGGGCCTACGGTGCGGAGCTGGTGCGTGGCGCGATTCAGTCCGTTCCCCAGGGGCAATGGGAAGCCGCCCTGGCGCTGAACATGACACCCGCCCAGCGCATGCGACGGATCATCCTGCCTCAGGCCCTGGTCACCATCCTTCCCCCCTGGGGCAACCTGATGGTCGAGATTCTCAAGGGTACCGCTCTGGTGGCCCTTATCTCGGTCGCCGACCTGATGTTTGAAACCCGTCAGATCAATAACAACACCTACCTATCGGCTCAGGCGTTCGGCACGGCACTCATCATCTACTATATTTTTGCGCGCTTTATGGTGACGCCCGTCATGCGCTGGCTGGAGCGGGTCATGGCGCGCAAGATCGGACGATCTTAAATCATGCTTGACTGGAAAATGGACTTCACCTGGGAGATCCTGCCCCGCCTGATCGCCGCCGCGGGCAATACACTGATCGCGGCAGGCGGCGGCTATATCGTGGCGGTGGTACTGGGCCTGGTGTTCGTGCTCGCCCAGCGCACCCCCTACCGCGCGCTGACCTTTATCGTACGCGAGCTGGTGGAGTTTATTCGCTCAACGCCACTGCTACTGCAGATCTTCTTCATCTATTACGTGGGCCCCCAGTTCGGCCTGCGTCTGTCGCCCTGGACGGCCGGCCTGATCGCCATCGGCCTGCATTACGCCGCCTATCTTTCCGAGGTATACCGCGGCGGCATCGAGAACGTCCCCAAGGGGCAGTGGGAGGCGGCGCGAGCCATCAACCTGTCTACGATGCAGACCTATCGCCGCATCATCATTCCCCAGGCCCTTCCCCCTGCACTGGCGGGCATGGGCAACTACCTGGTCGGGATCTTCAAGGACACCCCGATGCTCTCCGTTATCGGAGTGGCCGAACTGATGCACACGGCCAACTCCATCGGTGCCGACAACTTCCGCTATCTGGAACCCTATACCCTTGTCGGCCTCATCTTTCTGGCCATATCGTTGCCGACCGCCTGGCTTATCCGCCGATTCGAGACCGCGCTGCGCCGTAAAATGGGACTGACCAAATGAACGATGACCCCAGCCAATACCCGCTGAAGTTGGAAGGCGATAATGTGCCCATGGTGCGCTTTCAGAACGTGACCAAGCGGTACGGGCAGTTGACCGTGCTCGACGGCCTGAACCTGGATGTCGCCGAGGGCGAAATGGTCACCATCATCGGCCCCTCGGGCTCGGGGAAAACCACCGTGCTGCGCATGCTGATGACGCTGGAGAAGATCGACAGCGGCGTGATCTATGTCGATGGCGAGCCCCTGACCCATATGGAGCAGAACGGCCAATTGGTGCGTGCCAATGCCGCTCATATGCGTCGGATGCGCGGCAAGATCGGCATGTGCTTCCAGCATTTCAATCTCTTCCCGCACATGACTGCGCTCGAAAACTGCATGGAGGGGCCGGTACAGGTGCTCGGCATACCGAAGAAGGAGGCCGAGGAGCGCGCGCTGGAACTTCTGGAGATGGTGGGCATGGCGCACAAGAGCGACCAGCACCCCTCACGACTTTCCGGCGGGCAGCAGCAGCGCGTCGCCATTGCTCGAGCGCTGGCCATGCGGCCCAAGGTCATGCTGTTCGATGAGGTGACCTCCGCCCTGGATCCGGAAGTCATCAGCGAGGTTACCGGTGTCATCCGCAGCCTGGTCGACCAGCACAGCCTGACTATGCTGATGGTGACCCACCAGATCGGCTTTGCTCGGGATATCTCGGATCGGGTGTGTTTCTTCTATGGTGGACAGATCGAGGAGCAGGGGGCGCCCGGCGTGCTGCTGGACAACCCCCAGAAGGAGCGCACTCAGCAGTTCCTGAGCGCGGTCCTAGAAGCTAACTGATCCAACAGCGACTCATTGAACAAGAGCTTAGTCGGACTGGCAGGCGTCTTCCGTGGTCAGTTCGCCGGGCAGGAAGGCTTCAAGGTAGTTATCCGGGGTGACGGTTGCCATCATTTCCTCTGAGCCCATGTACTCCTCCAGCGCGTCGTTGAATGCCTCGCGAAATGCCGAATCCTCCGGGCGGAAGCCAATGCCGACCACCTGCTTTTCACGCCCCACAAACAGCTCCGGGTCGGTAATATCAAAGCTATCGTCCATATCGGCGGCGTGCTTGGCTTCCAACACGTTAATGGCAACCGCATCGGTCCGTCCGGTGCGCAGTGCCGCCAGGGCTTCCGTGGTGCCCGGCACTTCCGTGATGCTGCTTTCGGGAACGCCGGCACTCTCGGCATCCGCCAGCGTGTTGTAGCCGGAGGGTGCCACCATGGTCAGGTCCTGATCGATCAGATCCTGGTAGGTTTCGAGGTTCTTGGGGTTGCCGCTGGGCACGACGAAGGTATCCCCAAAGGCACCGATTGGATCTGAGAAATCCATGTTTTCGCAGCGCGCTTTGACCACATACATCCCCCCGGTCACCATATCGACACGACCGGCTTTCAGGCTGGGAATCAGGCTGGCCCAGTCGGTCAGCACGGGTTCGATATTGGTGTGGCCCATGCGCTCCAACACATCGACGGCAATCCCGTTGACAAACCCCTGGGGTGAGCCATCATCACCGGCATAGGCCCAGGGCGGTGCCGCGGCGAAACCCAGACGAATCGTGTCACCCTCCTCAATCCGCTCCTCCAGCATGCCGGCCTGAGCGGACGTTGCCGCCATCACGGCGCCCAACGACAGCATTTTCACCCAGTTAGTCTTTGATAAACCCATCGCTCACCTCACTTCCATCAAGTTAAGAATACTCAACCAGTATGGCATAGGTTCGCGATACGCCTCTCACGCTAGGCGGGCGCCTTGGCTTCGACATCAGGCCGTTGAGCCATCTGATCCGATCCACTCCGCGTAGTCAGCAGGGCAGCGTGATCAGCCCAACGTCGAGCCCTTGGCTGCGTACCTCTGGCCGACCCCCGACTGCCCCATCGCACTCGGCGATGGGGCTTCCTGTCTGCCTGGGCTGGGCTCAGGGATTGCCCGGTACGGCGATCCAGAACGGGAAGGCCCCGTCGACCGGCACCTGCTGCACCACCTCGAGGGTCTCGGTATCGATCACCGCGAGGGTATTGTCGCCTGTGATCGAGGCGTAGAGATAGCGGCCGTCCCGGCTGGCCCGCACCCCGTGGGGCCCGGTACCGACCTCCACCTCGGCGGCGATCGTCATGGCCTGGGCGTCGATGACGGTGACCGTGGAGTCGGCGATGGCGCCGGTGGCCACATAGCGCCCGCCGGGCACCACGTCGATGCCGCCATGGCCGTTGCCGACGGCGAAGGTCTCGACCAGGGTGCGGCTCTCAAGATCAAGCACCCCGACCTGGCCCACGAAGTCGCGGATCCACAGCCGCCGGCTGTCTTCGGAAAGATCGAGGTTGTGCGGAGTATCGAGCCCCGGCGTGGGGATCTCGTCGACCTTCTCCAGGCTCGCCATGTCGATCACGGCAATGGCGCCACCACCTTGCAGGGTCACATAGGCCCGGCTGCCGTCGGCGGTGAACACGGCGTTATGCGGCTCCTTGCCGACCGGGATCGTCTTGATCAGCTCGCCGGCGTCGAGATCGATCACCGCCACGATGCCCTGCCCCGGGGCCACGGCCAGGCCATGGCACCCGTCGGGGGCGATCTTCACGCCCTGGGCCACCTCGCCGATCGGCAGCGTCGCGGTGAGCTCGCCGCTACGCGCATCCATCACGTAGACATCGCCGGTCTTGAAGCCTGAGACCAGCAGCCGCGTGCCGTCCGGGCTCAGGGCATCGTAGTGGGCCCCGGGCACCTCCGGCCAGGCCGCTCCGGCGGGCAGCGACTGGATGATGCTGCTGTTCTGCACCGCCACATAGGCGGGCTCGGGGAAGGTCGCCTCGCTCGCTGCCGTCTGCGGTGCTGCCGCATCTGCGCCGGCCTCGGCTGCCGGGGTGGTCTCGGCAAAGCCCGCCAGCTCCCGACGCAGCCGATGCACGTCGCGGCCGCTCAGCGCCTCCTCGCCCAGGGCGGCGATCTCCTCGGCGCGGTAGGGGCGGAAGTTCTCGGGCGCGGCCGCAGGATCGAGCCCGGTCAGCATGTAGTTGAGCACCTCGGCGATCTGGGCATCGCTGAGCGCCCCGCCCCAGGCCGGCATATTGCCGTCATAGGCGACGCCATCGACGACGATCGGCCCGGTCAGGCCATGGTGCAGCACCTGGGCCAGGTAGGTGCGCCCGTCCGGCTCGCCCTCGGCGGCGTAGAGCCCGCCGACATGGCCCTTGTGAGGTGGGAAGACGCCGCTTACTCCCTCGCCGCTCGGCTGGTGGCAGGCGGCGCAATGCCGGTCGTAGAGCGCGGCGCCATCGGTCGTCTCCTGCGCCGCGGCCAGCGTCGCGGTCCCGCCGAGCAGGCAGGCCGTCATCCAGGGAAGCATCGGGTATTTCATCGTCGTCTCTCGTGTCTGGCCAGACACGCTCGCGCTCGTCGTCGAGACGGGCCGCGCACAGCGCTTGCTGGGGAATAAAGAAGGCCGGGGCAGTGCCCGGCCAGGGACTTACTGCACCGCCACGGACCGCACCACCGGCTTGCCGTCGACGACCAGCGGCGGGTCGACGTCCACCGAGCCGGGGCCGAAGGCATACTCGCCGGGCGTGCCGGTATCCCGGTGAAGCATCACGTAGAGCCGCTCGCCGGCGGCCACCTCGCGCTCCAGCGGCACTTCGACGGCCGTATGCTCACCGCCGGCCACGGCGACATGGCCGATGGAGGCTGGCGCCACGATCTTGCCCTCGGCATCGCTGGCATGGACCACCACGAAACCGTCCTCGGCAAGGCTCACCGCCTCCACCGTGACGCGGCTACCGGGCGCCTGCGCCGAGACCTCGAGGCGCGGCGCCTCGGCCGCGACCGCACTACCAACCAGGCCCAGCGTCAGGGCCGCGGCGATCAGGGAATGACGAATCGGCATGGGATAACACTCCTTTGCTTGGGAACAAGATGCATAGAACAGCGGCGCTGGCCCGTCACAGCCGCAGCCGCTCCAGTTCGGCGGGAGGCAACTCGCCCACCACCAGCGAGCCGGCGTTGTCGCCCGGCCAGCCCACCACTGCCTGGTCGCCCAGGTGGGCGACGTAGCGGCCCTGCCGGGCGATCGCCTCGCGCACGCTGGCCCGATTGAAGAACAGCGGGCCGCTGACCACGTACTGGACCACGGTGCGCGCCTCGACCCGGTAGGCCAGCGCCGCCGCCGGCTGCCCCTGCAGCGCGGTCGGCCAGGCTCCGAGGAATTCCACCCCGGGCCCGCCGAGCGGCTCCAGGGGCAGCGAAAGCGTACGCGAGAGAGCCGCGATATCCGCGGACGCCTGGTGCGGCAGCGCGCCGGTCGAGAGCTGGCGGAAATCCGCTACGGCGTCGCGCACCATCGGCACCCCCTGACGCTCCTGCCAGGCCGGCAGCCCCAGCATCATCGCAAGCGCGCAGGCCTGGACCGCCGCCAACCCCCAGCCCAGCCAACCCCACAGCGGACGAGCCGCGCGACGTGTGGCCGGCGGCACCAGTCGCCCACGCAGGCGTTGCTCGGCGGCCGCGGCCGTCCGCTCGCCAGCGGCTAGCCCGGCCAGGCGCCGCTTCACCGCCGATTGCCGGGCCAGCTCCTCCCGGCACAGGGCACATTCGGTCAAGTGATCCGCCATGGCCTGACGCGCCGACTCACCCAGCTCATCATCCAGGTAGGGCGCCACCCGCTCCAGCCAGGCATCGTGAGCCCCACGATCGTGATCACTCATGGCGTTTCCCCTCCCTGCCGGCGGTGGTCTGGCGACCGGCATGCTCCGCCGACTCGGCCAGCAGCGCACCGAGCAGGCGCCGCCCTCGAGCCAGCCGGCTGGTGACCGTGCCCAGCGGCAGCGCCAGCGTCTCGGCGATCTCCCGGTAGCGATATCCCATCAGGTCATGCAGCTCGACGACGATGGCGAAGTCATCCGGCAGCCGGCGCAGCAGGTCCGCCACCCGGTCGTCTGCCTGGGCCGCCACGGCCTGCTCGAAGGGCCCCGGCGTCTCGCCGGCGATGGCCTGCCAGTGCGCCTCCTCGAGATCGGTGATCGGAAGCAGCACCTGACGGCGCGCCCGTGTGCGGTGATGATCGGCGATCTGGCGCAGCAGGATGCGCACCAGCCAGGGCCGCGACGCCGCCGCCGAGCGTAGCCCCTCGAGCTTCTCCCACCCTGCGATGCAGCACTCCTGCACCAGATCCTCGGCCAGGGCAGCATCGCCCGTGCGCTGCAGGGCAATGTGCACCAGGTGCGCCACATGCGGCTGCACCAGGCGTCGATAGCGCCTCTCTCGCGACGAAAAATGACCCAGAAACCGCATCCCGCTCTGCTCCCGATGATGATAGTGCGCTGCCCATGACCATAGAGACGGCACGAGTCCGAGACTTTATTCCCGGCGTGGTGAAATTCGGAGAATGAGACTGGCTTGGCCGCACTTCAAAAGCTCGGCTCACAGAGAGATTGGAGCGGTAGGCGGACGAACGTGATCCAGTCGATGGTCACCAGCGACGCCATCGAGGAGCTCGGCATCGCCGTGGGCAGCGAGGTTCAGGTGGTCATCAAGGCCTCGGGTGTGATGCTCGGCATCGACGACTGAGGTAAGCGAATCGCCCAACGGTGCACTAGGCCACAGCCTTGGCCTCGGCATCCAGCCGTTGGGCGGTCTGGTCCACCCCGCGCAGCCACACCAGCAGCACCGCACCCAGGGCGACGAAGCCACCCGCCAGCCACAGGCCGGTGTCGTAGTGGCCGGTGGCCTCGGCGAGCATGCCGGTCAGCGCCGGGGCGATGATCTGGGCGGCACCGTAGGCCAGTGTCATGCGCCCCATCATGCGCGCCGGGCTTTGTGGGTAGAGCCGGCCGGCCATGGTCAGCACCAGGCTGACACAGCCCAGGAAGGTGCCGCCGTAGAGCAGCGCACTCGCCAGCACCCCCGCCAGGTTGTCGGTCACCGCCGGCAGCACGATCCCCACCACCTGCAGGCCCATGGCGGCGATCAGCGCGCCGAGATAGCCGATCCAGCGCGCGATCAGATCCCACAGCATTACCGCGGGCGCCGCCGCCAGGCCCACCAGAGCGAAGGTCCAGTTGCCGGCCCCGGCCAGCAGCGGCTCACGTTCGACGATGGCGACGATAAAGGTCGCGCTGATCACATAGCCGTAGCCGGCACAGAAGTAGGCGGCCAGCATCAGCCGCATGAAGGTACGGCTGGGCGGCTGGACCCGGCGCTGCTCTCCCCCGCTGCCCGATGCCGGCTTCGCGGGTCTCGGCAGCCAGCACCAGGCGGGGATCAGCAGCGCCACGGCCAGGGCGGCGAAGCCCCACCACTGGGCCTGCCAGTCGAACGAGAGCCGCAGCATCAGCTCGACCGTCAGGGCCGCCAGCAGCATGCCCAGGCCGACTCCAGCGAAGTGGATGCCGAGCTCGCCACGCTGCCGATGGCTGATCAACCAGTGCAGGATCAGCCCCGAGGCGAGCAGCATGGCGCCGCTGCTGGAGAAGCCGGCCACCAGGCGCATCGTCGCCCATAGCCAGAAGCTGTCGGCCAGCGCCATGCCGGCGGTGGAGAGCAGCGCCAGCACCAGGGTGAGGCGATAGAGCGTATCCTTGAGCCGGATGCTGCTGATGGAGGCCGCAGTCAGTGCCCCGAGCATATAACCGGCGTAGTTGAGAGCGGCCAGCCAGCCTCCCTGGGCGTCACTCAGCCAGGTCTGCTGCTGCATCACCGGCAGCAGCGGGGTATAGGCGAAACGCGCCACGCCCACACATAGCAGCTGGCTGAACAGCCCGGCCAGCAGCACGCGGTAGCGCGGTAAGAGTAGAAAGGGCTTGGCCATGCCTGGCGCTCCGTAATCCTTGGAAGGTGGCGCCGATAGGGGGCGCATCACCGGCCAACCTACCACATGCTCGGTGATAGGAAATCGCGACGTTCGCCCAACTGCAGGTGCGTCCCGGCAGACGAGTCAGGCTTGCACGGAGAGGACCCGGCCCATGGGGGCCACCGGATAGCGATTGCGAGCGGGAAGATGATGCAGGCCACATCATCTCTTTTTTGGTCGCAGCCAATGCATGGAAGCAGTCAATGCATAGAAAAGTGCCATGCCTTCACCGCCCCTCGAGACAAAACCGGTGCGATCGAGCATCGTGACAAGCCGCTTAATCAGCCATGAAGGAGGCACTTTTCTGCTTTCATTGACGGCCAGCGCCGAATGGCGACGGCTGGACGCTGGCAGGGCCGAAAGGATAGCATTGAGCGATCACTCAAGCTTTATCCTCAAGGGGTGAAGCGCTTAAATCATGGACCGGCATCATGTCCCGAGTTACACAACATAACCGGCAAGAGTCTCTGGAACGTGCCTTGCAGCTATTTTGGCACAAGGGGTTTCATGACACCTCACTCAAGGATCTCGAGCGGGCGCTGGAGATGCACCCCGGGAGTATCTATGCCACTTTCGGCAGCAAGGGTCAGCTATTCCAGGAAGCGCTGGAGCGCTATGCCCACCTGGCACTGATTGAGCTTGAGCGCACCCTGGCGGCTCACGAGTCACCGCTAGCCGGACTGGCTGCCTATTTGCGCCAGCTTGGAGGACTACGCGATCAAACGGTACCCAGCCGGGCCTGCATGCTGGTCAAGAGCCTGCTGGAACTGGGGGAGCGAGAGAAGGACGCCCGGGAGAAGGCAGAGGCGCTACTGACGACGATGGAGGGGCGCTTTATCGACAGCTTCGCAAAGGCCCAGCAGACAGGAGAGCTGGACGAGGAGCTCGACCCCACCCGGCTTGGCCGACGGTTACAGGCCGAGGTGATGGGGCTGCGCTCCTTCGCCCAGCGCGATGTCGATAGTGCAGCCGTACATGCTCTGGCCGACGACATGGCATCCTCTCTGGAAGCGCTGCGCTCCTCTGCTCACTGAGCGGTAAAGACGTGGCCCGTTGAGGCGATCTCCTCAACGGGCCACATAGCGCCTCTCGATACCCAGGCGCCTAGCCTCGGATGTTGCGATCCAACAGGGCGTCCAGGCTCTCCTTGGGTTGCACTCCACTGAGTGACTCGAGCTTTTCCCCTTCCCTGTAGAGGGTCACGGTAGGCAGGCCCCGCACGCCATTCTGGGCAGCCAGCACCGGCGCTTCATCGACATTGAGGGTCACCACCTTGAGGGTCTCCCTGCGCTCCTCGGCGATGGATTCGATTACCGGGTCGAGCATCTTGCAGGGTGCACACCACGGCGCCCAGAACTTGATCAGTACGGGCTTGTGGCTTTCCACTACCTCGTCGACGTAACTGCCTTCATCGACTGCTGTCAGATTATTCACGTCGTCTCCCTATCTCAGCTGACCTTGTGCCACTCGAACTTCTTGAAGGGTTCGTCGAGCGGTGTATCGGCAAGGTGGTTGGTGTAATTGCTCATGACCTTTTGCGCCACCGCCAGAACCACCTCAAGGATCTGACGCTTGGTGAAGCCCATCTCCAGGAATGCCTGAACGTCGCTGTCCTCGACGTTTCCGCGCCCGCGCACCACTGCAAGCGTGAAGTCTCGCAGGGCTTCCAGACGTGCCGTAGGCAGCGGAGTTTCGTTGCGCAGGGCCTCCGTGATGGCATCGTCCACCTGCATGCTCTTGGCTATGCCGGTATGCGCGGGCACGCAGTAGTGGCACGCATGCTCAACGTTGATGGTTTGCCATACCACGGTCACTTCTTCGTCATTGAAGCTGCTGTCCAGAAACAGCTGGTGAAGCTGCTGGTAAGCATCGAGCAGGCCAGGCGCCTCCGCCATCACGGCGTGCAGGCCCGGGACCATGCCGAAGGCTTGTATGGAGTTATCAAGAAGCTTCTGGCTTTCTTCTGGTGCGCTTTGCTTGTCGTGAAGGGTAAATTCGGTCATTTGGCGAATCCTTGAGTCAGTAAAAATAGCGGCAAACCGACAACATGTCGTCGGGACCTGCATGCATTTGAGTGATCGCTCAAATTTAGACGCATGCATGGTTATGCCGTGTTTCATTAGTCACCCTAACGCATCTTGAGCGATCGCTCAAATTTCGACGCCTGGTCAACCGATCAGGTGGCGTCGACCCGACCTTCCCTCACGCCAGGAGCGGGAAAAACAGGAGGGGGAGGCACCCGGCCTCCCCCTCCTGTGTAGTGGCGACGTGCACCTGGTGAGGTGAGCAGCCAAATCGGCTCCTCAGCGCCGGACACCATGCCGCGGCAGCATGCGAACCAGTACATCCTCGCCCGCCAGGCGACGATGCAGGATCACCATGCCAACATGGCCGACAATCAGCGCCAGCAGCACCCAGCCAAGCAGGCCATGGAAGAGGCTGCCGGTGGCCGTCATCCACTCGATTTCGCCCTCGAAGCCTGACATCAGCGGGATGCCGAAAGGGGCGAAGGCACGCCCCGAGCCATATTGACGTAGCAGGGCGACCAGCGGCACCGCCACCATCAGGGCATACAGCGCTCGGTGGCCGAGGGTGGCGGCCAGGCTGACGGACACCGGCCGCCGCGCCCGCTCCACCAGGCTCCACACCAGACGAAGCACGATCAATGCCATCAACAGCGCCCCCAACGGCTTGTGGGCGCCCCATACGGCGGCTTCCAGGGCAGTATCCGGGAAGGCGAAGTGGGCAATGGCGGTGATGAACTGGATGGCGAAGAGCGCCGCCATGGCCCAGTGGAGCAGGCGACTGACAGCGCCATAGTGAGTGATAGGGGACGATATGTCGGGGTCCTGTGCGATGAAAAACCGTCACAGGCTACTGGCCGTTCGCGCAAGAAATATGAACCAGGTGTCGAGACACGCTAGCAGGGAGCGGCCAACGGTATGGCGTATCTTGATACTCTCGGGGCCCAGGCGATGACAGTAAGGAGGCCCTCATCTGCATCGCCTGGTGATCCGAGCCTGACGCTTGGCTGCGTGGTGAAGATTGTCGCCCGTCGCCCTGAACACACCATCCTTAACACACTACAAGGATCCGTGATGAACCCCCTGATCGCTCGCCTCAAGGCCGTCTCCTCCCCCGCCATCGGCCTGGGCTGCATGAACCTCTCCCACGGCTACGGCCACTCGCTTTCGGAGGCCGAGGGGCGGCGCGCCCTGGAGGAAGCCTTCAAGATGGGCTATCGCCACTTCGACACCGCCACCCTGTATGGCGCCACCGCCAACGAGCGCCTGGTGGGCAGGGCGCTCGCCGGCAAGCGTGACGAGATTCTGCTGGCCAGCAAGTGCGGCATGGCCATCGACCCCGAGCTGGGCCGAAAGGTGATCGATGGCCGCCCTGCCACCCTGCGCCGCCAGTGCGAGGCGAGTCTCGAGCGCATGCAGACCGACCATCTCGACCTCTACTACCTGCACCGCTGGGACAAGGGGGTGCCCATCGAGGAGAGTGTGGGCGAACTGGGGCGACTGATGGAGGAGGGCAAGATCGGCGCCATCGGCCTCTCCGAGGTATCCGCGGCCACCCTGCGTCGGGCGCGCTCCGAACACCCCATCGCCGCGCTGCAGACGGAGTACTCGCTGTGGACCCGCAACCCCGAGATCGCGGTACTCGAAGCGTGCCGTGAGGCCGATACCCTGCTCGTGGCCTTCAGCCCACTGGGGCGCGGCTTCCTTGCCGGGTCGGTCCGCGAGCGGGAGAGCCTGGTCGAGGGCGATGTACGCCTCGGCATGCCCCGTTTCACCACCGAGAACCTCACTCGCAATCTGGAATTGCTGACCGAACTCGAGCGCCTGGCCCACGAGCGGGAAGCCACCACTGGCCAGCTCGCCCTGGCCTGGCTGCGTGCCAAGGGCGACGACATCCTGCCCATCCCCGGCACCCGCCGCGTGACCCATATGCGTGAGAACCTGGCCGCCGAGGAACTGCCCCTGAGCGCCGACGACGTAACGCGCCTGGATGCGCTGTTCGCCCCGCCGCGTATCGCCGGTGCACGCTATGCCGAAGGGCCGCAGGCCGAGGTCGATACCGAGCAGTTCGAGTGAGGGCGATACCTGCGCGCGGTTGGGCACCCTGCCCCGTGCCGGCTCCGAACGACCGACGCTATCGGCGCTGGCCCTGGGCAGAAAGCAAGGCGGACTCGCTTGGCAGCGGCCGGCAAGCCCCCGACAATAGCCCCCTGAAAAAATGTGACGTGGAGAGAGGCATGGACGACACCCTGGATGCGGTCATCGTTGGCGGCGGCATGGTCGGGGCGGCCGTGGCGGCGGCGCTGGGTCAGGCCGGCATGCGCGTGGCACTGGTGGAGGGCGGCGCTCCACCGGCGGCGATTCCCGATGACGCTCCCTTCGACCTGCGGGTGTCGTCGCTCAACCTCGCCTCCCAGCGCCTGCTGGAGGAGGTCGGCGCCTGGTCCTTCATTCCCGAGTCGCGGCGCTGCCCCTTCCGCCATATCGAGGCCAGCGATGCGGCCGAGAAGCGCCATATACGCTTCAGTGCCATCGACCTCGAGCTGCCCGACTTCGGCTTCTTCGTCGAGAACCGGGTGATCCGTCGCGCCCTGTGGCAACGCCTGGCCGAGCTGCCTGGTGTCACCACGATCTGCCACGCCGGCCCGGTGGCCTGGGTGCCCGGCGGGCACCGCTGCCTGCTGGAGCTCGATAACGGCCGCCTGCTGGCGACGCGGCTGGTGGTGGGTGCCGACGGCGCCGGCTCCCACACCCGGGAGCTGGCCGGCATCGCCACCCGCGACGAGGACTACGGCCAGCGCGCCCTGATCACCAACGTGCGTACCCGGCTGCCCCAGCAGGATGTCAGCTGGCAACGCTTCGCCCCCCAGGGACCCCAGGCGATGCTGCCGCTGCCCGGTCACTACGCCTCGCTGATCTGGTACGACACTGCCGAGGCCACCCTGGCCCGGGAGGCGCTGGATGACGAGGCGCTGCGCCTGGCCATCGAGCAGGAGTTTCCCACTCGCCTGGGCGGCGTGGAGGAAGTGCTCGGGCGGGCCAGCTTCCCCATTCGGCGTCGCCACGCCGAACGCTATGTGCGCCCGCGCCTGGCACTGGTGGGCGATGCCGCCCATGTGATCCACCCGCTGGCCGGCCAGGGACTCAACCTGGGCATGCAGGACGCCGAGGCGTTGAGCCGGCGGGTGATCAATGCCTTCCGGTCGCGGCACGACCCCGGCGGCCGGGCGCCACTGGCCGGCTATGCCCGGGAGCGGCGCCCCCAGACCCTGGCGATGATCGCCGCCATGGAGACCTTCCATCATGTCTTCACCGGCGCCGCCCCGCTGCGCCACGCTGGTGCCGCCGGCATGGCCGTGGCCGAGCGTCTGGAGGGTGCCAAGCGCGCGGTGATGCGTCACGCCCTGGGGCTGTAGAGCCCACTCCTTACGAAGCCCCGCGCGGCGACCGCTCCAGGCAGGGGCCAGTCAACATATAGGCACTGGTCAGCCAGCGTTTTGTTATGTTATAACTTTTGCCGCTTTCCGCCGCCTACTGCCCAGAGGACCCCATGGCACACCGCAGACACCGGCACCGCCCGGAAGGACCCTGCCACTTCTCGCTGATGTCGCTTTCGGCCACCCGCCGCCTGCTGCTGGCGGCACTACCGCTGGTGGCCCTGTGGCTGGCGGTGGCCTGGGCCGCCGGCTGGGGGGTGTGATGTCACGCCTGCAGCTCGAGAACCTGACCCTGGCCCGCGGCGGGCGCACCGTGCTGGAGCATCTGGAGGGTCGCTTCCAGGACGGTGCCATCACCGCCCTGATGGGCACCAACGGGGCCGGCAAGAGCACCCTGATCAGCGCCATCATGGGCATGCTGCGACCGATCTCCGGCCGGGTGGCCTGCCAGGTGCCCAAGGAGCGCCGTGCCTGGCTGCCCCAGCAGCTGGCCCTGGATCTTACCTTCCCGATGAGCGTGGAAGAGCTGATCATGACCGGCAGCTGGCCCAGCCACGGCGCCCTCAAGGGGTACTGTGCGGCCCACTACCGCCGCGGCCGCGAGATCATGGCGCGCCTGGGCATCTCGCACCTGGCGCATCGCCAGCTGGGTGAGCTCTCCGGCGGCCAGCGCCAGCGCGCACTGATCGGCCGCACCCTGATGCAGGAGGCCGAGCTGCTGCTGCTCGACGAGCCCTTCGCCAACGTCGATATCGAGACGGTGGACGTGCTGATGGATGTGCTGCGCGACATGGCCCGGAATGGCGCCACCATCGTGGTGGTACTGCATGACCTGGAGCAGCTCTCGCGCCTGGCCGATGACGTGCTGATACTGACCGGTGGCCACGGCCGTTGGGCGAACCCTGACTCTCTTCTGGAGCGTTACGCCGGACAGCCGCCCCGTGCCCCCCGCCTGCCCCTCACCTTCCCGGATACCTTCGATGCTGGAACTGCTTGACGCCTGGCTGCTGGCCCCCCTCGACTACGGCTTCATGAAGCGCGCCCTGGTGGCCGGCCTGGCGCTGTCGCTGGCCGCCCCGCCGCTGGGGGTGTTCCTGATGCTGCGCGGCATGAGCCTGATCGGCGATGCCATGGCCCACGCCATCCTGCCCGGGGTGGCCCTGGGCTTCCTGGCCGCCGGCTTCTCGCTGCCGCTGATGAGCCTGGGCGGCATCCTCTCGGGCCTGCTGGTCGCGGTGCTGGCCGGCAGCGTGTCGCAGATGACCGGCCATCGCGAGGACTCGGCCATGGCCAGCTTCTTCCTGATCTCGCTGGCCGCCGGCGTCATGCTGGTCTCCATGGGTGGCAGCAGCGTCGACCTCACCCATGTGCTGTTCGGCTCGATACTGGCCGTCGACACCACCGCCCTGCTGCTGATCGCCGCCATCAGCAGCCTGATCGTGGTAGTGCTGGCGGTGATCTTCCGCGCCCTGGTGGTGGAGTGCCTGGACCCGCTGTTCCTGCGTGGCCAGGGCAGCCCGGTGAGCCTGATCCATGGCGTCTTCCTGGGCCTGGTGGTGCTCAACCTGACCGCCGGCTTCCAGACCCTGGGCACCCTGATGGCGGTGGGCCTGATGATGCTGCCGGCGACCACCGCCCGCTTCTGGAGCCAGCGCCTCGAGGGGCTGATCGGCATCGCCATCCTGGTCGCCCTGATCGCCAGCAGCGGCGGGCTGCTGCTCTCCTATCATCTCAACCTGCCCTCGGGCCCCTCGATCATCCTGCTCGCCGGGAGCGGCTACCTGCTCTCGGCCCTGGTGGGTCGCCACCACAGCCTGCTCGCCCGGCTGCGTCGCCGCGCCACGCCGCTGGGCGCCCCGGAACCCGAATGACTCAACGGAGATCCCCTGTCATGCGTCCGCTGTCCCCCGCCATCAATGCCCTGGGCCTGGCCGCCCTGCTCGCCCTGCCCACCGCCCATGCCGAGGAGCGCGTGCAGGTGCTGGCCAGCTTCAGCATCCTCGCCGATATGGTCGAGAATGTCGGTGGCGAACATGTCGAGGTCACCTCCCTGGTGGGCCCCGACAGCGATGCCCATGTCTATTCACCGCGGCCCACCGACGCCCGAGCCCTGGCCGAGGCGGATCTGGTGGTCTTCAACGGCCTGCAGTTCGAGGGCTGGATGGAGCGCCTGGTGGCAGCCAGCGACTACACCGGGCCACTGGTGGTCACCACGGAGGGCATCGAGGGGCTGGCCGATGCCGAGCATGAGGAGCACGGTGGCCATGACGAGCATGACCACAGCGATCATGACGAGCAGCACGGCGGCCATGACGCACATGGCCACGCCAGCCAAGATGCACATGACCATGGCGACCAGGACCCCCACGCCTGGCAGGACCTGATCGCCGGCAAGCGTTATGTGGCCAATATCCGCGACGGCCTGATCGAAGCCGACCCGGAGAACGCCGATGCCTATACCGCCAACGCGGCCCGCTATATCGACGCGATCGAGGCGGCCGATGACGAAGTCCGCGCGCTGATCGACGAGATCCCCGCCACCACCAGCGTCATCACCGGCCACGCCTCCTTCGGCCACTTCGCCCACGCCTACGGGCTGCGCTTCATGTCACTCCAGGGACTCTCCACCGACGCCGAACCCAGCGCCGCCGATATGGCCGGCCTGATCGAGGTGATCCACGAGCAGGATGTGCGCGCCCTCTTCCACGAGAACATGACCAGCCCCGCCCTGCTCGAGCAGCTGGCCGAGGAGACCGGTCTGCCCATCGCCGGCACCCTCTACGCCGACGCCCTGGCCAGCGAAGGCGAGGCCAGCACCTGGCTGGGCATGATGCGCCACAACGCCCACACCCTGCACGACGCCCTGGCCGAGCCGGGGCATGACGATCACGATCACGATCACGATCACGATCACGAGGATCATGGTCACGATCACTGAGCCACTCAGCCACTCAGCCACTAAGTTCGACCAGCCAGCATGAGGCGCCTTCGGGCGCCTCCTTGCGTTATTGGGGGTCTCATATCTTGGCCGTATATGTCGACTAACCGAGGCCTTGATTCCGCCAGTACGGCGATACGGCCGGAAAATTGGCAGTAAATGCAAAAATCCTGGCCCGATAGATCAACCCCTTCCCGATCTTTGTTCCTACCATGGGTCACGGGGCACCGGTTCACCACCCGCTCCAAGATCGACAACAACAACGCAAAAACGCAAAGGCACCCACATGATCCCTACCCGCACGTTTGCCCTCGGCACTCTCGCCGCCTCCATGCTGCTCGCCTCCCAGTCCGCTACCGCCGCCATCACCGATAACGAGATCCGCATCGGCTACCTGGCCGACATGACCGGTGCCTACCGAGATCCCATCGGCCCCCTGGGCGAGGATGCCATCCGGATGGCCATCGAGGACATGGGAGGCAAGGTGGCCGGTGCCAAGGTGGTGCTGTTCAGTGCCGATGACCGCAATAGCCCCGACGTGGGCTCCAGCGTGGTACGCGAGTGGATCGACGAACGCAACGTGGACATGGTGACCGGCCTGGTGGCCTCCTCGGTAACGCTTGCCACCGTCAAGCTCCTCGAGGAGGAGAACCGCCTGGGACTGGTCAACGGTGCGGTCTCCTCGAGCATCACCAACGAAAGCTGCTCACCCAACCATGTCCACTGGGTCTACGACACCTGGGCCATGTCCAACGGCACTGCCAGTGCCATCACCCAGAAAGGCAACACCGACTGGTACCTGCTGAGCGCCGACTACTCCTTCGGCCACGCCCTGGAGCGCGATGTCGCGCGAGTGGTGGAGGAGAGTGGCGGCAACGTGGTCGGCAGCATCCGCCACCCCTTCCCCAGCAGCGACTTTTCGTCGTACATGCTGCAGGCCCAGGCCTCTGGTGCCGATGTTATCGCCCTCAACAACGCGGGCTCCGACACCATCAATGCCATTCGTACCGCCGGTCAGTTCGGATTGACACAGGCGGGCCAGATCCTGGCCGGCATGGTGCTGTTCAGCACCGACGTGCGCAGCCTCGGCCTCGAGGCCGCCCAGGGTCTGCAGTTCACCACCGCCTGGTTCCACGATATCGATGACGAGGCCCGCGCCTGGGCCGAGCGCTTCCGCGAGCGCACCGGCAGCATGCCCACTCAGGTTCATGCCGGCCTCTACTCCAGCACCCTGCACTATCTGCAGGCCATCGAGTCGACCGCCACCGATGAGGCCCAGGCGGTACGCGCCCAGATGGCGGCAACTCCGATCGACGATATCTTCGCCAGCGGCGGCTATATCCGCGAGGACGGGCGCATGGTTCATGACATGTACCTGGTGGAGGTGAAGTCACCGCAGGAAGCCGCCGACGAGGACGATCTCTTCCGCCTGGTACGCACCATTCCCGCCGCCGAAGCGTTTCGGCCCCTGGACCAGAGCGACTGCCGCCTGATCAAGCACAGCGATGCCTGACGCCCCTCTCCCCCCAACAAGACAGCACAACTCGTGGAGATGAGATGACCATGCAGAACCGCATCCAGCAGCACACCATCGGCGCCGCCCTGGGGCGCACCGCCCGCAAGCACGCCGCACGTTCGGCACTGATCTTCAACGATCGCCAGTGGAGCTATGGCGAACTCGACCGGGCAGTCAACCGGGTGGCCAATCGCCTGCTGGCCCTGGGCCTCGAGCCCGGGGATCGCCTGGCGGTCTACGGCAAGAATTCCGACGCCTATGTGATCGCCTGGCTGGCCGCCACCCGTGCCGGCCTGGTGCATGTGCCGATCAATTTCGCCCTGAGCAGCGAGGAGCTCAGCTATATCCTCGAACAGTCCGGTGCCAGCGGCCTGCTGAGCGATCTCAGCCTGGTCGACAAGGTGGAGGCCGCCTGCCGAGGCCATGACCTGGTGCTTTCCGGTACCCTGCATGCTCAGGAGGGTGACGATTTCGATGTGATTCGGGAGGCCCTCGGCACGGGTGATGCCTCCGAGCCCGAGGTCATGCTCGATAGCCAGAGCCTGGCCCAGCTGCTCTACACCTCGGGCACAACCGCCGCCCCCAAGGCGGCGATGATGACCCACCAGGCCCTGCTCGCCGAGTACATGGCCTGCATGGTGGAGCTGGATATCAAGGCCGACGAGCCGATGCTGGCCGCCCTGCCCCTCTATCACTCGGCACAGATGCACGTCTTCCTGATGCCGGCCCTGCTGCTGGGCGCACCGATACACCTTCGCGAGGCGCCGGCCCCGGACGACTGCCTGGCACAGATCCAGCGCCACGGCATCGTGTCATTCTTCGCCCCGCCTACCGTGTGGATCGGCCTGCTGCGCCACCCGGAGTTCGATCGACATGATCTCGGCCACCTGAAGAAGGCCTACTACGGTGCCTCGATCATGCCGGTTCCGGTGGTGGAGGAGCTGCATCGCCGCATCCCCGGCGTAGGGCTCTACAACTGCTACGGCCAGAGCGAGATCGCCCCGCTGGCCACGGTGCTGCGTCCCGAGGAGCACGATGCCAGGCCGGCCTCGGCGGGGCGCCCCATCCTCACCGTGGAAACCCGCATCGTCGACGCCGAGATGAACGACGTACCGGCCGGGGAGCAGGGCGAGATCATTCATCGCTCGCCTCAACTGCTCACCGGCTACTGGGGCAAGCCCGAGATGACCGAAGAGGCGTTTCTTGGCGGCTGGTTCCACTCTGGCGATGTGGGCTACCTCGATGAGGAGGGCTATCTGTTCATCGTCGATCGCATCAAGGACGTGATCAATACCGGGGGTGTGCTGGTGGCCAGTCGCGAGGTGGAAGACGTGATGTTCCAGCACCCCGCCGTCTCCGAGGTAGCCGTGATCGGGCTGCCGGATGAGAAGTGGATCGAGGCGATTACCGCCGTGGTGGTGCTCAGGGAGGGTGAGGAAGTCAGCGAGGAGGCGCTGATCGAGCATGCTCGAGCCCGCATGGCGCACTACAAGGTACCCAAGCAGATTCACTTCAGTGATGCACTGCCCAAGAGCACCGCCGGCAAGATTCTCAAGCGACACCTGCGCAAGGAGCTTCACCCGTGATCGTGAGTACACCACAGGACGAGATGACCCCGCTGTTTCACGACATGATCTGCCGCTTCCTCGAACAGGAGGTCACCCCCCACTACGAGGCCTGGGAGGAAGCCGGCGAGATGCCTCGCGCACTCTGGCGCCAGATGGGTGAGGCGGGGCTGTTGGGTATCGACATGCCGGAGGCCCTGGGTGGGGCCGGTGCCGACGTCGCCATTACCCAGCTGGTCATCGAGGAGATCTCGCGGCATGGCTTCGGCGGGCTGGCCAGCGCCTACAACATCCACGCCAATATCGTCATGCCCTATCTGCTGCATATCGCCTCCCCGGCACAACAGCGGCGCTGGCTTCCCTCCATGGCCAGTGGCGAGGCGATTGGCGCCATCGCCATGACCGAGCCCGGGGCCGGCAGTGACCTGGCGGCCATCAAGACCCGGGCCCGGCGTACCGCAGCGGGCTGGCGCCTGGAGGGCAGCAAGATCTTCATCACCAACGGCCAGGTGGCCGATCTGGTGATCGTCTGTGCCAAGACCGATCCCGATGCCGGCGCCAGGGGCGTCTCGCTGTTTCTGGTCGACACCTCGCTGCCCGGCTTCACTCGTGGTCAGCCGATCAAGAAGATCGGCCAGCACGCCAGCGACACCGCCGAGCTGTTCTTCGACGGCATCGAGCTGCCCGAGGATGCCCTGCTCGGTGAGGAAGGCGCCGGCTTTGCCTACCTGATGCAGGAGTTGCCCCGGGAGCGCCTCGGCGTCGGCGCCCAGGCACTGGGCGCCATGCAGGGCGCACTGGAGCTGACGCTCGAGTACGTGAAGGAGCGCCGCGCCTTCGGCCAGCGGGTGGGCGATTTCCAGAATACCCGCTTCACCCTGGCCGAGGTGCGGGCGGATATCGACATGGGCCGTGCCTATCTCGAGAAGTGCATGGCCCAGTATCGCCTGGGCACCATGGGCCCTACCGAGGCAGCCATCCTCAAGCTGCGCCTCACCGAAATGCAGTGCGCCACCGCCAATACCTGCCTGCAGCTGTTCGGTGGCTATGGCTATACCCGCGAATACCCCATCTCACGCTTCTACCTGGATGCCCGGGTGCAGACCATCTACGCCGGCACCTCGGAAATCATGAAAGAAGTCGTCGCCCGCTCGCTGCTGGGCAAGGCCTGAACCTGGAGGGTCCCTTATGTACCTCGATTCCGTTGTTATCCTGGACGGCGCCCGCACCGCCATCGGCGGCTTTGGCGGCAGCCTCGCGGGGCTGGCCCCCCATGAGCTCGGCACCCTCACCGCTCGGGAGGCATTGAAGCGCGCCGGGGTCGAGGCCGAAGCGATCGATCACGCCGTCTACGGCCATATCATCACCACCGGCCCCGAGGACGCCTATCTGGCACGCCATATCGCCCGGGATGCCGGCGTTCCCGATGCCGCCGGCGCCTTCAACGTCAACCGCCTGTGTGGCTCCGGCGTACAAGCACTGCTGTCGGCGGCCCAGCAGATCGCCCTGGGCGATAGCCGCTTCGCCCTGTCGGGCGGTGCCGAGTCCATGAGCCGCGGGGCCTATCTGCTGCCACCCCAGGCGCGTAGCGGCTTGCGCATGGGCCACGCCGAGGTGACCGACCTGACCCTGGGCATTCTCAGCGACCCCTTCGGCAGTGGCCATATGGGCGTTACCGCCGAAAACATCGCCAGCCGCTGCGGACTGAGCCGGGAGACGGTCGACCGGTTTGCCATGCAGAGTCACCACAAGGCGGCCCGAGCCATCGCCGAGGGGCGCTTTACCGAGCAGATCGTGCCGGTCACCGTGCGTGAGGGGAAGCAGGAGCGCGTCTTCGAGCGTGACGAGCATGTGCGCGACGGCGTCACCCTGGAGGAGCTCGCCCGCCTCCGGCCCGCCTTCCAGAAGGAGGGCCTGGTCACCGCCGGCAACGCCTCGGGTCTCAACGATGGCGCGGCAAGCCTGGTGCTGGCCCATGCCGACGAGGCGGAACGCCAGGGCCTGAGGCCCCGGGCACGGCTGCGCGTGGGCACCAGCGCCGGAGTCGAGCCACACCTGATGGGGCTGGGGCCGATTCCCGCGGTACGCCGCTGCCTCGAGCAGGCCGGCCTCTCCATCAACGATATGGATGTCATCGAATCCAACGAGGCCTTCGCCGCCCAGGCCATCGCCGTCGCCGATGCGCTGGAGTTCCCCGCCGACAAACTCAACCCCAATGGCGGTGCGGTGGGCCTCGGCCATCCGGTGGGCGCCACCGGGGCCATCCTGGTGATCAAGGCGCTGGCCGAGCTGGAGCGTATCGATGGCCGCTACGGCCTGATCACGCTCTGCATCGGTGGCGGCCAGGGCATCGCGCTGTTGATCGAGCGCTGCTGATACATGAGTTGCTTCAGGGTGGTGTGCATGGCCGGGCCCAGCCAGGTCATTGAGCTGCGTCCTGCAAGCGATGAAGTGCCCGTTGCCGGTGTGTCCGACGACAAGTTCGGCAAAGACATCGTCAGCTGGCATGGGCCAATGCCGCCCGCCGGTAGGCGGCGGGCGTATCACCGGTCCAGCTACGAAAGGCGCGGCTGAAGCAGGCCTGATCCTCGAAGCCGAGCCGCTGGGCGATACTCGCGAGAGGCTGGTCGCTGCGAGTCAGGGCCTGCACGGCGACATCGCGTCGGCACTCGTCCTTCACCGCCTGAAAGCGCGTGCCCTCCGCGGCCAGGTGGCGCGACAGGGTTCGCACCGACATATGCAGCGCCTCGGCTACCTCGGCCACCCCGGCGGCATAGGCATCTTGGCGAGTCAGGTGCTCGCGCACCCGGTGGGAGAGCAGCCGCTCCTCGAAGGAGACATAGAACCAGTCCGCCGGGGCACGCTGCAGAAAGGCGCCCAGGTGACGCTTGGTCTGGCGGATCGGCTCGTCGAGCACCGCCCGATCGAAGTAGATCGCGGTCTGGGGGCGATCGAAGAGTAGCCGGCCGGGATAGAAGTAGCGGTAGTCGGCGCTATGCGCGGGCTGGGGGTAGGCGCACTCCAGGGTGATCGGCGGAATCTTGCGGGCGATCATCCAGGAGGCGATGCCATGCCAGAGCTTGAGCATCAGCTCATGCACCAGGATGCGGCTGCCCGCCGGCGGGCGATGTTCCACCAGGCCGATCCGCACCAGGTCATCGGCATGACTGACCTCGTAGCCAAAATCATCGAGCAGGATATGGAAGAACAGCCGATAGCGGTGCAGGGCCACCTTGAGGGTGGGCGCCTCCAGCAGACTCAGGCAGAGCAGCTTGAGGGTGCCGCCTCGCAGCGGCCGCGAGAAGAAGCCCGGGGTCTCGTCGTCACACTCGTTGACCAGCAGTCGGTAGAGGGTGGCAAACTGCCCGACGGTCACCCGGCCATGTGACGACTCCAGCAGCCGCGGCGATATGCCGGCGCGCCGCAGCAGGCTGGCTCGCTCGGCCGCCATGCCCGGCACACCATGGAATAGCTCACCAACGAAATGCCGTGACACCGTCACCGTCATGCTCTTCGTCTCCCTCTTGCCATCCGGCCCATGAGTGCTTGGTTATACCCGATCATGGCGTCGGTCACACTCCTCCCACCGTCGTCTGGGGCTGGCACGGGTTCTGTGCCACCATTCCAGGCTGGACCGCATCCGCTCACTCCAGCGTCTGGGAGGCCGCCATGCTCGAGTTTCACCAGGTCTACAAGGCCTACACCACCCCTCAAGGGCCCCTCGAGGTGCTGCGTGGCGTCGACCTGACGCTGGAGGCGGGCCAGAGCCTGGCGCTGATGGGCGAGTCGGGCAGCGGCAAGTCCACCCTGCTGCATCTGGCCGCCGGGCTCGACCTGCCGGATAGCGGCGAGGTGCGCCTGGGGGGCCGAGCGGTCTCCACGCTCGGCGAGCCCGAGCGCGCCAGGCTGCGCCGCGAGAGGTTGGGGCTGGTCTTCCAGCAGTTCCACCTGGTGCCCAGCCTCAGCGTGATCGACAACCTGCGCCTGCAGGCGCGCCTGGCCGGCGTGGAGAGGAGTGCCTGGTCGAGGGAGCTGATCGAGCGGCTGGGGCTGGCCGGGCTGGAGGGGCGCTATCCCGAGCAGCTCTCCGGCGGCCAGCAGCAGCGCCTGGCCATCGGCCGCGCCCTGGCGCCACGCCCCTCTCTGCTGCTCGCCGACGAGCCCACCGGCAATCTGGATGAGGGCAGCGCCGACGCTATCCTGGCGCTGTTGCTGGAGCTGGTCCGCGACACCGGCTGTGCGCTGCTGATGGTGACCCACAGCCCGAGAGTCGCCGCCCCTCTCGATCGCCGCCTGGTGCTCTCGCACGCCCGGCTGGCCTCGTCGCAACAGGCCGCACAGGAGGCCACACCGTGATGGCCACCCCGCTTGCCACCCTGCTCGCCACCCTGCTCTCCCACTACCGCCGCCACCCCGGCCAGCTGGCCATGCTGCTGCTGGGCCTGTGGGTGGCCAGCGCCCTGTGGAGCGGCGTGCAGGCGATCAATGCCTCGGCCAAGGAGAGCTATGCTCGGGCCGAGGCGCTGTTCACCACCCGCCTCGACCGCCTGGAGCGACTCGATGGCGCCCCCCTGACCCGTGACGACTACCTCGCCCTGCGCCGCCAGGGCCTGCCGGTCTCCCCGCTGCTGGAGGGCGAGCTCACCGCACCCGACGGCACCCGCCTGACGCTGATCGGCATCGACCCCCTGACCCTGCCCGGCGACAGCGCCTTCGCCACCGCCAACAGCACCGGTGAGCTGACCGGTTTCCTGACGCCGCCCTGGCAGACGCGCATCGCCCCGGACACCCTGCCGGCCCTGGGCCTGGCACTCGATGAAGCGCCGGGCGCGACACCGACCCTGGGGGCGGGGCGACTGCCGCCGCTCTTTCTGGCCCCCTCGCTGCCACCCCACACGCTGGTGATGGATATCGCCGCGGCGGCCAGGCTGCTCGAGAGCGGCGCGACCCTGAGCCGACTGGTCAACGCCCCGGGGGCGCTGGAGGTGGCCCCGGCGGGCCTCACCCTGACCCGTTCGACCCACCTGGTCTCGCCGGGCCAGCTGACCCAGAGCTTCCACCTCAACCTCACCGCCCTGGCCCTGCTGGCGCTGATCGTTGGCCTGTTTATCGTCCAGGCGGCCCTGGGCCTGGCCCTGGAGCAGCGTCTGGAGATGCTGCGCACCCTGCGCGCCCTGGGAGTGTCGGGTCGCGCCCTGGTGGCCGGCCTGGCCCTGGAGCTGCTGCTGTTTGGCGTTATCGGTGCCCTGGCCGGCATCGCCGGCGGGGTGTGGCTGGCCCGGGCGCTGCTGCCCGACGTGGCCGCCACCCTGGGCAGCCTCTACGGTGCCGGGGTGGGTGTGGAGCTGCGCCTGCCCTGGCACTACTGGTTCGGCGGCCTGGCGGTCACCCTGGGGGGCCTGCTGCTGGCCGGCACCGGGGTACTGTGGCGAGCCGCCCGCCTGTCGGTGCTCGACCTCGGCCGCGCCCAGGCATGGCGCACCGGCTACCAGCGCCAGCTGTGGCGCATGACCCTGGCCGGCGGAGTCGTCGCGCTGAGCGGCCTGGGGCTATGGACCTGGCTGTCGCGACAGCCCGCCGGCGAGGGGCTAGCGGCGGGGTTTGCCCTGATGGCCGCCATGCTGCTGCTGGGGGCGCTATGGCTGCCGCCGCTGCTGGCCGCGGCCCTGGCGGGGCTTGCGCGCCTGGCCCGCCGGCGCCCGCTGGCCCAGTGGGCGCTCGCCGATCTGCAGCTGCAGCTACCGCGGCTGTCGCTGTCGCTGATGGCGCTGCTGATCGCGCTCTCGGCAAGCCTGGGGGTCAACAGCATGGTCGGCGGCTTCCGCCTGACCTTCCTGGAGTGGCTCGATCAGCGGCTGGTGGCCGACCTCTACCTGGACCCACCGGCGGAACGCTTCGACGCGGTGCACGCCTGGTTGGGCGAGCGTGCGGAAGTGGAGGAGCGCCTGGCCACCCGCCAGGGCGAGAGCACCCTGCTGGCGGTGAGCGGCGATTCGGGGGAGCGCCCCCTGGAGGTGCCGGTCTCGCTATTCGGCCTGACCCCGGGGAAAAGCCTGACCCCGACCTGGCCGCTGCTGGAGACCCACCAGGATGTGACGGCGGCCTGGGCGTCGCTGCGAGACGGGGCCGCCTTTATCAACGAGCAGCTGGCCATCGCCGAGGGGCTCGCCCCCGGGGATCGCCTGACCCTGGCCTCATCCGGCGGCCGGGAGATCCTTCAGGTGGCGGCGATCTATCCCGACTACGGCAACCCGCGGGGCGAGGTGCTGATGACCGCCGACGAGCTGGGCAGGCGTTTCGCCGCCCCAGCGGACTCCATCGGCATCGTGCTGACCCGCGGCGCCGATGCCGAGGCCCTCGCCGCGGCGCTGGGCCGCGAGTTCGCCCTGGGTCGTGATGCCCTGCGCGACCAGGCCGAGGTCAAGCGCATCGCCACCGGCATCTTCGAGCGCACCTTCACCATCACCCGCGCCCTCAACACCCTGACCCTGGCGGTGGCCGCCCTGGCGCTGCTGGCCAGCCTGCTCGCCCAGGCCCGCGAGCGACGCCGGCGGCTGGCGCCGATGTGGGCCCTGGGCGTGCCGAGGGGCCGGCTGCTTCGGGTCCAGCTCGCCCAGCTGGGTGGCGCGGCACTGGCGGTGGGCCTGGTTGCCGTGCCGCTGGGCATCGCCATCACCTGGGGGCTGGTGGCGGTGATCAACGTGGCCGCCTTCGGCTGGCGGCTGCCGCTGCATCTCTTTCCTGGAGAGATCGCCCTGACCCTGGCCACCGCCGTGGTGGTGGCGCTGCTCGCCGCGACGCTGCCGGCACTGCGCCTGTGGCGCACGCCACCCCGGGCGCTGCTGGCCGAGGAGCAGGCCTCTTGAGTGACGCTCGCCCCGGGCACTCAGGCGCCCCGATGCGGGCCCGCCCTTCGGGTTAGCGCAGTTGCCAACAGGGTAATGTGAAAGGCGACAGGGTCTGTCTCCGGAACAGTCTGAGCGGTGCTGCTCTCCGCGAGAGTGCTGGCCTGCCCTCGGCGCTAGTAGAAAATCACGGAATCACCATGCCACCTAGGTCCAACCCCTCGACTCGGGGCAGTGGTAGATGACGCAACGTCACTGCTGCTGCCCTTCTCCACATTATTGCCCCATGGCAACAATATCATTCCCTGCTGCAACGGTGCGGAGTGATGCCCTTTGCTATACCAGAGGCTGCAAGGCAATAAAACTAATATAAAAAAAGGCCGGAACAGCATATGCCTTCAATTGAGTCATGCCGGCGACCGTCATCTCGATACGGCAGAAATATTGACCGGCAGTCGTTCGCTTAATAATTCAACAAGAAAGGAAGACAGGATGCTCAAGAAGTCCCTCTATCGCACGGGGCTGGCCGTGTCGCTAAGCTCCCTGCTCATATCGACCGCCTGGGCCCAGCTGGCGAGAGAAAGCTATTCGATCGAGATCCTCGACGAACCGGATCAACACCGCACCTATATCGTCGACAACAACTTCACCCATGCGCTCTCCACCCGCATTCGCGTCGTCGATCCCGACGAGCAGAAACTTCTCGGCACCATATCGACGGGTTATATGGCTCCCATGGTGCTGTCTCACGATAAAAGCACGATATATACGGCCGATATCTTCTACGCTCGCGGCACCCGCGGCGAGCGCACCGATGTCCTGACCGCCACGGACGCACAAACGCTGAACCCTCTGTGGGAAGTCGAACTCCCCGCCAAGCTCGCCAACATGTTGACCGAGCTGTACATGCTGACCATCAGCGATGACGACCGCTTCGTCTACGCCTACAACTTCACGCCGGCGACCTCGATCACCGTCGTCGATGTGAAGAACCAGGAGATGGTCAATGAGATCGAGATTCCGGGCTGCATGCTCAACTACCCGGTGGGCGATCGCGCCTTCGCCTCCATCTGCGGCGATGGCACCCTGCAGAAGGTGGTGATCGACGACCAGGGGCAGGAGGTCAGTCGTAGCAAGACGCGGTTCTTCGACCCCGACGAAGAGCTGATGAATGAACGGGCCATTCTCAACGGGGACACCTACTACTTCACCACCACCGATGGCGTGATCCAGCCGGTGCATATCGTCGATGGCGAGCTTCAGGCCGGCGAGCGCTGGTCGCTGTTCGGTGAAGATCACCAGCAGGAAAACTGGGGTGTCGGTGGCTGGCAACTACTGGCCGCCTCCCCTCACCTGAACCGTCTCTATGCGCTGGTACACTCTGATCATGAGCCACGCAAGTGGGAAGACCCCAGCGACACTGTCTGGGCCTACGACCTGGAGAGTGGCGAGAAGGTCGGCGAGATCACGTTTCCCAACCACGTCTGGAGCATTCATGTCACCAAGGATGAGTCGCCGCTGCTGCTCGGAGGCACGGTAGAGGGTGACATGGAGGTCTACGACCTCTCCCAGAATAGCCATGTGGCCACCATGGAAGAGATCGCCGGCACCCCCATCCTGATGCTGAGCCACTAAGGGGGACGGCATGACACTCTATCCCGTTTTTACCCTGGCGCTCTCGGCCATCCTGGCCGTCATCCTGCTGAGCGCCGCGATGCACAAGCTGCGGGCTCCCCAGCGCTTTCGGCGACAGCTGGATGACTACGCGCTGCTGCCCCCAGGCAGCCTAAGGATCGTTGCCCGCACGGTACCGGCGCTGGAAATCGCCCTGGCCATCCTGCTGCTGACCCCTGCCCTGCGCGTGGTCGGCGCCCTCGGCACGGCGCTGCTGCTGGGCGGCTATGCCGGTGCGATGGCCATCAACCTGTGGCGCGGGCGCAGCGACATCGACTGTGGCTGCAGTGGCCCGGGGATGGAGCGCCCGCTGAGCCCGGCCCTGCTGTGGCGCAATGCCCTGCTGGTGCTGATGGCACTGCTGGCCGCCCTGCCCACCCACACGCATCCCCTGGGCGGCTTCGATCTGTTCCTGATCCTGGCCTGCAGCCTGATGGGATTGATGATCTACACCTCGGTTGAGGGTCTCCTGGCCAATCGGCCACGTCTCAATGCACTACAAGGAAAATAACGCTATGGATGCCAACATGATCTCGCACATCCTGCTCTGGATCGGCCTCATCGCCCTGGCCCTGGTGGTGGTGGCACTGGTACGACAAATCGGCGTGCTTCACGCCCGCATCGCCCCCGCCGGCGCCCTGATCCTGGACAAGGGTGTCGAGGTGAACAACCCCGCCCCTCAAGTGACCTCCGCCGACCGGCACGGCAGGCCGGTCAACGTCGGCTACAAGGGCGAGCGCGGCCAGCTGCTGTTCTTCCTGTCGCCCACCTGTCCGGTGTGCAAGTCGCTGCTGCCGACGCTGCGCTCGCTGGGCAAGACCTATCGCCAGGAGCTCGAGGTGATCTACGTCAGTGACGGTGATCAAGAACAGCAGATGGAGCTGATCAAGCAGCACCACCTCGAGGATGCCCGCTATGTCATCGGGCCGGAGATCGGCATGACCTATCAGATCGGCAAGCTGCCCTATGCCGTGCTGATCGATGCCGAGGGCGTGCTCAAGGCCAAGGGACTCGTCAACAACCGCGAGCATCTGGAGAGCCTGTTCGAGGCCCAGACGATGGGCGTCGGCACGCTGCAGGAATACATGCGCCAGCAGACCGCGGCGACTCAATAACAGGCACAACAACGCACACAACAACAAGCACAACAACAGGAGGACCGCTCACATGAGCCTACTCGACCGCCTCTTCGAACGTACCTCACGCCGTGTGGCCCACTCCACCTCCCGCCGCAACACCCTGTTCAAGCTGGGCTCCTGGATGGTGGCCGGTAGCGCCCTGCCGCTGATCCTGCCCATCGACCGCAGCGCCGGCAACGCCCATGCGGCCGAGAAGGGCGAACCCGGCGACCCGGGCGATCCCACCTCGTGCGACTACTGGCGCTACTGCTCCATCGACGGCTACCTGTGCAGCTGCTGTGGTGGCAGCAAGACCTCCTGCCCCCCGGGCACCGATATTTCCCGGGTGGCCTGGGTGGGCACCTGCCGCAACCCGGCGGACGGTCGCGACTACATCATTTCCTACAACGACTGCTGTGGAAACCAGCCGTGCGGCAAGTGTGCCTGTAACCGTAACGACAGCGAGCAGCCGATCTACCGGCCGTTCAACAACAACGACATCAACTGGTGCATCGGTGCGGAGAGCAACACCTATGTCTGCACCATCACGGTCATTCAAGGGGTAGCCACCTGATTGCCATGATGACGCTACGTATTTCCAACGGAGCCAGAACGCTGGTGGGACTATTCAGCTTGATCGCGGCCAGCTCGCTGGCCGCACAAAGCCTGCCCATGCCCAACACCAAGCCGGCACCGGGCAACGAGATACGACCGGCCCCACCACACCAGATGGCCTACCGCCCCGAGGTCTACTACCGGCTCGAATGTGGCGGCTGCCACCTGGGCGATGGCGAAGGCAAGCGCAAGAATGACATCCCCCGCATGAAGGACTTCGTCGGCCACTTCCTGTCGGTCGAAGGGGGGCGGGAGTTTCTCGTCCAGGTGCCCGGCTCGGCCTACTCGAGCTTCGCCGACGACCAGCTGGCCGAGTTGATCAACTGGATCATCACCGACGGCATCGCCGGCACCAGCAAACCCGAGGAGTTCACGCCCTACACCGCCGAGGAGGTGGCGGCACTGCGTGCCCAGCCGCTCGGCAAGGTCGAGGAGACCCGCGATGTGCTGCTCGACCGCATGCGGGCCAAGGACATTGCCATTCATGATGGCCTCAAGGATCGCCCCTAGCGGCAGCGCCGCAAGGGGCGGCCCTTGCCCAGGCCGACAACGGAGAGCTCACGCGTGGCAACGCCGATAGTCATCGGCGCCGGGCCTGCCGGCATGCACCTGGCGCGCCGGCTGGCCCGGCACGAGGAGGTGCTGGTGCTGGACGCCGACCCCGATAGCCCCCAGGCCACCGAGGCGCGTCCGCAACTGCTTGCCCATCTATCCTTCGATCCCTCCCACTCCGCTCGCGTGTCTCCGGACACGCCCACGAACCCCGGCCCCTTGCCGCCGACAGCAGGGCTCCGTCTGCTTTCCGGACGCCGGGCGGTAAGGATCGACCGGAATAACCACCGTGTCATCGACGAGACCGGCCAGGCCCATGATTACTCTCGCCTGTTCCTCGCCCTGGGCGCCTCGCCCCGCTGGCCCACGCTCCTCGGAAGCCGGCTCGCCGGAGTGCAGACCCTCTATACCCGCCGCCAGCTCGACACCCTGCTCGACGCCCTGGATCATCGGGAACCTCTGCTGATCGTGGGCGGCGGCCTGCTCGCCGTCGAGCTCGCCGCCCTGGCGGCAGAGCGTGTCAGCGTCACCCTGGTCGCCCGCCGCCGGCTACTGGGACGCTACCTAAGCCCCGACATCGGCGCCAGCGTCGTTCGGCATCTCGAGAAACGCGGTGCCCGGGTGCTGGAGCAGGCGCCGCCGCACCGCCTGCTGGGCCGTCACAGGGTGACCGGCGTGGCGCTGGCAGACGGCCGGACCCTGATGACACGACGCATCGTGCTGGCCTGCGGCATCACCCCCAATACGCGACTGGCCCGGGAGGCGGGGCTCGCCACCGACGCGGGCATCCTGGTCAATGCCGACATGCGTAGCCCCAGTGACCCCAGGATCTTCGCCGTGGGCGACTGTGCCCAGCCGCCCTGGCCATCGATGCGGGGCAATATCACTCAGGTCCTTCACCTCGCCGATCTGGCCCTCGCCACGGTCGGTGGCGAGCCGCCACCGGCGCCCCCGGAAGGGCTGCATCGGGAGTGCCGGCTGGGAAACGACACCCGGCTGGTCGTGGCCGGGACCCACCCGCCATCGGTCTCGACCTCAAGCGCTACACCCACCAAGGGGGAGACGCTCACGGCTCGACGCGGAGGCCGCGTACTGCGCGCGACGCTACATCAGCAGCGCCTCGTTGCCTTCGAGGCACTGCTGCCCTCCCCTCAGGCCAGGCGACTCACCGAGCGCTGGTCGGACCGTGGGGCACTCTGCCAAACGGACATGGTGGGACTGCGCTGGCTGGCCTGGCTGCCACCGCGCCGCCCCTCCGACCCCCTGATCTGTCGCTGTGCCGGTGTTCGCCACTCGGCCATTCGGGCGGCCATCGCCGAGCACGGCGGCGAGACGGCGATGATCCGCCGGGCCACCCGGGCGGGCGACTACTGCGGCAACTGCCTCGATGAGATCGCCAGCCTGGCCGGCCGACGCCCGTGGCGCAGCCGCCTGATGCGCTGGTCGATGGCGGTGGCGACACTACTCCTCGCCGGCGTGCTGGGGGCGCTGCCGGTCTGGTCGGTTCCCGACAGCGTGCTCCCGGCGCATGCCTTCACGGCCTACCGCCTGATGACCGATGCCATCGTCCGGGAGCTCAGCGGCTATCTGCTGCTCCTCGCCATCCTGCTGACGCTGGTGATCCGCGGCGGCCCCCGCCGCTACTGGTGGCATGGCCTGCTGGGGGGCGGTGCCCTGCTGCTGATGCCCCTGCACGCCCTGGGCGGCCTTTCCAGCGGCGCCGGCCTGAATGCCGGACTCGTCGCACTGGTGCTGCTGGTCGTGCTGAGCGGTGCCCTGGCGATGCTGCACCGACGGCGGCTCCTGCTGCGGCTCGGCCATCGGGTCGCCACGCTGCTCCTGCTGGCGGCGACCCTGCTGCATCTGGTGTTCATCTATCAATATTGAGGGCGCATACCGACGATGATCTCCAGCCAACGCCTTCTGTTTATCGGCCTGTTGCTGGCCCTGCTGGCCGGCGCCGCCCTGCTGATGCTGGGTCAATGGCAGCACGCGGCCAGCCCGGCACCGCTCTCCCGGGGGCATGCCGGCCTCGAGTGCGCCGACTGCCATCTCGACATCAACAGCAGTCAGGCCACGCTGAGCATCGGCTGCCAGGGCTGCCACGAGGAAGTGCTCGGCGAGCAGCGAGCCCACTCGCCAGAGTACCTCTCCGTCGTTGGCCGCGGTGACTCCCCCTGGCACACCCGACCGGATGGCTGCCTGGACTGCCATAACGGGCATGTTCGCGCCGGTGACGGCTTCGCCAGCGCGCTGCCCGCCGATCAATGCACGCTATGCCATGCCGGCATCGTCACCGAACACGACTATCACCTGGGGCTCGACTTCAACAGCTGCGCAAGCTGCCACCGCTATCATGACCGGGTCATCTCCCGGCCCAGGCCCGCTGACTAGCCGGGCGTTGTGCCGCTTCCGGGCTACGAGGCACCCCTCGCTTACAGCGAGCCGTCATGCCGTTCCCACCGGCAGGCGACGGCGCTACTGTTAGGGGGCATCATCCTAGGGACCATCTTTGCATCTACCTCGAGGAGCGATACGCATGCCGGTTCGTGCTATCTGGCGGTCTTGGCGGCCGGTATTGTTGCTGGGATCACTGCTGGGGGCCCTTCTGGCCATGACCGGGTGCGACGACGCCTCACCCGAGCGCTCGAGCGCCGGCTTCGCCGGACTGGGCGAGAGCGATGGCGGTTTCATGCAGGCCAGCCCCGACACGCCACTGCACTTTCCCGCGGATCATGGCTCGCACCCCGGCTACCGCATCGAGTGGTGGTATCTCACCGCCAACCTGGAGGATGAGCAGGGCGAACCGCTGGGGCTGCAGTGGACCCTGTTCCGCCAGGCGCTGCTGCCACCTGGAGCACCACCCGGGGAGACGCCCTCCGAGCCGGCCCCCTGGGTGGCCGACCAGCTCTGGATGGCGCATATGGCCGTCTCCCGGGGTGGGCAGCACGCCGTCAGCGAGCGCTTCGCGCGCAGCCACTCGGCGCCCCCTCCCCAACAGGCGGCCAGCCAGGCCGGCGCGACCGCCCACCCCTTCCGGGCCTGGATCGACGACTGGTCGCTGGCCAGCGATGTCAGTGACCCCGAGGCCGACACCTTCGAGCGGCTGAGGCTCACCGCCTTCGACGGCAAAGGCGACAAACGCTTCGGCTATCGCCTCGAGCTGACGGCGGAGGGGCCCCTGGTGCGGCATGGCGACAGCGGCTTCAGCCAGAAGTCGGCCGACGGTCAGGGCTCCCACTACTACAGCCAACCCTTCTGGCGTATCGAGGGCGAGGTGACCCTGGCCGGCGAGACACGCGAGGTCAGCGGTCGGGGCTGGCTCGACCGCGAATGGAGCAGCCAGCTGCTGAGCCCCGACCAGACGGGATGGGACTGGTTCTCGCTGCATCTCGACAGCGGCAACCGCCTGATGGCCTTCCGGTTGCGTGGCGGCGGAGACGACGGCGGTGACTACCGCTCCGGCAGCTGGATCCTGGCGGATGGTACCACCCATCCGCTGGGTTCGCAGGAGCTGGCGATGACCCCGCTGGCCACCACCCGCGTGGCGGGCCACGAGATGCCAACCCGCTGGCGTTTGAAGGTGCCCAAACGCGACCTCGACCTGATCGTAGAGGCGCCCCATGCCGAGCGCTGGATGGAGACCACCGTGCCCTACTGGGAGGGCGAGGTGATCGCCCGCGATCATGATGGCGGCGAGCAGCTGGGAGTGGGCTATCTGGAGATGACCGGCTACTGAGTGGCCACCCGGCTGTCCAACTGCGCAACTGCCCAACTGCCCAACTGCGCCACTACCGAACTATCCAACTACCCAACCGGGAATATGGAAAAAAAGTGATTGACTGTGCAGTTGGTGCAAATGAGAATGTGTCTCCTTCTGATAATAGTTCTCTTCCACCACCTCCCCTGACAAGGAACTGTGCAGTGAAACCTGGCATCACCTCCGTCCAACGCACCCCCTACCGTCTTCTGGCCTCGGCGGCGGGTCTCGCCATGGCGTCGGCCGCCGCCCCCGCCATGGCCCAGTCCAGTGAGGCGGTAGAGCTCGACTCGCTGACGGTGATCGGCGAGTACAGCGATACCGGCTACAAGAGCGAGCGTTCGGCATCCGGCAAGTACGTCAAGCCGCTGCTGGATACCCCCCAGACGGTCAGCGTGGTGCCCGAGCAGGTGATCGAGGAGCAGCAGGCGCTGAGCCTGCGCCAGGTGCTCTCCAACGTGTCGGGCATCACCTTCGATGCCGGCGAGGGCGGCGGCGGCTCGGGTGACAAGATCAACATCCGTGGCTTCAGCGCCAACGCCAACATGAAGGTGGATGGCCTGCGCGACAGCAGCCAGAACAACCGCAGCGACATGTTCAACACCGAGCGCGTCGAGGTGATCAAGGGCCCGAGTTCGGTATTCGGCGGCGCGGGCACCGCCGGCGGGGTGGTCAATATGATCAGCAAGACCCCCAAGAACCGCAGCTTCGTGGATGCCGGCCTGGGACTGGGCAGCGACGACTACCGCCGCCTGACCCTCGATGCCAACCAGACGCTGGATGGCGTGGGGCAAGACAGTGCCCTGCGCCTGAACCTGATGGCCCATGAAAATGACGTGCCGGGCCGCGATGATATCGGTCGCGAGCGCCTTGGCATCGCCCCCTCGCTGACCCTGGGGCTGAGCGATGCCACCCGTGCGACCCTGAGCTATGTCTACCAGAAGGATGACAACCTGCCGGACTACGGCCTGCCGGCGGAGAACGGCAGGGTGCTGTCCGGCGTCGACCACGAGGCCTACTACGGCTGGCGCAACCTCGATGAGGAGAGGATCGAGAGCAATATCGCCACGCTCACCCTGGAGCACGACTTCAGCGACAGGACCTGGCTGGAGAACAAGACGCGCTACACCCACCTCGACCGCGATACCACCATTTCGGCGGCGCACGTCGATCGCGACGGCCTGGCGCCGGGACGTTACAAGCCGGCAGGCCCCCAGGCCTACCGACGGGACGTGACCACGGAGATGTGGATCAACCAGACCCACCTGACCACCCGCTTCGACACCGCGGGCTTCGAGCATGAGCTGCTGGTGGGCGCCGAGGTGTCCCGCGAGACCTACGACCGCACGGCCTCCAATCTGGGGTTGGGTAGCGATGCGCACCCCTACCCCGACGGTGGCTATGACCTCTCCAACCCGCCGGGCCGCTGGGATGGCGACACCACCTATACGCCGCGTGGCGCCAACGAGGCCACACTGAACAATCAGGCGCTCTATGTATTCGATACCATCACCCTGGACCCGCAGTGGGATCTGAGCCTGGGCCTGCGCCACGACTGGATCGACGGCGAGGCGATCGACAAGGAGAGCAACGAGCGTCAATCCACCCGCGACAAGGAGCTCAGCGGGCGCGCCGGGGTGGTCTACAAGCCAGCAGACAACGGCCGCGTCTACCTGGCCTACGGCACCTCCTTTGCTCCCTCCGCGGAAAACCTGGCCACCTCGGGCGGCCTGCCCCGGGGCAATGGTGGCGAGAACCTGTCGCCCGAGGAGAGCTCGACCTGGGAACTGGGCACCAAGTGGGAGTTCATGGAGGGTCGGCTGGGCCTGGAGGGTGCGCTGTTCCGGGTCGACAAGGACAACGTTCGCGAACAGGATGCCAACGACGACCTCCGGCTGGCCGGCGAGCAGCGGGTACAGGGGGTCGAGCTGGGGATCACCGGCCAGCTCACCGATGCCTGGGGCGTCTATGCCAACTACACCTATCTCGACAGCGAGACACGCAAGTCGATCGCCGAGCCTCAGACCAACGGCCGTGATCCTGTCGGTCACTCCCTGGGCAACACGCCGGATCACAGCTTCAACCTGTGGACGACCTACGATATCGCCCCGAACCTCCAGCTGGGCTATGGCGCCCGCTACGTGGGCGAGCGACAGGTCGCCTCCGACGTGGCCGGCACCGTGGACAGCTACTGGTTGCACAACGCCATGCTGGCCTATCGGGTGACCGACAACCTCAGCGCCCAGTTCAACGTCAACAACCTGTTCGACGAGGAGTATGTCGAGCGCGTGCGTCCGCGCCCCGGCACCGCATCGCGCAGCTCGGCAGTGGAGATCGGCGACGGTCGCGCGGGCATCCTGACCCTCGACTATCGCTTCTGACCCAGCGCTTCTGATCGACCGGCAGTGACGACAGCTGTCTTTCCTCGCCCGACCCCGCTCAGAGGTCGGGCACGCTTCATTCAAGAGGGTCGTGACCCATGATGCTGCATATTCCCGAGGTGCTCGATAAGACGCAGGTCGCCGAGTGCCGCGAGCTGCTCCTCCAGGCGCCCTGGCAGGACGGCAAGTCCACCGCCGGCTTCCAGTCGGCACTGGCCAAGCACAACCTGCAGCTGCCGGAGGAGGCCGAAGTGGCCCAGCGGCTGAGCAGGGTGGTACTGGCGGCGCTGGAGCGCCATCCGCTGTTTGTCGCCGGCGCCCTGCCGGCCAGGATATTTCCGCCGCTGTTCAACTGCTATCAGGGCGGGCAGTCGTTCGGACTGCATGTGGACAACGCCATGCGCATGGATCGCCGGCGCGGCGAGTACCTGCGCACCGATCTGTCGGCCACGCTGTTCTTCAGCGAGCCGGAGAGCTACGACGGCGGCGAGCTGGTCGTCGAGGACACCTATGGTGCGCACAGCGTCAAGCTGCCGGCGGGGGATCTGATCCTCTATCCCGCCTCCAGCCTGCATCGGGTCACCCCGGTGACCCGTGGCGCGCGCCTCGGCGCCTTCTTCTGGATTCAGAGCATGGTCCGCGACGAGGGCCAGCGCAGCCTGCTGTTCGACCTGGACACGGCCATCCAGCAGACCCATCAACAGCTCGGGGCCGACCATGCGACCAGCATTCAGCTGACCGGGGTCTACCACAATCTGCTGCGTCGCTGGGCACTCTAGGTATGTAAGTCCACGAGGTCAGGCGCTCCTGGCGAATTGCAGTCCCACCATCATGCCGGCACCGCCACCGAACGGCGTGATGCTGGTTCACCATGCTTCCAAAGACATCAAGGCCGCCCGTAGGCGGCCTTGATGCGGCAACGAGGGCAGCGCCTCATCGGGCGGTTCAGGCGTCGGGAATCTCCAGCGTTTCCTGAATCACCGGCCAGGCTTCCTTGCCACCGTCACGGGTGGTCACGCCCTCCAGGAAGGCCTTGACCCGCTCGGGGTTGTCGCGCAGCCACTCCAGTGCGACCTCCTCGGGCGGGCGCTCCTCGAAGCTGAAGCCGTAGATCATCGCACTCTGGTCGTCGGCGCTGAACACCAGCTGGTCGAGCAACCGGGTAGCATTGGGGTTCGTTTCGGCGAAGCGGCTGGTAACCAGCGAGATAACGTCGCTGCGGCCACCATCCGGCCCCCAGGCATCCTCTGGGTCATCGAGGAAGCGGATGTCGTATTCGATGGTCATCCAGTGGGGCGTCCAGGCGTAGAAGACGATCCACTCATCCTTGGCCATGGCCGCCCGCGCCTGGCTGAGCATGCCGGGTGTCGACGTTTCCGACAGTTCCCACTCGTCGAGGCAGTAGGTGCCGTTGTCCTGCATCTCGGCCAGCAGATTGCTGGTCCCCGAGCCCACCTCGATGGAGTAGAGCGTGCCGCCGGCCTTGTCCCGCAGCTCTTCACTGCAGAGATCCTCGGCCGAGGTGTAGCCTTCGTCATGGATGTAGGTGGGTACCACGAAGCCCAGTCGTGCACCGTCGACGTTGGTGCCCAGATCGACCAGCGGATTGTCGCTCTGCATGGCGGTGTCGTACATGCCCTGCTGGGCCGGCAGCCAGGCGGCCAGGTAGGCGTCGAGCTCACCCTGGCCAAGTGCCTGATAGGTGATGGTGGACCCCACCTCCTGTGACCGACTCTCATACCCCAGTGCATTCAGCAGCTGTGAGGCGAGCTCGGTCTTGACCGTCACGCCGGGCCAGGGCGGCACGGAGAAGCGTACCGTGGCAGGCTCCTCGGCCTGGGCGGTCATGGCCAGCGGAGCGGCCAGCAGGGCGCCAGCCAGGGCCAGGGTGATAGGTCGACGTGGCAAGTTCATCGGGTCTCCTTGGCAGATCATGCCATGAATGGACGTGAGCTCACCTTATCGCCCTCCAGCGTGGAGGGCAAAGACGCCCCCTTCCACGAAATGCCTCTCCGCCGATGCGGTCTCAGTCACCCATCGCGGCAAGGCGGTCGGCCTGAACCACCTCGATTCAGTAGCCATCGGCGTCCTTCACGAACACCACGTTCTTCATCTTGCCCTGGTCGGAGCGCTTGATGAACTCGACATCGTTGGCGTCGAACCACGCCTCGGCCGCCTCGAGATCCGGCACGCTGAAGCAGATATGTCCGAAGCCCTGGGGCTCGGCATTGCCGTCATGATAGGCGAAGTCCTGCTGCTCCTCGGTGCCCCAGTTGTGGGTCAGCTCCAGCAGCCCCTTCTGGCTGAAGGTCCAGACGGTACGTTGGCCGGCCTCTGCCGGCACGGCGTCACCCTCCTCCATGCGGGCCAGGAAGTAGAGCGAGAACTGCATCTCCTCGAAATCGAGGCGGCGCACCACCGACATGCCGAACACCCGCGAGTAGAAGGCCAGGGCCTTCTCGGGGTCCTTGACCCGCAGCATGGTGTGATTGAGGCGGAATCCCTCGGTCTCGGCCGTGGGGGCCTGTACCCCGGGATGCTGTTCACCCTGGAAGCTCATGGATCACTCCTGTTTTGCGCGAATGTAAGCATAGATATGGGGGCGAAGACGGCGGTTTTCCAGCCAGGTCAATCTGCATAAGAACAACACACAGCAGCTATACATAAGCACTATATGTAAAAGCTATACAATGCATCACCTTTACGCCTTCTCACTCCGAAAATTGCCAGAAAAAGGCCAACTTCGGCTTGAGTGGCGCCACAATAGCTCTACACTTCCTATACAGGGATGATGCTTTCCGCTTGCCATTCGGCTGAATCAACCTTAGAGGCCTCCCCATGAACGCCCATGCCTACGACCTTCACGACCGTATCACCCTGAAACAGCTGGCCAACGCCCTGAACCACGGCTTCACGCCTGTCGTCGAGATAGAGTCCATGGATGGCATCTATACGGTGCGCTTCCATCACGGCACAGGCGTCTGTGAGCTCGCCGACGCAAAGGGCAACACTCGCACCTTCCTGGGTACCGGAGAGATTCGCGATCTGCTTGGCAATCTGGGGCTGAGCCACGGGGTATTGACCTGGTCCGATCAGTGCGGCGACGAGATGATCGGGGTGCCCGGCCATGCCGTGACCCCCGATGAAATGCTTGCCTATGGCACGCGCATCGCCTTCCGTTAGTGCGTTCGCCGGACTAGGCTAGGGGCGAACTTGCCGCCCGCGTGGAGCTCGAATGCCCCCTTTCCTCTCCGTTTATCTACCTCCGGTATCGATACGACTGATCGCTCTGCTGTTGCCCCTGATGCTGCTTACCGGCTGTGCCGGCAAGCAGCTGGCGGTGGAGGACCCGCCGCCTCACGAAGGGCTCTCCATCGATCGCGTGCTGATACTCGCCGCGGCCGAGCGCACCCTGGGCACACCCTATCGCTTCGGCGGCAACACCCCCTCAGGGGTCGACTGTTCGGGCCTGGTGCAGCTGGCCTACCAGGCCGCGGGCATTGCCGTCCCACGCACCGCCGACGCCCAGTTTCGCCAACTGCCGAAGGTGGACCGCGCCCGCCCGGGCGACCTGCTGTTCTTCGACACCAGCGGAGGCGGCAAGGCCAGCCATGTCGGCATCTATCGCGGCAATGGGCAAATGATCCATGCCCCCGGTCGTGGCCGCCGAGTGGAGACCTCGCCGGTGGAGATCGATTACTGGCAGGAGCGCTTTCTGGGCGCCGCCGCCCTGGCACCCTGATCTCCAGTTTGACAAGCCAGCCCCCAAGGAGAGAACAACCGATGCGCATCCTGCTGGTGGAGGATGATCCAAGCCTGGCCGCGGGCATCCGCCTGGCCCTCAAGCCGGAACACTACACCGTGGACCATCTTGGCGACGGGGCCATGGCCCTCGCCGCCCTGCAGGGCGACGAGCCCTTCGATGCCGTGATTCTCGATCTTGGCCTGCCGGGGCTCGACGGCATGCGGGTGCTGGAGGCCGTGCGGCGGAGCGGCAATCGGGTGCCGGTGCTGGTGCTCACCGCCCGGGATGCCGTGGATGACCGTATCGAAGGCCTCGATGCCGGCGCCGACGACTACCTGGTCAAGCCCTTCGAGGTCGCCGAACTCAAGGCGCGGCTGCGCGCCCTGCTGCGCCGCAGCCAGGGCCAGGCCACACCGCTGCTGGAGTGCCGCGGCATCCAGCTCGACTCCACCAGACGCCAGGTGAGCTACCAGGGCCAGGAGATCACCCTGTCACGCCGTGAGTTCACCCTGCTTCAGGAGTTCATGAGCCATCCGGGGCGGGTCTTTACCCGCGATACCCTGACCCGCCTGGTCTACGGCTGGGAGGAGGACGTGGAGAGCAATGCCATCGAGGTGCATGTCCATCATCTGCGTCGCAAGCTGTTCCCTGGCCTGATCCGCACGGTACGCGGCATCGGCTATGTGCTGGACCGTGCGCCTCAGGAGGCCGGAGCGTGAGCTCCATTCGTCGCCGTACCCTGGGACTGGTACTGCTGGTATTCGGCGTCAGCATGCTGGCCATCGGCCTGGTCAGCTACCGCTACGCCGCCCACGAGATCGAGGAACTCTATGATGCCAGCCTGGCCCAGAGCGCCCGCCTGCTGGAAGGGCTTATCCAGGCACCACTGCCGGAGGGGCAGCGACAGGCACTGCTGGCCAGCCTCGAGAGTGCCCTGCTGCGAGCCGAGCAGTCGGACAAGCGCTTGGCCGGCCATCGTTACGAGAGCAGGCTGGCCTTTCAAGTGTGGGAAGATGATCGACTGGTACTGCGATCGGCCAGCGCTCCGCCCGAGCCTTTCACCGATGCGCCCCCCGGCTATGCCAGCAGCCAGCGGGCGGACCATGACTGGCGGGTCTATATCCTCGACCTGCCCGAGTCGTCGCGGCGGGTGATGGTCGCCGAGCGTGATGACGTGCGCGGTGAGCTGATTCGCGCCGTGGCCCTGCGCACCCTGCTGCCGGACCTGATCGGCCTGCCCCTGCTGGCTCTGCTGCTGTGGTGGGCCACCGGCCGTGGGCTGCGGCCGCTATCGCGGCTGGCCGCGGCGATCCGCCAACGCGATCCCCACAACCTGCAGCCGCTGGTGATGCAGCCCCTGCCCCGGGAACTGGACACCATCGTCGGTGCCCTGAACCGCCTGCTGGAACGCATCCGGCATCTACGGGTACGCGAGAAGCGTTTTATCGCCGATGCCGCCCACGAGCTGCGCACCCCCCTGGCGGTACTCGACCTGCACGCCCAGAACGCCCTGGCCGCCGAGGACCCCGCCGACCGCCACGAGGCGCTGCAGGAGCTACGCGGCGGCGTGTCCCGAGCCACTCGGCTGGTCTCCCAGCTGCTGACCCTGGCACGCCTGGAGCCCGAAGAGGTGGAGCAGGAGGCGGCGCCACGTGTGGCGAGCAACTTGCTGATCGAGGTACGCGAGGCGCTGGCCGAGCTCTCACCGCTGGCCATCGAGCGAAACCAGACCCTGGACCTTGTCGCCGACGAGGCGGATGACTGGCAACTGGCCGCCGAGCCGGGCGCCATCGGTATCCTGGTGCAGAATCTGGTCGGCAACGCCCTGCGCTATAGCCCGGACGGCGGCCGGGTGACGGTGGCCCTGGAGGACGATACGGACCATCTGATGCTGCAGGTGGATGACCAGGGCCCGGGAATCCCCGCCGCGGAGCGCGAGCGCGTCACCGAGCGTTTCCATCGCGTCGGCCCCGGAGCCGGTGCCGGCCTGGGGCTATCCATCGTCGAGCGCCTGCTGGCCCGCCACGGCGGCACGCTCGATCTCGGACCCGCCCCCGGGGGTGGGCTGCGTGTCGTGGCGATGCTGCCCCGGGACGCCTGAGCTTCGCGTCCCTCCGCAACCTCCCCCTACTCGTCAGCCAACGACGCTTGCGGCTCCCCATCGGTCGACACTGTCTTCTCGCCCCCAGCCTCGTCCCCACCGAACGTCATCCCCAATACGCGCCTGTCGACATAGTGCAGCAGCCCTAGCTGAAAAAGCAGCACCAGGAAACACCAGAACAGTGCCTTGATCATGGCCCCCTCCTTTCGAAGGCTCACAGCCTTCATGCTTGTGATTGCGATTCCGCCGTCGACAGAGAAGGCGCCTTCGTCGTCAAGAACTCGACAGCGTCCTGAGCATCCTCGCGATAGCTTCGCTGAAACACCGCCAATACCTATCGCGACATGGCCTGTGCCAAGGTCATCCACTGCCTCACAGATCATGTCCCATCATCATCCTGTAGGTATCTGCAAAGCTATTCGCCGTTGCCACCTCTGGCGTTGCGCTCTCCGTCCGCCCGACGGCCCGTCGAATATCAGCCGCCGAGACCAGGCCACGAATTCGCAGGCTTCCCTGCTGATCGCGCTCGGTCACCAGCAGGTGCTGGTCGGTCATCGATTCCAGTGATAGCAGCAGGTCGCCAATGGTTAAAGTGGCAAGCTGCTCCAGCGGCATGGCCGAGAGCTTCTGCCAGGGTGTCATGATCATGCCCACGGTCACCTCATCGCTCGAGAGACCATGCTGTTGCTGGGCAAGCGTGATGCGACGACCACCAATGACCTCACGGGCTGCCAGCACGCCGATGCAACACTGCTGATCATCGGTGACCAATAGCAGGCGAAATCCACCATGGCGCATCATCAAGTGGGCCTCATTGACATCGGCATCGGCCCGAATCGTGCGGGGAGCCACCCGCAAGAAGTCCGTGAGCATCTCGAGGGCAGGATTCAATACGCTGAACCCATCCCGGGCAGGGGTAGCCAGCCGCGGGGCTGCCTCGAGCCGACTGAGAGGCATGAAGGAAGCGTGTAACTGGTTCATGGGATTACTCCTGTGCGGGGTAAATGGGTACCACCGGCATTCATTTATTTACATTCACAGGACTCCCTTAAGGCAGCCTTAAGGCTAGAACAGCTATCATGCTGCCCCCTCTTCCTCGACGCTTCACTGCCACCATGACATCTCCCCTGAACGCCCTCCGCCAAGCGCCTTACCGCCTCGGCGCGTTTCTGTTTCTTGGTTTTTGCTGCCTGGCCATACCCTCTCTTGCCATGGCCAGCGCCGGCCCCCTCGATCTCACTGGCTCAGGGGTCGGCGTGATCTCGGTGGCACTCTTCGTGCTCGCCTACGCCCTGGTCATGTCCGAAGAGCTGCTGCACATGCGCAAGTCGAAGCCGGTGCTGGTCGCCGCCGGCCTGATCTGGGCGCTGGTGGCCTGGGCCTACACCAGTGCCGGACTGCCCCAACAGGCCGAGACGGCCTTTCGCGAAACGCTGCTCGAATACACCGAACTGCTGCTCTTCCTGCTGGTTGCGATGACCTATATCAACGCCCTGGAGGAGCGCCGGGTATTCGATGCGCTGCGCGCCTGGCTGGTACGCAAGGGGTTCAGCTACCGCAGCCTGTTCTGGATCACCGGCTGCCTCGCCTTCTGGATCTCGGCCATCGCCAACAACATGACCACCGCCATGTTGATGTGCGCCGTGGTGCTCAAGGTGGCCGAGGGCGACGACCGCTTCATCCGGCTCTGCTGCATCAATGTGGTGGTGGCATCGAACGCCGGGGGCGCCTTCAGCCCGTTCGGCGACATCACCACGCTGATGGTGTGGCAGGCCGGCCAGCTACCCTTCGGCGCCTTCTTCCAGCTGCTGGCACCTTCGCTGGTCAACTTCCTGGTACCGGCGCTGGTAATGAACTTCTTCATTCGCAACCGCAAGCCTCCGACCCTCACCGAGGAGGTGTGGCTCAAGCGTGGTGCGCGGCGCATCATCCTGCTGTTCCTGCTCACCGTGGCCATCTCGGTGCTGTGCCACTCGGTGCTCAGCCTGCCGCCGGCCATGGGCATGATGTTCGGCCTGGGCCTGCTGCAGTTCTTCGGTTACTTCCTGCGCCGCAGCCTGCCACGTTCACTGGACAGGAAGCGCACCCGTTATGCCCAGCGCGGTGACTGGAAGAAGCTGGAGCAGCTCGGCAGCGTGGTGCCCTTCGATATCTTCAGCCGTATCGCCCGCGCCGAGTGGGACACCCTGCTGTTCTTCTATGGCGTGGTGATGTGCGTGGGCGGACTGGGCTTCATGGGCTACCTGGCACTTCTCTCGGAGACGCTCTACGGTGGCTGGAACCCACTGTGGGCCAACATCGTGCTGGGCATCGTCTCGGCGGTCGTCGACAACATTCCGGTGATGTTCGCCGTGCTCTCCATGGCACCCGACATGTCCGAGGGCCATTGGCTACTGATCACCCTGACCGCCGGTGTCGGTGGCAGCCTGCTCTCCATGGGCTCCGCCGCCGGCGTGGCGCTGATGGGACAGGCTCGCGGGATCTACACCTTTGCCGGCCATCTACGCTGGGCGCCCGCCATCGCCCTGGGCTATGCGGCCAGCGTGGCGACGCACCTGATGATCAATCACTCCCTGTTTTAAGATCGATGCACGGGCTTTACAGGCTTATCCGGGGCAGGGATAGTGATGCCCACGACAGGGGCGCCGCGGCATCCACCGCGGTTGAGACGCACCCTTGGAACCTGACCCGGATCATGCCGGCGTAGGGAGTCGTGCAGCCCACCCCGGCGACTGCACCTCCCGCGCCCGGGAGGAATGATGACTACCGCCATCCGCGGACCGATCGACCCCGCCGCCCACCTGGTACGCCTGCGCGAGCGGGCGCCGCTGATTCACAACATCACCAATCTGGTGGCCATGAATCCCATGGCCAATGTGCTGCTGGCACTGGGCGCCTCGCCGGCCATGGTGCATGCCCGCGAGGAGGCCGCCGAGTTTGCGGCGCTGGCCGATGCGCTGACGATCAACATCGGCACCCTTTCTCCCCACTGGCTGGCCGCCATGGAGGAGGCCGCCGAGGCCGCGCAGCTGGCGGGCAAGCCCTGGGTATTCGACCCGGTGGCAGTGGGTGCCACCGCTTATCGCCGCGAGGCAGGCCAGCGCCTGCTGGAACATCGACCGACGGTGATCCGCGGCAACGCCTCGGAGATCCTCGCCCTGGAGCGTCAGGGCAGTGGCGGTCGCGGGGTCGACAGCAGCGACCCCATCGAGGCCGCCGAACAGGCCGCGATCACCCTGGCGCGGCGCACCGCGGCGGTGGTAGCGGTCACCGGTGAGGTCGACCTGGTCACCGATGGCCGGCACCTGGCCCGGGTGCCGGGTGGTCATCCCCTGATGCCCCGGGTCACCACCCTGGGCTGCGCCCTCACCGGGGTGGTGGCCGCCTTCCTGGCAGGGGCCGAGGATCCCTTCGCCGCCAGCGTGGCGGCACTCGCCTGCTACGGCGAGGCGGGGCGCCGCGCCGGTGAGGTGGCCAGCGGCCCCGGCAGCTTTTCGGTGGCCTTCCTCGATGCCCTCTACGCCCTCGACCACGACCAGCTTGTCACCCTGCCCACCCTGGAGGTGTCCGATGCGCCTTGATCTTTCCCTGTACCTCGTTACCGACCCGAGCCTGTGCGCCGACCATGGCCTGGAGAAGACCGTCGTGGCCGCGGTGCGCGGTGGCGCCACGGTGATACAGCTGCGCGACAAGCATGCCGATGACGGCGAGCTGATCGACCAGGCCCGGCGACTGAAGGCGGCCCTTGCCGGCAGCGGCGTGCCGCTGATCATCAATGACCGCCTGACGGTGGCGGTGGAGAGCGGCGCCGACGGCCTGCATATCGGTCAGGACGACGGCGAGGTGGCCGCGGCCCGAGCGGCACTGGGGGAACAGGCGATCCTGGGGCTCTCGGTGCAGACCCTGGAGCAGATGGCCCGCCTCGATGTCGAGCGTCTCGACTACCTGGGGCTTGGCCCGGTCTTCGCCACCCCGAGCAAGCACGACCATGCCGCCCCCCTGGGGTTCGAAGGGTTGGCCAGCCTGGTGGCGGCCAGTCCCCTGCCCAGCGTGGCGATCGGCGGACTCAAGGCGGAACATGCCGCCGCGGTACGCCAGACCGGCGCCCAGGGCCTGGCGGTGATCTCGGCGATCTGCGGCATGCCGGACCCGGAGGCCGCGGCGCGCGCCTTCTATCCCGACTAAATCATGCCCCGACTGAATCATGCCCCGCCTGATGCCTGGGTCAGGCGGTCGGGCGCCGCGCGAGCGAGGTGCGCCGCTCGTGGTAGGCGATCGCCAGGCCGCTGGCGATGATCAGGCTGCCGCCGACGAAGACCCAGAGGTCCGGCACCTCGTCCCAGAACCACCACCCCAGCAGCACCGCCCATAGCAGCGCGGTGTAGTCGAAGGGCGCCACCAGGGCGGCCGGTGCGTAGCGAAAGGCCAGGGTCAGGCCGGTCATCGCGCCCACGCCGAGGAAGCCCGCCATCAGGAAGGCCGGCCAGTGCAGGGGCGCCGGCATCTGCCACACCCACGGCAGCGTCGTGGCAGACACCAGCAGCGGCACCAGGGTGCTGTAGAAGACCAGCGCCCAGAGGTGCTCGCGGCTACCGTAACGCCGCGCGGTGATCATCGTCAGCGCGTAGAAGACCGCCGCGCCGACCACCACCAGGGCCCCCAGCTGGAAGCTCTCGCCACCCGGTCGCACCACCACCAGCACGCCCACAAAGCCCAGCGTGGTGGCCAGCAGTGTCGGCCGGTCGACCCGCTCACCCAGCAGCGGTACCGAGAGCAGGGTGACGAACAGCGGGGCGGCGAAGGCGATGGCGGTCGTCTCGGCCAGGGGCAGCAGGGTCAGCCCCCACATGAAGCAGATCATGGTGCCGGTGAAGATCAGGCCACGCAGCAGATGCACACCGGGACGCCGAGTGCTCAGGGTACGCAGGCCACCGTTAAAGCGCGCGATCAGCGCGATCAGCGGCAGCGACACCAGGGTGCGAAAGAAGATGATCTGCAGCGGCGAGTGCACTTCGCCCAGCCACTTGGTGATGGCATCCCCCAGCGCCAGGCAGAGCACCCCCAGGCACATCAAGCCGATTCCCTTGAACGACTCAGACATCGCGACTCCCCTTCCCGATCGTCCCGCATGACAAAAGCACCACCCCGTCGATCAGGGATCGACGGGGTGGTATCGAGATAAGGCTAGAAGGTTCGCAGACGAACGGCAAGAACTAGAGGGTGGCGTTGACCACCATGCAGTCGATGCCATCCCGAACCAGGCTTCGACAGGCGCGATAGGCCTGGTTCTCGTCGAGGTTGACCAGGCGAGCGCGGAACAGGGATTGCGGCCCGGGTACCTCATGAACATCCACGCGGGCATTGGCCAGGTCGCTGGCCAGCCGGTCGGCGGCACGACCGGCCAGGTTGCGGGCGTTGTCGGGGCTGCTGAAGGCGCCGACCTGGATACCCCAGCTGCCGCTGGGCCCCAGCGGCTCGAGGCGCTGGGTGGTACGGCTGACCGGTGCATCGGCCTGACTGATCAGTTCGCGGATCGGGTCGTTGGCGGAGCCCTGGGCGGTCTCGGGCAACGCCGAGGCCGCGCGGGGCAGCGGCTCGGGCGCCTCCAGACTAGCCACCTGGACCGCCGGCTCGGGTGGCAGACGACGCGTTACCCGAGCGGCTGGCTCAGGCGTCTGGCGGCTTGCCACCTGCACGGCCGGCGGAGCCGACGGCAGCGTGCGGCTCGGCACCGGTGCCGCCCGGGGCAGATCCATGCGCTCACCCGAGAAGTCGGCCTGGGCGACCCAGTCACCGCGCCCGAACAGCGAGGCCCGCACGAAACCGCGGTTCAGCAGGTCCGCCATATGGGCGTCGCGGGAGGCCGCGGTAAAGCCTCCCATGACCACCGACACCAGCCGACGTCCGTCGCGCACCGCCGAGGTCGCCACATTGAACCCCGAGGCGCGGATAAAGCCGGTCTTCAGGCCGTCGGCACCGGCATAGTTGTCGAGCAGGCGGTTGTGCCCGGTGATGGTCTTGCCCTTCCAGTCGAAGCTGGTGCGCGAGAAGTAGTGGTAGTACTGAGGGAAGTCCTGCATCAGACGCAGCGACAGGGTCGCCATGTCGCGGGCGGTGGTGGTCTGGCCGGCGTCGGGAAGACCGTTGGCGTTGCGGAAGGTGGTGCGACTCATGCCCAGCTCGCGCGCCTTGTCGGTCATCATGCGGGCGAAGTTGGCCTCGCTACCGCCCAGCGCCTCGGCCACCACCACGGCCACGTCATTGGCCGACTTGATGATCAGCGCCTCGATGGCGGTCTCCACCGGGATCGTCGAGCCCGCCTTTACATAGAGCTTGGAGGCGGGCTTTCCGGCCGCATAGGAAGAGACCGCCAGCGCATGATGCAGGCTCAGGCTACGATCCTCGAGCGCCTCGAAGAGCAGGTAGAGGGTCATCATCTTGGTCAAGGAGGCCGGGTAACGCGTCTCCTCGGCGTTGGCGGCATGCAGAATCTCGCCGCTTTCCACATCGACGACGATGGCCGCATAGCGAGGGTTGGCCTGCGCCACCCCGGCCAGCAGCACCGCCAGGCTCACCAGTAGCCCGAACGCCAATAGCCGTGAGCGGCCCATGGCCATGATCGCGGTCACCATAGTCTTCTCCCTCGAATGTCCCGAAGCGCTTTTTTTGAGGTTTCTAAAGGCATTATGGCCAGCATGACACCAGTTTACAGTGTCAGTTGCCAAAAAAAGAGGCGTCCTCCATCCCCTCACCCCATCAGCCGGGACGCCCCCAGCCAGACCAGTCGCAACGCCAGCAGCGTCAGGGCCCACTTGAACAGCGTATCGAAGCGGTGATCCGAAAGCCGCCTGAGCAGGCGCAGTCCCAGCCAGGTGCCAAGAAACCCCGAGGCGATCATGGCCAGCATCAGCCCCAGCCAGTCGCGAAACACGAAGCCGGCCATGCCGAACACGAAGGCCTTGGTCAGGTGCTGTGCGCTCATGCAGGCCGAGAAGGTGGCCACCTTGGTCAGCCGGTCGGCCTGACCCTGCTTGATGAAGGCGGCCACCATGGGTCCACTGGCACCCACCAGGCTGGAGAGCAACGTGGTCAGGGCGCCGGCCAGCAACACCCCGACCCGCCCGAGGGCACGCCTGGGCAAGCCCGGCCCCCAGCAGCTATAGAGCACGAAGGCGGCGATACACAGCTCCAGCAACCCGGCAGGCAGGCGTATCAGTAGCCAGGCCGCCGCCAGGGCACCCAGTACCACCCCGGGCAGGAAGGCCGCAATCACCTTGCGGTCGACATGACGCCAGGTCAGCGCTACCCGCCCGACATTGGAGCCCGTCTGCACCATGCCGTGCACCGGGATCAGCGCCGCCGCCGGCATCACCTGGGCCAGGGCCATGATCAGCAGCAACCCGCCGCCAACCCCTACCGCCGCGGTAAAGGCGGAGGTAAACACGGAGATCACGATCAGCAGCAGATTGATGCCGGCGGAGAGCGGCGAAAGCAGGTCGAGCAGCAGCATTGGGGCTCCCGGGGAGGATTTATTGCGGCGTCCAAGGGTAGCGAGAAAGCGCTCCGCAGGCCCTTATTTATTGACCATGTTCCGCGCCAGCTCCCACAACCGTCGTGTTTAATCAATCAAATGTCGCTTAACGCCAACAATGTGTATCGATGGCTGGCCACACTATGCGGGTCAAATCCTCCAACACAGGGAGCGGAGCATGAACCGCAACGTTATTCTGACCTGCGCCGTCACCGGTGCCGGCGACACCACCGGCAAGAACCCCAATGTGCCGGTCACCCCGCAACAGATCGCCGATAACTGCATCGAGGCCGCTCGCGCCGGCGCCAGCATTGCGCATATCCACGTGCGCGACCCGGAGACCGGCGGCATCAGCCACTCCCTGGACCACTTCCGTGAAGTAATGGAGCGCGTTCGCGAGGCGGACGTCGACATCGTCATGAACATCACCGCCGGCGGCGGTGGCGACTGGATCCCCGATGTCGAGGACCCGACCCGCGGCGGCCCGGGCACCGATATCCAGACGCCCGCCCAGCGCCACGAGCCGGTGGGCGAACTGCTGCCCGAGCTGTGCACCCTGGACTGCGGCAGCCTCAACTTCGGCGACATGGTCTATATCAACACCGCCGACTGGCTGCGCGAGCACGCCCGCCTGGTACAGGCCGCCGGCGTCAAGCCGGAGCTGGAGTGCTTCGACCTGGGCCACGTCTGGTTCGCCCGCCAGCTGCAGCAGGAGGGGCTGATCGACGGGGACCCGCTCTACCAGCTCTGCCTGGGCATCCCCTGGGGCGCCGAGGCCGACCCGGAAACCATGCTGGCCATGCGCAACAAGCTGCCCCAGAACGCCAACTGGGCGGCCTTCGGCATCGGCCGTCACCAGATGCCGATGGTGGCCCAGGCGATGATGCTGGGTGGCCACGCCAGGGTCGGCCTGGAAGACAACCTCTACCTCGAGAAGGGCGTGCTGGCCACCAACGGCGGCCTGGTCGAGAAGGCCGGCAACCTTATCGAGACCCTGGGCGGGCGTGTCATGACCCCGGCCGAGACTCGCGCGCACCTCAAGCTGCGCGACCCGAGCACCGGCAAGGTCGTGGGAGGTGAAGCATGAGCCAGCAACTGAGTGTCATTGGCACCGGCGTCATCGGTAACGGCTGGATCGCCCGGGCCCTGGCTCAGGGCTGGGATGTCGTCGCCTTCGACCCGGCGCCCGAGGCCGAAGCCCGCACCCGCGCCTTCGTCGACAACGCCTGGAGCTCCCTCGAGAAGCTCGGCCTGGCCGAAGGGGCGAGCCCCGAGCGGCTGCGCTTCGTCGCAGGCCTGGAAGAAGCCGTCGAGGGCGCCGACCTGATCCAGGAAAACGTCCCCGAGCGCCTCGAGCTGAAGCGCGAGATCCTCGCGGCCCTGGATGCCGCGGCGGCGACGGAGACCATCATTGGTTCGTCGACGTCCGGCTTCAAGCCCAGCGATCTTCAGCAGGATTGCGCCAAGGCGCCCGGCCGGGTGATCGTCGCTCACCCCTTCAACCCGGTCTACCTGCTGCCGCTGGTGGAGCTGGTCGGCGGCGAGGCTACCGAGACAGTCCAGATCGAGGCCGCCCAGGCCCTCTACCAGGATCTGGCCATGCGCCCACTGGTGGTGCGTCGCGAGATCGAGGGGCATATCGCCGACCGCCTGATGGAGGCGTTGTGGCGCGAGGCGCTGCACCTGGTCAACGATGGCGTGGCCACCACCGAGGAGATCGATGCCGCCGTGGTCTACGGCTGCGGCCTGCGCTGGTCACTGATGGGCACCTTCCTGACCTTCCATCTGGCCGGTGGCGAGCAGGGCATGCGGCATATGCTCGAACAGTTCGGCCCGGCGCTGAAGTTGCCGTGGACCAAGCTGGAAGCTCCCGAGCTCACCGATGAGCTGATCGACAAGGTGGTCGATGGCTGTGAGCATCAGGCCGCCGGCCGGCCGGTCGCCGAACTCGATCGCCGTCGCGATGACTTCCTGGTCGAGCTGCTCGACCTGGTGCAGAAGTACTGGCCCGAGGCCGAAGGCCTCGAGGGACGCATCTGATGGTGATCCTGGAGAGCCGTGTCGCATCGGAGTGGGTCGACTACAACGGCCACATGAACGACGCCGAGTATGCCCGGGTGTTCTCCCTGGCGCTGGAGGCGCTGATGGATCATATCGGCCTGGACGCCGCAGGACGCGAGCGCCACGGCTATACGATCTACACCCTGGAGACCCACCTCTGCTATCGCCGCGAGGCCCACGAGGGGCAGCCACTGAGCGTCGCCGTGACCCTGCTGGATCGTGACGCCAAGCGTCTGCATGCCTTCCTGGAGATGCACGACGAGGAGGGCAACCTGCTGGCCACCAGCGAGCAGATGCTGATGGGCATGAACCAGGCGAGCGGCCGACCGTCGCCCTTCCCGCCGGAGGTCGTGGAGGCCATCGCCACCCTGCCCCAGGCAGAGGCTTCGGCCTGGCCGGCCCTTGCAGGCCGCACCATCGGCATTCGGCGCTAGGACTCGATGCTGTTCGACGACGGTGCCGCCCTCGGGCGGCACTCCGGGATCGCCGGCCCGTTGCCCGGTTAAAGAGGACAAGACCATCGCTAATCACACACCCCCCATTCGTCCCTCATCCCCACCCAAGGATGACTCCCCCTATGTCGAGCTCGACACCGACTACATGGTCACCGAGCTGGCCCAGGGTGGATTCTTCCAGGGCATGCACCGCGGCATGACCCTTACCTCCGCGCTGCTGGTGCTGTTATTTGTGGCTTTCACCGGCTTCGGCTCGGAGACCGCAAGCACTCTGTTCGGCGCCACCCGCACCTGGATCGAAAGCACCTTCAGCGGCTACTATTTGATCACGGTGATGCTGCTGTTGACGGTCTGTGCGTTCATCGTCCTCAGCCGTTACGGCAGCGTGCGTCTGGGCCCCGATGACAGTCGCCCGGAATTCAGCAACTTCGCCTGGTTCTCGATGCTTCTTTCCGCCGGTATCGGCATCGGCATCCTGTTCTTCGGCGTCGCCGAACCGATCTTCTATCTCGACGATACCGGCGGCTTCGGCTACCCCAACAACCCCCACGCCGACATGGCCGGGGCCACCGCCATCGGCTATGAGCGGGCCATCGACGCGCTGCGAGTCACCGTCTTCCACTGGGGGCTGCACGGCTGGGCCATCTACGTGATCGTCGGCATGTCGCTGGCCTACTTCGCCTATCGCAAGGGGTTACCCCTGGCGCTGCGCTCGGCACTCTACCCCTTTATCGGTGAGCGGATCTTCGGCCCACTGGGGCATCTGTTCGATATCCTCGGCGTGCTGGGCTGTGTCTTCGGCGTCGCGACCTCCCTGGGCCTGGGCGTCAGCCAGATGGCCGTGGGCCTGGAGCGCCTGGTGGGTATCGGCTCGGGCCTGCCGACGCAGCTGATCCTGATCGCCCTTATCTCGGTGATCTCGATCCTCTCTGCCGTTACCGGGGTACGCCGCGGCATCCGCATCATCTCGGAGATGAACATCTGGACCTCGCTGTTCGTGGTCGGTGTCTTCCTGATCGGTGGACCCACCCTGTGGCTGATCACCGCCTTCGGCGAGACCCTGCTCGACTATGCGATCAACTTCATTCCCATGGGACTGTGGTTCGCGGACGAGCCGGCGACGGAGACGTGGCAGCAGGGCTGGACCATCTTCTACTGGGGCTGGTGGCTGGCCTGGGCGCCCTTCGTCGGGCTGTTCATCGCACGTATCTCCAAGGGCCGCACCCTGCGCGAGTTCGTGCTGGGTGTCCTGCTGGTCCCCACCCTGATCATCTTCGTCTGGCTGATCATCTTCGGCGGCAACGCCATGTATCAGGAGCTCAATGCCAGCGGCGGCCCCGGTAGCGCCGGCATCATCGAGCTGGTCAACGCCTGGCAGCTCCCCGCCGCGCTGTTTGCTACGGCCGATGGCATCGTGGGTACCGGCGTGTTCGGCTGGATACTGTCGGCGCTGATGGTCTTCCTGTTGATGAGCTGGTTCGTCACCTCCTCCGACTCCGGCACCCTGGTGTTGACCACCATCCTGTCGCTGGGTGACGACGAGCCGCCGGCACGCTTCCGGGTGTTCTGGGGTATCGTCATCGGCCTGGTGGCCGCGGTGCTGCTGGTGGCCGGCGGCCTGACGGCGCTGCAGACGGCGCTGATCGCCGCCGCCCTGCCGCTGAGTGCCGTCATTCTGGTGATGACCGTGGGGGTGCTGGTCTCGCTGCTGCGCGAGACGCGCCGAGCCAGGCAGGCCATCAAGCAGAGCTGACCCCTCGGGGCACAAGACACCCTGCCCCAATGACAAGGCCCGCCCCGGAACGTTCGGGGCGGGCCTTGTCTTTGACGGCCCGACGGCTTGCCGGGGCCCGCCTCTCGGCTCAGTAGCGGCCGAGTGTCGCTTCCAGCTTGAACAGCCGTGCAGAGAGCTCACCGGGGGTCATCACCGGGGTCTCCGGGGCCACCGCGGACGGCCATGCCTCGAGAGTCGACTCATAAGCCGCGAGCAGCTCATCATAGGCAGCCTCCTCATAGAGACCGGCCTGCTTCTCGAGCAGCGACTTGGCCGTCAGCACGAAGCCACGGCTGTCCTGATACTCGACGACGTTGACGAAGCGGCCATCATCCACCGCTTCCTCGTACTCGTGCAGTGCCTGGCGCAGCAGCGCCAGCTGGGCGCGACTCTGGAAGGCCACATCGTCGCGCAGCTCGCCATCCACGTCATGCATGGCGTCATCGATCGCCTCGAGCGCAGTCGTGTAGGCATCGGCCTTGCTCTCCCACTCGCCGGCGCCACGCATCGTCTCGACCAGCGCTTTCAGATTCGACTCCATGCCCTTCACGCCGTGCGCCTCAAGGGCCGGCTCCAGCATCTCGTAGTGCTCATGGATGGGGTGGCCGAAGTGTGGCTGGGCGGCGGCCTGCTCACCGGCCTGGTAGAGCTCGCGGGCCACGGCAAGATGGCCTTTCATCATCGCCAGGTTGGTGTAATACACGCCGGGGTTGCTGACGTCGATGGCATAGCCGCCTTCGCCGCCTTCACCGCCTTCACCGCCTTCACCGCCTTCACCGCCTTCACCGCCTTCACCACCGGCGGAGACGTTCAGATAGTCAAAGACCGCATAGGGGTCGGTCGCAGCGCTGCCTTCACCACCCTCGCCACCTTCGCCACCTTCGCCACCTTCGTGGTGATGGCCGGCTTCACCACCTTCACCACCTTCACCGCCTTCACCGCCTTCGTGGTGATGGCCGGCTTCACCGCCCTCGCCACCTTCACCGCCTTCTCCGCCTTCTCCGCCTTCGCCACCTTCGCCGCCTTCGTGGTGATGGCCGGCTTCACCGCCCTCGCCACCTTCACCACCTTCACCGCCTTCGTGGTGGTGGCCGGCTTCACCGCCCTCGCCACCTTCACCACCCTCGCCGCCGTGATCGGCCTGGGCCAGCAGCAGACTGTCGGGACCCTGGGTATAGTCGGCAGCGGGCTCGGCCTCTGCCCAGCCGGCAGTGCTGGTGCCGAGCAGAACGCTGGCGCCGACGCCGACCCAGAGCTTGGTGCGGGTGCTGTTTGTCATGCAGACCTCCTTATTTATACATTTGACAGCTTATACGTTTGACAGGGGGTGGCCCTACAGGCCGATAGGAGCACGGGCGTAGAGTGCCGGCTTGGAAAGCTCAATGCAAACGATTCCCAGTTGTTTATAATCGAGGTTCATTTCTCGACCGACTGGAGCACCCCGTGATCCTCTGCATCGACCAGGCCATCTCCCCCGAGCTGCTCTCCCGCGTCCGGACCACCCTGACCGATGCCGCCTTCCGCGACGGTCGCGAGACCGCCGGCTGGCATGCCCGCACGGTCAAGCACAATCAGCAGGCCGACGGACGTCACCCCGAGATCGCCGAACTGCACAAGGAAGTGGCCAAGGGCCTGCAGGCCAACCCGCTGTTTCAGATGGCGGCACGCCCAAGGCGCATGAAACCGTTAATGTTCAGCCGTTACCGGGAAGGCATGAGCTACGGCAACCACGTCGACGATGCGATCATGGCCACCCCCCAGGGGGCGATGCGCACCGACCTCTCGTTCACGCTGTTTCTCAACGAGCCCGAGAGCTACGATGGCGGCGAGTTGCTGATCGATTCGACCGCTGGCGAGCAGACCTACAAGCTGCCGGCCGGTGCCCTGATCCTCTACCCCTCCTCCACCCTGCACCGGGTCGTGCCGGTCACCCGCGGTGAGCGTCTGGCCGTCGTCGGCTGGGTCCAGAGCCAGGTGCGTGACCCCCTGCAGCGCGAGATCCTGTTCGACCTGGATAGCACCCGCCGCCAGGAGTTCGAGGCCAATGGCAAGACCCGCACCTTCGATATGCTGTCGAAGAGCCTGGCGAACCTGCTGCGGATGTGGGCCGAAATTTAAACACTACCGTGGACCAGCCCTTTGGGGCCCGAAAGGCGTATAGAGTGCCCGCTGTTTAGCGGGCACTCTTATTCCATGAATCCGGGATTTATCCTGAAAAAATTATTCTTATACAACTCTCAATCCAACCAGCCACCCTGCTCTCAACCCAACTATCAATCCGGCCCTTCATCTGGCTCATCAGTTTAAGTTAAAAACAGACCCTTGGCTTCACCCCCAGACAGAAACTTATAAAACTTAATAATTCAATATCACTATAGAGAGGCGCTCCCCGAATAATTAAAGCCAGGATCAGTGAAGCTGCACAGGGGTTTTTTATTTACTGAACCTCAATGATGCGCACCTCTTTTTCAAACCCCATCATCACCACTTTCACGACCTCTCCCACCTTGGAGGAGAGCAGCGCCGCGCCGAGAGGCGAGAATATCGACACCAGCCCCCGTCTCGGATTCGCTTTGCCGGGCTCTGTCAAGGTATAGGTGCGTCGCTCACCCGTCGACAGGTCGACGATACGTATCATCCGGTCAATCGATGCCACGCTCGGATCCCCTCCCGCACCGGCCGCCAGTTCTTCGATCTTCTCCACGACAGATGCGTAATCGACTGGGCGCCCTCGAAAGAAGAAAGGGTGACACATACCCTTGGAGAAAACCTTGCCGACCGAACGATTTGCATAAATCACTCTAGACCTCAAAGCCACTTTCACGCCTCAAGACAAATAGCTTGCCATAGCAGCCATGTTGCATATGGGATCATTACTGCCAAACCTCACAACCATACCCGGTATAATACAAAAGGCAAGCCAGAAGACTTCCTTAGAGAAGTTGGCCAAAAACGCTGTTTAAAACACTTAACCAGGAAGAATCGCCAAAAACAACGAGAAAGTAGTATCATTTACTCCGCGCGCTCCCTTTCCTCCGCGTCCGCGCGCACCCTTGCAGCAAGGTACTGAAGAAAAACGTCCGGCAACAGGCCACCACCTCGGCACCCCTGACCATGAGAATTCAGCCCCCCGATACCCGCCCAGAACGCATCGGCTTCCTGCTGCTGCCGCGATTCGCCATGGTGGCCTTCTTCTCGGCGATCGAGCCGCTGCGCATCGCCAACCGCATCAGTGGCGAGAGGCTGTTCGAGTGGGACCTGATCAGCCGTGATGGTGAGCCGGTAATCGCCTCCAACGGCATGACCCTGAACGTCAGCTACTCGCTTTACGAGGCACCGCTGCTGCCGAGCCTGACGGTATGCGCCAGCTTCGAGCCACAGAGCACCATCGACGACGAGCTGGTTGCCTGGCTTCGCAAGCGCGCGGCGACAGGCTGTGTGCTGGGGGGCATGGATACCGGTTGCTACATCCTGGCCGCCGCCGGCCTGCTCGACGACCAGACGGTGACCCTGCACTGGGAGTGCTTGCCCGACTTCCGCTCCCGCTTTCCCCGGGTCGATGCGGTCGAGTCGATCTACGAGGTGACCACCGAGGGCTTCTCGTGCGCCGGCGGCAGTGCCGCAATCGACATGAGCCTCGACCTGATCCTTCGCCGGCACGGCGAGGACCTGGCAACCCGGGTGCGTGACCAGTTGGTTCACGACCAGGGCCGTCGGCCTGCCAGCCGCCAGCGCGACCCCGTGATCCCCCAGGAGCCGCTGCTGCAACGCGCCATCGCGCTGATGGAGGCCAACCTCGAAACGCCCCTGGGCATCGGCGAGCTGGCCGACGAACTCGATATCTCGTGGCGCCGACTCGACCGGCTGTTCGCGCGTCACCTGGACACCTCCCCCCAGCAAGCCTATCTGGCCCGGCGCCTGGATCATGCCCACCGCCTGCTGCGCGTGACACCGCACAGCGTCATGCAGATCGCCCTGGCCTGCGGATTCGCCTCACCCTCGAGCTTCTCTCGCGCCTTCAGGCGACAGCATGGCCTCACCCCCAGTGAGCTGCGCCGGCAGGAACTGTCGAATCGTGCATAGTCAGTGTCGAACTCCGCCAGGCGTCACGGCCTCCCCACTGGCACTCTAGGCGGCGTTATGAATCCCCCGAGGAGGCCAAGATGACCACCGCACTTCCAGCGACACCCGATTACGACGCCTGGCCGATCGAGGCGCATCTCGAGACGCTAACCTTCTCGCCACGCCTGGTGACCGTGCGCTGGAGCGATGGCCGCGAGAGCCGCTACCACAGCATCTGGCTGCGTGAGAATGCCGCCGATGACTCCACCATCAATCCCGCCACCCGGGAGCGCATCCTCGATCTCTCCGCCCTGCCCGGATGGCCGGAGATCGCCGGCGCCGAGATCGATGCGGCCGGCGCACTATGCGTGGACTTTGCCCCGGAACAACTCCGCCTGCGCTTTCACCCAGGCTGGCTGCGTGCCCACGATTACGACAATGCCGAGGATCCCGAGGCGCCGCTGGTAGCGGTACAGCTCTGGCATGGCGGCCCCGAGGCGGCCCCGGAGAGTCTCGATGCCGGCGGCCTGCTCGACACCACGCCTGACAGCGAGGCCGAGGAGACGATCCTGGCCCCCGCCCTGGAAAGCGTGCTGGGCAAGGGGCTGGTGCGCCTGCGTGGCCTGCCCACCGAACCCGGCTCGCTGGAAGCCATCGCACGGCGCATCGGCCCGGTACGCCCCACCAACTTCGGCCTGCTGTTCGACGTCAAGGCCAAGCCGGACCCAGACTCCAACGCCTATACCTCCATCGCCCTGCCACCCCACACCGATCTGCCGACGCGCGAGTATCATCCGGGCCTGCAGATGCTGCACTGCCTGGAAAACAGCGTCGCCGGCGGCCAGGCGGTAATGCTCGACGGTTTCGCCGTGGCCGAGGCGCTGCGCCAGCGCGATCCCGAGGCCTTTGACACCCTGACCCGGGTTCACTGGTGCTTCGCCAACACCGCCCGGACCACCGACTACGTCTGGTACTCGCCGATGATCCGCCTGGATGATCGCGGCGAGCTGCTCGAGGTACGCATCGCCGACTTCCTGCGCGGCCCGCTACAGGCCGACTTCGATGAGGTCGAGTCCGCCTATGCGGCGCTGATGACCCTGCAGGCGATGCTGCGTGAGCCCGAGTTCGCCATCCGCTTCACCTATGCGCCGGGTGATCTGGTGATCTTCGACAACCGCCGCCTGCTGCATGCCCGCGACGCCTTCGAGGGCTCGAGCGGCCACCGCTGGCTGCAGGGCTGCTATATGGAGCGTGACGAGATCCGTTCGCGCTACCGCATGGTGGAGCGTCGTCGCCGTGAGCGTCGCGTGGCGGCCAAGGGGCAGCAGGAGTCGTGACAGGTCAATGATGCCCTTGGGCATGCCTGCACGACCTCCCGAAAAGCACAGCGCCTGGCAGAAGTTCTGCCAGGCGCTGAAGGATCGACTCGGCGCATAACGCCGTCGAGCTTACTGGTAGAGGGCGCGTACCGCCTCGATGGCGGGCGTGCCTCGACGCCTTCCAGCCAGCCGGCCCGCCAAGTGCGCCCGCTTACAGCAGGTAATAACCGCCATTGAGGGCATCGATCAGCAGCTCGAGATCGCCATGCCGTTCATGGTGAGCAGTGAGGCGCCACAGGGGTTTGCGAACGGTCTCGCAGCGTATCAACTCTAGCCCCGAGGCGCTTCGCCGTTTCAGCCGATGGCGGCGCACCTGCATCACATGCTGGCGCGCCTTGCGCTCGAGGGGTGGAATCTCGAGCTCGGGGGATGGCAGCGTGGCAGCGCTCAGGGGGGTACCGAACTCGACGCCCTCCACCGTCGTACTGACCCCCTGGCAACGATCGACCAGACAGCTCATCAGCTCCTGCCGCGACATGCCCCAGCGTCGAGTGTTCCAGCGATAGAGGCAGAGCAGATACGGGAAGCCGATCGGCTCGACCCTATCGATCGTGAGCTCGGCATCAATGGTAGCGACACGTCGTTCGAGGCCGTCGAGGGGAAGCCTGGCCTTGAGCCAGGCTTCCCGATCATCGGCGACGTCCACCACGGGACTCCCCGAGGGCTCGATCACGCCGGGCGCTCACTGAGCTTGAGCGTCAGCGCCTCATGTGCCATCTCGAAGCTTTGCTGCGCCTTCAGTGGCCTCGGCAGGGGGCGCAGTTCGGCGGTCTCCTCCATCGCCTGCAGGATATGCTCGGGAACGGGATGGCTGGTTTGCGTCAGCAGGCTGGCGACGACCATCGCCAGGCTGGAGAGCACCACACCGGCCAGCATGGGATGCAGGCCGGTCACCCCGTCCAGCGCCAGATACTGCCAGAAGAACGCCACCAGGCTACCGACAATCATCGAGGCCAGGGCACCGGGCGTATTGGCCTTTCGCCACCACACCGCGGCCACATACGCCGGCAGGAAGGCACTGCCCAGTACCGAGGTCGTGAAGACGACGATGGAGAAGATCGCCGGCGGCTCGAAGACGGCCACGACACCGCAGACGGTTCCCAGCAACAGAACGATCAGCTGGGACACTCTCACCATCTGTTTCTCCTCCATGTTCGGATTGATAAACCGCTCATAGAGGTCTCGCGCCGCAATGCTCCCGGTCTGAAGCAGGATCGAGTCGGCCGTGGACATGATGGCCGCCATGATGGCCGCCATCACGATACCCACCACGGCGGCAGGCAGCAGGTTCTGGGCCAGGGCGAAGATGGCCTGCTCTGGGTCGTCGAGATCGGGCAGCACCAGGATGGCCAGGGTGCCGAGAATATAGGGGGCACTGACGAACACCAGGTTCCACAGGGTGGAGTAGACGCCGGCGCGACGCGCATGGAAAGGGTTGCGCATTGCCATGTGACGCGTGACGACGTGGGGCCAACCCATATAGCCGATGGAGAAGATCAACAATGCCCCCAGCACGATCCCCCACTGCCCTTCATGGACGAGATCCCTGCCCCAGATGCTGAGTAGCGTCGGATCAATGGAAGCGATGGCCTGGTTGGCAGCCGTCAGGCCACCGACCTCCTGAAGCGTGGCGACCAGGATCCAGACGATGCCGATGATCATCACGAAGCTCTGCAGCAGGTCGGTGTAGGCCACCGCGCCATAGCCGCCCATCAGGGTATAGGCAAGAATGACGCCCACGGCTATCGCCAGCGCCACCTCGTAGGGCAGTCCTGTCACCAGTTCCAGGCCCTTGCCACCGGCGATGAACTGCGCCAGTACATAGGCGCCCAGCAGGGAGACCGACAGCACCGCCGCGATCAGGCGGACCCACTTGCTGGGATAGCGCTTCTCGAGATACTCGATGGAAGTTAGTGCCCCCATGATCTGGGAGAGCTTTCGCATCCGCCGTCCGAGAACCGAGAGGTTCACCACCCCGCCACCGATATCTCCCGCGGCATACCAGAATCCATAATACCCCTGGGTGTAGCCGAGAGACCCGGCCCCCAGGAACATGTAGCCACTCATGGATGTCGACTGCATCGTCATGGCGGTCACCAGAGGCCCCACATTGCGACCGCTAAGATAGTACCCCTCCATGCTGCTCGAGCCGCCTCGGCGCATGGAGATGACGCCTACGGCCAGCATGCCGATGAAGTACAGGGCAAGAAACAGCAATACCGTCGAGTTCACTCATTTTCTCCTGTCACGCGATTCTTGTTTTCATGACCAGCCGCCTCGACTCAGCGACCGGACTCCGAGTTCTTGAGTCCCGGCCAGCCTCGCGTTACCCAGAGGAAGCCCAGCGTGTAGAGCACCCAGAACACCGGCACACCGATGACCAGCCAGGTGGTGGATACGGGTAATCCGAACATCGTTATCTCCACTGCTTTTTGTTGATATTTTTGGCGTCTCAATCACGATGGCCCCGCCTAGGCGGAGCCACTTAGCCTCAACGAAACCACCGGGGCTCAGGAGGGGAAGGAGAACTGCGCCCCCTCGCGCACGCCGGCGGAAGGCCAGCGCTGGGTCACGGTCTTGCGACGCGTGTAGAAGCGCACTGCATCGGGGCCATAGGCGGAAAGGTCACCGAACAGCGAACGCTTCCAGCCGCCGAAGCTGTGATACGACACGGGCACCGGCAGCGGCACGTTGATTCCTACCATGCCGACCAGGATATTATCGCTGAAGTAGCGTGCCGCCTCACCATCGCGGGTGTAGATGCAGGTGCCATTGCCATACTCATGCTCATCGATCAGACGCATGGCCTCTTCCATGCTGTCGACCCGCATGACCAGCAGCACGGGACCGAAGATCTCTTCCCGATAGCAGGTCATCTCGGGCGTCACATTATCGATCAGGGTGCCGCCGACATAGAAGCCCCCCTCGTAACCCTCCACCTGGGCGTCGCGACCGTCGACCACCAGGGTAGCGCCCTGCTCCGCGGCACTGGCGATATAGCCGCAGACCTTTTCCTGATGCGCCTTAGTGATCACCGGACCGAAGTCGTTGCTCTTGTCGGAGAAGGGGCCGACCTTGAGGGTCGCCATCGACTCCTGCATCTTGGCGATCAGGGTATCGGCGGCCTCATCCCCCACGGCCACCGCCACGGATAGCGCCATGCAGCGCTCGCCGGAGGAACCGAAGGCGGCTCCGGTCAGCGAGTTGACCACATTCTCCATATCGGCATCGGGCATGACGATGGCGTGGTTCTTGGCGCCACCCAGTGCCTGACAACGCTTGCCGTTGGCGCTGGCCCGCGAGTAGATATACTCGGCGATCGGCGTGGAACCGACGAAGCTGACGGCCTGGACGCGCTCGTCGTCGAGCAGGGTGTCCACGGCCTCCTTGTCGCCATTGACCACATTGAGCACGCCCGCGGGCAGGCCCGCCTCCAGCGCCAGCTCGGCGATAAAGAGTGCCGAGGTCGGATCGCGTTCCGAGGGCTTGAGCACGAAGGTGTTACCGCAGGCGATGGCCATGGGGTACATCCACAGCGGCACCATCGCGGGGAAGTTGAACGGCGTGATCCCGGCCACCACCCCCAGAGGTTGATGCTCGCTCCAGGAGTCGATGCCCGGTCCGGTATTCTTGCTGTGCTCCCCCTTGAGCAGCTCGGGCGCGCCGCAGGCGTACTCGACATTCTCGATACCACGAGCCAGCTCCCCCTGGGCGTCGTGGGAAATCTTGCCATGCTCTTCACCGACCAGGCGAACGATCTCCTCGGCATGCTCCTCCAGCAACTGCTTGAAGCGGAACATGACCCGGGCCCGCTTGGCCGGGGGCGTATTGCGCCAGGCGGGGAAGGCCGCCTGAGCCGCGGCGATGGCCTCCTCGACGGTCGCCCTGCTGGCCAGGCTGACCTGGCCCTTCACCTCACCGGTGGAGGGATTGTAAAGATCCTGGCTGCGCCCTTGGCGGTCGACACGAGCGCCGTTGATCAGGTGGCCGAGTGCTGTCATGGATTACCTCTTGCTGTTGCGTTGTTGTGAAAAAAATCTGTCACGGGAAAGGCTCAATCCAGCTCGCCGATGACCTCGCCAAGCACATTGACGACCCGATCGATCTCCTCTTTCTCGACGATAAAGGGCAGGCCCAGCTGGATGGTGTCGGCGCCATAACGCACATAGAAGCCCTTCTCCCAGCACTTCATGGCGATCTCGAAGGGGCGGCGGGCTGGCTCGCCGGGGTAGTGTTCGATCTGCAGGGCACCGGCGAGGCCGTAATTGCGAATATCGCTGATATAGCGAGTCCCCTTGAGGCTATGCAGGGCGTCCTCGAAGAGCGGACTCATCTGGCGCACCCGCTCGACAAGGTTGTCCTGCTCCAGGATATCCAGTGAAGCCATGGCCGCGGCGCAGGCCACTGGATGACCGGAGTAGGTGTAGCCATGGGGCAGCTCGAGCATATAGTCGGGTCCACCCTGCTCCATGAAGGTGTTGTAGATCTCGCCGGTGACCATCACGCCGCCCATGGGCACCGCGCCATTGGTGAGCTGCTTGGCGAAGTTCATCATGTCGGGAACCACCCCGAAGGCGTCGGCACCGGTCATGGCTCCCATGCGCCCGAAGCCGGTGATCACCTCGTCGAAGATCAGCAGGATATCGTTGGCATCGCAGATCTCACGCAGGCGCTGCAGGTACCCCTGGGGAGGTGGAATCACGCCAGCCGAACCGGCCAGCGGCTCGACGATGACCGCGGCGATATTGGAGGCATCATGCAGGGCGATCAGCTCCAGCAGATCCTCGGCCTTCTCGGCGCCGCGCTCGGGCATGCCCCGAGTAAAGGCGTTCTCGGCCATCAGGGTATGGGGCAGGTGATCCGCGTCCACGCCCTGACCGAACAGCGCGCGGTTGGCACCGATGCCACCCAGGCTGATGCCGCCGAAGTTGACCCCGTGATAGCCCTTGGCCCGGCCGATCAACTTGGTCTTGGTGGGCTTGCCCTTCTTGCGCCAGTAGGCACGGGCGATCTTCAGGGAAGTGTCGGCGCTCTCGGAGCCTGAGCCGGTAAAGAAGGCGTGGTCCAGCCCCTCCGGCGTCAGCTCACGCAGGCGATGGGCCAGCTCGAAGGCCTTGGGGTGGCCAAACTGGAAGGCCGGGGCGTAGTCCAGCTCGCGCAGCTGACGGCTGACGGCATCGGCTATCTCGGGCCGCGAGTGACCGGCACCGCTGGTCCATAGTCCGGAAAGGCTATCGAAGACCCGACGGCCATCGGCATCGATCAGGTAGCTACCCTCGGCGCCGACGATGATCCGCGGGTCGCGCTTGAACTGACGGTTGCCGGTGTAGGGCATCCAGTAGGCATCCAGCTGCTCGGCGCTCAAGCCGGCGGCGTGGCGAAACTGCTGTGCGGTCATGATGTTGACCTCCCCTGTTGTAGCGATCTGCTGTAACGATCTGCCGTGCTGCCATGGCGATCTATTGTTGCTATCGGTTGTAAGTATCGGTTGTCGGTGCCGATGTGCATTACCACCCTCAAGCTAGCCCCTGGCTTGCATCAATTAAATCACAAGCTGTTTAATCACATGCAAGCGATCACTTACCTAACTAGGCGCCGAGACATTCGGCACCCGACACCCACGCCAACAAGACAAACAAGAGGAGGCGAGACGCCATGACACGGCGCAGGAGTACGCCCATGGGGCAGCCCGGAGACGCCGACCTGCGTCTGCTGCGGATCTACCGCAAGGTGGTGGAGTGCGGGGGATTTTCCGCCGCCGAGGTGGCACTCGGCATCAGCCGCGCCGCCATCAGCATGGCCATGAACGACCTGGAGACGCGGCTCGGCCTGCGCCTCTGCCAACGCGGACGCAGCGGCTTCGCCCTGACCGACGAGGGAGCCGAGGTCTACGAGTCGACCCTGCAGCTGCTCGCTGCCGTGGAGGGGTTTCGCACCCGGGTCAACGGCCTGCATGCCCAGCTGAAGGGAGAACTCAACATCGGCATCACCGACAACCTGGTGACGATGCCCGAGATGCATATCACCGATGCGCTCAGCGCGCTCAAGGAGCGCGGCCCCGAGGTGCGCATCAATATCCGCATGATTCCCCCCAGCGATATCGAGATGGCGGTGCTCGATGGGCGACTCCACACCGGGGTGATTCCCGACCTCAAGGTGCTACCGGGGCTGCATTACCTCTCTCTCTACGCCGAGGAGTCGCGTCTCTACTGCTCCAATGAGCATGCGCTGTTCGATAGGGAGAGCATCGACGAGGAGGCTCTGGCCGACCACGATGCCGTGGTCCCCGCCTACGCCCAGACCCCCGAGATCAAGGAAGTTCATGAGCCACTGAAAGAAGCAGCCTCGGCCAGCGACCGCGAAGGCATCGCCTTCCTGATCCTCTCCGGCCGCTTTATCGGCTATCTGCCGACCCACTACGCGGAAGGCTGGGTCCGCGAGGGTCGCATGCGCGCCCTGTGCCCCGAGAGGTGGCGTTACTGCACCCACTACAGCGCCATCACGCGCAAGGGCGCACCGCCCAACCTCGTGCTGGAGAGCTATCTCGAGGAGCTGACTCGTCTGGTTCAGACATAAGCGGAGGGCAATGCACTCTTGGGCAGGCAGGGTCACCACCCCATGTTCTGGCCGAGCGCGGCGGCGATGATGCAAGACTCGCCACACCGAGAGCCGACCGTCACGCCTGCAGCTCGGAGTCGGCGGCGGCATCCAGCAGATGGTTGACGAAGTGGCGAACCTTGGCCAGTTCGCCCAGGTGTTCCGGATAGACGAGATAGTAGGCGTTGGGACTGCCGAGTACCGCCGGCCAGGCGGGCACCAGGGCTCCCTGCTCCAGCTCGTTCAGGATCATGAAACGAGGAATCAGCGCCAGGCCGCCGCCGGCCATGACCGTTCCGATCAGGGTTTGAAAGGTCTCAAAGCGGATGCCGTGATAGCTCTTGTCGGTGCTGGTCCCCTGGCCGGCGAACCAGCGGTGCCAGGCGTCGGGGCGAGTCGACAGATGCAGCAGCCGGCAATCGGCCAGGTCGTCGGGGGAGGTCAGCCGTCGACGTGCCAGGTAGCCGGGAGCCCCCACCGCCACCACCTCTTCATCGAACAGCTTGTGACACTCGAGGTTGGGCCAGCTGCCGTGACCATGGAAGATCGCCACATCGATGCCGTCGTTCTCCAGGTCGAAGGTCTCGACGCGTTCGGTCAGGTGCAGGGTAATGCCGGGATGGGCCGTGAAGAAGGCCGGCAGATGCTGTGCCAGCCAGCGGGTGCCGAAGGTGGGCAGGGTGGTGACATTGAGCACCTCGCCATGACCACTGTAGGTCATGATGGCATTGGCCGACATCTCGAGATGCGCCAGAATCTTGCGCACCTCGGTCAGGTAGAGCGAGCCTTCCGGGGTCAGCACCAGGGTGCGCCGCAGTCGCCGGAACAGCTTGTGCTGCAGGAAGTCCTCGAGCTGCGCCACCTGCTTGCTGATGGCACTCTGGGTGATGCTCAGCTCGTCCGCCGCCCGGGTGAAACTCAGATGCCGGGCGGCGGCTTCGAAACACTGCAGAGTGGTGGTCGAGGGTAGATGACGAGCCTTCATGGACGCCGACTCCAGCGCAAAAAAGGTCATTCTACCCCAGACGGTCAACTCGAACAGACGCCCCGCGGCCGTAGCCGCGGGGCGTCTGCATCAGGCCAGTGCGCCGTCCCGGGGCTGCTCCGGGCGGCGTGACTGCCACCAGGCCAGCAGCGCCAGCGCCACCAGCCCCAGGGTGCTGGTGATTGGCTCCGGCGCCACCATGGCCAGGCCGGCCACCAGCAGCACCAGGCGCTCCCAGGCCAGGGTGTCGCGCACGAAGTGGCCCATCAGGGCCGCACTCACCCCGACCAGCCCCACCAAGAGGAAGCCCACCGCCGTCACCAGGCCGAGCGGCGTGGCGTCGATCATTACCAGCGCCGGATTGTAGATCAGCGCATAAGGAATGATGAAGGCGCCGATCGCCAGTTTCAGCGCGGTCACCCCGGTCTTCATCGGATTGGCGCCGGCGATGCCCGCCCCGGCGTAGGCGGCCAGGCATACCGGTGGGGTGATGTCGGCCACGATCCCGAAATAGAACACGAACAGGTGCACGGCCATGGGGGCCAGGCCGAACTCGTTGATCAGGGCCGGCGCTGCGATGGTGGCGGTCACCACGTAGTTGGCGGTGGTCGGCAGCCCCATGCCCAGCACGATGCAGGCCAGCATGGTGAAGATCAGCGCCAGGATCAGGGTGCCGTCGGCCAGGCTGATGATGCCGGCGGCGAACTTGGCGCCCAGCCCGGTCATGCCCACCACGCCAGCGATGATGCCGGCGGTGGCCACGGCGGCGATCACCGGCAGTGCCACCCGGGCGCCCTTGTCGAGCAGCCGCACCAGCTTGGCCGGCGAGGGGCGCGTCTCCTTGCGAATCAGGCTGACCGCCAGGGCGGCGGCGATGCCCAGCAGCGCGGCGCGCTGGGCGGTAAAGCCGACGCTGACCGTGGTCACGATCACCGCCAGTGGCAGCAGCATATAGCCCTGGCGCAGCAACAGCTTGCGCTTGCTGGGCAGCTGATCCTTGGGAATGCCGAGGATGCGGCTGCGCTTGGCCTCGAAGTGAACGCCGATGAAGATCCCGGTGAAGTACATCAATGCCGGAATCAGCGCCGCATACATGATCTCGCGGTAGGAGACGCCAACGTACTCCACCATGATGAAGGCGGCGGCGCCCATCAGCGGCGGCATGATCTGCCCGCCGGTGGAAGCCGAGGCTTCGGTGGCGGCAGCCATCTCGGGGCGGAAGCGGGCGTTCTTCATCATCGGGATGGTGAACGAGCCCGACGCCACGGTATTGCCCACCGAGCTGCCCGAGATCATGCCCTGCAGAGAGCTGGCGATCACCGCAGCCTTGGCGGTGCCCCCGGTGAAGCGGCCGGTGGCGGCGAAGGCCAGCTCGTTGAAGAAGCGACCGACCCCGGTCTGGATCAATACCACGCCGAAGAACAGGAACAGGAAGATGAACTTCGCCGAAATCTGCAGCGGCGTGCCGAATACCCCGCTTTCGCGAAACCACAGATAGGGCATGATATCGTGCAGGGCGAAGCCCGGATGCGACAGCAGCTGCGTGGGAATGTGGTTGCCAAGCAGCGCATAGGCCAGCGCCAGCAGTGCCACGATCACGATCGGCAGGCCCACGGTGCGGCGAGTCGCCTCCAGCACGAACAGCACACCCAGCCCCGCCACGATCAGGTCCAGGGTCGAGTAGCCGGTGATGCGGGCGCGCAGCACCTGATCGTAGAACAGGATCTTGTAGTAAGCGCCGAAGGTGGCGACAAAGGCCAGCACCACATCGTACCAGGGCACCCCCTGACGCGCGCCGGCACCGCGATGGGCGGGAAATAGCAGAAAGATCATCCCGAGCGCCAGGCCCAGATGGACCGCGCCCTGCTTCTGCGAGGGCAGGGTGCCGAAATAGCCGGTATAGAGGTGAAAGGTCGTCAGCGCGATGCCGAGCAGCGAGACCGCCCAGCCCCAGCGGCCGAGCGTCACTCTGACGCTTGACTCGCGGTCGTACTTCTCTAGTAGCGCCTGAGTGTCATCAGGACTTTTTTTTTAACTGCGGCGTCTTGAGTCACGACAGGGTCTCCGATGGCCCCGCGGCACCGCTGAAGGCGGCGCCGCGGCGGCGTGGGTTACTGAGCGAGGTCGTTCAGGTCGGTGATGCCGCTGGCGTCGCGGGTCACGATCTGAATGACTTCCGGATAGATATGGCCGATGAAGGCGACGTTGCCGATGGCGTTACCATCGAACTCGCCGCTGCCGGCCACCGCGTCCTGGGCCGGTGCATGCACGGTCATGCCCAGGTCCATGCGGTCATCTCGGATGCTGACCAGGTTCTCGATCGAGGCGCCTGTCTCGATGTTGGTGAAGTTGGCACCGTCCAGATAGTTGTTCCAGATGGTGGCCATCTCGCCGCCGAGGGGGTAGTAGGTGCCACCCTGGCTGCCGGTGCCCAGAATGAACTCGCCTTTCTCCTCGCTGATGTCGAGCTCGGCCACCGGATTGTCGACCTGAAGCCCCTGCTCCTCGTAGTAGCGCTTGGCGCCCGGATGGATCGGCAGACCCTCGGCGCCGTTCAGTGCATTGTCTAGGGTCATGAACGCGGACTGGGAGTGGGTGTTCTCGGCGGCCTTCTCGTGCATCAGGCGGGCCAGCTCGTAGCCCAGCTCCTCATCGATGCTGTGGGTGTTGCCCACCAGCACCGCGTAGGCGGTTACCGTGGTCACGTCCTCTGCAAGAAACTCATAGCTGTCCTTGGGGATCACGAAACGGCGGTAGGCACTGTTAGCCTCGATGTATTCCACCGCTTCATCATCCAGGCCGATCATGCGCACGTCGCCGGCGGCTGCCTGCAGATTCTCGATGCTGCCGGAAGGCAGGCCGAGAATGCCGATGGAGAGATCGATGTTGCCGTCCTGAACGCCGTCCAGGGCGGCGCCGAAGCCCTCCTGGTAGGCGCTGTAGTCGTCCTCGGTAACACCGTGGGCATCGAGAATCAGGCTGGACACCTGCTGGGTGGTGCTGGCCGGCGGACCGATCGCCACATTGGGGGTGGACGAGCCGGCATCGCTGCAGGCACCGAGCAGGGTCGCGGCGGCGATGGCCACGGCGACCGGCATCAGGGGATAGGGCATGGGGCGCTCCTGTCAGGGGGTTGGGGTGGCCTAAGGGCTCTTATGTGGGTAGTTCATCTATGTGGGTAGTTCATCGGGTGCTGTGCCAAAGCGGCCGGCATTGGTATCACGAGGGGGTGCCTTTGACAAAAGAAATAACGGCATTTACCAATTCTTTTTACTCATCTTGTATTCCAACCTTCCGCCTGAGCGTGCCGGCAGCGACTCGATGTGACATTCCTTCAAGGAATGGAATAAGCGCTTTTTTTCGTTTGCGACCGCCGTCCCACGCTGGTTACATCGGTGACACTCCCCTGATGAACCGACTGGAACCCGTACATGGACCTTCCTCACGTCAGCCGCTCGCTGAGCATCGTTCACCCGCTGTGCGTTGAGCGCGGCCGCAATGCCGAACTGTGGGACGAGCAGGGTCGGCACTATATCGACTTCGTCGGCGGTATCGGCGTGCTCAACCTGGGCCACGGCCACCCGGCGGTCGTCGAGGCGGTCAAGGCTCAGGTCGACAGGCTGATGCACTCGGCCTTCAACGCACTGCCGCACCGCGGTTACCTGGATGTCGTCGAAGCGCTCGACCGGTTCGTGCCGGTCTCCTACCCGCTGTCCTGCATGCTGACCAACAGCGGTGCCGAGGCCACCGAGAATGCGCTCAAGGTGGCCCGCGCCGCCACCGGGCGCCAGGCCGTGATCGCCTTCGATGACGGCTTCCACGGTCGCACCCTGGCGGCACTCAACCTCAACGGCAAGGTCAAGCCCTACAAGAGCGAGCTGGGCAGCCTGCCGGGGCCGGTCTACCACCTGCCATTTCCGAGCCGCGACAGCGGCGTCGACGCCGACGAGGCGATGCGCGCCCTGGACCGCCTGTTCGAGGTGGAGCTCCCCGCCGAGTCGGTGGCGGCAATCATCGTCGAGCCGGTACAGGGCGAGGGCGGTTTCAGGCTGCTCGACGCCGACTTCGCCGCTCGACTGCGCGAACGCTGCGATGCCCAGGGCATCGTGCTGATCTTCGACGAGATCCAGTCGGGCTTCGGCCGCAGCGGAACGCGCTTCGCCCTCACACACCTGGGCGTCGAGCCCGACCTTCTGCTGATGGGCAAGAGCATGGCGGCGGGCCTGCCGCTGGCGGCGGTCGCCGGCCGAGCCGAGCTGATGGACGCCCTGCCCAAGGGCGGGCTGGGCGGCACCTATTCGGGCAACCCGGTTGCCTGTGCCGCGGCACGCACGGTGATGGAGGTCATGAGCGACGCCAGGCTGTCTCGCTGGAGCGAGACGCAGGAGGCGCTGATCCTCGAGGCCCATACCCGCCTGGCGGAGCGCTTCCCGATGGTCGGTGCCCTGACCGGTATCGGCACCATGCGTGGCATCGTCTTCGAGGACACCAGCGGTGCCAGCGGCGGTGAACACCTCGCGGCGCTGCTCGACGCCGCCCGCGAGGCCGGGGTGCTGCTGATGCCCAGCGGACGGCGCCGCAATGTGCTGCGTCTGCTGCCACCCCTGACCGCCGAGCCCGAAGTTCTGCGGGAAGGGTTCAGGCGTCTCGAGCAGGCACTGGAGACGCTGCGCCCATGATCGCTCGGCTGGCACCGAAGGCCCCGCCGCAAGCGTCCTACCTGGGCTTTCTCGAGGCCCTGAAGGCCGCCGGCTTCGCGGGCGAGATCGCTCCGGACTACGCCAACCGTACGGTGCTGGCCACCGACAACTCCCTCTACCAGCGCCTGCCCCAGGCGGTGCTCTACCCCCGCCACGCCGAGGACCTGGTGCGCATCGCCCGGCTCGCCGGCCAGGAAGAACACCGCGGGGTGGTACTCACCCCCCGCGGCGGTGGCACCGGCACCAACGGCCAGTCGCTCACCGACGGCCTGGTGGTCGACGTCTCCCGGCACATGAATGCAATTCTCGAGATCGACGTCGAGCATCGACGGGTCCGCGTCCAGGCCGGGGTGGTCAAGGACCAGCTCAACGCCGCGCTCAAGCCCCACGGGCTCTTCTTCGCCCCGGAGCTCTCCACCTCCAACCGAGCCACGATCGGCGGCATGATCGCTACCGACGCCAGCGGCCAGGGCAGCTGCACCTACGGCAAGACCCGCGATCATGTGCTCGAGCTCGACAGCGTGCTGCTCGGCGGCGAGCGGCTGACCACCCGGCCGGTGGACGAGGCCGAGCTCGAGGTGCTGTGCGCCCGCGACGATGTGACAGGCCGCGCCTATCGCACCGCCCGGGAGATCATCGACACCCAGGACGAGCGGATCAAGGCCACCTTCCCGTCGCTCAACCGCTGCCTGACCGGCTACGACCTGGCGCACTTGAGAACGGCGGAAGGTAAGTTCGACCTCAACAGCCTGCTGTGCGGCGCCGAGGGCTCGCTGGCCTTCACCTGCGAGGCGGTGCTTAACGTCCTGCCGATCCCCAGGCACTCGACCCTGGTCAATGTGCGCTACTCAGGCTTTATGGACGCCCTGCGCGACGCCAGGGCGCTGATGGGCGGAGGCAGCGCTTCACAACAACAGCCCCAGGCCGGACCGACCTCCATCGAGACGGTGGACGACACCGTGCTGGACCTGGCCATGCAGGACTTCGTCTGGGACAGCGTCGCCGAGTTCTTCCACGACTCAGGGGGCACCCCGACCCACGGCATCAACCTGGTGGAGTTCAACGACGACGACCCCGCGCGCCTGGCTCGCCGGGTCGAGGCCTTCTGTCGACATCTGGAGCAGGACGCCAGCGTGCCTCGCCTCGGCTACACCCTGGCCGAGGGCCGCGCGGCGATCCAAAAGGTCTACGCCATGCGCAAGCGCGCCGTGGGCCTGCTCGGCAACGCCCAGGGCGAGCGTCGCCCCCTCCCCTTCGTCGAGGACACCGCGGTGCCGCCGGAGCACCTCGCCGACTTCATCGCCGAGTTCCGCGCCCTGCTCGACGCCCGCGGCCTCGACTACGGCATGTTCGGCCACGTCGACGCCGGGGTACTCCACGTGCGCCCGGCGCTGGACATGAAGGACCCGGCCGACGAACGGCTGGTACGCGAAATCTCCGACGCGGTCGCCGCGCTGACCCGGAAATACGATGGGTTGCTGTGGGGCGAGCACGGCAAGGGGGTGCGCTCGGAGTACGCCCCGGCCTTCTTTGGCGCGCTCTACCCCAGCCTGCAGCGAGTCAAGGCGGCCTTCGATCCCTACAACCAGCTCAATCCGGGCAAGATAGCGACGCCACTCTCCAGCCCGCCCGAAGCCGCGGACAGGGCTATCCCGCCCGATGATGCGGAGCCTTCTATCCCGCCCGAAGCCGCGGACAGGACTACCTCGCCCAATGACGCGGAACCCTTGAGCACGCCCAATAGCGCGGAGCCCTCTGCCTCAGCCGATAGCGACACAGACGAGCAGGCTATGAAATGGGTCGACCCGGGGCTGCTGGCCATCGACGGGGTGCCCACCCGGGGCCAGTACGACCGCTCCATTGACCCGCGGGTGTGGCAGGCCCATGCCGCCACGGTCTACTGCAACGGCAACGGTGCCTGCTACAACTACGACCCCGACGACGCCATGTGTCCGTCGTGGAAGGCCACCCGCGACCGCGTGCACTCGCCCAAGGGCCGCGCCAGCCTGGTACGCGAATGGCTGCGCCTGCAGGGGGCAGCCGGGGTCGATCTGATCGAGGAGGCGCGACGCCGTCGTCGCGAGGGCGTCTGGGGCGGCATCCGGCGCCTTCCTGCCCGCGCCTGGAACACGCTGTGTCGCCGCCGCGAGGCGGACTTCTCCCACGAGGTCTACGACGCCATGGCCGGCTGCCTGGCGTGCAAGTCCTGCGCCGGCCAGTGCCCCATCAAGGTCAATGTACCCGACTCCCGCGCCCAGTTTCTGGAGGTTTACCACGGCCGCTACCTGCGGCCGCTGCGCGACCACCTGGTCGGTAGCCTCGAGTTCCTGCTGCCGGCGCTGTCACGCATCGCCCCGCTCTACAACGCCGCCCTGGGCAACCGCCTGGTGGAGCGGCTGCTGGCCGGCTCGGTCGGTATGGTGGACAGCCCGCGGCTCTCCCGATCACGCCTGCAGAGGCGACTCGACGCCTGGGGCGTGGACGAGGCCACGCCGGCGTCACTGGGCCGACTCACCGCGGATGACAGAGCGCGCAGCGTGGTGCTGGTGCAGGACGCCTTTACCCGCCACTTCGAGGCCAGGCTGGTACTGGACGTCGTCGAGCTGCTCACCCGCCTCGGCGTGCGGGTATTCGTGGCGCCCTATGCCGCCAACGGCAAGCCGCTGCATGTCCAGGGTTTCCTCGGCGCCTTCGAACGTACGGCCGCCAAGCAGGCCAAGCGGCTACGCGCCCTGGCCGAGTTCGGAGTGCCACTGGTGGGCATCGACCCGGCCATGACCCTGACCTACCGCCAGGAGTACGTGAAGGCGCTGGGGCCCGAGGCCGTGCCCGAGGTGCGGCTACTCCAGGAGTGGCTGGCCACCCATGCCGACCGCCTGGCGAACCGGCTTGCCGACGGTCCCGCCCTGGCCGACCCCGGCTTTCGGCTGCTCGCCCACTGCACCGAGGCGACCACCGCCCCCGGCAGCCCCGGGGCCTGGCAGCGGGTGTTCGCCGCCTTCGGTCTCAAGCTGGAGCTGGTCAGCACCGGCTGCTGCGGCATGTCCGGCACCTACGGTCACGAGACCCGCAATCTGGCGACCTCGAGAACCCTCTATGCCCAGTCGTGGCAGCCGCTGGTGGAGGACCCGGCCAACGCCGGCAGGCTACTGGCCAGCGGCTACTCCTGTCGCAGCCAGACCCGACGCTTCTCCGACGCCGCGCTACCTCACCCGCTGCAGGGGCTGCTGGCGGTGCTCAAGCGCAGCGATCGGCGACCACTCCCTGCTGCCACTGCCCCTGTCGATAGCCGCACCCACTCCCCTGATCCACAACTCGAGAGACAGATTCCATGACCCAGGCATCCCTGATTTCCCCCGATGAGATCCGTCACCGTTTCGCCGCCGCCATGTCGGCCATGTACCAGAGCGAGGTGCCGCAGTACACCACCCTACTGGAGCTGGTGGAGCAGGTGAACCGCGAGACGCTGGAGGCGAACCCGGCGCTGGCCGAACGACTGGCCGAGGCCGATGAGCTGGCGCGGCTCGATGTCGAGCGTCACGGCGCCATCCGTGTCGGCAGCGCCGAGGAGCTTGGCATGCTGCGCCGCCTGTTCGCGGTGATGGGCATGCACCCGGTGGGCTACTACGACCTTTCCGAGGCCGGCGTGCCGGTGCACTCCACGGCCTTTCGCCCGGTCGATGATGCGGCCCTTTCGCGCAACCCGTTTCGTATCTTCACCTCGCTGCTGCGCCTGGAGCTGATCGAGAGTCAGGCGCTGCGCGAGCGAGCGGCGGCCATCCTGGCCGAACGTGACATCTTCACCCCCGGCGCACGGGAGCTGATCGCCCTTAGCGAGGCCCAAGGCGGGCTCAACGATGAGCAGGCCGAGCGCTTCGTGGCCGAGGCGCTGGAGACCTTCCGCTGGCACCATGATGCCACCGTGGACCTGGACACCTACGAAGCCCTGCACGCCGAGCACCGGCTGATCGCCGACGTGGTCTGCTTCCGCGGGCCGCATATCAACCATCTGACGCCGCGCACCCTGGATATCGACGAGGTTCAGCGACGCATGCCGGCGGCAGGCATGACGCCCAAGGCCATCATCGAAGGACCGCCGCGCCGCGACTGCCCGATCCTGCTGCGTCAGACCAGCTTTACCGCGCTGGAGGAGACGATTCGCTTCGCCGGGGAGCAGGCCGGTACGCACACCGCCCGCTTCGGTGAGATAGAGCAGCGCGGTGTGGCGCTGACGCCTCGTGGCCGCGAGCTCTACGACCGCCTGCTGACCCATAGCCGCGAGCAAGGTACCGGCGGCGACAACGCGACTCACCAGCAGCGACTGGCGGAGGTGTTCGCCGACTTCCCCGACAGCGAGAGCGCGCTGCGCCGCCAGGGGCTGGCGTTCTTCGAATACCGCCTGACCGACGCCGGCCGTGCCGCGGACAAGGTCGCCGAGGCGGACCTCGAGACGCTGATCGAACGCGGACTGGTCAGCGCACGGCCGATCACCTACGAGGACTTCCTGCCGGTCAGCGCGGCGGGCATCTTCCAGTCCAACCTGGGTGGCGGGGATAACGGTGCCTACGCCGGCAACGCCAACCGTGCGGCCTTCGAGGCGGCACTGGGCGCCCCGGTGGCCGACGAGCTGGCGCTCTACGCCGAGCGGGAACGTGCCAGTCGCGACGCCGTGCTGCAGGCGCTGGCCTACTGAGCCAGGCCCGCCGGCAGCACGACGGTGCCAAGGATCAGCACTCGATGGCACTGACGGCGAGGCCGCCCTTCGAGGTCTCCTTGTACTTCTCCTGCATATCCGCACCGGTATCGCGCATGGTGCGGATCACCTTGTCCAGCGAGATGAAGTGCTCGCCATCGCCGCGCAGTGCCATCTGGGCGGCGTTGATCGCCTTCACCGAGGCGATGGCGTTGCGCTCGATGCAGGGCACCTGTACCAGACCGCCCACCGGGTCGCAGGTCAGTCCCAGGTTGTGCTCCAGGCCGATCTCGGCGGCATTCTCCACCTGGTCGACGCTGCCGCCCATCAATTCGGTGAGGCCGGCGGCGGCCATGGCGCAGGCCGAGCCCACCTCGCCCTGGCAGCCCACCTCGGCACCGGAGATGGAGGCGTTCTTCTTGCACAGGATGCCTACGGCGGCGGCGGCCAGCAGGAAGTCCACCACGTCGCGCTCGCAGGCGCCCTGGCGGAACTGCATATAGTACTGGAGCACCGCCGGGATAATCCCCGCCGCACCGTTGGTGGGCGCGGTGACCATGCGGCCTCCGGCGGCGTTCTCCTCGTTGACCGCCAGCGCATAGAGGTTGACCCAGTCCATGGCCGACATGGTGGAGGCGATCAACGAGTGGTCGTCCTTGCTGGCCAGCATGCGCTGGTGCAGATTCCTGGCGCGACGCTTGACGTTGAGCCCGCCGGGCAGCACGCCCTCGGCTTCCATGCCCTTCTCGATGCACGCCTGCATCGCCTTCCAGATGGTCAGCAGACCCTCACGGATCTCCGCCTCGCTGCGCCACGCCTTCTCGTTTTCAAGCATCAGCTCGCTGATGCGCAGGCCGCTGTCGCGACACATGCGCAGCAGCTCGTCACCGGTCTGGAAGTCGAAGGGGATCTCGGTATGGTCGGTATCCAGCACCCCCTCGGCAGACTGGGCCTCGTCGATGACGAAGCCGCCACCCACCGAGTAGTAGGTATTGCGGTAGAGCTCGCCCTCGTCGCCATAGGCGAGCAGCCGCATGGCGTTGGGGTGCTGGGGCAGGCTCTCCTCGAGCAGCCGCACGTCGCGCTGCCAGTCGAAGGCAACAGCGTGGCGGCTGGCCAGCTGCAGGGTACCCGAGGACTTCAGGGCCTCGATCCGCGGGGCGATGACATCCGGGTCGATCTGGTCGGGCCGCTCGCCCATCAGGCCCATGATCACCGCATGGTCGGTGCCATGGCCGATGCCGGTGGCGGAGAGCGAGCCATAGAGCTCGACCTCGAGGCGCCGGGTGTGCTCAACCAGCTCCCTGGCCTCGAGTTCGGAGACAAAGTTGCAGGCGGCCTGCATCGGGCCCACGGTGTGCGAGCTGGACGGCCCGACGCCGACCTTGAAAAGATCGAAGACACTGATTGGCATGGCTGTTGTCCTTGCAGAGTAATCGTTGTACGTCAGGGCTTATCGCCTCGGAACAGCAGCGTGCGTGGCGGTGCCACGTCGTGCTGCCCCCGGCGCCCTTGCTATGAAGGCCTGCAGTGAACTGACTGGTGACTGGCGGTGTCGTTAACGGTCGAAGACCACGGTGCGCCTGGCGTGCAGGAAGACTCGGCGCTCCACATGCAGGGCCACGGCGCGTGCCAGGGTGAGGCATTCGACGTCGCGCCCCTTGGCCACCAGATCCTCGGGATAGTCGGCGTGGCTCACCGGCTCCACTCCCTGGGTGATGATCGGGCCCTCATCGAGGTCATCGTTGATGTAGTGGGCGGTAGCGCCGACCAGCTTGACGCCCTTCTCATAGGCCTGGTGATAGGGCCTGGCCCCCTTGAAGCCCGGCAGCAGCGAGTGATGGATATTGATGGCGCGGCCGCTGAGCTTCTCGCACAGATCGCTCGAGAGCACTTGCATGTAGCGGGCCAGGATCACCAGTTCCGCCCCCGTCTCCTCGACCACCTGCCACACCTGGGCCTCCTGCTCGGGCTTGGTATCCGGCGTGATCGGGAAGTGGTGGTAGGGAATGCCGTGCCACTCCGCCAGATTGGCCAGATCCGGATGATTGGAGACGATGGCGCGAATATCGATGGGCAACTGGCCGATACGGTAGCGATAAAGCAGATCGTTCAGGCAGTGATCGGCCTTGGAAACCATGATCACTACCGGCATCCGCCGGTCTGGCGGTGTCAGTTCGAACGTCATGCCAAACTCGGCGGCACGCTCGGCAAAGCCGGTCTCGAAGCTTGCGGCCTCGAATCCTTCTGCCTCCGGCCTGAACTCCGTGCGGATAAAGAAGCGTCCGCTCAGCCGATCATCGAAGGAGTGCTGCTCGGTAATGTAGCAAGCATTCTCCTTGAGAAAGCGTGTGACCACGTCCACGGTACCCAACCGACTCGGGCACTGCGCGGTCATGATCCAGTTATCTGAATGACGCCCCATGAGCCTGACTCCTGTGATGGCGAAAAGCCGGGTGGGGGAAACATCCCGCCCCCGGCCTGACCCTGACGAGTAGTACAGCGGCTGGCATCAACCGCCAATACACCGCCATATCAACTCGATGCGAAAGATTGATTCAGGCAAAAACAAAATACTTGCGTACCGTTTCAACCACTTCCCAGGTGCCTTTGAACCCCGGCTCGACGATAAAGATATCACCCGCCTTCAGGTGAATCGGCTCGCCATTTTCCGGGGTGAGAATGCAGTACCCTTCTCGGAAGTCACAGTATTCCCACTTGTCGTAGTTCACTGCCCACCTTCCCGGGGTACAGATCCAGGTGCCCATGGTCTTGGTCCCGTCCTCCGACGCGTAGGCGTTGAGGTTGACGGTATGAGGATCGCCAGAGAGCTTTTCCCAGGAGCCGGTGTCCAGCAGCACATCCGGCTGTGCATCACGCAGTACCTTGATCTTGTCGGTCATTGTTCTTCCTTAACGATATTGTTGATCTTGTTGCATATCATGGTGATATGCCCCTATGCCGCTCCTCCGCTCGTGATGCAGCAAGCTCGAACAACAGGCATCCCTGCAGAACAAGCCTCCTTGCGGAACAAGCCATCCTGCAGAACAAACAAAGAAGCGGCCTTGCTCACCGCCCGGCTCCTAACGCTGCACACCAATGCCATACTCGGCGCCGGCGTCCAGGATCCAGCGATAGAGGTAGTCGGCGAAGCTTCTGCGCAGTACCAGCTCATAGCGCTCTTCGCCGGGACGGCGCAGGACAAGGCTGGACTTGCCGAACACCACACTGACCGCCTTGCCCACCGGGAAGTGGCTCGGGTGGACATCGTAGTTGGTCGACTTCATCAGCAGCTCGCGGACCTTTTCCCCCTCCAGGGAGACCAGGGTCTGACCGCCGCTGACATCGACGATGGCATAGTGGGCATCGCCCAGGGCGTCGCGCAGTCGCTGCTCGACGTCGAGCTCCTCGCCACCGGGCACGATCACCAGCCACTCATCCGGCGACAGCCACTGAACGCTGCGCTCGCCGCTTTCGTCCAGCGCCAGCCCCAGGGGCTGGCCGGGCAGGCTGATGCCCAGCACCTTGCGCACGGCTTCATCGAGAACGATGGCCCCGCCGCGCAGGATCAGATGGCCCAGGAAGGGCTGCTCCTTGAGCAGCACTCGGCTGCCGGATGTCGCGGCCGGCACACTGCCCGTGTTGTACGCCACGGACAGCGGTGACTCCTTGGGAATCGAGGCGTCCGGATGGGTGTTGAAGGTCGCAACCTTGCCGTAAGTGATATCAGACATGCTGACGCTCTCCCTTGGGATCGATGAATACGGGGCTGACGACCTCGACCTCATGGGCCTGACCGTCCGGCATCGGCACATGGAGCTTCTCGCCCATGCGGTCCCGACCGCCCTTGATCACTGCCAGAGCAAAACCGCTCTCCAGGTTCGGGCTGTAATAGCTCGAGGTCACATGACCCAGCATATCCATGGGAATGGGCTGGTCCTTGTCGACGACGATATGGGCGCCCTCCTCCAGCACCACCTTCGGGTCGACGGGCTTGAGCCCCACGAACTGCTTGCGATCCTTGCGCGCCGTATCCGGACGCGTCAGGGCGCGCTTGCCGATCCAGGAGAAGGGCTTGTCATAGCCGATCGCCCAGAACATGCCCAGATCCTCGGGGGTCACCGAGCCATCGGTATCCTGACCGGCGATGATCAGCCCCTTCTCGGCACGCAGCACGTGCATGGTCTCGGTGCCGTAGGGCGTCAGGTCATACTTCTTGCCGTGCTCGAACAGGGTCTTCCAGACATGCATGGCGTAGTTGGCCTGCACGTTGATCTCATAGGCCAGCTCCCCGGTGAAGGAGATGCGGAACACCCGCGCCGGGACATCGGCCACCTTGCCGTTGCGCCAGTCCATGAACTTGAACTGCTCGCGGTCGAGATCGATATCGGTGATCTCGGACAGCAGCTTGCGCGCATCCGGGCCGGTCACGGTCATGGTCGCCCAGTGATCGGTGACCGAGGTGAAGTACACCTGCAGCTCCGGCCACTCGGTCTGGTGCCACAACTCCAGCCACTCCATCACGCCAGCGGCGCCGCCGGTGGTGGTGGTCATCAGGAAGTGGTTCTCGCCCAGGCAGCTGGTGGTACCGTCGTCCATCAGCATGCCGTCGTCCTTGCACATCAGGCCGTAGCGTACCCGGCCAGGCGCCAGCTTGGCCCACTTGTTGGTATAGACGCGACCGAGGAACTCCCGGGCATCCGGCCCCTGGATATCGATCTTGCCCAGGGTGGAAGCATCGAGGATGCCGACGCCGGTACGCACCGCCAGGCTCTCGCGTGCCACGGCTTCATCCAGGGTCTCGAGCTTGCCGTTGACCTTGCGTGGGAAGTACCAGGGGCGCTTCCACTGGCCGACGTCCTCGAACTCGGCACCGTGCTCCACATGCCACTGATGCAGGGCGGTGTAGCGCTCGGGATCGAACAGCTCACGGCAGTGACGTCCGACGATGGCGCCGAAGGTGACCGGTGTGTAGTTGGGCCGGAACACCGTGGTACCCACCTCGGGAATCGACCTGCCGAGACAGCGCGCGGCGATGGCCATGCCGTTGATGTTGCCCAGCTTGCCCTGGTCGGTGCCGAAGCCCATGGCGGTGTAGCGCTTGACGTGCTCGATGGACTCGAAGCCCTCGCGGGTGGCCAGCTCGATGGCCGCCGCGGTGACGTCGTTCTGCATGTCGACGAACTGCTTGGGCGCACGCAGGGTCGGCTTCTCGTGGGGCACCTGATAGAGGGCACAGGCCTCGCCTTCGCGAATGGTCTCGGCTCGGGGCGGCTCGATGGCGCTGGCAGACTTGCCCAGCGCGGCAAGCGCCTCACTCGCCTTGGCCGCACCATCGACCAGGCCCTCGGCCAGGTCATGCACGCCGCGGGCGCTGCCGGCGGCGTGCACCCCCTTCACCAGGTTGGGCACGAAACCGAGGATCTCGTCGTCCCAGGTGGGCCGCGCACCGGTATGAGAGGCCAGGTGAATCACCGGGCTGTAGCCGCCGGAGCTGGCGATGGTGTCGCACTCCAAAAGCTCGGCCTGACCGGTGACCTTGAAGGCCGCGGCATCGATGGTCGCCACACGGGCGCCGCTGACACGCTTGTCGCCCTTGGCCTCGAGCACCGCCGAGCCTTCGATGATGCGGATGCCACGGGCCCGGGCCTGCTCGACCAGCTCACCATCCGGATGACGGCGCGCATCGACGATGGCCACCACGTCACGACCGGCTTCATCCCAGTCCAGGGCGGCACGATAGGCATGATCGTTGCTGACGGAGAGCACCAGCTTGTTGCCCGGTACCACGCCGTAGCGGCGGATATAGGTGGAGACCGCACCGGCCACCAGGTTGCCCGGCACATCATTGTTGCCATAGACCAGTGGGCGCTCATGGGCCCCCGTGGCCAGCAGCACCTGCCCCGCCCGCACGCGATGCATGCGTGAGCGCGAGAGCCGGTATCCATCGACCGTCGGCGCGGCTTCACCGAGATGCTCGGTGCACCGCTCGTGCAGGGTCACGAAGTGATGGTCATGGTAGCCGTTGGCCGTGGTGCGCGGCAGCAGGGTGACATTGTCGTTCTCGGCCAGCTCGCCGATCACCTGTTCGGCCCACTGGGCGGCCGGCTGATCGTCGAGCAGCTCACGGCTGGCAAGCAGCGAGCCACCCATCTCCTCCTGCTCATCGCAGAGGATCACGCGAGCGCCGGCACGGGCGGCGGTAAGCGCGGCTGCCAGACCCGCGGGGCCGGCACCGACCACCAGCAGGTCACAATGCTGGTTGAGATGGTCGTAGCGATCGGGGTCGTTCTCCATCGGGCTGCGACCCAGGCCCGCTCCCTTGCGGATGTATTTCTCATAGGTCATCCACATGGAGGCCGGTGCCATGAAGGTCTTGTAGTAGAAGCCCGGCGGCATGAAGCGCCCGCCCAGCTTGCCGACCAGGCTCATGACATCACGCTGCACGTTGGGCCAGCCGTTGGTGCTCTGTGCCGTGAGGCCCTCGAACAGCGCCTGCTGGGTGGCACGCACGTTGGGCACCTGGGCCGCCTCGGTGCTGCCCAGCTGGACCAGCGCATTGGGCTCCTCGGCACCGGCGGCGACGATGCCGCGCGGACGCGAGTACTTGAAGCTGCGGTTGACGAGATCCACCCCATTGGCCAGCAGTGCCGAAGCCAGGGTGTCACCGGCATGGCCCTGATAGCGCTTGCCGTTGAAGGTGAAGCTCAGGGTGCGGGCGCGATCGATGCGTCCCCCCTGGCGAAGACGATTCGGCTGACTCATGCCTTGACTCCTTCCTGACCTGCGACCATTCCCGCCTCGTCGGCGACGTTTACGGCAGCCCCCTGCTCGGCGGGCTTGCCCTCGGGGTGCTCGGCGCTGAAGCGAGGCTGCTCACCCATTCGATAGGTCTCGAGGATCTCGTAGCTCGCCGAATTACGTGTGATGTTGAAGAACTTGCGGCAGCCGATCGCATGCACCCACAGCTCGTGGTGGATACCTCGCGGGTTGTTACGAAAGAACAGGTAAGCACCCCACTGTTCATCGGTGCAGGACTCGGGGTCCTCGGGACGGGCGATATGCGCCTGGCCCTTGGGGGCGAACTCCTCTTCGTCGCGGCATTCGTCGCAGTAAGGGCAATGGATATAGAACATGTTGTTATCTCCTTAGTGCGCGACGCCGGCGGCGCCATGTTCGTCGACCAGGGCACCGGTGTTGAAGCGGTCGATGGAGAACGGCGCGGCGATTGGGTGCATCTCCCCCTTGGCGAGGCTCGCCGCAAAGACATGACCGGAACCCGGAGTGGCCTTGAAGCCGCCGGTGCCCCAGCCGCAGTTGAAGAACAGCCCCTTGACCTTGGTCTTCGAGAGGATCGGACAGGCATCCGCACAGGTGTCGACGATGCCGCCCCACTGACGGTTCATGCGCACCCGCGAGAAGATCGGGAACATCTCGACGATGGCCTGCAGGGTATGCTCCACGGTGGAGTAGCTGCCGCGCTGGCCGTAGCCCAGATAGCCGTCGATACCGGCGCCGATGACCAGATCACCCTTGTCGGTCTGGCTGATATAGCCATGCACGTGATTGGACATCACCACGGTGTCGAGCACCGGCTTGAGCGGCTCGGAGACCAGCGCCTGTAGTGGGTGCGACTCCAGCGGCAGCGTGAGGCCGGCCATCTTGGCCACCACGCCGGAGTTGCCCGCCGTGACGCAACCGATGGTCTTGGACTCGATATCGCCGCGATTGGTATGCACGCCATACACCTGGCCATCGCGAATCTTGAAGCCGGTGACCTCGGTGTTCTGCAAGATATCCACCCCCAGGGCGTCCGCGGCCCGGGCGAAGCCCCAGGCCACCGCGTCGTGGCGCGCGACGCCGGCGGTCTTCTGCCAGGAGGCGCCGAGGATCGGATAGCGGGCGCGCTTGGAGGTGTCGATGACCGGCACGATCTCCTTGATCTGATCGGGGGTGATCACCTCGCTGTCGACGCCGTTCAGCCGGTTGGCATGTACCCGGCGCTGGATATCGCGCATGTCCTGCAGGGTATGCCCCAGGTTCATCACGCCACGCTGGGAGAACATCACGTTGTAGTTGAGGTCCTGGGACAGCCCCTTCCACAGGTCCAGCGAGTGGTCATAGAGGCGTGCCGACTCGTCCCACAGATAGTTGGAGCGCACGATGGTGGTATTACGCGCGGTATTGCCACCCCCCAGCCAGCCCTTCTCCAGCACTGCCACGTTGGTGATGCCGTGGTTCTTGGCCAGGTAGTAGGCGGTGGCCAGGCCATGGCCGCCGCCGCCGACGACGATGACGTCGTACTTTTTCTTGGGGGTCGGGTTGCGCCACTGGCGCTGCCAGTTCTCGTGGTGGCTGAGCGCGTGCTTGGCCAGCCCGAAGCCTGAATAGCGTTGCATGTCTCTCTCCTGAATCCGCTGCTGATTCGTTAAGGCGATCAGACCGCTGACGCGGCATCGGCCTGGGTGGGAGTCTGGTGACCCGTGGCGGCAGCGTCGCCATAGACCGGGTGACGCCCACAGAGCTTGGCCACCCTCTCGCGCACCTGGGCCTCCACGGACTCCGTCGACTCCTGGTCGGCCAGCACGTCGAGGATGTCGCAGATCCAGCCGGCCAGTTCGGCGCACTCGGTCTCGTCGAAACCACGGCTGGTCACCGCCGGGGTGCCGATGCGCAGGCCGGAGGTAACGAAGGGGCTCTGGGGGTCGTTGGGCACGGCGTTCTTGTTGACGGTGATGTGGGCACGGCCGAGTGCCGCATCGGCGTCCTTGCCGGTGACGCCCTGCTTGATCAGCGAGACCAGGAAGAGGTGGTCATCGGTGCCGCCGGAGACGACGTCATAGCCACGCTCCAGGAACACGCCGGCCATGGCGCGGGCGTTGTCGATGACGCGCTGCTGGTACTGCACGAACTCCTGGCTCATGGCCTCCTTGAAGGCCACCGCCTTGGCGGCGATGACATGCATCAGCGGGCCGCCCTGCTGGCCCGGGAAGACCGCCCCGTTGAGCTTCTTGTAGAGATCCGCATCGCCGGTGGCGGAGAGGATCAGGCCACCGCGCGGGCCGCGGAGGGTCTTGTGGGTGGTGGTGGTGACCACATGGGCGTGGGGAACCGGGCTCGGATAATGACCCGCGGCAATCAGGCCGGCCACGTGGGCCATGTCGACCATGAACCAGGCGCCCACCTCGTCGGCGATGGCGCGGAAGCGGCGCCAGTCGACGACGCGCGCATAGGCGGAGAAGCCGGCGATGATCAGCTTGGGCTTGTGGCTGCGTGCCAGGCGCTCGACCTCCTCGTAGTCGATCTCGCCGGTCTCCGGATTCAGGCCATACTGCACGGCATGGTAGTGCTTGCCCGAGAAGTTCGGCGCGGCGCCGTGGGTGAGGTGGCCACCGTGGGCCAGGCTCATGCCGAGGATGGTGTCGCCCGGCTTGACCATCGCCATGAACGCCGCGGCATTGGCCTGGGCACCGGAGTGTGGCTGAACGTTGGCATAGTCGGCGCCGAACAGGTCACAGGCGCGGTCGATGGCCAGCTGCTCGACCACATCGACATGCTCGCAGCCGCCGTAGTAGCGCTTGCCGGGATAGCCTTCGGCATACTTGTTGGTCAGCTGGGTGCCCTGGGCTTCCATTACCGCACGGCTGGCATAGTTCTCGGAGGCGATCAGTTCGACATGAGCCTCCTGGCGGGCCACCTCATCGGCGATGGCGGCGGCGATCTGGGAATCGAAGTTGGCGAGACCTACCTGGTTCATGACTGGCTCCTGTTGTTATCGATGTCGGGCAGGGTGTACCTCGAATCTATCGCCTACCCATCAGAAGGAAAAATTTGAAATCCTTATGCGTGGATAACCACCACGCTGCGTGTCTGGCATACCACTCGATTAAAGACGACTGCGGCGAGGAGGGATTGAACAGATGCGACAGAATTCCTGAACGCCGAGGCAGACTGGCCACCGCTTGAGCGGCGGGAAACGGCAGGCTGCGGTGTGCTTACCGAAAGCGTGAGGGGGCGAAAAACCGGGAGGGTGGCCGAGGGCTCAAGGCACGGGCCGGCCGTCGATATGCAGGAAGAAGGGGTCGACCCGGTCACTACCCGGCTCACCGGCACGTTTGCGCATCTCCGATGGCGTCGCGTCGAAGGCGGTGCGGAAGTGGCGCGAGAAGTGGGCGGTATCGGCAAAGCCGCAGCGCTCGCCGATCTCGGTGATGCTCTTGCCGGTGTAGTGCAGCAGCCAGAGGCCGTAACGCAGACGCAGGTCTCGGGAGAATTTGAGCGGGCTGACGCCGAGCGTATCGCGAAACCGCCGCTCCAGGTTACGGCGCGAGGTGCCCACCCGCTCGGCCAGCGCCTCCATCGACAGCGCCTCCCCCAGGTGCTGCTCGAGCACCGCAATGGCGCGGCGAACCAGGCGATCCTCGATCTTGCCGAACACCACCGGCTGAGGCTGAGGGTGGGTCCCGGCTCGCGCCTCGTCGAGGAGCATGATATTCAGGCTCTTCATGGCCCAGGCCTTGCCCTGGTGACGCTCGATCAGATAGGCCGCCAGGTCGGCCGCCGCCGCACCGCCGGCACAGGTGAGCCGGTCTCCGTCATCGATGAACAGTCGGTCGGCCACCGGCTCGATGGCCGGAAAGCGCTGGACCAGGTCGCGGTGGTGATACCAGCTGACGCAGCAGCGCCGTCCCTTCATGAGGCCAGCCTGGATCAGCGCGAACACCCCGGTACACAGCCCCACCAGCGGAACCCCGGCACCGGCCGCCTCACGCAGGTAGGCCAGGGCAGCACTATCCTGCCGGTCGCCCTCCGCCTGAACGCCCCCCACGACCACGATATAGTCGAACTCTCTCGGGTCGCTGAAAGGCTCACAGGGCGAAATGGCCGCACCACTGCTGGAGAGCACCGCCTCGCTGTTGCTGGCCATGAAGGTCCAGCGACAGCGCAGCTGCCGGCTGCGGTCGCCCTCGTCGGCGGCCAGGCGAAGGCAGTCGACGAAGGCGGCGAAGGGCATCAGTGTAAAGCGGTGCAGCAGGACGAAGCCGATGGTGAGGGGCTCGCCTGCCAGGTGTGTGCTCATTGGCTGTGTCCAGGTCTGGGGGGCGAAACAAGCCGCCAGGATGATCAAGGCCCAGGCTCCACTCTACCCCGCCAGATCACGAGGCAACCATCCAGGCAGCCTTACCCGCATCTACATCACGAATACACCACAAACAGCGGCGCCCGCAGAATCTGCGGGCGCCGCCAGGACATGGGACAAACACGCTTAGATGCGAGCCATCGAACCATTCAGCCGGGCACGAGGCGTTATCAGCGACACACCCACGTAGCAGATCGAGGAGACCACGCAGCCCGTCAGCGGCCCGATCAGCCAGCCCACATCGGCGAACAGCATCATGTAGCCGCTGGTACCGAAGCCAGCCAGCATGGCGACCAGTGCGCCCCAGGCAGAGCCCTGCCAGAAGGTGGAGATGAACACCGGACCGATCATGCTCGCCAGCAGCGTGCCGGTGCCGAGGATCCCCAGCCAGGAGAGCATGAAGGGCGGCGCGTAGAGCATCATCAGCAGGGCGACGACACCGAGAGCCACGACGGCCAGGCGATTGACCCACAGCACCAGCCGCTGGCTATGGACAAGATCCTTGAACAGGGCAAGTCGCAGGTCATGGGAGGTCGCCGAGGCCACGGTATGCAGCAGCGAGTTCGCGGTGGACTTCATGGCGAACAGGATAAACAGGGTGATAAAGCCCTGAAGTGCCGGATGCATGAAGTGTTCGAGATAGGCCGGCATGGCATTGTCAGGATCGGCCAGTTCCGGCATCTGCGCCCGCATATAGAGACCCACGATTGGCACCAGGCTCAGCAGGGCCCCGATGATCGCCACATACACACCCGCCTTGTGCAGCTTGACCTCCGGCTTGAAGGCCAGGAAGCGTATCGCCATGAACGGGAGGACCGCGGCAAACAGGAAGGCATAGGGCAGTACCAGGAACACCGTCGCCGGGCTGTCGCCATAATGGGCCCCGGTGCTAGGATTCAGAAGCTCGGGGTCGATCGCATCGAGCGAGGCCTCCCAGGCGCCCAGGTCTATCGAGGTGAAGATCTGTATCATGATGATGACGGCGGCGACCGACATGCCGCAGACCATCACGGTATCGGTCCAGGCCACCGCGGCGAGGCCGCCCAGCATGGTGTAGAGGATGATGACGCCGACCATCAGCAGGGCGCTCTGGGTCAGCTCGATGCCCAGCCAGCTGGCTCCCAGCAGGCCAACGGCCTTGATCTGACTGGTCAGGAACACCAGCAGCAGCAGGATGGTGATAAGCGCCGCAACCCCCTGCACGAGCCGGCCCATGGTGCCGCCGCCGTGAATCTGGGCGATATACTCGGGAATGGTGTTGCTGCCCATGTCGATGGCCTTGCGCTGCAAAAAGCTCGCGAAATAGAGTACGGCGATCATCATCGCCGGGGCGAAGAAGAAGTTCCCCAGCACCTCGATGGCGCCGAACTGATAGGTAACACCCGGTGAACCCATGAATCCCCAGCCACTGAAGCCGGTGGCGACGATGGTACTGGCGCCGACGAAGGCCCCCAGTGAACGCCCGGCAACGAGAAAGCCTCCTTCATCGCCCTTCTTCATCATCCTGGACGAGAGAAACCCCAGGTAGATCATCAGGCCGAAGGTGAGGAACAGAAGTCCCCAGTTGAACAGCTTGTAGGAATCCATGATTACCGCCTCGCTGATCCATTGGTGGACTTTCTTTTCAGCTCTCTCCGCAGATAGGCGGCGCCGGCATGGACCAGCATGTAGAGTGTCAGTATCAGGAAGGTGGTCAACACCCAGGAATCCATATGCTTGTACCTCTTGTTGTTGGTGTGGCAGCAGCGTTGCGGTGTTTTCGTTTTTGCACCTTCAAGGTATTTTCCGTACATGGAAGGCGCCAATTTGTATACTCAATACACACATCAGATATCGAAATGGGCCAATAATGACTAATATACCCACCGACCTGTTGAGGACCTTCGTCACCATCAAGGATCTCGGTGGCTTTACCAGCGCTGGCGAGCTACTGGGCCGATCACAACCCGCCATCAGCCTCCAGATCAAGAAGCTGGAGGAGATCCTCGGCACCAAGATCTTCCTCAGAGGTTCCAGCCTGGAGCTCACCGAGGATGGGGAGTATCTCTACAAGGCAGCCAGGCAGATACTGGAGATAAATGACCAGGTCATCGCCAAGGTGAGGGGCGAGAATATCTCGGGCAAGGTCCGCCTGGGGATTCCCAACGACTTCGAGCTGGCCTTCCTGCCCAAGGCGCTACGAAAACTGTCGCGCGTCTATCCCAATATCATCGTCGAGGTCGACTGCGAGATCAGCAAGGTCATCCTCCAGCGCTACCAGAAGGGGCACTACGATATCGCCATGGCCATGGAGCGCGAGAAGGAGAATGAAGACAGGGATTCTCGTGACTACCGCCTGGAAAAGCTCGAGTGGGTCTTCAGGGAGGATCATCTGGTCAGCGGCGCCGATAGCCCTCTCCCCCTGATTGCCTACCCCCAAGGGTGCGTCTATCGCTCGATCATGGAAGAGTCACTGCAGAGCCAGGCACACCCCTATCGTTTCATGTATACCAGCACCAGCCTGCTGGGCATCTTCTCTGCCGTGGAGGAGGGACTCGGCATCACCGCGATGGCAAGCTCCGTCATTCCCGACCACCTCAAGCATGCCGTCAACACGGATTCGCTCCCTGACCTGGAGCGCGTCTGCATCGGCCTTTACTACAAGGAACCGGAGTTGAATATCGCCTCCCGCCATGTACTCGATTTCCTGAGGACGGGAATCGCCAATATCTAGTCCGCCACGAAACCACAGAAGGCAGGCGGCCCGACAGGCGATCGTTATCGCTGTCGGGCCACCTGCCTTCTGCTAAAGGCTACCCACCACCCTATCGCCAAGCGAGCTTATTGAGAGGTGTGATGGGTAGTCGGGTATCAGGAGCTCGACACCCCGGGTTTCATTTCGCCGGCGGATACCGTTCGGACATTCCCCTCCTCGCTGACCTTGAGCTCCACATTGGGATCGGGGTCGTTGACCACCTTCTCCAGCTCCCTGGTCGCCCTGTCGCGACTGCGCAGGCGACGTATGGTGTTCACGATCATCAGGATGATCACGATGGAGAAGGGGAAGGCACCGATGATGGTTCCGGTCTGGACCGTATCGACCACCCCACTGCCCCCGAGGGTGAGCAGTACCGTCGCCACCGCGCCAATGCTGAGCACCAGGACCACGCGAAACCAGGCGCCTGCACGCTTCGGTGCGGAAACGAAGTCCGCCAGAGCATAGGTGCCGGCATCCAGCGATGTCACGTAGTAGGTCGCCACCAGTACCGTCGCCACCACCAGCAGCAAGCTGCCGATCACCGGTATGGATTCCAGCATCGCGAACAGCCCGCTGGCGACATCCGCATTCACCGCATCGGAGATGCCACGGCCACTCTTGTCGTCGTAATAGATCGCTGCGGAACCGAGAACGCCGATCCAGAGCATGACGATAAAGGAGGGAATGATGGTGACACCGATGACGAACTCACGCAGCGTACGACCCCGCGAGATCCTGGCGATAAAGCCGGCCACGAAGGGGGAGAAGGCAATCACCCAGCACCAGATGAAGACGGTCCACCAGCCATTCCAGCTCTGCTGCCAGGAGGTCAGCGGCTCGGCCGTGCTCGGCGCATCGGTCCAGAAGCTCATGGAAACGAAGTTCGCGAAGTAGGAGCCGAAGGTCTGGGTGATATTGGAGATGATGAACAGCGTCGGGCCGAAGATGAAGGCGGCCACCACCAGCACGACACTCAGGATCGAGTTCGTCTCACTGATCAGGCGCATCCCCTTGCTGATGCCGAAGAAGGCCGAGATCGCCGCGGCGGTACCCAGGCCCACGATGACAAACAGCCAGATGGTGGGCCCCGAGGTCACACCGGTGAATGACGTGAGACCCGCGGTGAACTGCATTGCCGCAAAGGCAAAGGAGGTAGAGAGCCCCAGGATGGTTGCCATGATCGCCAGCAGCTCGACGACCACGCCGGCACCGCCACGCGCCCAGCGCGGCAGCAGATCCACCGTCGCCTCGCGGAAGGTCAGGGTCTTGCCCAGATTGTGGTGCGAGTAGGCGAGACATACCGCCACGACGCAGTACATGGCCCAGGCGGTGAAGCCCCAGTGGAAATAGGCCCAGACGATACCACCGCCCGCCACATTGCCTTCCATTGCCTCGAAGACGGGGCTGGAGTCACGCAGCATGATGGGCTCGGCCACCGACCAGAAGATCAGGCCGATCCCCTGACCACAGGCAAACAGCATCGAGTACCAGGCGAAGTTACTGTATTCGGGCTTTGCCTTGGGGCCGCCCAGCCTGACCCGGCTTCCGACCTTGCTGAACACCAGCCAGCCGCATACCGCGACGGCAAAGAGCGAATAGAGGATAAACAGCCAGGTGAAGCCACCCGTGACATAGGTCCTCATGTCGAAGATGACCGAAGCCACGCCATCGGGGTTACCCAGCACCATCAGGATCAACGCAATGATGGCGATGGGAGGCGCAAACTGGATGACCAGTCGCCCGAAGGGGGGAAGGTCTCGTCCCGTGAACCGTGGGATCGTGACCGGTTCTTTATCTGACATCTTGATACCTCGCTATTATTGTACTTGGCATCATCCCTGACATCTCAGGGCCCCGAGGGTAATTCGAAGCCCATGACAGTGAATCAGTTCAAGTGAGATACGATTCCCGATATACACTCCTCAAGGATCATTTCTCCCTTCTCCGGCGTCGAATTGAGCGGAGAAGACAGGGTCCCGGATGGTGCAACCCAGGAAGGGTCGGGGGGGAAGACATCGTAGGGAGGGAAGGTGGCCGGCTCCACGTCGACGGCCTTCGACATGTCGACGAGCTCGGGGTGAAGCTTGAGCATGATCGACGTCTCCAGCACACCGCCATGCTCAACGGCCCAGCCTGTGAAGCCGTCAGGGAACACCTTCTCGATGGTCTCCTCGCTGATGAAGTCCCAGTAGGAGAGCAGATAGATCTTGATCGAAATACCTTCGCCCTTGCACTTGTTGACCAGCCTGTCGGCGGCCTCGCAGAGGTACATGGAGTTCTCGAAGTGGCCATTTATCAGGATGAATTCTCGATTTCCATGGTTGACATAGGCCTGAAGCACATCGAAAACATAATTCTCAAGCGAAGCGCCCGACACGCAGGTCGTGCCGGGAAAAAAGTTGCCTCCCCCGGATTTCACCTGTGACTTGTATCCATAGCTGATGGCGGGCGCTACCAGCATATTGTTGCTTCTTTCCGCCACTTTCTCGCCAATATGACTGGGAATCAGCACATCGGGATTGAGCGACATATGAGGCCCATGCTGCTCGATGGCCCCCACCGGGAGAATGATTCTGCACTGACCATTTTCCGTCAGCGACTTGTAGGTTACCCAGTCAAGGTTCTCTATCTTGACACTGCTCATCTCGTCTCTCCCCGCACGCTATCGTCAAGAAGGGGGAGCAGAGCTCCCCCTTTTCGTTAAAACTTTACTTGATGATATTGTGCTCCGGGCCATACGGGAAGCCGGTAATATTGTCGGCCCCATGCTCGTTGACCACCAGGATGTCGTGCTCGCGATAGCCACCGGCACCCGGCAGACCCTCCGGTACGGTGATCATCGGCTCCATGGAGACCACCATGTTGGGCTCGATCACGGTCTCGATGTCCTCGCGCAGCTCCAGACCCGCCTCGCGGCCGTAGTAGTGGCTCAGGGTGCCGAAGGAGTGGCCGTAACCGAAGGTGCGGTACTTGAGCAGGTCGTGCTTGGCGAAGATCTCGTTGAGCTCATGGGCGATGTCACAGCAACGCACGCCGGGCTTGATCAGCTCCTGACCACGGCGATGAACCTCGCAGTTCACCTCCCACAGTCGCAGGTGCTCGTCGGAGGCATGGCCGAGGAACATGGTGCGCTCCAGGGCGGTGTAATAGCCGGAGATCATCGGGAAGGTGTTCAGGCTGAGGATATCGCCGGGCTGCACGCGGCGGCTGGTCACCGGGTTGTGGGCACCGTCGGTGTTGATACCGGACTGGAACCACACCCAGGTATCCATCAGCTCGCTGTTGGGATAGGTCTTGGCGATCTCGCGCACCATGGCGGCCTGACCGGCCAGCGACACCTCGTACTCCGGCACGCCGGCGTAGATGGCATCGCGCACGGCAACGCCGCCCACGTCGGCGACACGAGCGCCCTGGCGAATCAGCGCGATCTCCTCGTCGGACTTGACCATGCGCATCTGCATGGTGGGCACGCCGGCATCGACCAGCTCGACATCACCCAGCGCATCGACCAGCTTCTGCTTGTTCTGCAGCGTCATGTGATCGTACTCGACGCCGACGCGACGCTTGCCTTCGCAGAGCTGCTTGACGGCCTTGAAGAAGTTGTCCTTCTGCCAGTCGGTATAGACGATGTTGTCGCCCAGACGATTGCGGCGATAGGGTTGGCCACCGTCGATGTTGGCGGTCACGGTGGTGAAGCTGTCCTGGGTCACCACCAGGCCGTAGTCACGGCCGAACTTGCAGTAGACGAAGTCACTGAAGTAGTTGATGTTGTGATAGGAGGTCAGCACGACAGCCTCGACCTCGTTCTTCGCCATGTACTCGCGCAGGCGAGCGAGGCGCCCCTTCATCTCGTTATCGGAGAACGTCGGTACCACCTTCTCGCCGTTGGGGATCTCGATCAGTGACGGCAGTTGCATCTTGTTATCTCCTCTTGTGTCAACGGAATCGTCATACCAGCCAGGCGTTTCCGGCCTCTGATGCCGGTATCGGGACGCCCCTCGCTTGCCATGTAGTACGGGTTACTGCTGGTAGGAATGACTATGGCCAGACACCTTCCGTTGCACCAATGACTAGTGCAAATGCCCCCATTGGCGAGCGAAATACGTTTTATATTCAGATAGTTGACGAAAGAAAAGGGATCAGGGAACTGCTATTGAGAGCCCTGCCGGCGTGCCTCCCGCGGGGAGTGGCCATAGCGCTCGCTGAACGCCCGCGAAAAGCTGGATGCGGAGGAGAAGCCACAGGCCAGACCGATGGCGAGTACATCCATGTCGGTCTCGATCAGCAGGTGCTGGGCACGCTCCAGGCGCAGGCCCAGGTACCAGCTCCGCGGCGTGGTGGCGAGGTGGCGTTCGAAGAGGCGCTGCAGCTGTCGCAAGGAGACACCGCAGCGGTGGGCGATATCCGCCACCGACAGGGGAGCTTCCAGGTGACGCTCCATCAGCGCTACCGCCTCCACCAGGCGACGGTTATGGGTCCCCAGGCGTCGCGCCAGGGTCATCCGCTGCTGATCGCCGCGACTGCGCAACCGTTCGTGGATCAGCTGCTCGGAGACATCGATGGCCAGCCGCGTACCGTGGCGCCGGGCGATCACCGCCAGGGCCATGTCCATGGCCGCGGCCCCGCCGGCACAGGAGAAGCGCCGCTCGCCGAGCTCGAACAACTCATCGGAGGTGGGGATGGCGGGGAAGCGCTCATGGAAGACGGGCAGGCTCTCCCAGTGCAGGGTGACCCGCTCGCCCTTCAGCAGGCCGGCGGCGGCGAGCAGGAAACAGCCGGTATCCAGCCCCCCCAGGGCACCCCCGGCCTGGTCGAGCCGATGCAGCCATGCCATCAACGGACGACCGAGGTAGGCCTCGGGCTCGAAGCCGCTACATACCGCCAGGGAGGGAAGATGGTGAACCTCGTCGATGGCGCAGTCGACGAGCAGGGTCATGTCGTTACTGGCGGTGACCGGCTCGCCATCGACGCTGATCAGCGTCCAGTCGAACAGTGGCCGACCGCTGATGCGGTTGGCGATACGCAGCGGCTCCACCGCGGCGAAGAACGCCATCATCGAGAACTGCGGCAGCAGCAGAAACCCCACCTGCTCGGGCAACGGGCCCGTGTACTCCAGTCGCACGCTCTCCCCTCTCGTCAGCCGCCGATTCTCTCATTCGCCACCCCTCTCACCTGCCGCAATGCCTAGCCGCCCTTCTGGATTGGGCTTACTCGTCGACCACCATCAGATCGCGCATCTTCTGCTCATCGAGCACGGTCAGCCGCTGACGATCGATATTGATGGCGCCGCTGTCGCGCAGCTTGCCCAGCAGCCGAGAGAGGGTTTCCGGGGTCACCGCCAGCTGGGCGGCCAGCCAGCGCTTGGGAATGGTCAGGCGGACCACCCGCGGCTCATTGCTTCGCCCCGATGGTAGCTGGCGCAGGATATAGCTGACCAGCCGCGACATGGCATCGCCCTGGGTCAGCAGCGCCATGTCCTCGAGGCGGTCGGTAAGCTCCAGCGCCAGGCGACTCATGAACTCGGCGCGACATTCGGGGTGGCGATCCATGGCCTCGCGGCAGCGCTCGGCGGGGATCGACAGCACATGGGTTCGGCGCAGTGCCTCGGAGGAGTAGAGATAGACGCCCTCTCGGGAGACCATGCTCAGCTCACCCAGGGTGCCCCCTCGCTCCACGCAGCGGATGGTGGCCAACCGACCGTCGCCGGCACCGCGCACCAGCCGTACCGCCCCGCTGATCACGATATGCAGCCACTCGGCAGGGGTGTCCTGGCGAAACAGCCACTCGCGGCTGGCCAGGGTACGCGGCTCGCAATCCTCGAGCAGCGCCTCGACCTCCGCGTCGGAGAGCGCACCGAGCCACGGCACACCGCGGACCAGATCACGCAGCTGGCGCGGCTTGAACAGCAGGTCAGCGGCCGAACTGGGCGGCTGGGCAGTATCCATAGGCATGGTGTTCCTCCACATCGGTATCCGCGTCGACCAGCAGGTAGCCATGGGCCTGGCTGGCGGCACTCAGCATATGCGACCCCTGCCCACCGGCCAGCTGCGCCACCGGTGTGCCGGAACTCCAGTCGATCACGACACGCAGCAATTCGCGGCGCCCGCACGGGCCACGTCGTGTAAAGCCGGCCTTGACCGGGAAGCGTTGCAGCGGCGGCGGCGTCATGCCCTGGCGCCCCTGCAGCAGCGGCAGGGCGAGGAATTGCCACCCCACCAGCGAGGCCACGGGATTGCCCGGCAGGGCGACCAGCGGTGTGCCGGCGTCGAGAGATTCGCCAAGAAAGCCCAGGGCGAAGGGCTTGCCAGGCTTGATCCCCACCCCATGAAAGACGATGCCCCCCAGCCGCTCGATGGCCGGGCGCACATGATCCTCCTCGCCCACCGATACACCACCGCTACAGACTACCAGATCGGCCTCGTCGCGGGCCCGCTCCAGGGCTCGATGCAGCTCATGAGGATCATCCAGAACCACCCCGATATCGATCAGCTCGATGCCCTGGTGGGCCATCAGCGCCTTGAGCATCGCGCGGTTGCTGTCGAAGACCTGGCCCGGGGCACGCGGCTGGCCCGGCTCGATCAGCTCGTCGCCGGTGGAGAGCAGCGCGACCCTCACCCGGCGCCTCACCGTTACCTCGGCGATGCCATGACTGGCCAGCAGGGCTATCGCGGCGGCCTCGAGACGAGTGTTCGAGGCGAGCAGCGGTGTGCCGACACGACTCTCCTCGCCCTGGCGGCGGATATTGCCCCCCGGAGAGAGGCCTCCCTCGACATGCACCCGGCCCTCGGCATCCAGACGCACCTTCTCCTGTGGCACCACGGCATCGGCACCGATGGGTACCGGGGCGCCGGTGAAGATACGCGCGCAGCCTCCCTCGGGGAGGTGCATCACGCCGGCACCGGCGGGGACGCGCTGGATGACCGGCAGGCCACGGGGGGTCAGCTCGGCCAGCCGCAGGGCATAGCCGTCCATGGCGCTGTTATCGACGCCGGGCAGATCCTGGGCGGCGGCGACCGCCTCACCCAACACACGCCCCTCGGCCTCCTCCAGTGCCACCCGCTCGAGCCCTGCCACCGGACGGGCCGCGGCGGCCATGCGCTCACGCGCGTCGAACAGGTCCACCAGCCCCGGGGTGATCACCTCCGCACAGCCGCAGTTCATGCGCCAATCTCCTCGCCGCTTTGCGTCTCGCTCAGCGCCTCGCCAGGCGCCGTCTCGGGCTGGCGGCTGGCACAACTCGAAGCACGTGGCAGCACCATGGCCACGAAGTTGCAGGGCCGGGTACGGGCATCGAGCTGTTCGAGCAGGATGCCGTCCCAGGCGGTGGCACAGGCCCTGGGCGAACCGGGCATGGCAAACACCAGGGTGCGGTCGATCAGCCCCGCCACGGCGCGGGACTGAATGGTGGAGGTGCCGATCGTGGCCAGCGACAGATGGCGGAACAGCTCGCCGTAGCCATCGACCGCCTTGTCGAACAGCGGGGCCAGTGCCTCGGGGGTGGTATCGCGGGTGGTAAAACCGGTGCCGCCGTTGACCAGCACCACCTGAATGTCATCGCGTACCACCCACTTCGAGACCACTGCCCGAATGCGGTAGATATTGTCGGACACGATGCAGCGCTCCACCAGGGTATGGCCGGCATCGGTCAGGCGCGCGGAAAGCAGATCACCGCTGCCATCCTCCGCGAAGCCGCGGGTGTCCGAGACGGTCAGCACGGCGATGCCGAGAGGGGCAAAGGGTGTATTGGCAGAAACATGGGACATGAGGGCCTCCTTTCCGGCCATGGTGCGGCGGAGCGGGGTGGGGGGGAAGTGACGGGCATCAAGAAAGCGCAAGATCCTGCCGCCCGGTGGAGCGACAGGATCTCGAGGGAGGGGTTTACTGCATCAGGGCGCTGCCGCTCTCGTCGTCGAGGCTGACGCCTTCGACGCCGATCTCCGCCTTAAGCGCCATCAGATAGTGGCGCAGGGCGCGGCGGGTGGACTGCTCGCGCAGGCTGTGGCGCACATGCTCGGCCACCTCTTCATAGGGGCGCTCTCGCCCCCCCTGGCGAGCATCGATGCTGACCACATGCCAGCCGTAGCGCGAGGCGAGCGGCCGATCATGGAGCCCTTCGGGCAGGCGATGCAGGGCATCGTCGAGCTCGGCCACGGTCTGGCCCGGGGCCAGCCAGCCCAGCTCGCCGCCCTCCTCCTTCGAGGGACAGGCGGAGTGACGCTGGGCAAACTCGGTAAAGCGCTCGGGATGCTCGCCCAGCTCCTTGACGAGCTTCTCGCCCAGACGATAGCCGGCATCCCGGGCCTCGGCATCATCCGGCGCCGCAGCCAGCAGGATATGGCGAACCTGCAGCCGCGTCGGCTCACTGAAGCGCTCGGCGTGGGTGGCGTGGAAGCGCCGGCAGTCCTCCTCCGAGGGCTCGGGCACGTCCAGCTCCTGCTCCAGCAGGGCGGCGATGATGGCATCATCCTCGTCGAGGTCCGTACCGTCGGCATCGGCCAGGCCCAGGGCGGCGGCGCGCTGGCGGAGCAGCTCGCGCACCACCAGGGCACGGGCGGCCTTGAGCTGGGCGGTACCGGCGCTGTCCGCCGGGTGGTACTGCATCTCCTGGGCGATGTCGGCCTCCGCGATGGTGGCCTCGCCGACCCGGATGGGAGGGGGGCTCGCGCCCCCGGGAATCATCTCGATATCGATCTTTTGCATGCTTTTTTTCCTCGAAACCGTTTCAGCCCCGCTTGCGCACCAGCTGGTAACGACGGGTCACGTAGCCGAAGGGCACGCTCCACACATGGACCAGGCGCGAGAAGGGGAACAGCAGAATGATGGTCATCCCCAGGAAGATATGAATCTTGTAGATCCAGGAGACCTCGGCCATGTAGTCCGCCGCGCCGCCGCTGAAGAAGATGATCGACTGTGCCCAGCTGGAGAGAGTCAGCATCATCGCGCCATCCAGATGACCCAACGAGAAGATGACGGTGACCAGGCCCAGGAACGCCTGGAAGACGATCAGGCCGAGAATCACGGTGTCCATGAGGCTCGAGGAGGCCTTGACCCGCGGATTGGTGATCCGGCGATGCAGCAGCATGGCCCCACCCACGAGGCAGGCGATGCCTGCTGCCCCGCCGACGATGATGGCGATCAGCTGCTTGGTGCCGGCGTGCAGGAAGGGCGCGTAGACCCAGTGCGGGGTCAGCATGCCGAACAGGTGGCCGAAGAAGATCACGATGATGCCGACATGGAAGAGATTGCTGGCCAGACGCATGTTCTTCGAGGTGAGCATCTGGCTCGAGCCGGTCTTCCAGGTGTATTGCCCATGGTCGTAACGCAGCAGGCTGCCGACCAGGAACACCGTACCGGCCAGATACGGATAGTAGCCGTAGATCAGGTGTTGCAGATATTCGGAAAACATGGTGATTCTCCTTAACGGTCGGTCGGGCCGCGGTCGGCGGCGCTACTCGCGGCACTGCCGGGCAGGATTCGAACGGGGTCGCTGGGCACAGCCTTCTTGCGCTCGGCCAGCCGGCGCCCCTCGGCGGACTGCAGGGCACAATCCTGGTCGGAATCGGCGGTGAAGCGTACCGCCTCCTCTTCCCACACCTCGTCCAGGGCCTCGGCGGTGTAGTCGGGCGCCTCCTCCTTCGCCGTCTGGCGATGGGCGGCGACGTCATCATCGGCACCGATCAGCGCCAGCAGCGCCAGGGGCACCAGGGCATAATCGGCCTCACGCTCCTCGAGACGCGCGGTCAGCAGCGCCAGGATATGGCGGATCTCGCCCAGCCAGCGGCCGATCTCGGCCTCGGATCGGGTGGAGAGATACTCCAGAAACAGCGGCAGATAGTCCGGCAGCTCATGGGCGTCGAGCTCGAAGCCCGCGGCCCGGTACTCGGCCATCAGATCGACCATCGCCTGGCCGCGGTCGCGGGACTCGCCATGCACATGCTCGAAGAGCAGCAGCGAGGTATTGCGACCGCGATCGAACAGCGCCACATACTCCGCCTGGAGCTCCATGATGTCGGCCTCCAGGAGACGCTGGCACCAATCCATCAGGGCGGTGCGTCGCGCCGCCGACAGGCGGCGCTCGGCATCGAGGATCTCGATCATCTCCGGGGCGGCGGCCTGGAGCTCCTCGGTGGGGTAGTCCAGCAGCCGGGCCAGCACGCGCAGGCTCAGCATGTCTGCCACCGGCTCCATCTGTTGTACGGCTTCAGCCATGACGGGCCTCCTCGGTTTGCTTGTCGCTCCGGCCACCGCTCTGTGCTTTTTCTTGAGAGCCGGGATCGAAGGTGTCGACCGGTTTCACCAGGGTGGCGGTGGTCTTGCGCCCGCCGAACAGGCTCTCGCTGCTGTCGCCGTGGCAGCCATCGCCGAAGCTGAAGCCGCAGCCGCCACGCTCCGGGAAGGCCTCGGTCGCCATCTCGCGATGGCTGGTGGGGATCACGAAGCGATCCTCGTAGTTGGCGATGGCCAGGTAGCGGTACATCTCTTCCACCTGCTGCACGGTCAGGCCGACGCCCTCCAGCACTTCGGTGTTGGCCTGGCCCTCCACATGCTTGCCGCGCATATAGAGGCGCATGGCCATCAGGCGCTTGAGCGCCAGCACCACGGGTTCCTCCTCACCGGCGGTCAGCATGTTGGCCAGGTACTTCACCGGAATGCGCAGCGACTCGATCCTGGGCATCACACCGTCGAACTCGACCTTGCCGGCCTCGGCGGCGGACTGGATCGGTGACAGCGGCGGCACGTACCAGACCATCGGCAGGGTGCGATACTCGGGGTGCAGCGGCAGCGCCAGCCCCCAGTCCATGGCCATCTTGTAGACGGGCGAGGCCTGGGCGGCCTTGATCACGTTATCGGTGATGCCATCCTTCCTCGCCTGGGCGATCACTTCCGGGTCGTTGGGATCCAGGAAGATCTCGCACTGACGATGATAGAGGTCGCGCACGTCCGGCGAACTGGCGACCTCCTCGATGCGGTCGGCATCGTAGAGCAGCACGCCGAGGTAGCGAATGCGGCCCACACAGGTCTCGGAGCAGACCGTCGGCTGGCCGGCCTCGATGCGTGGGTAGCAGAAGATGCACTTCTCGGACTTGCCGGTCTTCCAGTTGTAGTAGATCTTCTTGTAGGGACAGCCGGAGATGCACATCCGCCAGCCCCGGCACTTGTCCTGGTCGATCAGGACGATGCCGTCCTCCTCGCGCTTGTAGATGGCCCCGGAGGGGCAGCTCGCCACGCAGGTCGGATTCAGGCAGTGCTCGCACAGGCGCGGCAGATACATCATGAAGGTGTTCTCGAACTGGCCGTAGATATCGGCCTGCACCTTCTCGAAGTTCATGTCCTTGCGCCGCTTGGCGAACTCGGTGCCGAGTATCTCCTCCCAGTTGGGCCCCCATTCGATCTTGTTCATGCGCTGGCCGGAGATCAGCGAGCGCGGACGCGCGGTGGGCTGGTGCTCACCCTGCTTGGCGGTGTGCAGATGCTCGTAGTCGAAGGTGAACGGCTCGTAGTAGTCGTCGATCTCCGGCAGGTCGGGGTTGGCGAAGATATTCGCCAGCACCCGCCACTTGCCGCCGATGCGCGGCTCGATCTTGCCGTCCTTGCGGCGCATCCAGCCGCCCTTCCACTTGCCCTGGTTCTCCCACTCCTTGGGATAACCGATGCCGGGCTTGGTCTCGACGTTGTTGAACCAGGCGTACTCCACCCCTTCGCGACTGGTCCAGACGTTCTTGCAGGTCACCGAGCAGGTGTGGCAGCCGATGCACTTGTCGAGGTTGAGGACCATGCCTACCTGGGAACGAATCTTCATTTCACGGCCTCCTGCTCGTAATCGTTGCCTTCACCGTCCAGCCAGTCGATCTTCTTCATCTTGCGCACGATAACGAACTCATCGCGGTTGGAACCGACGGTGCCGTAGTAGTTGAAGCTGTAGGAGAGCTGCGCGTAGCCACCGATCATATGGGTCGGCTTGGGACACACGCGCGTCACCGAGTTGTGGATGCCGCCGCGGGTGCCGGTCATCTCGGAGCCCGGCATGTTCAGGATCCGCTCCTGGGCGTGGTACATCATCGCCATGCCGTTCTTGACTCGCTGGCTGACCACCGCCCGGGCCGAGATGGCGCCGTTGGCGTTGTAGAGCTCGATCCAGTCGTTGTCCTCGACGCCGATGGATTTCGCATCGTCCTCGGACATCCAGACGATCGGGCCGCCCCGCGACAGGGTCTGCATCAGCAGGTTGTCGCTGTAGGTGGAGTGGATGCCCCACTTCTGGTGCGGGGTGATCCAGTTCAGCGCGATCTCCGGGTTACCGTTGCTCTTGTTTTCTGCAAAACCGTGCTCGGCCACGCTTACCGCCGCCTTGGTGTCGATGGGCGGACGATAGACCAGCAGGCTCTCGCCGAAGGCGCGCATCCAGGGGTGGTCCTGGTAGAACTGCTGGCGACCGCTCACCGTGCGCCACGGGATCAGCTCATGCACGTTGGTGTAACCGGCGTTGTAGGAGACGTGCTCGTCCTCCAGTCCGGACCAGGTGGGGCTTGAGATGATCTTGCGCGGCTGGGCGACGATGTCGCGGAAGCGGATCTTCTCGTCCTCCTTGGGATGCGCCAGGTGGGTATGATTCCGCCCGGTGATCCTGGAGAGCGCGTCCCAGGCCTTCACCGCCACCTGGCCGTTGGTCTCCGGCGCCAGGGTCAGGATCATCTCGGCGGCATCGACGGCGCTGTCTAGGCGCGGACGGCCCTTGTGCGGCCCCTCGGTCTTGCGGTGGTTGAGCTTGCCGAGCAGGTCCACTTCGGACTCGGTCTTCCAGCTGATCCCCTTGCCGCCGTTGCCGATGCTCTCGAGCAGCGGGCCGATGGAGGTGAAGCGCTCATAGGTCTCGGGGTAGTTGCGCTTGACCTCGATCAGCGCCGGCATGGTCTTGCCGGGGATGGGCTCGCACTCGCCCTTCTTCCAGTCCTTCACATCGACCTGAGCCAGCTCGGCCGGGGAGTCGTGCTGATGCGGCAGGGTGACCAGGTCGGTCTCCTCGCCCAGATGCCCCTCGGCGGCCGCGGAGAAGGACCTGGCGATGCCCTTGAATATCTCCCAGTCGCTGCGCGACTCCCACGCCGGGTCGGTGGCCGCGGTCAGCGGGTGGATGAAGGGGTGCATGTCGGAGGTGTTGAGGTCGTCCTTCTCGTACCAGGTCGCCGTGGGCAGCACGACATCCGAGTAGAGGCAGGTGGTGGACATGCGGAAGTCCAGGGTCACCAGCAGGTCGACCTTGCCCTCGGGGGCATCGTCATGCCACTTGACCTCTTCCGGCTTCTGGCCGCCGAAGTCGCCCAGGTCCTTGCCCTGGATACCGTGACGGGTGCCCAGCAGGTACTTGAGCATGTACTCGTGGCCCTTGCCGGAGCTGCCCAGCAGGTTGGAGCGCCAGATGAACATGTTGCGCGGGAAGTTCTGGGGGTTGTCCGGATCCTCAGCGGCGAAGGCGAGCTTGCCCTCCTTGAGCTGCTGGACGGCGTAGTCCTGGGTGGACATGCCGGCGGCCTCGGCGGCCGCGGCCAGGCGCAGCGGGTTGGTGCCCAGCTGAGGCGCGGAAGGCAGCCAGCCCATGCGCTCGGCGCGCACGTTGAAGTCGATCAGGCTGCCGGGGTAGTCCTCGGCCTTGGCCAGCGGCGACAGGATCTCCTTGATCTCGAGCTTCTCGTAGCGCCACTGGGAGGAGTGGTTGTAAAAGAAGGAGGTACCGTTCATGTGCCGCGGCGGACGCTGCCAGTCGAGGCCGAAGGCCAGCGGGGTCCAGCCGGTCTGCGGGCGCAGCTTCTCCTGCCCGACATAGTGGGACCAGCCACCGCCGCTCTGCCCGATGCAGCCACACATGACCAACATGTTGATCAGGCCACGGTAGTTCATGTCCATGTGGTACCAGTGGTTCATGCCGGCACCGACGATGATCATGCTGCGACCCTGGGTCTTGTCGGCATTCTCGGCGAACTCACGGGCGATACGAGTGGCCTGCTCGGCGGGCACGCCGGTGATCTTCTCCTGCCAGGCCGGGGTGTAGGGCTTCACCTCGTCCAGGGAGGTGGCGCCGTCATCCTCGCCAAACCCGCGGTCGATGCCGTAGTTGGCACACATCAGGTCGAACACGGTGACCGCCAGCGCCTCGGAGCCGTCGGCCTTCTTCAGGCGCTTGACGGGCAGGCTGTGGAACAGCAGCTCGTCGCTGGCGCCGCCGCTCTTGACGTGATCGAAGTGTTCGTGAGCGATGCCGCCGAAGTAGGGGAAGGCGACCTTCGCCACCTCGTCATGCCTGTCGGCCAGGGTCAGCAGCGGCTTGATCTCGGTGCCTTCGGCGTCCAGCGGCTCGAGGTTCCACTTGCCCACCTCGTCGCCGGTCTCGCCCCAGCGGAAGCCGATGGAGCCCCGCGGGACCACCAGCTGGTCGCGAGCCTCGTCCCACGCCACGGTCTTCCACTCGGGGTTGTTGTCCTGGCCCAGGCTCGCCTCGAAGTCGCTGGCGCGCATCTGGCGGCCCGGCGCATAGCTGCCGTCCTCGCGAGCCTCGAGCTCGACCAGGAACGGCATGTCGGTATAGCGCCGTACATAGTCGGTGAAGTAGCTGCTGCTCTTCTCGAGGTGGAACTCCTTGAGGATCACATGGCCCATGGCCATGGCCAGGGCGGCATCGGTGCCCTGCTTGGCGGAGAGCCACTCATCGGTGAGCTTGGAGACCTCGGCGTAGTCCGGGGTGACCGAGACGGTCTTGGTCCCCTTGTAGCGCACCTCGGTGAAGAAGTGGGCGTCCGGGGTCCGCGTCTGCGGCACGTTGGAGCCCCAGGCGATGATGTAGCCGGAGTTGTACCAGTCGGCAGATTCGGGCACGTCGGTCTGCTCGCCCCAGGTCTGGGGGCTGGCCGGGGGCAGGTCGCAGTACCAGTCATAGAACGACAGGCAGACACCGCCGATCAGCGACAGGTAGCGGGCACCGGAGGCGTAGCTGACCATGGACATGGCGGGAATCGGCGAGAAGCCGATGATGCGATCCGGGCCGTACTGCTTGGTGGTATAGACGTTGGAGGCGCCGATCAGCTGGTTAAGCTCGTTCCAGTCGGCGCGCACGAAGCCGCCCATGCCGCGGGCACGCTTGTACTGCTTGGCCTTGGCCGGGTCCTCGACGATGGAGGCCCAGGCCTCGACCGGGTCCTTCTTCTCCTCCAGCGCCTGGCGCCACAGCTTGAGCAGCGGCTTGCGGATCAGCGGATACTTGAGACGGTTGGCGCTGTACATGTACCAGGAGTAGCTGGCACCGCGCGGACAGCCCCGCGGCTCGTGGTTGGGCAGATCGGGCCGGGTGCGCGGATAGTCGGTCTGCTGGGTCTCCCAGGTGACCAGGCCATTCTTGACGTAGATCTTCCAGCTGCAGGATCCGGTGCAGTTCACGCCGTGGGTGGAGCGCACGATCTTGTCGTGCTGCCAGCGCTGCCGGTAGCCGTTCTCCCAGCCGCGGGACTCGTCGCGCAGCTCGCCGTGATCATTGGCGAAGGGCTCGCGGGCCTTGCGGAAGAAGTTCAGCCGATCGATGAAGTGACTCATGGTCGCTCTCCAGGCTCCTGAAAAAGAGGTGTGACCTCGCGGGGCCACTCGGTCAGCCTGGATCGAGTGCGCCTCATGCGCGGACCAGGCCGGTGACATGCAGGCAATTCTGGGTGATCGACGCGACGATTACTGCCCGGTTACCTCCATATACCGCCTCCCTACCACCAAGGAGATAGAGGCCCGTCATGGGCGAGGTATCGCCTTTATCGGGTCCCTTTTCGCCCCGCGCCGCTGACGTGATCCCAGAGCATCACCAGCATGCACACCACCAGCGACGCGTAGAGAAACATGAACCCCGCGGTGCGGATGCCTACCCAGTGATTGCCCAGGGCGAACATCAGCGGCAGCAGAGCGCCAAACAGACCGCCCAGGGTCAGTGCCAGCCCACCCACCAGCGCCAGCTGACTGCCGTGGTCGCGGTGAATCATGCGCATCAGACTGCCCTGGCCCACCCCCATGATCAGCCCCATGGCGACCAGCAGCGTCAGAAAGCCCCATAACGGCGCGGCATAGTGCAGCGTCAGCACCCGTCCCACCCCCTCGATCTGCATGGTGAAGGGGGGGTAGGAGAGCAGGAACAGGCAGACCAGCACGAAGGCGCTGACCCACCAGCGCAGGGCGCGAAAGTCGTGGGCATCCCCCCAGGCGCCGCCTGCCACCTGACCCAGCCCCACCGCCAGCGGGAAGGGCAGTGCCAGCAGCGCGGCACTCCGCAACTCCAGGCCGTACTGGGCACCGAGGTAGCCCGGCAGCCACAGCGACAGCGCCACGAAGGCGCCATAGAAGAAGCTGTAGACCACCGCCAGTCGCCAGGGTCGCCAGTGTCGCAGGGCCTCGAGCCAGCCCGGCCGCGCGCTCCTCGTCATGACGTCATCATCGATCTCGCCCGAATCGGCCGGGGGATCCGGATCATCGGCGAACAGCCACAACAGCGCCGCCACCGCCAGCACCGGCAGCAGATAGAGCAGGGGAGCACTGCGCCAGCCATAGGCCTGGCTGATCAGCGGCAGCAGCAGATAGCTGAGCCCGGCCCCCACCATCCCGGCACCATAGAGCCCCAGCGCCAGGCCGGCATGCCGCCGCGGTGACAGCTCGGCCACATAGACCAGTCCCGCCGCCAGCGAGCCGGCCCCCAGCCCCAGTCCGGCGCCGGCGAGCAGGAAGTGCAGATAGGTGCTGGAGTGGGCCACCGCCCACAGGAAGGGACAGATCAGCAGCAGGCAGGCGATCATCACTCGCCGCCCCCCGTGACGCCGGGCCAGGGCTGCCATGGGGAGCGCCGCGAGCGCCCCGGTCAGCATGGGGGTGGCCAGCATGAGCGCGAAGCCGAGCTCGCCCAGCCCCAGCATGGCGCGCAGCTCCAGCCCCAGCACCGCGAAGATGGTCCAGCTGGCGAACACCAGCGCAAAGGCCAGCGGCGACAGCAGGACCACCACCAGGGGGCGGTAGCCGACGACGGCATCGCGCTCGGAGACGTGGGGCATCACAGGGCCAGGGGGCGATGGAGTGTGATCAAAGTCTGTGTAGAGCCGCCCCCGGGGTCAAAGGGGCAGTGGAGGTACCTGCCCTACCCCCTTGGGTGTAGTAGACTCGAGCCAGCACCATGCAATGTGCCACTCCCCGACGGCCAGTGGAGACTATGAGACTGCTGCAACACTCCCTGGTGGCCCGCATCGTCGCCTCCCTGCTCGCCATCAGCGCCATGGCCCTGGTCAGCATCGTGGTCACCATGACGGTGGCCAACGACAGCCGTGGTGACGCCGCCGCCATCAACGTGGCCGGCTCGCTGCGCATGAACACCTACCAGATCGTCGCGGCCCTGCAACGTTACGAGCGCCACCCCGAACCGGCGCAACGCGAGCGAGTGGAAGCGTTGATGTCACGCCTGGAGACCCGCCTGGCCAGCCCACGACTGACCGCCACGCTGCCCAAGGCCGAGGACCACCCCCTGCGGGAGCATTACCGGCTGCTGGTGGCGAACTGGCACACGGCGCTGGCCCCCCAGGTGACCCAGGCCATCGACGAGGCAAGGGTGCAGATCGACCCGCTGCGTCAGACGCTGGACAGCCTGGTGGCGGACATCGATCGGCTGGTCAGCCTCCTCGAACAGAACAGCGAGTCGAAGATCCAGCTGCTCAGCGTGCTGCAGGTCCTGTTCCTGGTGCTGACCGCGGTCGTGGTGGCCATCGCCCTCTATGATATTCGTCACAACCTGGTGGCGCCTCTGCGCCAGCTGGTGGTACTGGCCCGCGAAGCCGCCCGACGCAACTTCGACTACCGTACGCACCTGACCGGCAACGACGAACTCGCCCTGCTCGGGCGCACCCTCGACGGCATGGCGACGGAGCTCGGTGCCAGCTACGCCGAGCTGGAGGCGCGCGCCTCGCGCAAGCAGCGGGAGCTCGAGCGCAGCAATCGGGCCATGGAGGTGATGCACGATGGCAGCCGCGCCCTCTACGGCGGTGGCAACGATCTCTGCGCCAGCGCCGCGCCCATGCTGCGCGAGCTGGAGCAGCTGCTCGAGGTCGGTCCGATTCGGCTATCGCTGAACGACCCCTACGATGATCGCCAGATCCCGATACTCGCCACTCACTCGCCGCGCCGCCCGGAGTACTGCCGCGACCACGACTGCCACGCCTGCCTGATCGACCCCGCGCCCCTCAGGCTGGAGCAGACCGAACAGGGGGAGTGCCTGCTGCTGCCGGTGAGCGTCGGCGAGCTGATGCTCGGCACCCTGGAGGTATGGCACTCCAGGAGCCAGCCGCTCTCCGCCAGCGTGCGCCGCCTGCTCAATGCCCTGGCCGACCAGCTGGCCAATGCGATCTATCTGCAGCGGCGTATCGAGGAGCAGCAGCAGGTGTCGCTGATGAACGAGCGCGCCATCATCGCCCGGGAGCTGCACGACTCCCTGGCCCAGTCGCTCTCCTATCTCAAGATGCAGGTGGCAAGGCTCGAGCGCATGCAGCAGAAGGATGCCTCGCGGGAGAGCCAGGCGGCGGTGTTCGACGAGCTGCGCACCGGACTCGACAGCGCCTACCGTCAGCTGCGCGAGCTGCTCACCACCTTCCGCCTCAAGCTGGAGGCTCCGGGTCTGGCCAGCGCCCTGCGTCAGACGGCCCGGGAGTTCGGCGAGCGTCTCGGTTTCGCCGTCCACCTGGAGATCGACGTCCCACCCCACCTGCTCAGCCCCAATGAAGATATCCACGTGCTGCAGGTGGTGCGCGAGGCGCTGGCCAACGTGCTCAAGCATGCCAACGCCCACTGGACCGCCGTTACCGTCAACTTCCAGGCGGCCCGTCTGCACGTTGTCATCGAGGACGACGGCATCGGCCTGGCCGACGACGGCTCGCCACCGATGCACTACGGGCTGGTGATCATGCGCGACCGTGCCGACTCCCTGGGCGGCCGCCTGAGTCTGCATAATCGCCCCGACGGCGGTACGCGGGTCGAGCTGATCTTCACACCCAAGACCGCCCGTCTGATCCACCAGCAGGTGGCCCTCCACCCAGACGACGCCGCCCCCACGGCCGACGAGGCGACCGATCCCCCCCATGGCTACAGGAGTCGAGGATGACCGCTACCACGACCGATCACCCCGCCACCATCCTGATCATCGACGATCATCCGCTACTGCGCCGCGGCGTCTCCCAGCTGCTGGAGCTGGAGGATGACCTGCTGCTCGCCGGCGAGGCCGGCGAGCCCGAGGAGGGGATCCGCCTGGCTCGGGAGCTCGACCCCGACATGGTGCTGCTCGACCTCAACATGCCGGGAATCGACGGCATCGAGACGCTCAGGCGGCTACGCGGCAACGGCTTCGCCGGTCGGGTGGTGATGTTCACGGTCTCGGACCATGAAGAGGATGTGGTCAACGCCCTGCAGTCGGGCGCCGATGGCTACCTGCTCAAGGACATGGACCCCGACGAGATGATTCGTCAGCTGCGTCAGGCGGCACTGGGCCGCATGGTGCTCAGCGAGAGCCTGACGTCGCTGCTCGCCGATGCACTGCGCAAGCAGCGCAGCCAGCCGGCGGCACCGGATATCCACAGCCTGACCCAGCGGGAGCGCGAGATCCTGCGCGAGCTGGCCGCGGGGCTCTCCAACAAGATGATCGCCCGCAAGCTGGAGATCACCGAGGGCACGGTGAAGGTCCACGTCAAGCACCTGCTCAAGAAGCTCAACCTGCGCTCGCGGGTCGAGGCGGCGGTATGGGCCGTGCAGGAGGGCATCGAGCGCTAGCCGAAGCGGGCTCTGTGTGGATACCTCCAAATACCCCCGGGGCGTCGACGCGCCCCTTACCCTTACCTCTGAAATAAAAATAACTCAATAAAAACAGCAAATTAAAAACAGCCCTCTCCTACCCCCCTGGAGGTATGCCACCGCCAGGGGGAGCCGCATGCCACGTTTCCCGATGCCGCCGCGCGGCGTATCTTTTCCTCATCTTCGCGCGCCTTGATATTGATCAACCCGATCATGGCCGATGCGAACACCGCTAGACCTCAAGGGGGAAACGTCATGACCGGAAGGAATGCCGACATCGAACGGTGGGATGTCGAGAACGAGGAGTTCTGGGAGTCGCAGGGCAAGCGGGTTGCCAACCGCAACCTGTGGGCCTCCATTCCCAGCCTGCTGCTGGGCTTCGCCGTCTGGCTGATGTGGGGCATGATCACCACTCAGATGCAGAACCTGGGCTTTCCGTTCTCGGTGGAGCAGCTGTTCACCCTGACCGCGATCGCCGGCCTGGCCGGTGCCACCCTGCGCATCCCGGCCTCCTTCATGATCCGTATCGCCGGCGGTCGCAATACCATCTTCCTGACCACCGCCCTGCTGATGCTCCCCGCGATGGGAACCGGCATCGCGCTGATGAATCCCGGGACGCCGTTCTGGGTGTTCCAGGCCCTGGCGCTGCTCTCGGGCATCGGCGGCGGCAACTTCGCCAACTCGATGAGCAACATCTCCAACTTCTTCCCCAGGAAGCAGCAGGGCTATGCCCTGGGCATGAACGCCGGGCTCGGCAACTTCGGCGTCACCACCATGCAGATCCTGATCCCGCTGGTGATGACGTTGGGCCTGTTCGGCGCCCTGGGTGGCGAGCCGATGGCGCTTGAGAAGGCCAGCGGCACCCTGATCGGGCGCATCGAGGCGGGCACCGATACCTGGATCCAGAACGCCGGCTTCGTGTGGATGCTGCTGCTGATTCCACTGGCCTTCGCGGGCTGGTTCGGCATGAACAACCTGCGCACCATCACCCCGAACCCGGGCTCCCCGCTGCAGGCCTTCGGCAAGATTCTCGGCCTCTACGGAGTCGGCATCGTGACCTCCATCGCCGGTGTGGTGGCGCTGGGCTATCTCAACATGTGGATCGCCCTGCCGCTGACCATCGTGCTGACCGTGGTGCTGCTGCGCCTGATCCCGGGTGATATCAAGCCCGCCATCAAGAAGCAGTTCGAGATCTTCTCCAACAAGCACACCTGGTCGATGACGGTGCTCTATATCGCCACCTTCGGCTCCTTCATCGGCTTCTCAGCGGCCCTGCCGCTCTCCATCTCGGTGATCTTCGGCAACATGATGGAGGTGGCCGCCGATGGCAGCATGGTCCGTGTCGCCAACCCGGACGCCCCCAGCGCCCTGACCTGGGCCTGGATGGGTCCCTTCGTCGGCGCCCTGATTCGCCCGGTGGGCGGCTGGATCTCCGACAAGCTGGGCGGCTCCATCGTCACCCAGGTGATCACCGCCATCATGGTGGTGGGCTCCGTGGGCGCCGGCTACGTGATGATGCTGGCCTACAACGCCACCGACCCCAACCAGTACTTCTGGATGTTCCTGCTGCTGTTCATCCTGCTGTTTGCCGCCAGCGGCATCGGCAACGGCTCGACCTTCCGTAGCATCGGCTTCATCTTCGACCCCCAGCAGAAGGGCCCGGCGCTGGGCTGGACCTCCGCCGTCGCCGCCTATGGCTCCTTTATCGCGCCACGGGTGATGGGTGAGCAGATCAAGGCCGGCACGCCGGAGCTCGCCATGTACGGCTTCGCGGTCTTCTACGCCGTCTGCCTGGTGGTCAACTGGTGGTTCTACCTGCGTTCCGGCGCCTATGTGAAGAACCCCTGATCCCTTACCGAACCCGATATCGTCCCTTAACCCGATAGACTCGGAGGGTCCCATGGCCTCTGAACGCTTCAAGCAGACCTCGGTGCTGATCGCCAACACCTTCGCCTTCACCATGTGCTTCATGGTGTGGACCATGTTCGGCGAGATCGGCGTGCCGATCGCCGAGGAGCTCAGCCTCAACGGTACCCAGTTCGGTATCCTCACCGCGGTTCCCATCCTGACCGGCGCCCTGTCGCGCCTGCCCCTGGGCTCGCTGACCGACCGCCACGGTGGCCGGCCGGTGTTCTTCATCATCCTGCTGCTGATCGTGCCGGCCATCTGGCTGGTGCAGTTCGCCACCGAATACTGGCAGCTGCTGGTACTGGGCGCCTTCGTCGGCCTGGCCGGCGGCTCCTTCTCGGTGGGCATCACCTACACCGCCAAGTGGTTCGAGAAGGATCGCCAGGGCCTGGCCATGGGCATCTTCGGCGCCGGCAACGCCGGTGCCGCGGTCACCAAGTTCATCGCCCCCACCGTGATCGTGGTGCTGGGCTGGCAGGCGGTGCCCAATATCTACGCGGGCATCATGCTGGTCACCGCCGTGCTGTTCTGGTGCTTCACCTACTCCAACCAGGCCCACCGCTCAACCAGCCGTGTCTCGCTGCGTGACCAGCTCAAGGTGCTCAACGACCCCAAGGTGTGGAAGTACTGCCAGTACTACTCCGTGGTGTTCGGCGGCTATGTCGGCGTCTCCCTGTGGCTGACCCGCTACTACATGGGGGAGTACGGCCTCGGCATTCAGGTCGCCGCCCTGATCGCCACCATCTTCGTGCTGCCCTCCGGCGTGATCCGTGCCTTCGGCGGCTGGCTCTCCGACCGCTTCGGGGCGCATACCGTCACCTGGGCCTGCATGTGGGCCAGCCTGATCGCCCTGTTCATCATGTCCTACCCCGAGACCCAGTACCGTGTGGCCGGCGCCGGCGGCGAAGGGGTGGTGGAGTTTGGCTTCGGCATCCCGGTATGGCTGTTCACCAGTGCGCTGTTCGTGGTGGGCATTGCCTGGGGCATCGGCAAGGCCTCGGTCTTCAAGTACCTCTCCAACGAGTATCATGAGAACCTCGGCCTGGTCTCGGGCATCGTCGGCCTGGCCGGCGGGGTGGGTGGCTTCCTGCTGCCGATCATGTTCGGCGCCCTGGTGGACCTCACCGGCGTGGCCACCACCGTATGGATGCTCTGCTTCGGTGTGACCCTGGTCTCGATCATCTGGATGTGGTGGACCGAGCGCCGTGCCCCGATGCTGACCCGCGACGCCAAGCATCCCGAAAAGCCGGCCGTGAGTTGATCCAGGCCAAGGCTATGCACAGGGCCTCACACTATAATAGTATTCTGAATACATCATTAGACCGGCTCGCCAGGGCCGGTCGCCTGTCACGCGAGGACCCGCCATGTCCACCCCTCAGGCCATACCCACCAACGCTCGCCATATGAACGAAGCCCCTGCCGGCAAGCAGTCCCGGGGGCGCGGCGCCGCCATCATCGTCTACATGCTCTTCCTGGGCAGCGTGCTGGCGGTGGTAACGGCGCCTGTCGGCGTGCTGATCGCCCACGTCAAGCAGCGCGGCGCCGAGCCCTGGGTGAAGAGCCATCTGCAGTTCCAGATTCGCACCTTCTGGCTGGGCGTTCTGGGCGGCGCTCTCTTCACCGCCGCCTGGCAGCTGCTCGGCCTGGTCGGCACGCCGCCCATGGCCCCCTGGGCCCTGGGTTACCTCTACTTCACCGCCTGCCTGATCTGGATGGTAGGCCGCTGTGCCGTGGGCATCGCCCGGCTGACCTCCAACCGCCCGTTGGATAACCCGCGCAGCCTGGCCTTCGGCGGCGCCCGGGTCACCCTGAGCGACGCATGAGGGAGCAGGAGCTTCCCAACCCCGGCTGGGGGCCGCTCTCTGCCCTGCCCGGCAACCCGCTGATATGGGTGCTGATCCTCAGCGAGCTGCTGGTGTTCATGGCGTTCTTCGCCCTCTACTCCTCGGAGCGCGCCGCCCAGGTGGCGCTGTTCGACGCCTCCCAGCAGCAGCTCGATCCGCTGCTGGGAGGGCTCAACACCCTGGTGCTGCTGACCAGCGGGCTCTGTGTGGCATTGGCGGTGGAGGCCACCGCCAGCGAGCGCATCCGGCGTGCCCGCCAGTGGCTGGCCGCCTCCATGGGACTCGGCGTGCTGTTCGGCGTGATCAAGGTGGTCGAGTATTCGAGCAAGTTCGCCATCGGCATCACCCCGGACACCAACACCTTCTTCGGCTTCTACTATGGGCTGACCGCCTTTCATTTCGCCCATGTGCTGTTCGGCCTGGCGCTGCTGGGACTGGTCAGCTGGCGTACCAGCCTGGAGAACGTGGAGACCGCCGCCGCCTTCTGGCATATGGTCGACCTGATCTGGATCCTGCTCTACCCGCTGCTCTATTTATTGCGCTGACGGCATTTATTGGGCTGAAGGCTCCCTGCTGCGCTGAAAACGGAGGTCGCATGACATCGCTGCCCGGCACCCGCCGCCTGCTGACCACCTGGGCCGTGTTGATGGGCCTGACGGTGGTGTCGATGGTCTCAGCGCTGCTCGACGCCAGTGACTGGCAGACGCTGCCGCTATGGTCGGCGGCGCTGGTCATCCTGGCCACCGGCTTCAAGGCCCAGCGCCTGCTGATGGTCTATCTCAACCTGCGCAGGGCCACCCCGGCCTGGAAGGGGGCCTTCGTGGGCCTGGTGATCCTCACCCTGGCGCTGATCGGTGCCGGTTATCTGGTAGGCCGGATGGCCTGAGGCCTGAGCGGCATACGGCAAGGGGCCTGCATCAGCAGGCCCTTTGCGTGAATCCGGTAGCGCACAGGACGACGAAGGCTTCACTCTAGTGTCGCTGGGGATGCTCCGGCGGCGCACTCGCCCGAGCCCAGCTCTCCAAGGAACGCCCCAGGCGCATCAGGCCGTAGACCAGCACCGGCGCCAGCAGTATCAGGCCGACACCCCAGTCGCGGTTATTGATCAGCCACACCAGCGGCAGCACCAGCGCCACGGCGACCAGACACCAGGCCGCCACGGCGAGGATCAGTCGGGTTCGAGAGGTCATGGGCGCATCTCCTCGGCGATGGTTCGGATGACAGCGGCTCAGGTGGCGATGATCTGGCGATAGATGCTCGGCAACGCCAGGGCGAGGTGCTCGGGACGCTGTACGATGGCGTAGCCACCGCGACCGAACAGATGAGGGATATACTGCCCCGCCTCGCGATCGATGGTCACCCCGAACACCTTCACCTCCTGGCGCCGCGCCTCGAGCACCGCCTTGCGGGTATCCTCGATACCGTAGCGGCCCTCATAGTAGTCGTTATCGTTGGGCTTGCCGTCGGTCAGCATCAGCAGCAGGCGATGACGGTTGGGACGCTCGCTCAGCTGCCTGGAGAGGTGACGAATCGCCGGTCCCATGCGCGTGTAGCTACCCGGCTTCAGCGCCGAGATACGCCGCGTCACCCGCTCCCCCATGGGCTCGTCGAACGACTTTAGCGTATTGACCCACACCTTGTGGCGACGCTGGGAGGTGAAGCTGTGGATCGAGTAGTCGTCGCCGCAGCCCGCCAGACCGTGCCCCAGCACCAGCAGGGCCTCCTTGGCCACATCGAGCACGCGGCGATCCTGCAGCCACGCCTCGGTGGAGAGCGACACATCCACCAGGATCGAGACCGCCAGGTCCCGAGCCTGGGTGCGGCTGGCCAGATAGAGGCGGTCACTCGCCTCGCCGGTGGCGGCCAGGTCGCAGCGCGAACGAATCACCGCGTCCATGTCGAGCTCGCTGCCATCCAGCTGACCGCGCAGGATCTCGCGCCGCGGGCGCAGCGCCTCGAATTCGCGCCGCACGCGACGGATACGCCGACGGGTCGCCTCATCCGGTTCCCAGTTCTCCCCCTCCTCGCTCTGCACATCGCTGAGCACCAGGCAGTGATCGGGCAGATAGGCCTGCTTGCGGTGGTTCCACTCCGGGTAGGGGTGCTTGCCCTTGAGGCGGCCACCGGCGGCCTCCTCAGGCGCCAGGTCGAGGTCGAGCTTGAGGCGGGAGGCGGCCTTCTTGCGATTGGCGCTGAGCACGATCTCGTCCATCTGGTCCGCCGCCTGCCTCGCCTCCTCCTCCTCGTCCTCCACATGACGATTGAGGTTCACCATCTCGGCCCAGGAGAGCATCTTCTCCATATTGTTGAGCATCAGTGGATCATCTCGATCGGCCTGCTCCTGCTCGCGGCGATCGGCCTGGCGCTTGCCATGGTCGTCGTCGGCCGAGGCGGCGGCATCGGGCAGCTCCTCGTCATCCGCCCTCTCCTCGCGGGCGCCGCTGCTGGTCCCAAGGGTTACCGCCTGACCCCAGAGCGGCACCGGCAGCGGCGGACGATAGCCGCGGGGGGCACGAAACTCCTCGAGGGGGAAGTCATCCTCACGGATGGCGCGCTGCATGGCCACCGCCCAGGCGTCCTCGGGGTCAAGCGCCCCCAGCTCGGCACAGAGTGCGGCCTCCAGGGCCCGCTCCATGGCGGGCAGGCGCTTGCGCTGGGGACGGATGGCGAGCAGCTCGCCACACAGCCGCATATAGCGCTCGGTCAGCCCGGGGAAGCGCGCCAGGGCGGCCCGGGTGGTACGGCGCGCCTCGCGCAGCCGCGTCAGGTCGGCCTGCAGGGGATCCTCGGGAAGACTCCGCGGCCGCGCCTCGGCCAGATAGGCGGTCAGCCATAGATAGAGGTCGCGGTTGAGGGCGGCCTCGGGAAACAGCGCCAGGCGCGGTGGCAGCAGCAGATGCTCCTCATCGCGGCGGGCCTGGTCGAGGGACTCCTCGTCGAGACCCAGGCGCTGGCGCAGGCTCAGCCGGTGGGCCGAGGCGCGCCGGGCGATGGCGGCCACCTCGATGCCCTGCTCTCCTCCGCCGGCACGAAAGAAGACGCCGAGCATGGGGCGCAGGCTCTCGAGGCTGATCGCCGCCTCGGGATGGTCGGGGTAGCTCGCCGCCCCGGAAGCCCAGCGGTGCCAGTAGCGGCCGACGGTCTCCTCGACCTCAAGAAAGTCCAGCATCCATAGCCTCCTGATATACGTGTCGAGCCGGTGTGACGCAGCACGGATGGACCGCCGGGGCTTTCCCCGGTGGCAGGCCCTACGAGGAGGCGCTGTGAACCCGTCCCTGGGCGCTACATTTGCCATCCCTGGCAAATGACCTCCTCTTCGACCTGCCCCCGGCGCCCCTGTCCGGCGAGCCGTATCTGCCAGATTCCTCGGCACCCTATCGGTATCGTCTCAGCCGAAGGTCGCCCGAATGGCTTCCATCAACCCTTCCTGGACGTCCGCGTCGTCGGTAAGCGGCTCCACCAGGGTGGCGCGGGCGGCGTCTCGGATCGGCATGCCGGCCTGGATCAGGGTCGCGCAGTAGACCAGCAGGCGAGTGGAGATGCCCTCCTCCAGATCCTGGCCCTTCATGGCCCGCAGGCTGGCCGCCAGATTGACCAGTGCCGCACAGCGATCCGGTTCCAGGCCGCTCTCGCGGGCCACGATGTCGCGCTCGACCTTCGGCGGGGGGAAGTCGAAGGTCATCGCCACGAAGCGCTGGCGGGTGCTGGGCTTGAGTGACTTGAGGATATGCTGGTAACCGGGGTTGTAGGAGACCACCAGCATGAAGTCGTCCGGCGCCTCGAGCAGCTCGCCGGTACGCTCCAGCGGCAGCAGTCGGCGGTCGTCGGTCAGCGGGTGCAGCACCACGGTGACATCCTTACGCGCCTCGACCACTTCGTCGAGGTAGCAGATGCCGCCCTCGCGCACGGCGCGGGTGAGAGGCCCATCGACCCAGCGTGTCTCGCCGCCCTGCAGCAGGTAGCGTCCGGTAAGGTCGGCGGCGGTAAGGTCGTCGTGACAGGAGACGGTGAACAGCGGCTTGCCCAGTCTGGCAGCCATATGACTGACGAAGCGGGTCTTCCCGCAGCCGGTGGGGCCCTTGAGCAGCAGCGGCAGGCGCTGGGCATAGGCGTGCTCGAACATCGCACACTCGTTGCCCACGCTGTCGTAGTAGGGAATCTCCCGGTCGGCGGGCTGCGCCGCCGCGGTGGAGAGGGTCATGGCATAACTCCATCAGGGACAGTCATCAAAAACCATCAGCAAAGACAATCAGCAAAGACAATCGAAGGGGGCCCCTTGCGGGGCCCTCGGGTGATCAGGCGCGACCCGGGCCTGCGGTCAACTGGGTGCCACCAGCGGGGACCTGCTCACGGACAGGGCCGAAGAAGGCATAGAGCAGCAGGCAGGCACCGATGGCCACGGCGATGCCGGCGCCCAGCCGCATGCCATAGAACAGCACCAGCTGGTCCTGCACCTCCATGAAGTTCATGCCCAGCACACGCTGCAGGTGGGTCTGGACGACGCCTGCAAAGGTCAGCGTGAAGGTCATGAAGGCCATGGCGCCGGTCATGATCCAGAAGCCCCACATGTTGATCACCTGGTTGTAGGGCTGCACGCGGCGCAGCTGGGGCATGGCGAAGCTGATGATGCCCAGCAACAGCATCACATAGGCCCCGTAGAAGGCCAGGTGGCCGTGGGCCGCGGTGACCTGGGTGCCGTGGCTGTAGTAGTTGACCCAGTGCAGGGTGTGCATGAAGCCCCATACGCCGGCGCCGAAGAAGGCCATGGTCGGGCAGCCGAGTGCCCACAGCATGGCGGCCTTGTTGGGATGGTTACGGCTACCCTTCCAGAACATGGTGAAGGCGAACACCACCATGGCGAAGAAGGGGAGCACCTCCAGGGTGGAAAAGATGCTGCCGATGGGCTGCCAGTAGCTCGGCGCACCGATCCAGTAGTAGTGGTGACCGGTGCCCAGCAGGCCCGAGAACAGCGCCAGGCCGACGATGACGTAGAGCCACTTCTCGATCACCTCGCGGTCGACGCCGGTCATCTTGATCAACAGGTAGCCGAGCAGGGAGGCCATGATCAGCTCCCAGACGCCCTCGACCCAGAGGTGCACCACCCACCACCAGTAGAGCTTGTCCACGGCGAGGTTGCTGGGGTTATAGAAGGCGAACAGCCAGAACACCGCGGCCAGCCACAGGCCCAGCATCAGCACCATGTTGATGGCGGTTCTGCGCCCCTTGGCGAGCGTCATGCTGGTGTTGAACAGGAACATCAGGAAGGAGATGGTGATCAGCACCTTGACCCAGAACGGCTGCTCCAGGAACTCGCGCCCCTCGTGGATCCCGAACTGGTAGCCGACCAGTGCCGCGGCACCGGCGAAGGCGAAGATCGCCAGCTGGATATAGGCGATGGTGGGGCTATGGATCTCGCGCTCCGCCTCTTCCGGCATCAAATAGTAGGTGGAGCCCATGAAGCCAAGCAGCAGCCACACGATCAGCAGGTTGGTATGGCTCACCCGCATGATATTGAAGGGCATGGCCTCGGCCATGAAGTTCGGCCAGACATAGACGGCGGCGGCCAGCAGCCCGAAGACGATCTGCAGGGCAAAGAGCGCCATGGCCACCATGAAGAATGGCAGTGCCACCTTCTGGGTTTCATATTTCATCGGTGTCGTTCTCCTTGATTCATCCGCGTTGCGGCGGTCCGGCGGTCAGACGACCCCGCGGTCAGGTGGCTTACCCGGCGGGATGTGGTGGCCAGTCCTGGTCGTCGATGCTGTCGGTCCACTCGAGGAAGTCGATCAGCGCGCTCATCTCCTCGTCGCTGAAGTCATAGGCCGGCATCTGGCGGCGGCCCTGGGTGCCCAGGGGCTGGGCACGAATCCACGCGGCCAGGCCGGCACGCGCCGCCTCGGGGTTCTGGTGGCCGCCGTAGCGCTCCCAGACGTTGCCCAGCTCCGGTGCGAAGTAGGCGCCCTCGCCCATGATGCTGTGGCAGTTGACACACATGTTCCTTTCCCAGATGTGCTTGCCTTCCACGACCGACTCGGTGAGCCCCTCCTTGTCGGTGGACTTGGTGACCATGTACCAGTGGCTGTGCGCCGTCAGGGCGGCAAACAGCAGAAAGAAGAACAGCGACCCGCCATAGAAGATATTGCGAGCCGCCGACTTGGTGAGACCGTCGGCCATGAGCCTTTCCCCCTTGCTCGTCTGGCAGGCGCGTCGCTGATCTGCGATTGGCGCCTGGCGATTTATTAACATGCATTATCGATACATGTTAAGACTAGCAGACGAGAAGGGCGTCAGACTTTGACGCCGGTCAATTAGTGCGGGAAGGAAGGGGCGACAGGGGTGAGAAATCTGTCGCCCGAGGATGGTGCTCAGCGCTCGTCGGTGATGTCCTCGATCCAGGTGAGGGCGGCGACACCACGCGGCAGCCCCAGGGTGGGGATAGACAGCATGGCCACCTGCTTGAGGGCTTCGCTGGTCTCGCCCTCCTCCAGGGCGCGGCGGGCATGGGAGTGCACGGCACCCTCGGAGCGCGCACCCACGGCCAGGGCCAGCTTTACCAGCCGACGCGTGCGGGCATCCAGCGGGCCGCTCTCGGCGCAGGCCTTGCCCAGCTCGGCGTAGGCGTCCCACACCTAGGGATACTGCTCGGCCACCTGGCCGGCACCGGAAGGTAGATCCTGTTTCGACATGCCATTTTCCTTGCTGCGGAGGAGTGTCACATCAGTATAGGCCTATCGACTCGCCCCACGTCACGGCGGATCGATGTCATGTGGCTCTCGAGTCAGGCCAGCCAGGAGAGCGCGCTATGACGGATGGCCGCCCCCAGCATATAGAGGAAGACGAGCACCGCGGCCACGGCGGCCATGTCGCGCGTCGCCGGGCTCCGCCCACGCTTGATCGCCACGGTTCCCAGGCCGATATAGGCCAGCAGGGCGATCAGCTTGGCGGCGAGCCAGGGGTGCTGATGGGGCCACAGGGAGAGCATCACCATCAGCACCACACCCAGCGTCAACAGCAGGGTGTCGATGATATGGGGGGCGATCCTGACCCAGCGCGCCTGCAGCAGCGACGCCTCGCGCACCGACCAGACGGCACGCAGCATGAAGAAGAGAATGCTCAGGGTGGCGGCGGTGATATGCAGATGCTTGATCACCAGGTAGTTCTCCATCACGAGGGGTTCCTTGTCTCGGGTTAGCCATCCTTGCCATCGGCACGCGGCGACAGCAGCGGGCCCGTATAGTGGAACAGGAAGACCCCGTAGGCCAGGCACCAGAAGATGATTCCCAGGTTATAGGTCCAGTGGGTGATCTGCGGGAACAGTACCAGTACCGGTGAACGCAGCAGTGCGGCGGCCACCAGCAGCCCCAGGGCCACACCGATGCCGGGCAGCGTACGGACGGGGCGCGCGGTATGGCCCAGCGAGACGCGTGCCATCATCGAGAGCATCATGGTGCCCATGCCACCGATGGTCAGGGCATGCAGCGCGGCATCGGCGCGGCTGTCGGCGAGCAGCGCCAGGGCCCACATGGCGAGGCCCAGCGGAATGCAGGCGTAACTCAGATGCAGTCCCCACAGCAGCGGCTCGCGCCAGCTGTGCAGGCCGCCCCAGCGCGACATGCGCACGGCATTGGCCAGTGCCGCAAGCCCCATCAGCCCTGCCAACAGCCACGCCGGTAGCGCCACCCCCAGGGCAACAAGCAGCTGGCTCACCACCACCGCCATCACGCTGCCCAGGCTCAGGGTCTCGAGGGCCGGAATCGGTGGCTTGCGCGTGAGGCCCAGCCGGTTGGCGGTGAACATGGCGATCACCCGACCGCCCACCACCACCATCAGCAGCGTGATCAGCAATACCGCCAGGTGCGCGGCGGGGCGGATCAGCTCCGCCTTGCCGCTCAAGACACCCAGGTGCATCAGCAGGTTGGCCAGGGTCAGAAGCCCCAGGGCCGGCAGGAAGATCAGGTTTCGCCAGCGCCGGGCGCGAATCACCAGACTCGCCATCACCGCCGCCACCAGCGGCAGGAAGGCGAGATCGACCGCCGCCACCAGCCAGCCCGGCAGCGCCATGGGAAAGGCCATCAGCACCCGCGCCAGCAACCAGAGTCCGACCAGGCCCAGCAGCGGGCCGCCCCGCAGGCTGGGCAGTCCGGTCCAGTTCTGCACCGCGGTGAGCAGGAAGCCCGCCACCACGGCGGTGGCGAAGCCGAACAGCATCTCGTGCTGGTGCCAGAACATCAGCCCCCCTTGGGGGCGCAGCAGGATATCGCCGTGCCAGAAGGCGAACCACACCACCAGGGAGAGGATGCTGAACAGCGCGGCGAGCAGGAAGAAGGGCCGAAAGGCCAGGCGCGCCACGGGTAGATGCGTCGGCGAGATGGCGGTCTGGCTGGTGCGGGAGGAGGACATGTCAGGATACCCCGTCAGGAGGCTTGGATGGGATCATTGTGCGCCGACGGGCGCATGACTTCCATGACAGGCATCAAAAATACTTCTTATTAGAAAGGCCGTTCCGCCGCCGGAGCGAAGCAACCGGAGTTGACTAGCTGCTCGACGAGGGGGCGCTGTAAACCCATTTCTGGCGCTACCCCGGCCCCCTCTTCGGTCTGCCCCGGCGCCTCTCGCTATCTGCTTTATGAGGGCTAAGGGAGAAGATAGTGAGGGATCAGCGACGCACGTGCAGCGGCACCTCGGAGTAGCCGCCGGCAGGATAGAGCGCGCGTACCGCGGGGCGACCCGGCAGCGGGGCGATGTCGACCGTGGCGTCGAGCAGCGCATCCATGAAGTCCTCGAGCTCCATGCGCGCCAGCGGCGCTCCGGGACAGACATGGATTCCCGCCCCGTAGAGCAGGTTGTCTGCAGGATCGCGATCCAGGCGGACCTCGTCGGGAGCCTCGAATACCGCCTCGTCGCGATTGGCCGAGCCCCACAGGATCGTCAGGCGTTCGCCGGCCTCGAGGCGACGGCCGCCGACCTCCACCGCACGGGTGGCGATGCGCCGATTGGACATCAACGGCGCATCGAGGCGCAGGATCTCGTCGATGGCCGTCGAGAGCTGGTGGCGATCGGCACGCAGCCGCCCCTGCAGCTCGGGGTCGGCGGCCAGGTAGCGCATCAGGATACCGATGCTCGCCGAGATGGTGCCGAGCTCCCCCACCGTCCAGTTGCGCAGGATGCTGACGATCTCCTCGTCGGTCAGCACACGGCCCTCGACGGTCTCGTTCATGATGCGGGTGGTGACATCATCCGGGGCATCATCGCCGGCCGTGCGACGGCTGGCCAGCTGCTCGCGGATCACCCCGTCGAACTCACAGGCCAGCTCCCCCAGCGCCTCACGATCCTGGGCCAGGGTGGCGGCCTGCTGGCGCTTCACCCAGGCCCGCAGCGGCTCGTGCAGCGTGGTCGGCCAGCCCATGAAGGCACACTGGATCTCCAGAGCGAAGTCCTGCCCCATCTCGGCCATCGCCTCCACCTCTCCGTCGGCGGGAAGCCGGGCCACCACCCCCTCGGCGATGGCACGGCACTGCGGGGCAAACTCGGCCATGGCCTCGGGCCCGAAATAGGGCTCGATGATGCGCCGAAAGTGCGTGTGTTCGGGCGGGTCCATGGCATTGGGCACCGAGAGGTGACGGCTGGCCGCATTGCTGAAGGTGTCGTGATCCTCGAGAACGCGCATCACGTCTGCATGGCGAAACAAGGACCACTGCAGGTAGTCGCTGAAGGCCACCGGGCAGCGGCCGCGCATCCTGTCATAGGCGGCAATCTGGTCGTCGAGGACATCCTCGGCGCGGGGGTCCCAGTCCTGCTGGCGTGTATCGCTCATGTCATCTCCTCGAATCGGGTGAGAAACGCAGCAAGGAGACCAAAAGACGGCCCGGTGCGCATTGATTCAGGTCAGCTTGCCCCTTCGCCACTCAGGTCAGCTCGGGCCATCCGGGAAGGTGGAACTCCTCATGCAGGTGACGCAGTTCCGGCTGGTGCAGCTCGGCAATCCGCCGGGCCAGCTCGGCGCCACGGTCCAGCAGGTGCACCTCGATACGCCGGCGGTCGCCACGACTCGTGCGGCGCTCCACCAGGCCCAGCTGTTCGCAGCGATCGACCAGCGCCACCGTGCCGTGGTGCTTGGCCTGGAGCCGCTCCGCCAGCTCGCCGATAGACGCCCACTCCCGCCTCTCGAACCCCAGCAGATGAAGCAGCAGCTGGTACTGCAGCGGCGTCAGGCCGTGCTCGCGACAGATATCCTCGCTCTGACGCAGAAAGCAGCGTAGCTGGTAGCGAAAGTGAGAAAGGCGCTGAAAGTCCTGCTTGGTAAGGGCGTCATCGCTCATAAGGGGCATCCAGCATGGGCATGGTCAACGTCTCAGCCGCTTGACAGCAGGAAGGTTGCTGCCTAAACGTTAAGCAATAATATCATATAATGATATTTTTCCACCGCCGAGGATACCGCAATGAACCCGCTGACCGTGATTCGACTGCCCTTTACCCACCAGGCGGGCTGGAAGTCGCTGCAGGGCCGCAAGCCGTCGATTCCTGCCCTGGGCTGGTGCCTGGTGCTGCCCATGTCGCTACTGCCGCCGGTGCTGCTCTACTACGCCGGTACCCACTACGGGGATGACTTCGTCATGGGCTTCGCCGACAGGGAGTGGCGCTTTATCACCACCATCCTGTTCCTGGCCGAGCTATTGACCTTCTTCGTGATGGGCTGGCTGATCCACGCCGTCGTCAATGGCACCCGTGAACTCTCGATCGACTATCACGACGCCTACCTGCTGGCGGCCCTCGCACCACTGCCGCTGTGGTCATCGGCGATCGTGCTGCTGATCCCCAGCCTGCTGCTCAATGCCCTGGCGGTGCTGGTGGCCCTGGGCATCTCCTGCAGCCTCGTCTATCACGGGCTTCAGGCGCTGTGCGAACGCCGCGACAACGACATCAACACCATGTCGGCCACCTACACCATCATGGCCGCCGGTGTGCTGGCCTGGGGACTGCTGATGGCCATCGTCTGGGCCTACTGAGCCAGGAGCGTTTGAGCCAGAAGCCTTGCCGCGGCGTAGTGTCACGGGGTGGTGTCGAGGATAATAAAGATGTATTTTGTACGCATCTTAAACACATCCCCCGCCACGGAGCCCCTCGATGCTGACCCAGGAGCAGGAACACCTGATCGCCGCCACCGCCCCGGTGGTCGCCGAACACCTCGACGCCATCACCCAACGCTTCTACCCGCTGCTGTTCCAGCGCTACCCACAAGTGAAGCCGCTGTTCAACCAGGCTCATCAGGCCGATGGCGGCCAGCCACGGGCGCTGGCGGCCGCCGTGCTCGCCTATGTGCAGCTGCGCCATGATCGTGAAAAGGTACGCGAGACCCTGGCCATCGTCGTCGGCAAGCACGTCTCCCTGGATATCCGACCCGAGCACTACCCGCTGGTCGGCGAATGCCTGATGGCCGCCATCGGTGAGGTGCTGGGCGATGCCGTGACGCCGGAGGTCGCGGCCGCCTGGCAGGGCGTCTACGAGGAGCTGGCCGGCCTGCTTATCGAGCTGGAGGAGTATCGCTATCGCGAGTTCGAACGGTGCCCCGGCGGCTGGCGCGGGCCGCGTGAGTTCCGCATCGCCGCCGTTCGCCAGGAGAGTGCGGTGATCCGCTCCTTCGTGCTCGAGCCGGTGGACGCTGGCCCCGTCGCCGACCATGTGCCAGGCCAGTACATCGGCGTACGCCTGACCCTCGACGGTGAGCCGGTCTATCGACACTACAGCCTGTCGGCCCTGCCCAACGGCCAGAGCTACCGGATCTCGGTCAAGCGCGAGCCAAAGGGCCGAGCCAGCCGCCATCTGCATGACGCCATGGGGGTGGGTGATACCCTGGCGCTGCTGCCACCGGCCGGCGACCTGACCCTGGCCGAGGGTGACGAGCCTCTTCTTCTGGCCAGCGGTGGGGTCGGCCAGACGCCGCTGCTGCCCATGGCACACCATGCCCTGCGCCAGGGACGACGCGTGGTCTATCTGCATGCCGCCCTGGATGCCGAGCACCATGCCTTCCGTGACGAGGTCGCAGCCCTGGCCGCGAAGCACCCCGAGCGGCTACACGCCATCAGCATCCACGAGTCCGGCAGTGCCGCCGACCATAGCGGGCGAATCGATCGCGACCTGCTGGCAAGCTACCTGCCGAAAGGCGGCCGCTGCTACTTCGTCGGCCCCCAGGGCTTCATGACCGCCGTGGACAGGGCGCTGGCCGAGCTGGGAGTGCCCGATGAGCGCCGCCATTACGAGCACTTCGGCCCCTCGCAGCCCCTCGGCGTCGCCTGAAGCCGCTCACACCTAGATACGCATAACAGCTATACGCATAGCAGCGCCGCCCCGGCCAGGGCGGCGTCGCTGTTATGCTGTTCAAGCGCTGTGTTATAGAAGGGATTGTAGTAATGGGAGTTGTACCAGCAGTGTCGCCAGCAGCAGGCCAACGACGGAGCGGATTCCTGAGCGTCGTGCGTGATGGAAAATAGGCATGCTGGCATCTCAAAAGATAGTAATTGATTACTACCTTCGGCGGTCACCTGTCGTCTCTGCCAGGCCTCGTTATCACATCTCTGACCACGATCAATTTATGCGGGAAAGTCACTGAATATCATGAACCATGCCTTACTCAATCACTCTAACTTATTGTAATAAAATGGATAACATGGGAAAACAGGGCTAGATTCAGGCACGACTCGTCGGAGAATCAGGATGCCACAGACTCGCTCGCCCCACCTCGGGCCCGCCACCCGGGCCATCCATGGCCAGCAACAGCGTGATGCCTTCGGCAGTCCGCATATGCCGATCTACGACACCACCACCTTCGCCTATCCCGACACCGCCGCGCTGCTGGAGGTAACCGAGGGACACCACCGCGGCCCTCTCTACTCCCGCTATGGCCTCAATCCCACTCTCTTTGCCCTGGAGGAGACACTGGCCTCGCTGGAGGGAGCCGAGGCGGCCTGGGCCTTCTCATCCGGCATGGCCGCCATCAGCACCCTGTTCCTGAGTCATGGTCGGCGCGGCATTGTCTGCCTGGGCGAGGTGTATGGCGGTACCCTGGGCCTGCTCGAGCAGCAGCTTCCCGAACTGGGCATCGAGACGCACTTCATGCCGGAAGGGCATGACCCCGATACGCTGGAGCGTCTGCTGGCGTCGGGTGCGGGGCTGGTCTACCTGGAAACACCGACCAATCCGACGCTGCAGCTGATCGATATCGCGGCGGTGGCCGAGCAGGCCCACCGCCACGGCGCCCTGGTGGCGGTGGATGCCACCTTCGCTACCCCCATCAATCAGCAGTCGCTGGCGCTGGGCGCCGATATCGTGGTACACAGCGCCACCAAGTACCTAGGCGGGCACAGCGACCTGACCGCCGGTGCCGTCATGGGGCCGGCCAGGCTGCTCGAGCCGATGTGGCGATGGCGTCAGAACCTGGGCAGCGCCCTTTCCCCCCAGATAGCCTCGCTGCTGTCGAGAAGCCTGCGTACCCTGCCGCTGCGCATGCAGCGACATGAGGCTTCCGCCCAGGCCATCGCGGAGGCACTGCTGGATCATCCCGCCATCGACCGGGTGCTCTATCCCGGCCTGCACTCACACCCCGGGCATTCGTTGGCAAGGCGTCAGATGCGTGGCTTCGGTGGCATGCTCACCCTGGAGATTGCCGGCGGGCGCGCTGCCGCCACCGCCGTGGCCGACCGGCTGGCACTCTTCGCCCTGGCCCCAAGCCTCGGGGGTGCCGAGAGCCTGGTGACCCAGCTCTGCACCACCTCCCATGCGGATCTCTCGGCCGAGGAGCGCACACGTCGCGGCATCAGCGACGGCATGCTGCGCCTCTCTGTCGGCCTGGAAGATGTCGAGGACCTGCTTGCCGACCTGCTCCAGGCGCTGGGCCCGGAGCCGGGGAGCTGATGCCGACCCTGCTCAGGCGCAGTGCCATGCGGCTCGATCGCGCCGCGGCCGGGCTCTTTCCGGGATACTTCGCCATCACGATGGCGACTGGCGACATCCTGCATCGGTCGCCCGTCATTCCATCCTGCCCACTTGTCGATACAGAAGCGCGAGAGCGTCATCGAGTCCCGCCGGCCTGCGCTCGCGCGGATGGAGCAGATAGACAGGATAGGAGAACTCCGGCATGCCAGGGACTCGCTCGAGTACTCCCTGGTCGAGGTAGGATTGAACGACGCCTAGCCGAAAGTAGCCCATCCCCGAATGGCTGAGGAGATAGTGCAGGGCCAGCGGCCCCAGGTTCACCTCGATTACCGGGCTGGCAAACTGGGGCAGCGCCGCATCATGCTCACGGCGGAAAAGCTCTCCCCAATCCACATAAAGATAGGGGCTGGTGGCATCGGCTCCCGGCGTGCGCACCATCACCAGCCTTTCCTCTTGCAGGAGCTCGACCTGCATGCTGGGCCAGTAATCCACCTGATGCACCAGGGCCGCATCCAGCATGCCCTGGGTCAACTTCTCCTGAAGCTCGTGACGGGCACCGACCTCGATGCGTACCGCCAGTTGAGGCTGTGACTCCCGGAGGGCATTTAGCCAACCTGTCAGCAGAGGGTCCCACAGGCTGGTCTCCCCTCCCAGCGAGAGCACTCGCCGAATGCCCTGGGGCAGGGGCAGCTCGCGCTGAGCGGCCTCCCACACCTGCACCAGTCGTGCTGCATGCTCGGCAAAGCGCTCGCCATCGGCAGTCATCGCCACCCCACCACGATTGCGCTCCAGTAACCGGCAACCGAGACGCTCTTCCAGCTTGCGCATCCGCATGGTGACCGTGGTCTGCGTGACATGCTGTGACTCCGCCGCCCCACTGAAGCTGCCGTAGCGCAGAATCTCCAGGAATGTCCTGGCCAGTTCGATATCCATCCGCCCTCATGAATCAACATTATTGATATCAAATCGCCCATATATTCATTATACATCAATATATCATCAAGTTAGATTGGGCGTTAATCACACCGTTCTACCTAACTCCCGACAAAGCGTTCCCTGTCCGGCCAACCTGCAACGACGGCGCAGGCAGACAGTACCGAAGGCACTCCATGACCCCCACCATTGCTATCCTGCTTATCATCACATTCGTGGTATCGGCAGTGGGCCTGCTGCTGTTAATCTGGTCCATCGCCACCAACCAGTTCAGTCACGGCCGACTCGCCGCCAGAACCATCTTTCTCGAGGGCGAGGAGGGGTACAGCGAGGACCCGGCCCGCGCCGTGACCCCCGAAACGACCGACGACAACGTCAGCGCCGACGAACTGAGAGCGCGGGGAGAGGCGGACCTCTCTTCCCGCCGCGCGACGATGGCCTGGCTCGGCTCGGCGGTGCTGTGGTTGCTGGTTGGCTCCGGCTACGGCCTGCTGACCTCCGCCAAGTTCCACTGGCCCGAGCTGCTGGCCGACAGCGAATGGCTCACCTTCGGCCGGGTTCGCCCCATGCACCTCAATGCCGTTGCCTACGGCTGGGCATCCATGGCCGGCGTCGGGGTCGCGATCTTTTTGATTCCGCGACTGTTCAAGACGGCACTGGTGGGCGGCAGATACGCCTTGTCGGGGGCCGGCCTCTGGAACCTCGGCATGATTCTGGGCCTGGTGGCGATCAACCTGGGGCTTTCCGACGGAGAGGAGTGGCTGGAATTCCCCTGGCAGGTCGACATCCTGTTCGTGATCGGCGGCGGCCTGTGTGCCATTCCTCTGGTGCTGACGGCCGCCAATCGGCGTGTCTCGCACCTCTATGTCACCAGCTGGTACCTGCTGGCCGCCCTGGTATGGTTTCCCATCCTCTTCCTGCTGGCCAACCTGCCCGGCCTCTTCCCCGGCGCCTCCGGTGCCACCGTCAACTGGTGGTTCGCCCATAACGTGCTGGGGCTCTGGGTGACTCCCATCGGGGTCGGCATCGCCTACTACATGATTCCCAAGATCCTGGGCCGGCCGATCATCTCCTATCAGCTGTCGCTGATCGGCTTCTGGTCGCTGGCGCTGTTCTACAGCCAGGTGGGTATCCATCACCTGGTGGGCGGGCCGGTGCCGACCTGGCTGGTCACGCTCTCCATCGTGCACAGCGTGATGATGTCGATACCGGTGATCACCGTCGCCATCAATCACCATGGCACCATGTGGGGCCACTTCGGCATGCTGCGGCGCTCGCCCACCCTGCGCTTCGTCTGGATCGGGGCGCTGATGTACACCGTGTCGTCGCTGCAGGGCTCCATGGAGGCGCTGCGTAGCGTCAATGTCATCACCCACTTCACCCACTACACCGTGGGTCACGCCCACCTGGGGATGTACGCCTTCCTCAGCATGATCCTGTTCGGCGCCATCTACTTCATCATGCCGCGCCTGCTGAACTGGGAGTGGCCCTGGCGGCCCCTCATCACCCTGCACTTCTGGCTGGTCTCGATCGGCATCCTGATCTACGTCGTGGCGCTCTCCGTAGGCGGCTGGCTACAGGGCCTGTCCCTGCTCGACGCCGACACGCCATTCATGGACATCGTGCGCCTCACCCTCCCCTACCTGGAGGCGCGCACCCTGGGCGGCGCCATGATGGCCCTGGGTCATCTGATATTCGCCGTGCACTTCGTGGCCATGCTGACCCGTCGCGGCAAGGACCGGCGCCAGCCGACGCTGTTCCGCGCCGGTGAGCGCCAGCACAAGCACAGCAGCGTGGAGGCCCAGCAATGAAGCGTGCCTTAGCGATCATGGTCGGGGCGGCACTCATCCTGCTGCTGGCCATGCTCACCCTGGTGGCCATGCCCTATGTGCAGCTCTCTTCCGAGGCCGTCCCAGAACAGCTCGAGCCCTACACCACGGCTCAGCAGCGCGGCCGGGACCTCTACATCGCCAACGGCTGCGTCTACTGCCACAGCCAGCAGCCCCGCGACCCCGGCTTCTCCAGCGCCGACGGCGAGCGCGGCTGGGGACGGCCCTCGGTGCCCGGCGACTACACCTTCGACCAGCCCCACCTGATGGGCACCATGCGCACCGGGCCCGACCTGTTCAATATCGGGGCGCGCCAGCCCAGCGTGGGCTGGCACCTGCTGCACCTCTACAACCCGCGCGCGGTGGTCGAAGGCAGCATCATGCCCGCCTATCGCTTCCTGTTCCGCGTGGTCGATACGCCCGCGGAGGGCGATCGCGTGGTCAAGATTCCCGAACCCTACGGTCCCGAGTCGGGCATCGTGGTGGCGACCCGCGAGGCGCTGGAGCTGACCTCCTACCTGCTGTCACTCGACCGCACCTACCCCGCCTCGACTCTGCCCCAGGCGGAGACGGCGCAGGCGCAAGGAGAAGGCCAATGAGTTCCCGCGATACCCGGCGCGCCCAGCGGCGCGAAAACCCCGAACCCAGCGAGGGGCAGCGGCCGGTACCGCGCCTGGTGATAATCTGGATCGGCATACTGCTGGTGTGGGGCGTCGGCTACTACGCCTGGAACATCGGTGCCCCGCTGACGGGCGGTGACAGCCGCACCGCCGTGGTGCAGGAGCCAGCCAGTAGTGGTGTGAACGGCGAGAAGCTCTTCGCCACCCACTGTGCCGCCTGCCATCAACCAACCGGCCAGGGCGTGGCCGGCACCTTTCCCCCGCTGGTCGGCAGCCGCTGGCTGCTGAATGATCCCGCCCTGCCGGTCGCGATCGTCAACGATGGCCTGAGCGGCCCCATCACGGTGGACGGCGAGGCGTACCAGGGCAACATGCCGGCCTTCGGTGACAAGCTCTCCGCCGAGGAGCTGGCCGCGGTGCTGAGCTATGTCCGCGGCGCCTGGGACAACGACGCCGCGGCGATCGAACCGGCGCTGGTAAAGGAGCACCGGGAGCGCTACGGCGATCACGACGCCTGGAGCGTGGAGGCACTCGGCGATAGCTTCACTCTTCCAGAGTGAACGTCACCATCACCAATGCCGCCGGCGGGGCTCACGCGGCGGCGCCCACCGAAGTCGAGCGGGTACTGGCGGTCGAGGGCATGCACTGCGCCGGCTGCGCCGCCGCGGTCGAGGCGCGCGCCGGCTCGACGCCATCGCGCGTTCGGTGCGCGCCCTGCTCAGTCGCAAGAGCGCCATGCAGCACCTCGCCGACCGCCTTGCCCGATGGTTGCTGCCGCTGATATTCGCGGCCGCGACCCTGGCCGTAGGGCTGGGCATCCCGCCGGGGCGCGTGCTGGCGGGCCACTCACCCGAGCAGAAGTCAGACTTCGTCACAGCGCTGGAGCGCCGTTCGGGCGTCGCCTTTATCGGTGACGGCGTCAACGACGGGCTGGCGCTGGCCGGCGCTCGCCTGGGCATCGCCGTGGGGGCGGCCACCACGACGGCCAGCCAGGCCGCCGCGGTGACTCTGCCGGATGGCCTGACGCGCATTCCCGATACCCTGCGCCTGGGGTACCCGCCCTGCGACGCCAGACCCGACTACGCCTCCTTATGACCCGAGTCAAAAGGCCGCGCGGGATAGTCGACTAGCATGGTCGGAGTTCCCACCACAGGAGGCTCACCATGGAGCTCGTCTGCCCCGCCGGCAACCTGCCCGCCCTCAAGCGCGCCGTGGATGAAGGGGCCGATGCCGTCTATTTCGGCTTTCAGAACACCACCAACGCCCGTCAGTTCGCCGGCCTCAACTTCACCGACAAGCGTGCCAGGGAGGGCATCGACTACGCTCACGCCCGGGGCAAGCGGGTCTTCTGCGCCATCAATACCTACCCGCAGCCGGACGGCTGGGCGATGTGGACCCGCGCCGTGGACCAGGCCGCGGATCTCGGCGTCGACGCCCTGATCATGGCCGACATGGGGCTGCTCGACTATGCCGCCCGCCGCCACCCGGATCTCGCCCGCCACCTCTCGGTGCAGGGCTCGGCGACCAGCTATGAGGCGCTGCGCTTCTACCACGACCAGTTCGGCATCAAGCGCGCCGTGCTGCCCCGGGTGCTCTCCATGACCCAGGTACGCGACCTGGCGAAGCAGAGCCCGGTGGAGCTCGAGGTATTCGCCTTCGGCAGCCTGTGCATCATGGCCGAGGGGCGCTGCTATCTCTCCTCCTACCTGACCGGCGAGTCCCCCAACACCCGCGGCGTCTGCTCCCCGGCGGCCCATGTGCGCTGGGAGGAGACCCCGGAGGGCCTCGAGTCGCGCCTGAACGGCGTGCTGATCGACCGCTACGGCGAGGGCGAGAACGCCGGCTACCCCACCCTGTGCAAGGGGCGCTTCGAGGTAGAGGGCGAGACCTATCACGCCATCGAGGAACCCACCAGCCTCAACACCCTGGAGCTGCTGCCGGAGCTTGCGGAGCTCGGTATCGCCGCAGTGAAGATCGAGGGGCGCCAGCGCAGCCCGGCCTATGTCTCGAAGGTGGCCGGCATCTGGCGTCAGGCCCTGGACCGCCTGGCACGAGCCCCGGGACGCTTCCACACCGAGCCCGCCTGGATGACCGGTCTGGGCGAGGTCTCGGAAGGCAGCACGACCACCCTGGGCGCCTACGAGCGCCGCTGGAAATAGGAGAGCCCCATGCCCGCTACCCCCACGCTTCAGCTGTCGCTCGGCCCGGTGCTCTTCTACTGGACCCGCGAACATTATGCCGACTTCTATCGCGAGGCCGCCGACTGGCCGGTGGAGATCGTTCATCTCGGTGAGTCGGTCTGCTCGCGGCGGCGCGACATGAAGCTCGATGACTGGCTGGGAATAGGCCGCGAACTCGCCCAGAGCGGCAAGCAGGTGGTGCTCTCGAGCCAGACCCTGATCGAGTCCGAGGCCGACCTGCGCGATCTGCGCAAGCTGTGCGACAACGGCGAATTCCTGGTCGAGGCCAACGACCAGAGCGCGCTGCAGCGCCTGTCGGCGGCGAACCGACCCTTCGTGGCCGGCGCCGCCCTCAACCTCTACAACCCCGCGACCCTGGCGGTCCTCTCCCGCGCCGGCATGCGGCGCTGGCAGGCCCCGGTGGAGATGTCCCGGGACGATCTGGCCCGCCTGCTCGACGACTGCCGCCAGCAGGGCCTCGACGCCCCCTGTGAGGTGTTCGCCTACGGCCACCTCCCGCTGGCCTGGTCGTCACGCTGCTTCACGGCGCGGCGCTACCAGAAACCCAAGGACCGCTGCCAGTTCGTCTGCCAGAAACATCCCGAGGGGCTGGCACTGCGCACTCAAGAGGCATCCCACCAGGTGTTTACCCTCAACGGCATCCAGACCCTCTCCGGTGCCTGCCAGGACCTGCGCCACGAGGTATCGGGCATGGCCGAGATGGGTGTCGGCGTGGCACGCCTGAGCCCACGCCCGGAGGGCATGGCGGATGTGGTCATGGCCTTCGATGCGGCGCGCCGGGGTGAGCTCCCCTCGCCCGACCCGCTCAGCCTGGTCGACGCCGAGGTCTGCGACGGCTACTGGCACGCCCGCCCTGGCATGGATCACAGCCGGACCGCCGGTCTCGGGTAGGCGCCGGGCGGCGGTGGTCTACCTGCTGGGGTGTCCCCTGCAGTGTGGCTACTGCGAGACGGCAAGCGGCATGGAGCCGGCACGGCGAGCCGCCGAAAGCCTGGCACACCGGCTGCGCCGTCATTTCGGGTGGGTCGAGCTACGCGGCTGACGCCCCCAAACGCACCACCCCGGGTCACTCTCGTGACCCGGGGTGGTGGAGGGTGCGAGGCTGGCGGTTAGCCTCGCACTGCTGTTATCCGCACTTGGACCAGCCGCAGCCGGAGTAGCAGGTGGGGCAGCCGTCCATCATGACCAGCTCGCCGTTGCACTCGGGGCAGTGGCCGACCACGGTGGGACCATCGCCCTTGGCCTTGCCGGCCTCCTGGCTCTTTGCGGCCTCCTGTGTCTTGCGCTCGGCCTGCTCGATCTCCTCCGCGGTAGGCGGCACCCAGAGGTGGCCGCTGGCCTGACGCTGGGCGTAGCGCGTCACCAGCTCCTCCACCGGAACCTGATTGCCGTCCTGGTCGAGGAAACCACGCCGATAGAGGATCTGCTGGATCGACCAGGCGATGGCCGCGACCTCGGAATCATGGAACATCGGCTTGCCCCAGCGGTTCATGCCGCAGCGCACCAGGCCCTTGTCCCAGGCCACCTTGCGCAGGTCGGCCACCGCCTGGGTGACATAACCGCCACGGGCCGCCAGCGAGAGGCTACGCATGGTGGCGGTGATCCACTGGTGCTCGCTGGAGAGCTGGCCGGAGGGGAAGAAGAACTCCACCGGACGCTCGATCACCACACGCTTGCCGTTGAGCACGCCCTCGACGGGCATGAACGACACCAGCAGGTAGACCTTCTTGCGGCCTTCGGCGCCGACATAGGAGATCTTCTCCGACACGGCCTCCAGGGTCCCCTCGGGACGCGAGGGAATGCGGACCGTGAGCGGGTTCTCCTCGGCCAGCGGCGGCTCTTCCACCGCCTTCTTGACGCTGTAGGAAACGATCTTGGAATTGATCTCGACGGCCATCAGGGGCTCCTCCGATAAATTGTCAGTTGGCACGCGGCAGCTGAAAGGCTTGGCTTACCACTTGCCATAGGTGCCTTCCTTCAACGCGTCATAGAGGTTGGCCGCATTGTGCTCCTCACCGTCATAGATGACCTTCTCGTCACCCGCCAGCTCGACGCTCTCGCCGTTCTCCAGCTCGAACACGTAGGTGGTGTTCTTGAGGTCGTCCTCGCGCACCAGTACCCCCTGGAAGGCCTCCGGGTTGAAGCGGAAGGTGGTACAGCCCTTCAGCTTGCTGGCGTAGGCGTCGAGGTAGAGATCCTTGAACTCCTCGAAGGGAAACTCGGTGGGCACGTTCACCGTCTTGGAGATCGCCGAATCGACCCACGTCTGGGCGGCGGCCTGCACCGCGACGTGCTGCTTCGGCGAGACGGCATCGGCGGTGATGAAGTAGTCCGGCAGGTCACTCTCCACGGCATCGGCGGCAATGAAGTGACGATAGGCCGCCAGCTCGAAGGAAACAACCTCGACCTGCTCCTTGGTCTTCTTGCCCGCCTGGATGACGTTGCGGAAGTAGCGGTGCGAGAACGACGGCTCGATGCCGTTGGAGGCATTGTTGCCCAGCGACAGCGAGATGGTGCCGGTCGGTGCGATGGAGCTGTGGTGGGTGAAGCGTGCACCGTGCTCGGCCAGCTGACCGACCAGCTCCGGCTCCACTTCGGCGACCTTCTGCATGTAGCGGCTGTAGCGCGCATGCAGGATGCGACCGGGGACCTTGTCGCCGACCTCGTAGCCGTCCTTCTTGAGCTCGGGGCGCTCACGCAGCATCTTCGGCGTGATCTCGTAATCCTCGGCGAGCGCGGGTGCCATGCCCTTCTCGCGGGAGAGCTCGAGCGCCTGCTTCCAGCCCTCGATGGCCAGGTTACGGCTCACCTCTTCGGTGAACGCGAGTGACTCCGGTGAACCATAGGGGATCTTGAGCATGGTCAGGGTGGAACCCAGGCCCAGAAAGCCCATGCCGTGACGGCGCTTGGCCTCGATCTCGCGGCGCTGCCCCTCGAGCGGCAGCCCGCTGATCTCCACCACGTTGTCCAGCATGCGGGTAAAGATCGCCACCACCTCACGGTAGCGCGCCCAGTCGAAGCGCGGCTTCTTGCCGAAGGGATCGATGACGAAGCGGGTCAGGTTGACCGAGCCCAGCAGGCAGGCGCCCTCCGGCGGCAGCGGCTGCTCGCCGCAGGGGTTGGTGGCACGGATCTCCTCGCAGAACCAGTTGTTGTTCATGCGATTGACCTGGTCGATCAGGATGAAGCCCGGCTCAGCGTAGTCGTAGGTGGAGCTCATGATGGTGTCCCACAGCTCGCGAGCCTTGATCACCTCGACGATACGGCAGGCCACACGCCCCTCGGCATCGACGGTATAGCCCTCTTCCACCACCGGCCAGTCCCGGTAGATCAGCTCGCTCTCGTCGACGTCATCCTTCTCGCCGGCATGCAGCGGGAAGGCCAACGGCCAGTCGCTGTCGTTCTTTACCGCCTCCATGAACTCATCGGTGATCAGCAGGCTGAGGTTGAACTGGCGCAGGCGGCCCGCCTCGCGCTTGGCCTCGATGAACTGGCGCACATCGGGATGGCCGACATCGAAGGTGCCCATCTGGGCGCCGCGGCGACCGCCGGCGGAGGCCACCGTGAAGCACATCTTGTCGTAGATATCCATGAACGCCAGGGGACCGTTGGTGCCCGCCCCGGCGCCGAACACGAAGGCACCCTTGTGACGCAGGGTGGAGAAGTCATAGCCGATACCGCAGCCCGCCTTGAGGGTCATGCCGGCATCCACTACCGAGCCGAGGATATCGTGCATGGAGTCGCGGATGGTGCGCGATACCGTGCAGTTGATCAGGCTTACCGCCGGTTTGTAGGCCTCGGCACCGGCGTTGGACATGATGCGGCCGGCAGGGATGGCGCCATTCTCCAGCGCCCAGCGAAACTTCGGCAGCCAGGCATCGGCCTGTTTGCCTTCCACCGCGGCGAGTGCCCGGGCCACGCGGTCCCAGGTGGCGGCCACGTCCTGGTCCACGGGCTTGCCGTGACGGTCCTTGAGGCGATACTTGGAGTCCCAGATATCACGGGACGGCCCCTGCAGGGGCACCTCGTTGGATGACTTCACTGCCTTGGTGGAAGTGCTCATTCGGATGGCTCCGGAAGAAATACGTTAATCGAAAAAAATGTCAGCTCGTGCGTCTTGCCAGTCGCTCCAGGCGGACCAGCAATTCGCCGAAGGGCCCCTGGGCCAAGCCCTCCTCGCGTCCGTCGAGCAGGTTCTTGACCATCAGGCCCAGTTCGGTGTCGCCCTCGATCAGCAGCCGGCGCTGGAAGAACAGCGCGTCGGGATCCTCTCGCCGGGTCGCCAGGCAGAGGAATTCTCGCCAGCCACCGCGAATGGTGGCCTCGCCGGGCTCATGGCACACCAGCAGACGCTCGCTCTCCTGGGTGAGCGTCAACGACATGCCGATGTCCTCGATGGCCAGGGTGATACGGCGCCCCTCCAGGGCGTCGAACTCCCCCTCGGCCAGAGGCTCGGCGAAGGTGCGATTGAGCAGCGGCTCCACCAGGCGGCGCTTGATACCGACCGGCACGCGCGGATCGATGGCGCGAATCAGTTGGGCGGGTGCGGGAGGATGCGGCAGGGCATGTAACGGTAAAGGCAACAACGGCAGGGACATGACAGCTCTCCTGAAGGGTAACCATGCGGCCGGAGGCCACCGAACCGTTTATCCTAGGCCGCTACTCCCGGGGCTGCACTGACATGCATCATGTCGGTGGCAGGCTTCATGCTCACCCGCGGCCCGACTACCATATATAGTCCATATCCGGTCAGCAAGCCCCATATCTGGTGAAAGCCGGGGTGCATCATGACCCATTTTCATTTGACAGCCTGGCCCCGCGAAACAGCGTCAGGTTCACCCGACTCGACGATAGATAAGATCCCAGACCCCGTGGCCCAGTTTCTCGCCGCGAGCCTCGAACTTGGTCAGCGGTCGAAACGCCGGACGTGGCACATAGGGTGAGGTCTCGGCGTCGGCGGTATTGGCGAAGCCATCGGCGGCATCCATCACCTCGGCCATCCACTCGGCATAGGCTTCCCAGTCGGTGGCGAGGTGGAAGGTACCACCGGCCTTCAGCCGCGTACGCACCAGCTCGACGAAGGCGGGCTGAACGATGCGCCGCTTGTGGTGCTTCTTCTTGGGCCAGGGATCCGGGAAGAACAGCTGCACGGTATCCAGGCTCGCCTCGGGAAGGCACTGCTCCAGCACCGCCAGGGCATCCTCACGGTAGACACGCAGGTTGGTGAGGCCACGCTTGTCGACCTCGTCGAGCAGCTTGCCGACACCCGGCGCATGCACCTCGATACCGATGAAGTCGGTATCGGGGTGAGTCTCGGCCTGCTCCACCAGCGAGGCCCCCATGCCGAAGCCGATCTCCACCACGCGAGGGGCTTCGCGGCCGAACAGGGCATCGAGGTCCTGGCGACCGTCGGCCAGGGTCAGGCCGAGTCGCGGCCATACTTCCTCGAGCCCGCGGGTCTGGGCCTGGGTCATGCGCCCGGCGCGCAGGACGTAGCTCTTGATGCCGCGGCGATGCAGCGGGGCATCCGCTCCCTCCGGGCCGGTCGTCTTGTCATCATGGTGGGGATCGGTCATGGCGCGGGGCTGCTCTCTGAACGGAATCTTCTGGGCGGATTTTCTGGGCTTGGATAGATCGGGGGCGCGTATTGTAGCGGCTAACTCTCGTCCGGGGTACGGTAGCGACCGATTCTATATGGATAACGAGGACTCCCCATGCAGGACAGGAGATGGTGGCTGGTCGCGGCGCTCTCCGGCGCTCTGGTGGTGATCGCCGGCGCCTTCGCCGCCCACGCCCTGGAGGGGCAGCTGACCCCACGACTGGCGGCTGCCTTCGAGACCGGGGTGCGCTACCAGGCGTGGCACACCCTGGCACTGATGGCGGTGCTTGCCTGGCGCAGCAGCGTTCGACTGCCCGGACAACGGCTGGCCATGGGGCTATGGGCGGCCGGCATCGCGCTCTTCTCCGGCTCGCTCTACGCCATGGCACTCAGCGGTGTGACACGGCTGGGGGTAATCACGCCGATCGGGGGCACCCTGATGATCGGTGGCTGGCTGGCATTGGCGAGCGCGATTCTGCGCGCATCGCCCCGTGGCTGAGGCCCGTCAATCACGATCCGGCAGGGCATAGGTGGCGGTGACCAGGGCCACCGGCTCCTCCTGGCCGGCGGAGAAGAGCTGAACTTCGCCCACCGCCAGGCGACGACCCAGCTTGAGCAGACGGGCGGTGGCGATGATATCGCGATCGCCCCGTGGGCGGCGCAGGAAACGGCAATGCAGATCGCTGGTCACCGCCATGGGCTCGGGGCCGATCTCGGCGAGGATCGCCACATAGAGGCAGACATCGGCCAGGCCCATCAGGGTAGGGCCGGAGACGCTGGCACCGGGACGCAGATGCTCGTCGTCGATGGCCAGGCTCATGGTGGCCTTCATATGATCGACGGCCTCGATGGTGCCGATTCGCTGGGGAAAAACCTCGTCGAGGAAGTCCTCGATGGCGGCGGCGGTCATCACGGGCATGGTGGGCCTCCCTGCGGTAGCGAGTGACGATGGTGAGTGCATCAGGCACCACCTTAGCCGACCGGCCGCGACGCCGACAGTGCCACCCCCTACCCTCATCAACGAAAGCGCCCCCGCGGCATGACCGCGGGGGCGCTCCCCGACGCCTTTCGTTGCTGCCTTATTTCGCCTTGTGCACGGCGCGCCAGTGGTGCAGCAGCGGCTCGGTGTAGCCGGAGGGCTGCACACGACCCTTGAAGACCAGATCGCTGGCGGTCTGGAAGGCGCTGGAGCCCTCGAAGTCCGCGCTCATCGGCGTGTAGTCCGCGTCACCGGCATTCTGCTCGTCGACCACCTTGGCCATGCGCTTGAGGGTCTCCTCGACGCGGGCCGCGTCGACCACACCATGGTGCAGCCAGTTGGCGATGTGCTGGCTGGAGATACGCAGCGTGGCACGGTCCTCCATCAGGCCCACATCGTGGATGTCCGGCACCTTGGAGCAGCCCACACCGTGCTCGACCCAGCGCACCACGTAACCGAGGATGCCCTGGCAGTTGTTGTCGAGCTCCTGCTGCAGCTCCTCATCGCTCCAGTCGGTGTTCTCGGCGACCGGCACGGTGAGCAGGTCATCGAGACAGTCGGCCTCGCCCTGCGCTTCCATCTCGCGCTGAATCGCGCTGACTTCCACCTGGTGGTAGTGCAGGGCATGCAGTGCCGCTGCGGTGGGCGACGGTACCCAGGCGGTGTTGGCACCCGCCTTCGGGTGACCGATCTTCTGCTCGAGCATGGCGGCCATCAGGTCAGGCATCGCCCACATGCCCTTGCCGATCTGGGCACGGCCACGCAGGCCACAGGCCAGACCCACCTGAACGTTGTTCTTCTCGTAGGCCTGGATCCAGGCGGCGCCCTTCATGTCACCCTTGCGGATCATCGGGCCCGCTTCCATGGCGGTGTGCATCTCGTCACCGGTGCGGTCGAGGAAGCCGGTATTGATGAACACGACGCGAGAAGACGCCTCGGCAATGCAGGCCTTGAGGTTGACCGATGTGCGGCGCTCCTCGTCCATGATGCCCATCTTGAGGGTATCGCGCTCCATGCCCAGCAGGTCCTCGATACGGCCGAACAGCTCGTTGGAGAACGCCACTTCCCTGGGGCCATGCATCTTGGGCTTGACGATATAGACCGAGCCCTCACGCGAGTTGCGCAGGTCGCCCTCGCCCTTCTTGAGATCGTGCAGGGCCGCCAGGCTGGTGACGATGCCATCGAGGATGCCTTCGGGCAGCTCGTTGCCCTCGGCGTCGAGTACCGCGGGGGTCGTCATCAGATGGCCGACGTTGCGCACGAACATCAGCGAGCGACCCGGCAGGGTGATGCTGTCACCGTCGGTGTTCTGCCAGGTGCGGTCGGCATTGAGGCGACGGGTAAAGGTCTTGCCGCCCTTCTCCATCTCCTGCTGCAGATCGCCCTTCATCAGGCCCAGCCAGCTGGAGTAGACGCTGACCTTGTCCTCGGCATCCACGGCCGCCACGGAGTCTTCACAGTCCATGATCGCGGTCAGGGCAGCCTCGACCATCACGTCCTTGACGCCGGCCGGGTCGGTCTTGCCGATCGGGTGGGTCGTGTCGATCTGGATCTCCAGATGCAGGCCGTGATTGCTCAGCAGGATCGCCTCCGGGCTCTCCGCCGGGCCGTTGAAGCCCACCAGCTTGCCGGCGTCCTTGAGCCCGGTCTCGCGGCCTCCCTCCAGGGTGACCACCAGATGACCATCACGCAGGGCATACTTGGTGGCGTCGCGATGGGAGCCGGTCGCCAGCGGTGCGGCACGGTCGAGCACGCCACGGGCGTAGGCGATGACCTTCTCGCCGCGCTTGGGGTTGAAGCTGCTTCCCTTCTCGGCACCCTCCTCCTCGGAGATGGCGTCGGTGCCATAGAGGGCGTCGTAGAGGCTGCCCCAGCGGGCGTTGGCGGCGTTCAGCGCGTAACGCGGATTGTCGACCGGCACCACCAGCTGCGGACCTGCCTGAACGGCGACTTCGCGGTCGACGCTGGCAGTGCTCACCTCAACCTGAGCCGGAGGTGTCACCAGGTAGCCGATCTCCTCGAGGAAGCCGCGATAGGCGGCCATATCACGCACCGGGCCCGGATTCTCGCGATGCCAGGCGTCCAGCTTCTCCTGGAGACGGTCGCGCTCGGCGAGCAGTTCACGGTTCTTCGGGGTCAGATCATGGAAGAGGGCGTCGACGCCGGCCCAGAAGGCCTCGGCATCGACGCCGGTGCCCGGAAGCGCCTGCTCGTTGATAAAGCGGTCCAGTTCGGCGGCCACCTGGAGACGGTGGCGTGTGACACGCTGGGTCATGGTGAATCTCCTCACACGGGGCAGACGGCGGGTGCACACCGCGCTGCCATCAACAGGGTTGGGTGACTGCGTAGCTACCAGTTTGTGGAAAACACTTCCACGTGTAAAGCGAAGAGGGCTTCCTCACCGGCGAGACTCGACCAAAAGATAATGCCGCAGGACCAACCCATCCGGCACGCATGGTGACACCTCGCGCTTGGCGCTAGCATGGTGGAACACCGTGGAGAATCAGATGAGTGACTTTACCCCCCTGCAGGCGCTAGGCCCATTCCGCAAGGTCGACCCCTCGGCCGAGCTGCCTGGTGGCGATCACCTGGAGCGTTATCTGGGCCACTACGGTCTGGCACCGCTGCTCGCCAGACACGTGGGGCTGCACCTCGGCTTCCTGGACGCCGGTGACTTCCGCCTGTGGGCCTCGCTATGGAGCCCCGCCGAGCCCATCGGCACGGTCTTCGTGGTTCACGGCTACTTCGACCACCTGGGACTCTATCGTCACCTTCTGGAGAGACTGCTCGATCGAGGCTGGCGGGTGGTGCTGTGGGATCTGCCCGGCCACGGACTCTCCAGCGGCCGGCGCGCCTCCATCGAGGACTTCGACGACTATGGCGCCTGCCTGCGCGCCCTCCAGGAGCATCTGCAGCGTGAAGGGCTGGCGCCCCACCCCTGGCTGGGCATCGGCCAGAGCACCGGGGCGGCAATACTCGCCACCGACGCCCTGACCCGCGGCACGGACAGCCACTGGGCCGGTCTGGCCCTGCTGGCCCCCCTGGTGCGGCCCTGGGGCTGGCGGCAGTCGAGCTGGCTTCACCTGCTGGTGGGACCCTTCGTGCGCTCCATCCCGCGCAAGTTCCGCGACAACTCCACCGATGCCGAATTCGCGACCTTCCTTCGCGAGCAGGATCCGCTGCAGGCCGATCGCCTGGCGGTGGACTGGGTCAGCGCCATGCGCCGCTGGATGCCTCGCCTGCTGGCACTGCCCCCCACCCCGGTGCCGACCCTGATCCTGCAAGGAGAGCAGGACCTGACCGTGGACTGGGTATGGAACCTGGGGGTGCTCAAGGAGAAATTCCCCAATGCCGAGGTCCATTTACATCCCGAGGCACGCCACCACCTGGTCAACGAGGCGGAGCCCATCCGCCAGGCACTCTTCGATAACCTGGATCGTTTCATCGACGCCCTGGCCCCCAGCCCCGCAGCGGAGAATGCACCACCATGAACACCTTCTCACGCCTGACCCTGCTGGCACTGCTGGCGCTGCTCACCGGCTGCGCCGGCGCCCCGGAGAGCCCCGACAGCGGCATACGTCAGGCGCTGTTCAACCTTGGCGAGCGCGCCGCGGCGCGGGTAATGGCCGCGCCGGAACTCCCCCGCCCTCCGAGCGACCAGGTGCTGCTGCTCTCCCCCTCCGAGGTCGACGCCAGCCTCGGCATCGCGGACGAGCGCTTTCAGGAGAGCCTGGTTCGCGCGCTGCTGGCGGTCAGCGATGGTCCCCAGGTGCTCGACTGGGGCGGCGGCCTGGGCGAGGGCGGCGATAACCAGTGGCAGCTGGAGAGCCACCTCGAGGCGGACGGCCCACGCCTCGCCCTCTCCGACCGTGAGCTTCTCCCCTACCGCCTGAAGCTGACACTGCGCCGCCCCGGCGAGGAAGCGGCTCGCTGGCAAGCCAGCCTTCAGGGTGCCCTGGACGCCACGGCGCTATAACGATAGCGAAAACCTCCGGGGATAGGCCGTAAAGGGGGTCCGAGGACCAGGGGTGGCCGAGGTAGCGTACAGGGACGTATTCACAGCGCCCCCTTTCAGGCCTGTCGCCGGAAAAAGCCTTGAGCGATACCGGTTGCGATGACCATGAGCTCACCCCTTCAGCAATCGGTCGAGCTGGCGATACCCCACCGCCTCGATCAGCTGCTCGCGCTCCGGCGCTGGCGCCCCCGCCAGGTCGGCCAGGGTCAGGGCCACCCGCAACACACGATGGTAGGCCCGCGCCGAGAGGCGTAGCCGTTCCAGCACCTCGGCCAGCCAGGCGCGATCGGCCGCCGAGAGGCCGCAGGCCGCCTCCAGTTCACGCCCGGCCAGATGCGCATTGAGCGCACCCCGCGCCAGCTGACGTTCGCGCGCGGCCAGCACCCGCCGGCGTACCGTCGCGGAGTCCTCGCCGGCCTGGTTGGCGGTCAACTGCTCCGGCGGCAGCGCCGGCACCTCCACCTGCAGGTCGATACGGTCGAGCAGTGGACCCGAAAGGCGCGCCTGATAACGCTGGATCTGGGCCGCCGTGCAGTGACAGGCCTGGCGCGGGTCGCCCAGATGACCACAGGGGCAGGGATTCATCGCCGCCACCAGCTGGAAGCGCGCCGGATAGCGGCGTTCGTGGCTGGCACGGGCGATATGGATACGCCCCGACTCCATGGGTTCGCGCATCACCTCCAGCACAAGGCGCGGAAACTCCGGCAACTCATCGAGGAACAGCACGCCGTGATGGGCCAGGGAGATCTCGCCGGGGCGCGGTTTCGCACCACCGCCCACCAGCGCCACGGCACTGGCGGTATGATGCGGCGAGCGAAAGGGCCGCCGGCCCCACTCGGCACGCAGCGGCAGCCCGCTGACCGAGCGTACCGCCGCCACCTCCAGCGCCTCCTCGTCGGTCAACGGCGGCAGGATGCCCGGCAGGCGACTGGCCAGCATGGTCTTGCCGGTGCCGGGCGGCCCGGCGAAAAGCAGGTTGTGTCTTTCAAGACCTATGCCTATGCTAGCGGCATACTAGAGGTGCAAGGAAAGGGAGAGCTACAGGCATGACGGAACAGAAGAAAGTTAAGGCTTACAGCTACTTACGATTCTCTACCCCTGAGCAGATGCAAGGCGATAGCTTCAGGAGGCAGACACAGCTAGCCAAGGAGTACGCAGAGCGGCACGGGCTAGAGCTGGATGAACACAGCTTCGATGACTTCGGGCTGTCTGCGTACCAAGGCCGGAATCAAGAGGCAGGCGAGCTACGCATGTTCCTTCGGGCTGTAGAAGACGGGAACATCGCACCGGGCTCGTACCTGTTGGTTGAGTCCCTAGACAGGATTTCCCGACAGTCTGCAAGGAAGGCATCTAGCCTGCTGGGCGACATCTGCGACATGGGCATAACGGTCGTGACCCTGTTCGATGGCAAGACTTACGATGCCGAGAGCCTGGATAAAGACCCGGTAGCCTTCATCATGGCAGTGCTGATCTTCCAGCGTGCGCATGAAGAGTCGGCAACCAAGGCGTACCGGCTTCGCTCAGTCTGGCAGGAGAAGCGGAAGAAAATCGCATCTGGCCAGCCTGTCCGCCTTACGTCCCGTGCCCCTCAATGGCTCCGGCCTGCTAGCGATGGAATCGCCTTTGAGATCATCCCAGAACGTGGCGAGGTAGTCCGCCGTATCTTCGAGATGGCACTAGATGGGATAGGCAAGAAATCTATCTGTGAGCACCTGAACTCTGAGGGAGTCCCTGTCTTCGGTCGTGGCAAGCATTGGCACCCTAGCTACGTGAACAAGATACTGAATAACCCTGCCACCTATGGCACCTTGACGCCCTTCACCAGCAGGCCAGAGAGGAAGACTGACAGGGAAGCCTGTGATCCTATTGAGGGCTATTATCCTGCTGTCATCGACAAGGATACCTTCGAGCATTTCCAAGCCTTGCAAGCCAGCAAGGCACCGAGAAGAGGCAGGCACTCCAAGAGCCAAGTACAGAACATACTAGGTGGTCTATCTACCTGCCCGCTGTGCGGTAGCACGATGGCTAGGGTATCCAAGAACGTAGCGAAGGGCTGGGTATACCTTGCCTGCCAGAGAGCCAGGCAGGGCGCTGGATGCAAGTACAACGCTGTTCGATATGACCGCGTAGAGCCCGTGATTCACAGCAAGATAAACAGGCTTGTCGATGCCTGCCCTTCTGGTGACGACTCGCTAGACATGCAGATAGAAGACACAAAGCTAGAGCTAAAGCTAAAGGAGAAAAGCATTGATAGGATGCTAGAGACAATCGAGCAAGGGCAGTTGCCACCGAACGCCAAAGGCATTCCCTTTTTGCAGGAGAGACTTTCTCAAAGAAGGATCGAGCTAGATGAAATAAAGGATAGGCTTTCCGAGCTGTACCAGCAGCGAAACATGCTAGGCACTGAGCTGGCTAGGCGACGTGCAGAGAGCCTTAGAGCTGCTGTGCTTGAACATCCAGAAGACAAGACATTGGTTAACACCAAAATGCGGGAATGCTTCTCCAAGGTAGTCGTAGACTTTCGATCCGAGAGCCTAGTATTCCACTGGAAGCAAGGCGGAGAAACTGCCATTAGGTACAAGGCCAGTAAGTGATACCAGGGTTGGGCTGGCTAGGACAGATGCCAGAGAGAAAAACCCAGCCTATACCCTCCCCTTTGCTTTCTTCGAGACTAGGCAACGGGGAAATACGGGGCCGCCCAAAAGCGAAGATAGCTTCACAGGATTTCTTACAGGATTTTGCATCTTGCATCTGCTGGCCTGCATCTGTCCCCTGCACCTGCTATGCCCTGCATCGTCTGATAGAGCCAGACAGGGCCATCTGAGAGGCACAGGACTGCAAGGGAGTTGTTGGGAATCATTATCATCTATACACCAGCACAGCCCAGGACAGCGCCAGCAAGCCCGCCTGTGCTTGAAATCCACAGGGCTATGCCCCTGCGACTCCTGTACTTTTCAAGGAGAGCCGCGCTCCTGAGGCACCAGACAGGGCACCTGATCCCTGATAGGGCTAGAGCAGGCTTTACAGGCTCACTGCTGGGCGATCTGGACTTGACCTGACGTACCGTACTGCTGGCGCTCAGAACGTCAGATACGCACGCATAGCGCCGGGACAGGGCATTTCCACATGATGGGAATTATTATCATCTAGACGAAAAATAGCCCCACCGATGCAGAGCCAAGGGCTCGACTGCAAAGGCAGGGCTGAGAAATTCTGTAGGGCTGTCAGGCCGGAGTGACATCGCCTGTACCGTCACCGCCAGCAAGTACCCAAGTATCTGTACTTGCAGAGCCAGTAGCGATGTACAGGGAGTAGTCGTCACCGACGACACCGGCACCATCTTGCTTGCCAGACAGGTAAGTCTGGTTGACCGGGTGACTGGCATTACCTAGGTCGGCTACAGCTACCTTGGTATACGGGAATGCTGTAGCTTTGGTCTGGTAAGAATTGTTCTGGGTAAGGTCGCCTGTTACGGGCATACTGAATCTCCTTCTGTTCTGGAACTTTCTTCAATGACTGACACGACTAGGATCAACCAGAAGGAGAGGACTACCTTCGACACTCTAGCCCCTTTCTTATCTTTGGTTCTACCAAAGCAGCAATACTAGGAATACTAGGACGTTACAGGACATCCCTTTTCCAAGGAAGGAAAAGGAGAAAGGTACTAGGCTCGACAGGAATGTTAAGTAATAACTAATAAAACAAAAGCCCCCCTACCCCCCATGACGTTACGCTGCGCGTGGCTTCCTGGCACTCCTGTGACGCCCTAGAAATCCTAGGACTTCACGTACTGTCTACCGGAGGTAGGAAATACGGCTGGTATACCTCCTCCTGAATCTAGGGCAAGCCCTGAGTTCAGTTATCGGCATTCCTTCTATAGTGGGCGGAAAGTCCGCATCGTCCAAAACGCCCGCACAGACTCCCTGAGGGCTTGCACAGGCATGGATGCCCCGCAGGCCATGCCGAGCAGGAACGCGGCTCAGAGAGGTGCACAGGGCGACCTGAGAGGATGGAGGGTTATCCCTTCCCCTCACGGCGATCCCTCCTAGCTAGCCTGCTTGACTAAATTACGAGCCATCAAGATGTCACGACTCTATTAGGCCCATACAAAAAGCATAAGAGTTCAATGCGACCTCCCTAGACAGCCAGTCACTGGAAGCCGTGTTGGGTTGGATATCAGCCAAATTAACGTATGCTGTATTTACCAAATTTTCCAGACCCTTACTATCCATTACTGAGCCATCCACATAGTTCTCACTCAAGAACAGCTCTCTTGCCTCTTCCTCTGTCCCTTCAACATCAAACCTAAAATTAAATACATACCATGTTTGATGATAAATTGAGCGGCATTCTTCTTCGTATGCCTTTAGCGCCTGCTCTCGGTGCTCAAGGGATTTTTCCGCATCTTCCAAGTAGTCTTGTGCCATTGCTGGCGCTGTTGCCAGTGCAGCTATAACGAATGCTCCCAGACTCTTACAGTTCACTATGCCACTCCTGATATTGGTTCCTTGGACGAGCAGCCACTGTAGCCATGCCCACAACTTGCTTACCTTCCTTCCTCATCTAATCCAGCGCCAGCATGACCCATCCTCACCAGCCAGCCAATAGGAAAGGAAGAGACTAGGCCAGACAGGGCAACCAATGCGCAGGTATGGAATACAAACTACTGATTTTACTATGGGCCTCCAAGAACATGACGTTAGCAGGTTGTGGCCGCCGGCGGCGGCCACCTCCAGGGCTCGGCGGGCCTGGAACTGTCCGCGCACCTCGGCCAGGTCGGGCAGCGGCCGAGTCGCCTGGGGCGGGCGCGTCAGGCGATGGGGGGTGATCGGAGTCTGGCCCAGCAGATGGGCCACCACCTCGAGCAGATGATCGGCGGGCAGTACCTCGAACTCACCGGCCAACGCCGCCTCATCGGCATTGGATCGCGGCACGATCAGCCGCCGCCCCGCGCGGCGAGCCGCCAGGGCCAGCGGCAGCACCCCCTCCACACGGCGGATTGCGCCGTCCAACGCCAGCTCGCCGACGCTCTCGGTGTTCTCCAGACAGTCGGGAGGCAGCTGACCCGACGCGAGCAGCAGCCCCAGGGCGATGGGCAGATCGAAGCGACCACCCTCCTTGGGCAGGTCGGCGGGAGCCAGGTTGAGGGTGATCCGCCGCAACGGATATTCGAAGCCGGCATTGACCAGGGCGCTGCGCACCCGCTCCCGACTCTCCTTCACCGCCGTCTCCGGCAGGCCGACCAGCGTCATGCTGGGCAGGCCGTTGGAGAGGTGCACCTCCACCTGCACCTCGGGTGCCTCCAGGCCGAGGCCGGCCCGGGTGTGCACGATCGCCAGCGTCATGGGCGCTCCCTCGCGAATGGACTGCCTTCAGGCTAGTCCAGCCAGCGAGGGAGCGCGCGTCTCAGCGTCCCGCTTCGCCGGCGCCTTCTTCCGGAGGGGGCGACGCCTTGTCCGTAGCGGAGGTCTGGGGCTTGTCGGCGGAGCCGGCATCACTGGAGACGGCGCCATCGCCGGCCTGGGCCTCCACCAGGGCCTCCAGAGCCGCCACCTGCTGCTCCAGCGACTCGACCCTGGCTCGGGTGCGCTGCAGCACGTCCATCAGGATGTCGAAGTCCTCGCGTGAGACCAGCTCCAGACGATCGAAGGCGCCCCTCACCACCTGCTGGACACCTTTCTGCACCTCTTCGGGCGCCTGTGAGGCTCCCTGCAGACGCTCGCCGATCTGCTGGGCCAGCCGGCCGATTCTGTCGTGGGTCACCATGGCGATTCTCCTGATTGGGAATGATGGCCTACAGGATACGCGTGGCGTCTCCGGGACGCATACCCTCTAGCAGGGCATACGGCATGAGCCTCGGCACCATCACGGGGCATGGGTCAGTCAGAGGCACTGACAAGGTACCGCTCGCGGCCGAGAGCGGTCACGTAACATGCTGATATTGGATGGACTTCCTGCTCGCTGGCATGCCGTGCGCATGGTGCTGGTCAGCCGCCCCATCGGGTCGCCTCTCATCGCCAACGAGGAGACAGGTCATGAAGCTGATCAGCGCGATCATCAAGCCCTTCAAGCTGGACGACGTCCGCGAAGCCCTCGCCGACAACGGCGTGCAGGGCATTACCGTTACCGAGGTCAAGGGCTTCGGGCGCCAGAAGGGCCATACCGAGCTCTATCGCGGCGCCGAATATGTCGTCGACTTCCTGCCCAAGGTGAAGCTCGAGATCGCCGTGGAAGACGAGCGTCTGGAGGACGTGCTCGACGCCATCTGTAGCGCCGCCGGCAGCGGCAAGATCGGCGACGGCAAGGTGTTCGTCACGCCCCTCGAGGAGGTGATCCGTATTCGCACCGGCGAACGCGGCGCCGATGCGGTCTGATCGCCGCGACCCACCTGGAGTCGCCTGCCACTTATCTGCCGGGAGGCGCCTGCGGCTTAACTGTCTGGAGAAAACCCCATGAGTGACCTGGTCGAACTGAGCTATGCGCTCGATACCTTCTACTTCCTGATCTGCGGCGTGCTGGTGATGTGGATGGCCGCCGGTTTCGCCATGCTCGAGGCGGGTCTTGTGCGCGCCAAGAACACCGCCGAGATCCTTACCAAGAACATCGCCCTGTTTGCCATCGCCTGCACCCTGTACCTGCTGGTGGGCTACCACATCATGTACGCAAGCCCCGATGGCGGCATTCTTCCCAGCCTCGGTGGGCTGCTGGGCAGTGAGAACGGCATGGATGCCGTGCTGGCCGGCGGCGATGACGCCCCCTACTACGCCATGCGCGCCGACTACTTCTTCCAGGTGGTGTTCGTGGCCACCGCCATGTCGATCGTCTCCGGCGCCGTGGCCGAGCGCATGAAGCTGTGGGCCTTCCTGGCCTTCGCCGTGGTGATGACCGGCCTGATCTATCCGGTCTCGGGCTACTGGACCTGGGGCGGTGGCTGGCTCTCCCCCGCCGGTTTCTCCGACTACGCCGGCTCCGGCATCGTGCATATGGCCGGTGCGGCGGCGGCCCTGGCCGGTGTACTGGTGCTCGGCCCGCGCAGGGGCAAGTACGGCAGGGACGGCAGCGTCTACGCCATCCCCGGCGCCAACCTGCCGCTGGCTACCCTGGGCACCTTCATCCTGTGGATGGGCTGGTTCGGCTTCAACGGTGGCTCGGAGCTGAAGATCTCCGACGTGGCCTCCGCCAACAACGTCGCCCAGGTACTGGTCAACACCAACGCCGCCGCCGCCGGCGGGGTCATCGCTGCCCTGATCGTGGCCAAGCTATGGTTCCGCAAGGCCGACCTGACCATGACCCTCAATGGTGCCCTGGCGGGCCTGGTGGCCATCACCGCCGAACCGCTGGCTCCCTCCGCACCGGGCGCCGCCCTGATCGGCGCCGTGGGTGGGGCCATCGTGATCGCCGCCATCGTGGCCCTCGACAAGCTGAGGATCGATGACCCGGTCGGTGCCATCTCGGTGCACGGGGTGGTCGGCATCTGGGGCCTGCTGGCGGTTCCGCTCAGCAATGGCGAGGCCAGCCTCGGCGCACAGCTGCTCGGCATCGTGGGGATCTTCGCCTGGGTCTTCCTGGCCAGCCTGGGGGTCTGGAGCCTCCTCAAGGCGCTGATCGGCATCCGGGTCAGCGAGGAGGAGGAGTATGCGGGTGTCGACCTGGCCGAATGCGGCATGGAGGCCTACCCGGAGTTCAGCGTGGCCAAGCAGTGAAGCCATGCACGTCAGTGAGCAGGCGTGCTCCACCTGCCCCCGAAAGGGGGCTTTTTTTCTTCCCTGCCGACGGCGTGTATCCTAGAAGCAACCCGCCTATCGACGGCGGCACGTCCGCCCAGGAACCGACGAGGAACCAACCATGAAACTGGTGACCGCCATCATCAAACCCTTCAAGCTCGACGACGTCAGGGAATCCCTCTCGGAGATCGGCGTGCAGGGCATCACCGTCACCGAGGTGAAGGGCTTCGGCCGTCAGAAGGGGCACACCGAGCTCTACCGTGGCGCCGAGTACGTGGTGGACTTCCTGCCCAAGGTCAAGCTCGAGGTCGCCGTGGATGACGAGATGGCCGAGAAGGTGATCGACGCCATCACCAGCGTCGCGAATACCGGCAAGATCGGTGACGGCAAGATCTTCGTGACACCGCTGGAGCAGGTGATCCGAATCCGCACCGGCGAAACCGGCAAGGATGCCGTCTGAGCCGTAAGCCGTAAGCCGTAAGCCGTAAGCCGTAAGCCGTAAGCCGTAAGCCGTAAGCCGTAAGCCGTAAACATGATGTTGACCTTGGGGCAGATATAAAGAACCCCATCTGGCGCCTGCCAGATGGGGTTCTCTTATAGCTTAAGCGTAAGGTTTACGGCTTGGAGCTTATGGCTCCCGGCGAACCGGGTCATTTTTCGACAAACGCCCGCTCGATCACGTAGTCGCCGGGTTCCCCCATGCGCGGCGAGATCTTGAAGCCCAGCTCGTCGAGCATTTCGCTGGTGCTGTCCAGCATCGAGGGGCTGCCGCAGATCATGGCGCGATCCTGCTTGGGATCCAGTGCCGGCAGTCCGGTGTCCTCGGCGAGCTTGCCACTGCGGATATGGTCGGTCAGCCGGCCCATGGTATGGAAGGTTTCACGGGTCACCGTCGGATAGTAGACAAGCTTTTCGCTGATCTCCTCGCCCAGGTATTCATGAGCCGGCAGCTCCTGCTGGATAAAGTCGGCATAGGCCAGCTCGCTGACGTTGCGCACGCCATGCACAAGCACCACCTTCTCGAAGCGTTCGTAGACCTCGGGGTCCTGGATCAGGCTCATGAACGGAGCCAGGCCGGTGCCGGTAGAGAGTAGGTAGAGGTTGCGCCCGGGCAGCAGGTCATCGGTGACCAGGGTGCCGGTGGGCTTGCGGCTTACCATGATCTGGTCACCCACGGCGAGGTGCTGGAGTCGCGAGGTCAGGGGGCCATCAGGCACCTTGATGCTGAAGAACTCCAGGTGATCCTCGTAGTTGGGGCTGGCGATGGAGTAGGCGCGCATGAGGGGTTTGCCGCTCACTTCCAGCCCGATCATCACGAACTGACCATTCTTGAAACGCAGGCTGCGCTCGCGAGTGGTGCGAAAGCTGAACAGGGTATCGTTCCAGTGATGGACGCTGAGAACCTCTTCGAGGGCAAACTTGCTCATACCGGCTCCTTTAATATTCCAAAAAAGAATAGAAATCAGGGAAATATTTGGTTTGAATTCTAAGACAGGAGGCGTTATCTGTTAAATGGATTGTATGGATAACCTTTATTTACAGCCTTGATATAGGCCATCGGAGCTTGCCCATGCGTTTTACCCTGCGCCAGCTGGAGGTCTTCGTCGCGGTGGCCCAACACGAGAGCGTGTCCCGAGCGGCTCGTGCCCTGGCGCTCTCCCAGTCTGCCGCCAGCAGTGCCCTCGCCGAGCTGGAGAAGCAGTTCAACTGCCAGTTGCTGGATCGCCACGGTAAGCGCCTGCGCCTCAACGCCCTGGGCTTTCAGCTGCTGCCCAAGGCGGTGGCGCTGCTCGATCGCGCCGAGGAGGTCGAGGAGCTCCTCCACGGCCAGCAGGGCATCGGCGTGCTCGATGTGGGTGCCACCCTGACCATCGGCAACTACCTGGCCACCCTGCTGATCAGCGACTTCATGCAGCGCTACCCCGGCAGCCGGGTCCGCCTGGCGGTGCGCAACACCCGCACCATCGTCGATAGCGTGCGCCACCACCGGCTGGACCTGGGCCTGATCGAGGGCCAGTGTGAGGAGGAGGACGTGATCTCCCAGCCCTGGGTGGAGGATGAGCTGGTGGTGTTCTGCTCACCTCATCACCCACTGGCCACGGCCGGCACGGTGGAGCTGGATCGGCTGCTGCGCGAGGCCTGGATCATGCGTGAGGAGGGGTCGAGCACGCGCCTGACCCTGGAGCAGGCCGCTCGCCATCGGCGCAGGCGCTTCAATGTGCTGCTGGAGCTTGAACACACCGAGGGAATCAAGCGCGCGGTGGAGTCTGGCCTGGGCATCGGCTGTGTCTCCCGGCTCGCGCTGCGGGACGCCTTCCGGCGCGGCAGCCTCGTTCCCATTGCCACGCCGGAGCTGGACCTTAGCCGCCAGTTCACCTTTATCTGGCACCGCCACAAGTATCTGGCCTCCGGCATGCGTGAGTTTCTCAGGCTATGCCGACAGATGACCGAGGGCGCCACCCGTAGCGACCAGATTGACCTGCCGAAGGTGCCCTGAACGCTGCCTTTCAACGACATCGGGCCCGGCAGTGCCGGGCCCGATGGATAGACCTGAGGTCAGTCGAGTGATCAGCGCATATCGCTGACCGCTTCCTGAATATCCTCCGGGTTCGCCTTGGTGAGATCCTTGGTCAGGGAGTGGATCACCAACTTCGCGGTGGGAGCGTCGAGCTTGTCACGGAGCTGACCGAGAAAGCGGCCCGGAGCCACCAGGATCAGCTTTTCCAGGCTGTTGTCGACGCGCGCGCGATAGAGGCGCTCGGCGACCTGCTTGGCGAACACCTGCTCTTCATGGGTGCGCGCCGCACTCTCGCCGCCGGAAGAGCGCGAACTGGTCGACGTCGACTCATGCACGTCGGCGCCGCGATCCGTGACCAGGTCTCCTTCATGCAGTCGGTTCGCCGCATGCACCAGGCTCTCCTGCTCGACCAGCTTGAGCGCGTCACGGGTGAAGATTCGTGCCCGCGCCGCATCCGCCACCACGATATAAGTTGTCATGGTCACTCCTTGATACCGGTGGAACGACGGCCGGCGCCACGCCGGCCGCTCTGGATCAACAATGGCAAGCGCCTTGACGCGGGTCAACCCGCACCGACGGTAAATGGCGACAACTGCAGTGGCGTCTGTTCTGGGGTAGCATTTCCACTGACCGGCAGGGATGCCGGCACACCTATCGCCACGATGTGGCCCGGGAGGCCTCGATGCGTCAGCTACTGTTTCCCCGCCGCCCGCTATCCCGCGGCACCCTGCTCACCTGTCATCTGCTGCTGCAGGGCGGTCTCGCCATCGGTGCAGGGCTGTGGCTCGCCCCCCGCACCCCTTGGCTGGCCACCACCACCTGGCAGGAAAACTGGCCCGTCCTGGCAATGGGCGCCGGCCTGTGGCTGCTGGCCGCCATGCTGCTGCGCCTGGTGGCCGAGCTCTCGCTGCTGCCCCACCATCTGGCCGGCCAGCTCCGGGCCGGCCCGGTCATCACCCGCTCCTGGGAGCGCCGCCCGGCGGTGCATGATCCTCAGTCCGCCTGGACCAGCGAGGCGCGCCCACTGACCGCCACGGACGACGCGGTAGGCAGCCCCCGGGTAACCCGGCCCGCCGAGCCGCTACGCTCCCGCAGCGGCCGCAAGCCCACCCCGGACTCCGCCGACACCCCTTATGACGAGCCTTCATGACGCTCCCCCAGGCCCACCACCGCGCCGCTGAGCCTGCGACCCATCAACCTCGACCAACATCTCTTTGCTGTCTCATCAATCTGGCCGTGCGATGCTCAGCAGCCAGCGCAGGACGGCCAGAAGCAGCACGGCCGTTGCGGCACCGAGTCCATTGGCGAGAATATCGGCCCAGTCGCCACCGCTACGCCCCGGCACCAGAAGCTGGGCAAACTCGATGATGCCTCCGAAGCCGACGACGAGCAGCAGGGTGAGCGGCAGGCGCACGCCGGCCAGGCCGAGCAGCCCCGCCAGACCGGCATAGCCGATGAAGTGATTGAGCTTGTCCCAGGGCAATTGCCTCGGCATCTCGTTACCCGGGGTCAGACTACCGATGACGATAATCAGCGCCGCCACAACGGCCAGCGCCGCCCATAGGCGGCGCCGGTCGTGCAGTCGTCTCAGGCCAGCAAGCCCTGCCCATTCAGCCATGGGAGATATTGCGGTGATAGGCCGGACTCAGGTCGTGCAACGCCTCCATGAAGGCGGTGACGTTATCCGGGTTGGTGAACTGACTGATACCGTGCCCCAGGTTGAAGACATGCCCGGGACCTTCACCGTAGCTCTCCAGGATGCGGCCGACTTCGGCACGAATCGCCGACGGGCGAGCGAACAGCACGTTGGGGTCGAGATTGCCCTGCAGGGCCACCTTGTCGCCCACCCGAGCGCGGGCGCTGGAGAGTTCGGTGCTCCAGTCCAGACCCACCGCATCGGAGCCGGCCTGAACGATCTCCTCGAGCCAGTGGCCGCCGTTCTTGGTAAACAGGATCACCGGTACCCGACGCCCCTCATGCTCACGAATCAGACCGGCGACGATCTGCTCCATGTAGCGCAGCGAGAACTCCAGATAGGCCGGCGTGGTGAGGACACCCCCCCAGGTATCGAAGATCTGCACCGCCTGTGCACCCGCGCGGATCTGGGCGTTGAGGTAGTCGGTCACGGCCGTGGCCAGGGTGTCGAGCAGATCATGCATCACGCTGGGTGTGTCATAGAGCATGGTCTTGACGTGGCGGAAGTCCTTGCTGGAGCTGCCTTCGACCATATAGGTCGCCAGCGTCCAGGGGCTGCCGGAGAAGCCGATCAGCGGTACCCGCCCGTTCAGCTCGCGACGGATGGTGGAGACCGCCCGCATCACGTAGTCGAGATCGCGCTCGGCGTCGGGCGCGCTGAGTGCCGCCACTTCTTCGGCGGTGCGTACCGGCTTGCGGAACTTGGGCCCCTCGCCCGTCTCGAAGTAGAGCCCCAGCCCCATGGCATCGGGAATCGTGAGAATGTCCGAGAAGAGGATCGCGGCATCCAGCGGGAAGCGCTCCAGCGGCTGCAGGGTGACCTCACAGGCCAGATCCTGATTGCGACACAGATCCATGAAGCTGCCGGCGTCGGCGCGGGCGGCGCGGTACTCCGGCAGGTAGCGGCCTGCCTGACGCATCATCCAGACCGGAGTGCGGTCCACCGGCTGACGCGCCAGGGCGCGCAGAAAGCGATCGTTCTTGAGTTCCATGCAGAAGGTCATCCACGATGAAATGTATTCTGCATTGTACCCGATCCATGCGCTCCGGTCGTGAGCCTCGCTCGCCTTCCTGATAGAATGGCGTCCTACTCCAGCGGCGCCGCCCGCGGCCTGATAACGAGGTAACCCGTGACGATTCGCTTTATCGCCGCCTCCCGGCTGCCCACCCCCTGGGCGACCTTCACCATGCACGGTTTCGAAGACGAGGCCACCGGCAAGGATCATATTGCCCTGACACTGGGTGACGTGGCCGCTGGCGAGCCGGTGCTGGGCCGGGTGCACTCGGAGTGCCTGACCGGGGACGCGCTCTTCTCGATGCGCTGCGACTGCGGCTACCAGTTGCAGGAGGCGCTCAAGCGGATCGCCGAGGAGGGACGCGGGGTGCTGTTCTACCTGCGCCAGGAGGGGCGAGGCATCGGGCTGCTCAACAAGATTCGTGCCTACCACCTGCAGGACCAGGGGGCCGATACCGTGGAAGCCAACGAGCGGCTGGGCTTTGCCGCCGACCTGCGCCGCTACGACCTCTGCGTGCCGATGCTCGAACACCTGGGCATCGCCGCCCTGCGGTTGATGACCAACAACCCGCGCAAGGTAGACGCCCTGAGCCGTGCCGGCATCAACGTCGCGGAGCGGGTGCCGCTGACCACCGGCCTCAACCCCCACAACGAGCACTACCTCTCCACCAAGGCCGGCAAGCTGGGGCACATGATGGTGCTGGGCGACTTTACCCCGGTCGAGGAGACCAGCACCGAACGCAAGCCCCCCGAGTACTGACCCCGTCCCATCCTGTCTGCACGGCCAGCCAGTGACGTGTCCGTTCAGCCCCTGCCGTGCATCACCACCGCACCACGAGACATGAAGCCGGGGCCTGAATGGCAAGGCGCCCCCGGCCTGGTAAATGCCGGGGGCGCCTCGACGTTCGCTCGAGCCACCGGGGCTCGCTTCAGTTCACTTGGTCGCCACCCGCTTGCGGGGCGCCCCCCACAGCAGCCTGAGGGCGATGGCAATGGTCAGCAGCACGACCACGCCGCTGGCCCCACCCAGCAGGGCGCTCCCCGTCAGCCCGGCGACGAAGAAGGCCACGATACCCGCACTGCCTGCGGTGATCGCATAGGGAAGCTGGGTGCGTACGTGATCGATATGGTCACAGGATGCCCCGGCAGAGGTGAGGATGGTGGTATCCGAGATGGGCGAGCAGTGATCACCGAAGATGCCCCCACTCAGCACCGCCGCGATGGTCAGCGCCAGCGGCAGGTCCATGGCCGCGGCCACCGGCATGGCGATGGGAATCATGATCGCAAAGGTGCCGTAGGAGGTACCGGTGGTAAAGGCCACCAGTGCCGCGATCACGAACAGCAGCACCGGTACCAGGCTGGGTGACAGGCTCGCTTCGGCCAGTGTCACCAGATAGGCGGCGGTGCCAAGCTCGGAGGTCACGCTGCCGATCGACCAGGCCAGCGTCAGGATGATGTAGACCAGGGTCATGCTCTTGATGCCATCGACCACGATATCCATGGCTTCGCGGAAATCGAACAGCTTCTGCATCATGCCCATGGTCAGGCCAACCACCACGGCCACCAGCGTCGCCAGCAGGATCGACAGCCCGCCCTTGGCATTGCCCACCGCGGTGACCAGGTCATTCTCGGGGAAGTTGCCGGTCCAGAGAAACAGCGGCGGAATCATCACAAGCAGCACGCCGATCGGCACGAGCATATTGCGCTTGCGTGCCTGCTCCTCGTTCACGGCGCTGTCGCTGACGGTATGGCGCTCGGAGGGCGGCATGGCGCCGGCTGCCATTATCTCGCCGGTCGTGCGGGCACGGTGCTCGGCCGCGGCCATGGGGCCGAAGTCCCACTGGGTGATCAGCAGGAAGGCAATCAGCCCGAGCGCCAGCCAGGCATAGAAGTTCAGCGGTATGGTCGACAGGTAGATCAGATACTCGGAGCCACTGGCGCCCATATCGACCAGCTGCGTGCCGATCAACCCCATCACGAACACCACCCAGGTGGATACCGGGCCAAGCAGGCACATCGGCGCCGAGGTGGAGTCGACGATATAGGCCAGCTTTTCCCGGGAGACCTTCATCTTGTCGGTGATCGGGCGCATCACGCTGCCCACGGTCAGGGCGTTGAAGTAGTCCTCGAAGAAGATCAGGATCCCGAGCCCCATGGTGGCTCCCTGGGCGCCGCGCCGCGACGCCACCCGCGCCGAGATCCAGTGCGCAATGGCCTGGGCTCCTCCCGAGCGCTCCAGCACACCGATCAGGACGCCGAAGAGGCCACAGTAGATCAGCACCGTCACGCTCCACTCATCGCCCACGCTGGGGATGATGAAGGCATCGAAGGTGTCATAGAGCCCAGCCGCAGGGTTGCCCCCTGCCAGCATGGTGGCACCCAGCCAGACCCCGCAGAAGAGGGCCGGAATCACGTTGCGCGTCATCAGCGCGAGCGCTATCGCCAGCAACGGCGGCAGCAGGGAAAAGGCACCGAAAGACATGACGGATGCTCTCCTTGGAATCTTGATGGCGTGGTTGGTGGCGTAGTTGGCGCGGCTGGTGATCGATCAAGTCGCGGCCAGCTCACGCCAAAAGGGGGGGATCGGGAAGCCTTCGAAGGTTCAGGCGACGTCGCGCGCCTTGCGGATGCGCTCGTAGGCGTTGCTGATCTCGCTGGTGCGCTCCTTGGCCACCTCGCGCATGCTCTCGGGCAACCCCTTGGCGGCGAGCTTGTCGGGGTGATTCTGGCTCATCAGGCGCCGATAGGCCTTCTTGACCTCGGCGTCACTGGCATCCTCCTCGACCCCCAGCACCCGGTAGGCATCGGCCAGGGTCGGGCCGCTGGCCGCACCACCCCCGGCCTGCTGACCGGCGCCATGCAGCATCGCCTCCACCTGAGCGATCTCCGCCTCGGAGCAGCCGAGTCCGCGCACCACCCGCATCAGCATCTCGCGCTCGGCGGGATGCAGGCGACCGTCGGCGGCGATCGCCGCCAGCTGTACCTGCAGGAATACCTGACGCAACGCGGGCTGGCTTCCCAGCAGGCTGCGCACCTTCGCCAGCTCGGCATCCAGGTCGAAGTCGGCCGCCTTGCCGCGATTGAAGTCGGCCCGGGCCCTGGCACGCTGGGCCTCGTTCAGGCGCAGGCGCTCCCACAGCTGCCGCGAGGCATCCAGCTCATCTTCGGTGACCTGGCCATCGGCCTTGCACAGGCAGCCCATGACCGCGAAGGTCGAGGAGAGAAACTGCGCCTGGGAGGCGGCCAGCTTGCCCAGCATGCTGCGGCGCAGGCGGGCGACGAGCCAGTAGCCGAGCCCGCCACCGACAAGCGCGCCGACGAGCCCTCCGATCAGGTAGCCGAGGCCTGCGCCAATCAGAACGACAAACCACATCAGCGCATCTCCTCTTTCGCGGTGGCGTCGACGGCCACCAGGCGACGCCGAATGGTGGCCTCGATGCCATCGGCATCCAGGGCGCATTCGGCCAGCAGCTCGCCGGGTTTGCCGTGCTCGACGAAGGCGTCGGGCAGGCCGAGATTGAGCACCTCCCTGGAGATCCCCTCGGCGGCCAGCAGCTCGTTGACGGCGCTACCGGCCCCACCGGCCACCACATTCTCCTCCAGGGTCACCAGCAGGTCATGGTCGGCTGCCGCCGCCAGTACCGCCTCGCGATCCAGGGGCTTCACCGAGCGCATATTGAGGTGACTGGCATCGAGTCGCTCGGCCACTTCGGCCGCCGGCGTATTGAGGCTGCCGAAGGCCAACAGGGCCACCCGCCGACCACTCTCGGCGTCGCTCTCGCGGCGCAGCTGCGCCTGCCCGATGGGGGCCGGCTCGAGGTGGGCGGGAATCGCGGTGCCGGGGCCGGTACCCCGCGGGTAGCGAACCGCCGCGGGCCCGGGATGATGATAGGCCGCGCTGAGCATCGCCCGACACTCCGCCTCGTCGGCCGGCGCCAGCACCACCATGCCGGGCACGCAGCGCAGATAGGAGAGGTCGAGGCTGCCGTGGTGGGTAGGGCCATCCTCGCCCACCAGACCGGCACGGTCGATGGCGAAGGTGACATCCAGATCCTGCACCGCCACATCATGGATCAACTGGTCATAGCCACGCTGCAGGAAGGTCGAGTAGATCGCCACCACCGGCTTCATGGCCTCACAGGCCATGCCCGCCGCCAGGGTCACGGCATGCTGTTCGGCGATGGCCACATCGAAGTAGCGATCGGGGTAGGTCTGCGAGAAGCGCACCATATCCGATCCCTCGCGCATCGCCGGGGTGATACCGATCAAGCGCGGATCGGCGGCGGCCATATCGCACAGCCAGTCGCCGAACACGCTGCAATACTTGCGCGGCTTGGGGGGCGGCGTGGAAGCCGCGTCGCTGCGGCCCTGGACGACCGGCTTGAGCGTTGGCGGGGCGGCGTTGTTCTCGCCCTTCTCCAGCTTGGTGATCGCGTGATAGCCGATAGGGTCGGCCTCGGCAGGCAGAAACCCCTTCCCCTTGCAGGTCCTGACATGGAGAAACTGCGGCCCCTCCAGGTCACGCATATTGCGCAGGGTCTGCACCAGCAGCGGCAGGTCGTGACCGTCGATGGGCCCGATATAGTTGAAGCCCATCTCCTCGAACAGGGTGGCCGGGCTGACCATGCCCTTCATGTGCTCCTCGGTGCGGCGTGCCAGCTCCAGCGCTCCGGGCAGATGCGACAGCACCTTCTTGCCGCCCTCGCGCATGGTGGTATAGGGCTTGCTGGTCAGGATGCGCGCCAGATAGCTGGCCATGCCGCCGACGTTCTCGGAGATCGACATCTCATTGTCGTTGAGCACCACCAGCAGGTTGGCATCGACATGACCGGCATGGGCCAGGGCCTCGAAGGCCATCCCCGCGGTCAGGGCGCCGTCGCCAATGACCGCGCAGACCCGCCGCTGCTCGCCGCGGGTGCGGGCGGCCAGGGCCATGCCGAGCGCCGCCGAGATCGAGGTGCTGGAGTGGCCGACACCGAAGGTGTCGAACTCCGACTCGGCGCGCCGCGGGAAGGCGGCCAGCCCACCATGGTGGCGGATATTGGGCATCGCCTCACGGCGCCCGGTAAGGATCTTGTGGGGGTAGGCCTGATGGCCCACGTCCCATACCAGGCGGTCATGGGGCGTCTCCAGCGCCTGGTGCAGGGCCACGGTGAGCTCCACGACGCCGAGGCCGGCCCCGAAGTGCCCCCCGGAGACCCCCACGCTATAGAGCAGGTAGGCGCGCAGCTCATCGGCCACCTGCGCCAGCTGCGCGGTGGACATGGCGCGCAGCGCCGCCGGAGTGTCCAGAGTGTCGAGCAGCGGCGTGGCCGGACGCTCGACGGGAATGTCATCGAACAGCTTCATGTGGGCATCTGTCGTGTCAGTGGTCACGCTCGATCATGTATCGGGCCAGCGCCATCAGCGGGAGGGCGGACTCACCCAGCGGCGCCAGGGCGGCGGCGGCCTCCTCGACCAGCCCCGCCGCCCGGGCACGAGCCCCCTCGAGCCCCAGCAGGCTCGGATAGGTGGGCTTGTCGCGGACGGCATCGGCACCCGAGGCCTTGCCCAGGGTTGCCGTGTCCCCGATCACGTCGAGTACGTCGTCGTGGATCTGGAAGGCCAGGCCGATGGCCCGGGCGTAGGCGTCCAGGGCGTTCAGGCGCGCATCATCCTCGGCCACCGCCACCAGCCCGCCCAGACGCACCGCGGCACGAATCAGCGCCCCGGTCTTGTGGGCGTGCATGGTCGCCAGGGCCGCGACATCAGGGTGGCCGCCAACGGCCTCGAGGTCCAGGGCCTGGCCGGCCACCATGCCATCGCGCCCCGATGCCTCGGCGAGGATGGCGATCATCGCCGCCAACCGGGGATGCCAGGAGCGGGCAATCACCTCGAAGGCGAGCGATTGCAGCGCATCACCGGCGAGGATCGCCGCGGCCTCGTCATAGGCGCGGTGCACGGTCGGCTGGCCACGGCGCAGATCATCGTCGTCCATGGCCGGCAGGTCGTCGTGAACCAGCGAGTAGGCATGGATCAGCTCGATGGCCATGGCCGGGGCATCGAGGGCATCATCATCGGCGCCCAGGGCGCGGCCGGCGGCATACACCAGCACCGGGCGCAGCCGCTTGCCCCCCACCAGCACGCCGTGGCGCATGGCGGCCTCGAGCCGCGGGGCGGGAGCGGCACGCTCGGCGAACAGTGCCTCCAGGCACGCATCCACGCGCGCACGATCCGCGGCCAACGCGGTCGTCAGGGTCTCAGCGTTCACTGTCATCCTCCGACGGCGGTGTGAAGGGCTCGAGCTCGATACCGCCCTGGGCGCCCTCGGTCAGGGCACGCACCTTGAGTTCCGCCTCGTCGAGGCGACGCTGGGCATCGCGCGTCAATCGCACCCCCTCCTCGAAGGCGGCAAGCGACTCTTCCAGCGACAGCTCGCCGGACTCCAGACGCGCCACCAGCCCCTCGAGCCGCTCGACGGTGGCGGCGAAGTCCGTGGACGAGGCGTCATCGGCCTGTGGTTCCCGGGACCGCTCGTTGCGCTCAGCCATGGTGCTCCTTTACCGCCCCCGATAGTCAGAAAGAGTTCGTTCAAGGGGCGACAGTATACACGCTCTCCCCGGGGGGTCGTCTCCCCACCGCTTGCCGGCCCAAGGATCGCCATGAACTTGCGCCTGACTCATATGAGCAGCGCAGCATTTTCATCCTGGCTCATCCGAAGGCTGTGATACGATAGCCGCCTCACCAGTTTCTGACACAGCATGCGGCTCGCGCCGGAAGGGGTTGATTCGACCATGGCAAAGACGTCCCTGGACAAGAGCAAGATCAAGATCCTGCTTCTCGAGGGCATCCACCAGACCGCGGTGGACAATCTTCGCAACGCCGGGTACTCGAATATCGAGCACCTGCCCACCTCACTGGATGAAGCCGCGCTGATCGAGAAGATCCGTGACGTGCACTTCATCGGCATCCGTTCGCGCACCCAGCTCAACGAGCGGGTGTTTGCCGCCGCCGAGAAGCTGGTGGCCGTGGGCTGTTTCTGCATTGGCACCAATCAGGTCGACCTCGATGCCGCCCTGGCGCGCGGTATCCCGGTATTCAACGCGCCCTACTCCAATACCCGCTCGGTGGCCGAGCTGGTGCTGGCCGAGGCGATCATGCTGCTGCGCGGCATCCCCGAGAAGAGCGCCCGTGCCCACGAAGGCGGCTGGCTCAAGAGCGCCAAGAACTCCCACGAGGCCCGCGGCAAGACCCTGGGCATCGTCGGCTATGGCAGCATCGGCTCCCAGCTCTCGGTGCTCGCCGAGTCACTGGGCTTCGACGTCATCTACTACGATGTGGTCGCCAAGCTGGGCATGGGCAACGCCCGCCAGGTCGGCAGCCTCGAGGAGCTGCTGGCGAAGGCGGATGTGGTCAGCCTGCATGTCCCCGACCTGCCCTCCACTCGCTGGATGATCGGCGCCGAGCAGATCGCCTGCATGAAGCCGGGGGGCATCCTGATCAATGCCTCCCGCGGCAGCGTGGTGGTGATCGAGCCCCTGGCCGAGGCGATTCGCGAGGGGCGCCTCAACGGTGCCGCCGTGGATGTCTTCCCGGTCGAGCCCAAGGGCAATGACGAGGAGTTCGAGAGCCCGCTGCGCGGCCTGCCCAATGTCATCCTGACCCCGCATATCGGTGGCTCGACCCTGGAGGCACAGGAGAATATCGGCATCGAGGTCTCCGAGAAGCTGGCGACCTACTCCGATAACGGCACCACCGTCACCTCGGTCAACTTCCCCGAAGTGGCACTGCCGTCTCACCCGGGCAAGCACCGCCTGCTGCATATCCACGACAACGTGCCTGGCGTCATGTCGGAGATCAACCGCGTGCTCTCCGAGAACAGCATCAACATCGCCGGCCAGTACCTGCAGACCAACGAAAAGGTCGGCTACGTGGTCATCGATGTGGACAAGGCCTACGGCCCCCAGGCGCTGGACGCCCTGCGCCAGGTGGAGCACACCCTCAAGGTACGCGTGCTCTACTCCGAGGGTGGCCAGGACATCTGATCCCGTCACACCAGCCCGGTACCGCACTCCTCGCCGCCGCGTCTTCCCGACGCGGCGGCTTGCGTTTGGAGGCAGGACAGGCTCTCCCTTGGTCGATATGCGCAAGCACAGCCAGGTGCGTTAGGCTGTGGCACGGTTCTCACGGTACCCGAACAACAACAGGAGACTCCCATGAGCGAAACGACCCCACCGGTGCTGCGCCACGATGCCGAAGGCGTGACCACCCTGACCCTCAACCGCCCGGGAAGCTTCAACGCGCTCTCCGAGGAGATGCTCGAGGCGCTGGGCACCGAGCTCGAGCAGCTGGCCGACGACGGCGCCGTGCGTTGCGTGGTACTCGCCGCCGAGGGGCGCGCCTTCTGCGCCGGCCACGATCTCAAGCAGATGCGCGCCCACGGTGACGACCGCGACTACTTCCAGGCACTCTTCACCCGCTGCGCCAAGGTGATGCAGGCCATCGTCGAGTTGCCGGTACCGGTGATCGCCCGGGTTCAGGGCATCGCCACCGCGGCGGGCTGCCAGCTGGTGGCGAGCTGCGACCTGGCGGTGGCGGCACGCTCGGCACGCTTCGCCGTCTCCGGCATCAACGCCGGGCTGTTCTGCTCCACCCCGGCGGTGGCCCTGTCGCGCAACGTGGCCCGCAAGTACGCCATGGAGATGCTGCTTACCGGCGAGTTCATCGACGCCGACACCGCCCGCGACTGGGCGCTGATCAATCGCGTCGCCGATGACGAGCGGCTCGACGAGGCAGTCGCCGAGCTTGCCACCAGCATCTGCGCCAAGAGCGCGGTGGCGGTACGGACCGGCAAGGCGATGTTTCAGCGCCAGCTGCGCATGCCCCTGGACGAGGCCTACACCTTCGCCGGCGATGTGATGGCCGGCAACATGCTGGCGGAGGACGTCGCCGAAGGCATCGATGCCTTTATCGAGAAGCGCCGCCCCGTATGGCAGGACCGCTGACCCCTGCGCCAAGGGTTAATGGAAGCGATTTCCGAAGGCACGACAGACACCTGTCGACAAGGTATCCTGTGCCGGCGAAGCCAAGCCATAAGGAGCAGCAGGGTGAGTGAAGTGAAGCGCAGAACGGCGGGGCGTCCCGCGGGGTCGGGCAAGGCCAGCGGCGGCCATAGCCAGTCGCTGGTGCGCGGCCTCAACCTTCTGGAGCGCCTGGCCGGGCACCCCGGAGGCCTGGCACTCTCGGAGCTCGCCGAACAGGCCGAGCTGGCCCCCTCCACCACCCATCGCCTGCTGCAGGCGCTGCAGAGCCAGGGATTCATCACCCAGGATAGCGAGCTGGGCGTGTGGAAGATCGACGTCAAGACCTTTCGCATCGGCAACAGCTTCCTCGAAGCCCGAGACTTCGTCGGCACCAGCCGCCCCTTCCTGCGCCGGCTCACCGACCAGACCGGCGAAACGGCCAACCTCGGCATACGCGACGGCGGCACCGCGGTGTTCCTCGCCCAGAGCGAGTCGCCGCAGATGATGCGCATGATCACCCGTCTCGGCTCCCGTGCCCCGCTACACGCCTCCGGGGTGGGCAAGGCCCTGATGGCCTGGCTGCCCGAGGAGGAGCTCGAGCGGGTCCTCACCGAGCGCGGCCTGTCTCGAGTCACCGAGAACACCCTGCACACCCCCGAAAGCCTGCGCGACGGGCTGGCGGAGATTCGCCAGCTGGGTTTCGCCCGCGACCGCGAGGAGCACGCCATCGGCCTGCACTGCGTGGCCGCCTGCATCCACGATGAGCACGGCACCCCGCTGGCCGCCCTCTCGGTCTCCGGTCCGGTAGCGCGTATCCCGGAAGCACGCCTGCTGGAGCTGGGTGCCCTGGTGCGCGATACCGCCGCGGAGATTACCGCCCGGCTGGGCGGGCAAGTGCCGGAGGCTTGAGCCGAAAATCGATACCTCACGCTCGCTTAAGATCTAATAAGCGGTATCATGATAGAGAAAGCGTGCCGCGGTGATAAACCACACCACCTGGCCACTCACCGCGGAACTCATCAGGCAAGCCTCAGGATCCCGACATGCCCTCCGCTAGCGAATGCGTCCTTGCTCTCATCGATGACTTTCAGCAACGCCGCCCGATTCGTGCTGGCTCGCTGATCATCACTGTCTACGGTGATGCCATCGTTCCCCGCGGCGGCACCGTCTGGCTGGGAAGTCTATCGAAGCTGGTAGAGCCTATCGGGATCAACGAGCGTCTGGTACGCACCTCAGTCTATCGGCTGACACAAGAAACCTGGTTGCAGGGAGAAAAGGTTGGCCGGCGTAGCTACTACAGCCTGAGCGGGCCAGGCCAGCGCCGCTTCGACCAGGCCTTCAAGCGAGTCTATCATGGCACTCAAAGGCCATGGACAGGCCAGTGGACCCTGGTTCTATTGAGTCAGTTGAGCACGACACGCCGCCAAAAGGTGCGAGAAGAGCTGGAGTGGCTGGGGTTTGGTCACTTTGCTACAGGACTGCTAGCCCATCCGATCCTGTCCCCTAGCGAGGCACTCGGCGCCCTTCAGGAACTCGGCGATGCCGATGACGCCATCATCATGCAGACCGAAGCCCTAGAGCCGATAGCCAGCAGACCGCTACGTCTACAAGTGAGAGAGAGCTGGAACCTCGACGAACTGGCCGAGCACTATCAGCGCTTTCTGGCACTCTTCCGGCCGCTCTGGAAAGCGCTTAACGAGGAAAACCACCTCAGTGAAAGGGATTGCTTCATCGCTCGCACTCTGCTGATTCACGAGTATCGCCGGGTACAGTTGCGCGACCCTCAGCTCCCGGATGAGCTACTCCCTACTGCGTGGGAAGGCCGCAACGCCTACCAGCTTTGCCGAAATATCTACCGAATGATCTACCGCCGTGCCGAGAACTGGCTCGACCGCCACCTGGAGACCGCGGAAGGGCCACTGCCCGCCCCCGGCCCCAGCTTCTACCGACGCTTCGGCGGGCTGGAGTAGACTCGGCCAGCGCAGCCAGCCCTCTCGTTCCCATACCAATGCCCCCTGCTATAGCCTCATAGCAGGGGGCTGTACCGTTGCTGCTGCCAGTTCTCGGCGAGGGGCCGGGTCACACAACCCGACGACTGTTCGTCGGGCTCAGGTTCATGACTCCTTGCCCAAAGACTGCTGCTTGGGCTGAGTATCCCCCGCCTGCAGCCTTGGACGGTTAGCATCCAGCTCTGTCAGCGGTTCGCAAGGCTCCAGGCTGTCGCGACATCGCTCGGTCAGGCGCTGATACTCTCGGGTACCCTGCTGCTTCCAGGCCACTTCCTGATCGGAGAGTTCGCGTTTGACCTTGGCCGGCGCCCCCATCACCAGCGACTGGGGAGGGCACTCGAAGCCGGTCTTGACGAAGGCTGCCGCGGCGACGATGGAGCGAGTGCCGATCACGGCGTAGTCCATCACGACGGCATTCATGCCGACCATGGCGTCCTGCCCCACAATGCAGCCATGCAGCACGGCACCATGGCCAATATGGCCATTCTTCTCCACCCGCGTGACACAGCCAGGAAAACCATGCATCACGCAGGTATCCTGCAGATTGGCCCCCTCCTCCAGCACCAGTTGACCAAAGTCGCCGCGCATCACCGCACCGGGTCCCACATAGCAGCCGGGACCGACGATAACATCACCGATCAGCACCGCCGTGGGGTGAACATAGGCGGTGGGGTGTACCACCGGGGTCACCCCCTCGAGTCGATAGCAAGGCATATTTCTCTCCCCTCTCAGTTCAGCTGGATGAGTCCAGCTGGCCATGGCGGCGACTCTGAACCACCACGAAACGAGAAGCCACGAAGGCCTGGTCGCACAGCGAGGCGTTGGCCGCCGGATTGCCCCCGGTCGCATGGAAGTCGCTGAAGGCAGCGGACTGGTTGACCAGGATACCCCCGTCCAGATTGAGCGACAGCGGCACCGCCACCTCCATGGCCAGCTCCTCGAACCGGTCGGCGACCTCATCATCGGTAGTATAGGCACCGAAGGTGATGGCTCCTTTCTCGCCAATCACATCGCGGGCCAGCTCGATGCTATGCGCGGTGCTGTCAGTGGCGATCAAAAAGCCGATCGGGCCGAAGCGCTCCTCACTGAAAGCGTCGCGCTGGCTGGCATCCACCTTGAGCAGCAGCGGTGTATGGATACGCGCCTCGGGATACCGAGCATGCTGGCGCGGCTCGCTGTCCAGCAGCACCTCCCCCAGGCCACGACACTCCTCGATACGGGCGGCAGTGGCTGGCGTCTGGATAGCGCCCAGCACGGTACAGGCACGCTCATTATCGGCGAGGAATGCCTTGATGGCCTCGGACAGAGCACCGGCCACCTCATCGAAGGTGAGCCTGCCTTCAGGCGTCTGGATACCATCGCGGGGTAAATAGATGGCCTGGGGTGTGGTGCACATCTGGCCAGAGTAAAGGCTGAGGCTGAAAGCAAGGTTCTGGGCCACCGGCTCGATCCGCTCGAGGCTGTCGATGATGATGGTGTTGATGCCGGCCTTCTCAGTGAAGACTCGTGCCTGGGTGGCATTATGTTCCAACCACTCGCCGAAGGCACTGGAGCCGGTGAAGTCGATAAGTTTCACGGCTGGATCGAGGGCCAGCTCCTTGGCGACTGGAGCATCTGGACTGTCCGGCATCAGGCTCACCAGACAGGGGTCGAAGCCGGCCTCCTCGAGCACCTCCTGGGCGACGCGAGCGGTTATCGCCAACGGCAGGACGGCTCCTGGATGGGGCTTGAGGATCACCGGGTTACCGGTGGCCAGGCTGGCAAACAGGCCTGGATAGGTGTTCCAGGTGGGGAAGGTGGAGCAGGCCACCACCAGGGAGATGCCGCGGGGGACGATATGGTAGCGCTTGTCGAGTACCAGGGGGTCACGCTTGCCCTGGGGCTTGACCCACCTGGCCGTAGCCGGCACCTCTGACATCGCCTGCCAGGCGTAGGTCACGGCCTCGAGCCCCCGGTCCTGGGCGTGGGGCCCACCGGCCTGAAAGGCCATCAACGGTCCCTGCCCACTGGTATGGCTCACTGCCTGGGCGATCTCCGGACTCATGGCATTCAGACGCGCCAGGACCTCCAGACAGACGCCCACTCGTGCCTCGGCACCGGCGTCGCGCCAGGCCGGCATGGCGGCCTGCATGGACGCGATCAGCGCATCACGCTGGGGCTGATCGTAGGTCACCCCCAGCTCAAAACCGTAGGGAGAGACCTCACTTCCGACCCGGCCCGCCACGCTCGAGACCTTGAGAGAGAAATGCCGGTTGAGGAGCGCCTCAAAGTGCTGCGGTGCCGCCTTCACCGCCTCTTCTGGGTACTGCTTGATGCTCTCCGGATAAGGCGTCCAGAACTTCCGAGTGGCGACAGCCTCGAGGGACTGCTCTAGGGTCTCGCGATGGCGCTCGAACAACTGCTGGGCTTGCTGTGACATGCTGGCTCCTGCGCAGCGGGAGGCTGCATCCGATACGATTTAAAAGATGAAGCTACCCATAGCGTAACGAAACATCAAACCCAGGCTCACACCCCACAGCTTGAAAAGCCTGGAATAAAAAATAAATTTCAAATAAAAACAATGGCTTAATCAATATCATATGATCATGATCGACATGGTACGACCATGGTATAACCTCACTGTCCAGACAGGACTCCTCCTGCTGCAACCCTCTGAAAGTTAGACATTTTCAATATCGGCACCCTCAAACACGATACACCAAGACAATGTGCATCGATTTGATGCGTATCAAAATAAACCTATACTCGCTCCTATTGTTAACCTTGAAGGGCGGCGGTGCGCTGCCGCATCCATGCCGTGCCAGAGTGAGGTCACCATGCCGAATCACCTGATCGTTGAGGGACCGCAACTAGGAGTGCTGTCCATCAAACTGCATCGCCCAGAGGCTCTGAATGCCCTTAATACTGCCCTGTTGGCAGAGTTAGCCGACACTCTAATCGCTGCCCAGGATGACGCCGAGGTGCGCACTGTGGTGATAACCGGCAGTCAACGCGCCTTCGCCGCCGGCGCCGACATCAAGGAGATGGCCGAGCGCGACCTGGTCGGCATGCTGGAAGATCCACGCCAGCGGCATTGGTCCACCATCACACGCTTCAACAAACCAATTATCGCCGCAGTAAACGGTTTCTGCCTGGGCGGTGGCTGCGAACTGGCCATGCATGCCGACATCCTGATCGCCGGCGAGGACGCCCGCTTCGGCCAACCCGAGATCAACCTCGGCATCATGCCCGGTGCCGGCGGCACCCAGCGCCTGGTGCGTGCCGTGGGCAAGGCCCTGGCCACCCAGATGGTGCTCACCGGCGAGCCGATCAGCGCTCGCCGCGCCCTGGAAGCTGGCCTGGTCAGCGAAATCACCCAACCCGAGCTGACGGTGGAGCGCGCCATCGCCGTGGCCGAAACCATCGCTGCCAAGGCTCCTCTCGCAGTGCGACTGGCCCGGGAGGCCCTGCACAAGGCAGAGGATACCGACCTGGCTACCGGTCTTCGCTTCGAGCGCCATGCTTTTACCCTGCTGGCCGGCACCCAAGATCGCGAGGAGGGCATTCATGCCTTCCAGGAAAAACGCCCCGCCACCTTCAACGGGCACTGATACAGGACATTGATCATGAGTGAAGCGCCCCTGCTCTATTCCGTGGAAGACGGTGTCGCCCGCATTACCTTGAACCGACCCGACAGCCTCAACAGCTTCAACGCCGAGATGCATGCCGAAATGCGCCAGGCACTCAAGGCCGTGCGTCAGGACGAGAGCGTGCGCGCCCTGTTGTTGACCGGCAACGGTCGTGGCTTCAGCGCAGGCCAGGATCTGTCCGACCGCAACGTGGCCCCCGGCGCCGAGGCTCCCGACCTGGGGGAGTCCCTGGAGAAGCGCTACAACCCCATGCTGCGCACCATCCGCGACCTGCCGATTCCCACCATCTGTGCGGTGAACGGCGTTGCCGCAGGCGCCGGGGCCAATATTGCCCTGGCATGTGACATCGTGCTGGCGGCACGCTCGGCCAGCTTTATTCAGGCCTTCTGCAAGATTGGCCTGATCCCCGACTCCGGCGGTACCTGGTCACTTCCTCACCTGGTAGGCATGGCCCGCGCCAAGGGGCTGGCAATGTTGGGTGACAAGCTCAGCGCCGAGCAGGCCGAGCAGTGGGGCATGATCTGGAAGGTTGTCGACGACGACTCTCTACAGGATGAGTCCCGTGCTCTGGCCCGTCATCTGGCTACTCAGCCGACTCGTGGCCTGGCATTGATCAAGCGCGCCCTGCACGCCAGCACCGACAACAGCTTCGATGCACAGCTGGATCTCGAGCGCGACCTGCAGCGACTCGCCGGCCGCACGGACGACTACCGCGAGGGCGTCAGCGCCTTCATGGAAAAACGCCAGCCCAATTTCAAGGGGGAGTGAAATGCCAGCCCTCGCACCCAGCGACATTATCGCCGTGATCGGTGCTGGCGCCATGGGCGCCGGCATCGCCCAGGTGGCTGCCCAGGCTGGTCATCCGGTGCGCCTCTATGACAATCGTGAAGGAGCGGCTCAGTCCGGTATAGACGGCGTGCGCCACCAGCTCGAGAAGCGTGTGGCCCGAGGCAAGATGGCCCAGGATGACGTGGAGACAATTATCGCGCGCATGACACCGGCCGCCACTCTTGCCGAGCTGGCCGATAGCCGACTGGTAATCGAGGCGATCGTCGAGAGTCTCGAGGTCAAGCGCCAGGTCTTCGCCGAGCTCGAGTCAGTGTGTGGCCCCGAAACCCTGCTGACCAGCAACACCTCCTCGCTGTCGATCACCTCCATCGCCGCCGGCCTGGAGCGCCCCGAGCGATTGGCGGGTATGCACTTCTTCAACCCCGCGCCGGTCATGAAACTGGTCGAGGTGATCTCGGGGCTGGCTACCGAAGCCGAAGTCGCCGAGACCCTCTACGCCACCGCCGAGGCCTGGGGCAAGGTACCGGTCCACGCCAGCTCCACCCCAGGCTTCATCGTCAACCGGGTAGCGCGCCCCTTCTACGCCGAGGGGCTACGCCTGATGCAGGAGGGTGCCGCGACCCCTGCCACCCTGGATGCCCTGCTGCGCCAGGCCGGCGGCTTTCGCATGGGCCCCTTCGAGCTGATGGACCTGATCGGCCACGACGTCAACTACGCCGTGACCCGCTCGGTATTCGACGCCTACTACGGCGACACCCGCTTCGAGCCTTCACTGGTGCAGCATGCACTGGTCGAAGCCGGCCGTCTGGGCCGCAAGAGTGGCCAGGGGTTCTACGACTATCGAGAAGGCGCCGAGAGCGCTGTCCCCAATGCTGCCTCACCGGTAGAAGCCGACCTGCCGCCGCTGATCATCGAGGGCCAGGCGGGCAATATCACCCCGCTGGTGACCCGCGCCGAGCAGGCAGGACTCGAGATCGTTCGCCGCGAGAGCATCTCCGGCCAGCCTCGCCTGCGCCTCGGCGGCCTGACGCTGGCCCTGAGCGATGGTCGCTGCGCCACCGAACGCGCCTGTGACGAGGGTCTCGAGGCCCTGGTCCTGTTCGACCTCTGCCTTGACTACAACAGCGCCAGCGCCATCGCCCTGGCGGCAAGCCCTGGCGTCGATGCCGAGAGTCACGACCTGGCCACGGCACTCTTCCAGCGCCTGGGCATGGAAGTCTGCTGGCTGACCGACACCCCCGGCCTGGTAGTGCTGCGCACCGTGGCCATGCTGGCCAACGAGGCCGCCGACGCCGTACTGCAAGGGGTGTGCAGCGCCCAGGACTGCGACCGCGCCATGCAGGCCGGCCTTAACTATCCCCGTGGACCGCTGGCCTGGGCCGACGGCCTGGGACTCGACTTCGTGCACCGCACCCTGAGCCACCTGCAGCAGAGTTACGGTGAGGAGCGCTATCGCGCCTCCTTCCTGCTGCGCCGCCAGGCCCTGGCCGGGAGCTGCTTCCATGAATAAAAGTGAATTGAGCCCCCAGCAGCTGGCGGAAGCCTGTGCCGACGCCATGTTCTCTCGCGACGGCGCCAGTCAGGGCCTGGGCATGCGTATCGTGAGCGTAGCACCCGGCCGGGCCGTGATTACCATGACCGTACGCCAGGACATGGTGCAAGGGCACGGCAATTGTCACGGCGGCTTTATCTTCGCCCTGGCCGACTCCGCCTTTGCCTTCGCCTGCAATACCTATGATGAAGCCACCGTGGCTTCGGGCTGCAGCATCGACTATCTAGGCCCCGGCCAGCTGGGCGACACCCTTACCGCCACCGCCGAGGAGCGCAGCCGAGGCGGGCGCACCGGCATCTACGACATCACCGTGCGCAATCAGCACGACCAGGAGGTCGCCCTGTTTCGCGGCCGCTCCTACAAGATCCGCGGCACCGTACGCCGCCTGGAAGACACCGCCGCTGGAGAGACCCAATGAAAGACGCCTATATCATCGATGCCATCCGCACCCCCATCGGCCGCTATGGTGGCGTCCTCTCCCCCGTGCGGGCCGACGACCTGGGCGCCGTCCCCATGCGGGCCTTGATGGAGCGTAACTCTTCGGTGGATTGGTCCCAGGTGGACGATCTCTTCTATGGCTGCGCCAACCAGGCCGGTGAGGACAACCGCAACGTGGCTCGCATGTCGGCACTGCTTGCCGGGCTGCCGGTGCAAGTCCCAGGCACCACCCTCAATCGTCTGTGTGGCTCCGGCATGGATGCTATCGGCAATGCTGCCCGCACCATCAAGGCGGGTGAGGCAGGCTTGATGATCGCCGGTGGCGTCGAGTCCATGTCCCGAGCCCCGTTCGTGATGGGCAAGGCAGAAAAGGCTTACTCACGCAGCGCCGAGATCCACGACACCACCATCGGCTGGCGTTTCGTCAATCGCCAGATGAAGACCCAGTTCGGCATCGACTCCATGCCGGAAACCGCCGAGAACGTGGCCGAGCAGTTCAATATCTCCCGCGAGGACCAGGACGCCTTCGCCCTGCGCAGTCAGCAGCGCACCGCCGCCGCCATGCAGGCCGGTCGCCTGGCCGAGGAGATCGTCCCCGTCGAGGTCCCGCGCCGTAAGCAGGAGCCCCTGGTCGTCGATACTGATGAGCACCCACGTGCGTCGACCACCCTGGAACAGCTGGCCAAGTTACCCACGCCATTCCGCGAGGGTGGCAGCGTCACCGCCGGCAATGCCTCCGGCGTCAACGACGGTGCCTGCGCCCTGCTGCTGGCCTCGCCCGAACAGGCCGAGCGCTTCGCTCTCAAGCCCCGAGCCCGAGTGGTTGGCATGGCGACTGCCGGCGTCGAGCCCCGCATCATGGGCTTCGGCCCGGCTCCGGCCAGCCGCAAGGTGCTCGCCCAGACCGGTCTGACCCTCGAACAGATGGACGTGATCGAGCTCAACGAAGCCTTCGCTGCCCAGGCTCTGGCGGTGACCCGTGACCTCGGCCTCCCCGACGACGCCGAGCACGTCAATCCCAACGGCGGTGCCATTGCCCTGGGCCATCCGCTGGGCATGAGCGGTGCTCGTCTAGTAACCACCGCCCTGCATGAACTCGAACGCCGGCAGGGACGCTATGCGCTTTGCACCATGTGCATTGGCGTGGGTCAAGGTATCGCCCTGATCATCGAACGCCTTTAAGCGCACATTACAACAACCCCTGCGACCGGAGCTCCCATGAAACAGACCGTCAAGCCCATCGACACCGCCAACCTCGACCATCTGGAAACTGCCAGCATCGACGAGCTACGCAGTACTCAGCTCAAGCGCCTGCAGTGGAGCCTGAAGCACGCCTACGACAATGTGGACTTCTATCGCCAGTCCTTTGACAGTGCCGGCGTGCACCCCGAAGACATCAAGAGTATCGAGGATCTCGGCAAACTCCCCTTCACTACCAAGGCTGACCTGCGGGACAACTACCCCTTCGGCATGTACGCCACACCGATGAGCGATATCGTACGAATTCACGCCTCCAGTGGCACCACCGGCCAGCCTACCGTGGTGGGATATACACAGAATGACATCGATATCTGGGCCGATGTTGTCGCTCGCTCCATCCGCGCAGCCGGCGGCAGCCGTAACGACAAGGTACATGTGGCCTACGGATATGGTTTGTTCACAGGCGGACTCGGTGCCCATTATGGCGCCGAACGACTGGGCTGCGCGGTAATTCCAATGTCTGGTGGGCAGACCGAGAAGCAGGTGCAGCTGATACGTGACTTTCAGCCAGAAATCATCATGGTGACTCCATCTTACATGCTCAACATTGCCGATGAGATGGAGCGGCAAGGTATCGATCCGCACAAACTGCCACTGCGGACCGGCATCTTTGGCGCCGAGCCCTGGACCAATGACATGCGTCTCTCCCTCGAACAGCGCTTGGGTATCGATGCTTTGGATATTTACGGTCTGTCGGAGGTAATGGGGCCGGGCGTTGGCATGGAGTGCCTGGAAACCAAGGACGGCCCGACCATCTGGGAGGATCACTTCTACCCCGAGATCATCGATCCCATCAGCGGCGAACTGCTTCCCGACGGCGAGTATGGCGAACTGGTCTTCACCACCCTGACCAAGGAAGCGCTGCCGGTGATCCGCTACCGCACCCGTGACCTGACCCGCTTGTTGCCAGGCACCGCACGCCCCATGCGTCGTATCGACAAGATTACCGGCCGCAGCGACGACATGCTGATCATTCGCGGGGTCAATGTCTTCCCGACACAGATCGAAGAACAGCTGCTCAAGATCGAACAACTCTCCCCACACTATGAGATCGAAGTGACACGCCAAGGCAACATGGACATGGTCCGCGTACGGGTCGAGGCTTGCAACAACGATGTCGCCCGCGACCCAGTGGCCTGCGAGCAGCTGGCTGGACACCTGCAGCACGCTATCAAGACCTATGTAGGCATCAGCAGCAAGGTCGATGTCTGCAGCGTGGAAGAGGTCATGCGCTCGGTAGGCAAGGCCAAGCGCGTGAAAGACCTGCGATAACCATATGGTGATACAACTTTAATACCAGGCAAGCCAATTTGCGTATCGCTTTTTGAGCCGACCTGCTATGCTGTGGGAACAGCCAGGCAACCCAGGCTCAACCCATTACTGGAGAGTATAAAGATGTCCTATGAAAAGCAGGTATCTCTTCAAGAACAGCAGTTCATGGACAAGATCAATGCTGAAGAGAAGATCGAGCCCAAGGACTGGATGCCCGAAAAGTATCGCAAGAACCTGATTCGCCAGATTTCTCAGCATGCCCACTCCGAAGTCATCGGCATGCAGCCGGAAGGGAACTTCTTGACCCGCGCGCCCTCCCTGCGTCGCAAGGCAATCCTGCTCTCGAAGATCCAGGATGAAGCGGGGCATGGACTCTACCTCTACAGCGCGGCGGAGACCCTGGGGACTACTCGTGAAGAGATGATCGAGGCGCTACAGAGTGGCAAGGCGAAATACGCTTCGATCTTCAACTACCCTGCTTTGACCTGGGGTGACATGGGTGCCATCGGCTGGCTGGTCGATGGGGCAGCCATCGTCAACCAGGTATCCCTGCAGCGCACCTCCTACGGGCCCTACTCGCGCGGCATGATTCGTATCTGCAAGGAGGAGAGTTTTCACCAGCGCCAGGGTTACGACATCATGTTGTCGCTGGTCAATGGTACTCCGGAACAGAAGGCAATGGCTCAGGACTCCCTGAACCGCTTCTACTGGCCCGCATTGATGATGTTCGGTCCTCACGATTCAGAGTCTGCTCATTCCGCGAAGTCCATGGAATGGAAAATCAAGCGTGAAACAAACGATGACCTTCGCCAGAAGTTCATCGATCAAACCGCGTCACAGATTGAATTTCTCGGTCTCGAGCACCCCGACAAGGATCTAAAGTGGAATGAAGAGCGCGGCCACTATGATAGCGGTGAAATCGACTGGGAAGAGTTCTACAACGTAATTGCTGGTAATGGCCACTGTAATCGTCAGCGCCTTGAGCATCATATTCAGGCTCACGAAGAGGGTGCCTGGGTCCGTGAGGCTCTAGCTGCCTATAATGCCAAAAAGCAGGCAAAGAAAACCAAGGCCGCTTAAGGAGAAATGACCATGAAAGACAACGCTCTGGAACTTTTCGAAGTCTTTATTCGCTCTAAGCGCGGGCTTGATCATAAACATGTCGGCAGCCTGCATTCCGAAGACCATGCCCAGGCACTCGAGTATGCTCGTGATGTCTATACGCGGCGCAGTGAAGGCGTCAGCATCTGGGTAGTCAAGTCGTCGGATATTTGCGCATCTCAGGAAGACGATGCAGAAGACTTCTTCGACCCCAACGATGACAAGCCCTATCGGCACGCGACTTATTACGAACTCCCCGATGCCGTCAACAACATGTAAACAAGCGGAGATAGCGTAATGAGCAATGACATCAAGAGTGCCACTCTAGAGTACACAACCCGCCTAGGCGATGACTCCATCGTTCTGGGGCACAGGATTTCGGAGTGGGTAAGTCGCGGACCTTTCCTCGAAGAGGACATCGCCTATGCCAACGTGGCACTGGACTATGTCGGTCGCGCCCGCATGTTCTTCGGCTATGCAGCGGAGCTGGCCAGTGATGGGCGCACAGAGGACGACTTTGCCTACATGCGCGACGACCGTCAGTACCGCAATCTACTGCTGATGGAGATGCCCCGCGGCGACTTCGCCTACTCACAGGTTCGACAGCTCTTTGTGGACGTCTACTACAGCCTGGTACTGCCCGAGCTGATGGACTCCAAGGACGATACCCTGGCAGCCATCGCAGCCAAGGCCATCAAGGAGACCCGGTATCACCTGCGCCGCAGCCGCGACTGGGTACTGCGTCTTGGAGACGGCACCGAGGAGAGCCATCAGCGCGCACAGAAGGCGGTCAACAGCCTCTGGGGTTATACCCACGAGATGTTCGAGATGGATGAAACCGAGAGCGTCCTGGCCGACAACGGTATCGGAGTTGATACCACCAAGCTACGCGACGAGTGGCTCAGGCAGGTTAGCAGCATCCTCACGGAAGCGACCCTCGAAGTGCCGGAAGATGGCTGGGCAGTGCGCGGTGGACGTATCGGCTACCACACCGAAAATCTGGGTCACCTGCTGACAGAGATGCAATTCGTGCACCGCTCCTATCCTGGCTGCCAATGGTAGTCAAGTATATTGGGTGATTTGTTATGAGCGAAATATCGTTAATGCCGGAGGAACAGTACCATCGGTTACAGCAGCGTAGCAGCTCCGAGGTAAAAGAGCTCTGGGACCTGCTTGACGAGGTCAAGGATCCCGAAATACCGGTGCTGAGCATCTGGGACCTGGGTATCTTGCGTGATATTGAGCGTCATGGTGAGCATATTATCGTTACCATTACGCCAACTTACTCCGGCTGTCCGGCAATCAATACCATTACCGAAGACATCGAAGCCGCACTGAACGCCAAGGGGTATGAAAGCCTTGAAGTAAAAGTACAGCTATCACCCGCTTGGAGCTCCGAGTGGATGTCGCCGGAGGGGCGTCGCAACCTGCGCAATTATGGTGTCGCTCCGCCAGAAGATGCTGATATAACCGAAGATGGCTTGACACCCGACGCTCATGCCATTTGCCCGCACTGTAGCTCGCGTGACACAAGGCTCCTCAGCGAATTTGGCTCCACCGCATGCAAGGCCCTGTTCCAGTGCCAAGCATGCAAGGAAACTTTTGACTATTTCAAGACAATATAGGCTACGTGATGTCTGACACGAACTTCTATACGCTGAGAATCGCCGACGTCCAGCCGGAGACAGATACCGCCATCTGCGTGACCTTCGACGTCCCCGAGGAGCTGAAAGCTACATTCGATTTCATTCAGGGACAATTTCTGACTCTGCGGACCTGGATCGACGGAGAGGAAGTACGTCGCTCCTACTCTATCTGTTCCGGTATCAATGATGGTCATATGAGAGTTGGCATCAAGCGCGTCAAGAATGGAAGGTTTTCCAACTACGCCAATGACCATTTCAAGCGTGGTATGGAAGTTGATGTCATGCCGCCACAGGGTACGTTTTATACACAGCTGGACCCTGAAAATGCCAAGAACTACATGTGCATAGCAGCGGGGTCAGGCATCACACCAACTCTCTCTATCATCAAGTCAGTGCTTGACACCGAGCCAAACAGCAGAGTGACATTGATTTACGGAAACCGCCGTAGCAGCTCGGTTATGTTCAAGGATGAACTAAGCTTCGTAAAGAACCGTCACCTGGACCGGTTTCAGTGGATCAATGTAATGAACTACGAAGACCAGGGGGCGGATCTTCTTAACGGTATCATCGATAACAAGAAAGGCTATGCACTACAAAAAAGTGGCCTTATCGATATCAAGAATACCGATGAAGCCTTTATCTGTGGCCCTGAAGCCATGATGTCTGAGGTCTCACATGGTTTTCGTCTCGAAGGCCTGAGCAATGAGCAGATCCACTATGAGCTGTTCGCTAACTCCGCGGCAGATTCCGAGAAGATGCTCGCCAAGGCGCAACAGCGTATCGAGGAGTACGGCGAGGAGAAGACCAGCAAGGTCACCGTGGTTGCGGATGGACGCTCGGTCATGTTCGACCTGGCGACAGTAGGTGAGAATATTCTCGATGCCGGGATCGCCAACGGCATGGATCTTCCTTACTCATGCAAGGCCGGGGTCTGTTCCACCTGCAAGTGCAAGCTGATTGTGGGCGAGGTCGACATGGACGTGGCTCATGGACTCGAGAAACACGAAATCGAAGCTGGCTATGTGCTGAGCTGCCAGGCTCACCCCCTCACCGATGAAGTGACTCTCGACTTCGATCAGCGCTGATATTCGTCCAAGCCACTTATCCCGCTCGCTTCGCCCCATACCATGTTCTGGCTACGGTGACGAATCTTGTCGTCACCGGTCAACACTTTTTTACTGGGAGAACGTTTAATGTCAGTCCTTCAAAGTTATATCGCCGGCCAGTGGCTGGGTGAAACACCAGCCAAGGCACTGCCCAGTGCCATCAATGGCGACATCATTGCCCATACCCATGAAGAAGTCATCGACTTTGCACAAGCCGTCGAATACGGACGAAGAACTGGTGTAAAAAATCTGCTGACACTGGATTTTCAACAGCGCGCAGCAATCCTCAAAGAGCTGGCTATTTATATCCAGGAGCGCAAGAAGGAACTGTACGCTATTTCTTATCATACCGGATGCACGCAGGCGGACTCCGGCATCGACATCGACGGCGGTTTCAGCACCCTGTTTAGCTACGCCTCCATGGGCCGCAAGGAGCTGCCTTCCGGTAATGTGGCTCACGAAGGCCCGGTAACCCAGCTAGGCAAGGATAATCACTTCAACGGCACCCATATCCTCGTACCACGTCGCGGTGTCTCGGTACATATCAACGCCTTCAACTTCCCCATCTGGGGCATGCTGGAGAAGTTTGCCCCGGCATTCCTGGCGGGTATGCCGTGCATTTTCAAGCCAGCGACCGCCACCAGCTACCTCACCGAAGCGACAGTGCGGCTTATGCATGACTCCGGTCTGCTTCCCGAGGGTGCTCTGCAGCTTATCATCGGCGGTACCGGTGACCTGCTGGACCACCTGAATGAACAGGACTTTGTCACCTTCACCGGCTCCGCCAGCACCGCCCTGAAGCTGAAGAATCACCCCAATATCATGGCCAGGAGCATCCCCTTCAATGCCGAAGCGGACTCCCTCAACAGCGCCATCATGGCCCCGGACGTCACACCGCAAGATGAAGAATTCGACATCTTCGCCAAGGAAGTCGTAAAGGAGATGATCGCCAAGGCCGGTCAGAAGTGTACCGCCATTCGCCGGGTTCTAGTGCCAGCGGAACATCTGGACGCCTTGACCGAGCGGCTCAAGGAGCGCCTGAGCAGGATCAGTTACGGTAACCCGGCAGAGGAAGGTGTTCGGCTGGGAGCCCTTGCCTCACAGAGTCAGCTTCAGGACGTCAATGATGCGATCGACCGCCTTCTGGAATCCAGCGAGTGCGCCTACGGCAAGACCGAAGACCTCAAGCCCGTGGGTGAAGGCGTGGAAAACGGTGCCTTTATCGCCCCCCACCTGCTGATCAACCGCGCCCCCATGGATGATGGCGGCGCCCACGACATCGAGGCCTTCGGCCCGGTGGCTACCCTCATGCCCTATAACGGTATCGATGAGGCCCTCGCTATCGCCGCCAAGGGCAAGGGCAGCCTGGTGACTACCCTCACCACCAAGGACCCCGCTATCGCTGCACAGATGATCCCGGTGCTGGCCGCCCAGCATGGTCGCCTGCAGATTCTGGATGCTCAGGCATCGAAAGAATCCACGGGTCACGGCTCCCCCCTCCCCATGCTCAAGCACGGCGGCCCAGGCCGCGCCGGCGGTGGCGAGGAACTGGGCGGCATGCGCGCTGTGCATCACTACCTACAGCGCACCGCCATTCAGGGCTCACCGACCATGGTAGCTGCCGTTACACGTGAGTATGTGCGTGGCGCCGAAGTGATCGAGAGCGATGTCCACCCATTCCGTCGGCACTTCGATACTCTGCAGGTCGGCGAATCCCTGCTGACTCATCGCCGCACCGTTACCGAAGCGGACATCGTCAACTTCGGCTGTCTTTCCGGCGACCATTTCTATATGCACTTCGATGAAATCGCCGCGCAAAAGACCCAGTTCAAGCAGCGCATCGCTCACGGCTACTTCGTGCTATCCGCAGCTGCTGGCTTGTTCATCTACCCGGGTGAAGGCCCCGTCCTGGCCAACTATGGCCTGGACACCCTGCGCTTTATCACTCCGGTAGCCGCCGGTGACACCATCCGCGCCCGTCTGACATGCAAGCGCAAGATCGACCAGGGCCGTACCTCCCCTGAAGGACATCCCCAGGGCGTAGTCATGTGGGATGTCGCGGTTACCAATCAGCATGACGAGTTGGTTGCCAGCTATGACATTCTGACGCTGGTCGCCAAACAGCAGTAAGCCCTCGATATCGGTGATGAGGCCTGACTGCTGATAGGCAGCAGGCCCGAACCTGACACCATCCCACGCAAAGCGGGTGCTTTTATGCCGATACCGGCATAAAAGCACCCGCTACGTCCTCACACTCTACATTCAAGCACCTGAATTCAAGCGATAATAAGCACAGCACCCGGCCTCATTGCTCTCACGCGGCTCCCTGATGCTACGACGGACTCAATCCGAGCAGCCAAGCACCACATCCCACTTCTCACTCTATCGCTGCCTCAGCTTCCTCCGGGCCATGAGCCATAAAGCTCTCAGCGTTCGGACAGAAGCCACGACACGCCTCAATACCGGCACCAGCCCGCATTGCCTTCCAGCAATGACCGGCCACTTCGCAGCGATTGCAGGCAGATTCCAATGACATCAGTTCATCATGAGCAATGGCGTCTGGAATCACCTCGAAGGTCTTCATCATCGCCGGCATCAATACCTCTGAGGGCTTGAAGGCTGGCACCCGATTGTCATCGATGGTCCGCCCCATGGCCCTCTCCAGCGGCATGCTCAAAGGCTGCGTCAGGTCACAGAGCATCTCTTCCAGGGCCTCCGGAGCATGGTACCGAAGCTCACGAACCACGCGTTCCCCTTGGATATAATCAGACAATCTTTCCATTTTCGCTCTCCTCGTTTCGTAACACTTACTGCTCACTTTCAGGATAGCGCAACGGGAGTCACCCTGATTTGACTGACGTCAAATCAGGGTGGCTCTTGATACTAAAAATTATTTAACAAAGTATTTTATGTATCTGCTTCTACTATTGCTTCGACGTCTCAGCTAATCAATAGAGCAGATCGGGAAGGAAGAGCACAATGCCCGGCAACAGCAGCACCAGCAAGGCGCGAAGCGTGCCCGCCACCCAGAACGGCGTCACACCGCGGAAGATCGTTCCCGTCGCCACGTCCGGCAG
>NZ_JAVRGC010000005.1:0-240584 GCF_031846005.1 Halomonas sp. LES1
ATCTGGCGGTCTCGTTTCCGCGGCATGCCGCCGACATGGCCGAGGCCCGCGACCTGCTGGGCGAGGCCGGCGAGGAGATCGGCCTGGTGGCCAAGCTCGAGCGCGCCGAGGCGGTGACCGACGAGGCAACGCTGGACGGCATCATCCAGGCCTGCGAGGCGGTGATGGTGGCGCGTGGCGATCTCGGCGTGGAGATCGGCGACGAGAAGCTGATCGGTACCCAGAAGCGCATCATCAAGCGAGCCCGCAGCCTGAACCGGGCGGTGATCACCGCCACCCAGATGATGGAGTCGATGATCGAGTCGCCCCTGCCCACTCGCGCCGAGGTGTTCGACGTCGCCAACGCCGTGCTCGATGGCACCGATGCGGTGATGCTCTCCGCCGAGACCGCCGCCGGCGACTTCCCGGTGGAGACCATCGAGGCCATGGACCGGGTCTGCCTGGGCGCCGAACGCGAGCGGATCGCCCAGGAGTCGGGCCACCGCATCCACGAGGGCTTCTCCCGGGTCGACGAGACCATCGCCCTCTCCGCCATGTACGCCGCCAATCACCTCTCCGGGGTGGCCGCCATCGCCTGCATGACCTCGACCGGCTATACGCCGCTGATCGCCTCGCGCATCCGTTCCGGGCTGCCGATCATCGGCCTGGCCCACAGCGCCATCGCCCAGCGACGCATGGCGCTCTATCGCGGCGTGGTCTCGCTGCCCTTCGACACCAGCGAGATGACGGCCGAGGAGCTCAACGACCGCGCCCTGGCGCTGCTGGTGGAGAAGGGCATCGCCGAGCCGGGGGATCATGTGATGCTCACGCGGGGCGACGAGATGAACGCCCATGGCGGCACCAATACGCTGAAGATTCTGGGGGTATAGGCCAATGAACCATCCGCGCCCCAATCGCAACGTCACGCGCACCCTGCCGGCACGCAAGCGCATCGCCCTGATCGCCCACGACGGCAAGAAGGCCGAGCTGCTGGAGTGGGCCGAGCGCTGGCGCGAGACACTGGCTGATCATGAACTGATCGGTACCGGCACCACGGCCAGCCGGGTATCGAAGGCGCTCGAGCTACCGGTTCGGGGGCTGATGAGTGGCCCGCTCGGCGGTGACCAGCAGATCGGCGCACTGATCACCGAGCAGAAGCTCGACCTGCTGGTCTTCTTCTGGGACCCCTTCTCGCCCCAGCCCCACGACCCCGACGTCAAGGCACTGCTGCGCCTGGCGGCGCTGTGGAACGTCCCGGTGGCCTGCAACGCCGCCAGCGCCGACTTTATGGTCAGCTCGCCATGGCTCGATCGGGACTACACGATGAACATTCCCGACGCCGGCGCCTGGGTCTCGGGCCGGATATCCCCGCAGGACGACCAGTGAAGCCGCCACACTGAAGGGCTGTCGAGCCCCGCTACTCCAGCAGCGTGGCCAGCCGGCCTCCACCAAGATGGCCGATCCAGGCAGCCCCCAGCCACCCCACGAGACTCAGCACTATATAAGTCAGAGCCATCATCAGATGGCCCTGGCTCAACATGGTCAGGGTCTCCAGGCCGAACAGCGAGAAGGTGGTAAAGCCACCGCAGACGCCGGCGACCAGGAAGGGCTGCCGGCGTGCCACACCTCCATGAGGGCGAGCCGCGGCGTAGGCGGCAAGCAGGGCGATCAGCCCGGAGCCCACCAGGTTCACGAGCAGTGTCGCCCAGGGAAAGCCGGGGGCTGCCAGCCATACACCGAACTGAAAGCGCGCCAGGCTACCCAGCCCACTGCCCAGGCCGACGGCCGCATAGGCACGCCAGGCGCTCATGCCAGAGCTCCCGCGAGCCAGGCACCCAGCGCCAGGGCGGCAAGCCCCGCGGCCAGGGTCGCCGCCATGTAGCCGATGGCCGCGGGGCCGCGCTCCTGCTGCCATAACGACAGCGTCTGCAGGCTGAGGGATGACACCGTGGTATAGCCGCCCAGCAGCCCCGTACCCAGCAGGAGCCATGCCCCGGAGGGCGACCCCTCGGCAGGGAAGCCCAGCCAGCCGGCCAGCAGCCCCATGGCCAGGGCACCGCTGACATTCACCACCAGGGTACCCCAGGGAAAGCCCAGGCCCAGCCATCTCCCCGCGGCATCGCCGATGGCGAGCCGCAGCATGCCGCCCAGGGCCCCACCGACCAGCACCGACAGCGCTTCCAGCATGCCTGGCTATCTCCCGTGAACGAAAAATGCCACCCGAAGGTGGCGAACGAGTATCGCATGCTTGCCGTACCGACAGCAGTTCCGCCGTCTCGACAAATGTGACACACCCCGGCTCACACGTACAATTGCTGTACATGAAAACCGTGCACGGCGCCGGACTCGTGACCCTGCGCGAAAGTCCGTATCATGGCTATCCCGAGACAATTTACCGCCCACACGCCAAGAGATGGAGGTCACAGCGTGAACCCCAAGCGAGCCCTACCCCTGATGCTCGGCTGGCTGTTACTGGCACTGCTGATGCTGGCAGCTCCTGCCCAGGCACAGCAGGCGAGCGGTAGCAGTGAGCCACCCGCCTACTCGACCCTGGCCGACCTGCTCGAGAACCAGGAGACCCGACAGGAGCTGATCGACCAGTTGCGCGGCATGGCCGGCGACGTGGCCGAATCGACCCCCGGCGAAGCCGCCAGCGCCGCCCCCTCGCTGCCACGCCAGCTGGCAGAGCTGACCAGCCGTGTCGCCAGCGATATCGGCAGCCAGCTCGAGGCCATCGCCTCGGCCATTGGCGGCATGTTCGCGAGCGATCTGGAGAGCACCTTCGACATGGGGGCCTTCACCAGCGCCGCCATCAACCTGGGTCTGGTGATCCTGGCGACCTTTTTGCTGTTTATCGCCGTTAGACGCCTGGCCAGGCCGCTATTCACCAGCATCAGTCAGTGGTCGCTGAACGGCCGCGGCCTGACCCCGATCCTGCGCCTGATCATCTGCGTGGCACTGGCCGCCGTGGTCGATGTGCTGATCGTGTCTCTCGCCTACCTGGGCGGTAATCTGATCGCCACCTTCGCCATCGGCCAGACCGGCGAGCTCTCCACCCAGGCCTCGCTGTTCCTCAACGCCTTCCTGGTGATCGAGCTGCTCAAGGCCGGGGTGCGCATGCTGTTTGCCTCACGCTACGACGGCCTGCGGCTGCTGCCCATCTCCTCGGAAGAGGCCTCCTACTGGAATCGCTGGATCGCCCGGCTGATCGGCCTGGTCGGCTACGGCCTGATGGTCGTGGTGCCGCTGGTCACCGTCTATCTGTCACCGGCGGTAGGCAAGGGCCTGGGCACCCTGATCATGGTCGCTGCCTTTCTGTATGCCGTGGTGGTGGTGCTCAAGAATCGCAAGCGTCTGCGTGACGCTTTCGATGCCAAGGCCCACCAGACCACCATGGCCGCCAGTCGCGTCTCGCTGCAGCTGTTTGCACGCACCTGGCACCTCTTCGCCCTGGCCTACTTCACCATGGTGCTGGTACTGACTCTAGCACGCCCCGAAGATGCCCTGCCCTTTGTGCTCTTCGCCACCCTGAAGAGCATCGGCGCCGTGGTGGTGGGCCTGCTACTCTCCAGTTTCCTGACCCAGACCATCGGTCGCCGCATCCGCCTCTCCGATGACCTGCGCCGCAAGCTGCCGCTGCTCGAGCCACGCCTCAACAGCTATGTACCCAATGCCCTGCGGGTGATCCGCACCCTCATCGTGGTGCTGATCATCATGGTGGTGCTCAACGCCTGGGGCGCCTTCGACCTTGCCGCCTGGTATGCCTCGGAAGTGGGTCGCAATCTGGTCGGCAAGCTGGTCAGTGTGGCGACGATCCTGGCCATCGCACTCATGGTATGGCTGGCCCTGGCGAGCCTGATCGAACACAAGCTCAACCCCGACACCGGTGGCGGCATGCCCTCGGCGCGTGCCCAGACGCTGCTTTCGCTGTTCCGCAACGCCCTGGCCATCGCCCTGGTGACCATGACGGCGATGATCGTGCTGGCCGAGATCGGCATCAATATCGGCCCGCTGATCGCCGGTGCCGGGGTTCTGGGCCTGGCCATCGGCTTCGGCGCCCAGAAGCTGGTGCAGGACATCATCACCGGCATCTTCATCCAGGTGGAAAACGCCATGAACACCGGCGACGTGGTCACGGTGGGCGGCATCACCGGCACCGCCGAGAAGCTCAATATCCGCTCGGTGGGCATTCGCGACCTCTCGGGCACCTACCACCTGGTGCCCTTCTCGAGCGTGGATACCGTCTCCAACTATATGCGCGGCTTCGGCAACCATGTCGGCGAATACGGCATCGCCTATCGTGAGAATATCGACACCGCCATCGAACAGCTGCAGCTCGCCTACCAGGACCTCAAGGCCAGCGACGAGCACGGCCACAAGCTGCTGGCTCCCCTCGATGTCGCAGGCGTCACCGCCCTGGCCGACAGCTCGGTGAATATCCGGGTGATCATCAAGACCACCCCCGGAGATCAATGGGCCGTGGGGCGCGCCTACAACCGCCTGGTCAAGCTGCGCTTCGACGAGGCCGGTATCGAGATTCCCTTCCCGCACACCACGCTCTACTTCGGACAGGACAAGTCCGGTACCGCACCGCCCGCCAACCTGCGCGTCATGCAGCAGGACTTCACCATCGACGGCAGCCCGGCCGGGCAGCCCAGAGGCGATGACACGGCCACCGACGACCGCTTCATCCCTGTCCGGAAAGGCGCTACCACCTCGGCGAGCGAGCGCATCAATCCACGTCATGAGCAGGTGGACCCCGAGAACAAGAAGCCCAGCGGCAGCGATGTCGACGAGCCCTGATCTCGGCGCGATAGTCCACGTGTAGCACGGCAGCGGGGCCGCCTTAGGGCGGCCCCGCTATTTGTTTCATCGCCATTTGGCCTGAAGTTGGTGGGTGCCTCGCGTAGATCCGATAAGCCAGAGACGCATCGGGCATGACGCTGGCGCCCGCTCTATGCCCGCTGCGCTGGCACTTACCGAGCCTATGAATTTGGATGGCTCATTAGTGCCATGCGGCCGATCATCACGCCAACCTGGGAAGACCCCGATATTTCTGGGTGGCTCCCGAGCCGGGGCGAAGCGGTAGGATAGGAGAAGGAGAGGCGGTCCGATGCATCGGCTCCACATCACGGCGGGAGGCCGGCACCCATCACCAGATACACGAAGGGGGCGCCGAAGCGCCCCCTTCCGTCATGGAGAAGACCAGCCGTCAGGAGGCCTTCTTCGCCCGCTTCTCGTCGAGCACATCCCTGTCCTCGCTGGGCTGGGGCAGCGAGGGAAGCGACTTGTCGAGCAGCTCGACGCTCTGGCGATAGTAGAGCTGGCTCTTCTGGTGCTCGCCCAGGTTGGCGAAGAGCCTTGCCAGTTCGGCACACACCACGCCGCTCGGCCGCTGGCGTTGGCTCGCCTCGAAATACTCCTGGGCCTTGCCCCAGTAGGCGTTGCGCAGCGCCAGACGCCCCAGGGTCAGCAGCAGGTCGGGGTCGTTGGGTCGCTCCTTCAACCACTGCTCGGCGGTGACCAGCTGACGGGACGCATCCACATCGAGCAGGCCATAGCGCAGCACCAGGCGACTGTCCCAGTTCTCCTTGAGGGAGTGACGCAACAACCGCTCGGCGATGGGCTCCTGGCCCCCGTGCACCAGCGCCTCGGTATAGAGCACGATCAGCTCGACGTCACCACGCAGATGGTCGGGCATATCGGCCCACAGGCTGCGCACCGTCTCGATGTCGCTACCCTCGCGAGCCTCACGCACGATCAGCTCGCGATAGGCACGCCGCTCGAGCTGGGCGCGCTCCTCGGGAGAGATCAGCTGCTGGGCGCCCAGGCGCGGCATCAGGCGACGCAGTCCATCCCAGTCGCTGACGCTGAGATAGGCCTGCTTGAGCTGCTTGAGCACCTGAGGGTGGTTGGGCAGCTGACGATCGAGCCGGGTAAGGATGGCCAGCGCCTCCTCATACTGCTGACGATCGAGCAGCAGCTGGGCCTGCACCAGCCCCACGGCGGAGTCGGCACCCTCGGTGCTGAGATGAGCGCGCTTGAGCAGGGTATCGGCCTGCTCGAAGCGACCCTGATAGTGGGCCGCCAGCGCCGCGGAGAGATAGTTGACCAGCGGCGTGCTGGAGTCGTCCGCTGACTTGACCAGCGACTTCTCGGCCTTCTTCCAGCGGCCCTCGGCCAGCGCCACCAGGCCGCGCACGGTGCGCTTCATGGCGGAACGATGGCGGGAACGGCTGTTCCAGACCTTGAAGCGGGAGACCGGACGGGTGAGGCGCATCAGCAGGCGCAGCGCGAAGTGCAGCACCAGGAAAGCGGCCAGCAGGAGCACCAGCCCGAACCAGAAGGAGGTCTGGAAGGAGGTATCCCCCACCCGGACCAGCCAGTAGCCGGGCACCGACATCATCAGCTGTCCGAACAGTGCACCAATGGCCAGGCCTATGACGATGATCAGTATCAGCTTTCTCATGCCTCATCTCCCTGGCGCGACTCGAAGCGGCGCTCGATGAAGGTGGCCAGGGCCTGCTGGGAACCGCTGATATCGGGCAGCTCGGGACGAACCGCCTTGCCCTTCAGCTCACGCAGACGCGCGAGCACCGACTGCACACCGCTGTCGTCGGTATCGTAGTAGCCTTCGATCAGGGTGATGGCCTTGTCCAGGCTGGCCTCGAAAAGCGTCTCGTCCTCCTTGAGCAGGGCCAGCTGGGCCTGCTCGATTACCAGGCGTACGCTCTGACGCAGGTAGGTCTCCTGCTCCGGCGAGATCAGCGCCTCCAGGGCCTCATCATGCTTGCGCACGGTGACCAGGCTCTTAAGCTCCTGACCGAAGCTCGACAGCTGCTGCTGCCAGGAGCCCGTCGGCGCCTCCTCCATGCCGGAGCTGGCGGTGATCTCGTCGATGTCCTGGGAGAGCGGACGCCCGGCGATCTGCTCCTGCTGGGCATTGAGGGTCAGCCACAGTCCGGTGCGGTCCACCTGGGGCACCGCCTCCAGGCCGGAGAGCTCATTGGCGATCTCGCGGCGCACCGGCACCAGCGCCGGGTTGTCGGCCTCCTTGAGGCGCGCGTCGGCGGTGCGCAGCAGCGCGGCGGCACCCTGAACATCGCGCTCCAGCTGCAGGCGCTGATTGGCCAGGCGCAGCAGATAGGCCGCCTCGGCATGCAGCCAGTCCCGCTCGTCGGTCTGCTGCTCGCTGGAGAGCTCGGCCAGCACGCGATCGAGGGTCTCGTTGACCTCGCCGCGGTAGTCGGAGAACTTGCCCTCGAGCGACGAGACGGCCTCCTCGAGGCTGGCCTGGCGCTCGCTCTCGGCCTCTTCGAAGCGCGACTGCAGCTGGTTCAGGTCGCCGGTGGTAGCGGCCTGGCTGGTCCGGGACTCCAGCTCGGCGAGGCGCGCCTGCTGGGCATCCAGCTTCTGCCAGGCCTGCCAGCCAAACAGGGCAGCGGCGATGGCCAGCAGGAGGACCAGCACGATCGCTACCACGCCGGCCTTGCCACCCTTGCCGCCACCACTGCCAGTCGCGGTGGGCGTACCGGTCTTGGCGCCGCCTCCGCCGGACTCAGGCTTGCCGGTCCTGGTGGAGGCTGTCTCGTTCTTGCCGGCGGCAGGCTTCTTGTCGGCTGGCTTGCCGGCCTCAGGCTTGCTTCCCGCTGTCTTACTCGAGGCAGGCTGCTCGGCAGGCGCCTGGCTCGCGGCCGGCTTGGCGGCCTCGCTCCTGGTACCGCCAGCCTGGTTCGACTTGTCATGCCGGCGGGAGCGGCGCTTGCCGGAGCCATTGCCCCTGCTGGCCTCGTCACCCGAGGTCGCCGACTGTGCGCCGTCAGACGCCTTCTGTTCTTCCTGCTCGTGTGGTTGCTTGCTCATCTTGTCGCTAGCCCTTTTCGAGATCGTCTTGATCGACATCGGCTTCCTGCGAGTCACAGGCGTTGGACACGGCCGCCGCCAGTGCCGTCGGGGTGGCGCCACGCGCCACGACGGGGTCACGAAACCCCAGCTTGCCAGCCAGTGTAGCCAACCGGGCGCTGGAAACGATTAGCGGTTGGTTCAAGGCGGCGCCTGCACACCATCTTGCCAGATAATCGAGGATTTCTCCGCTGCTGACCACCAGTGCGCGGAAGTGGCCCCTGGCAAGACACTCTGCCATGGCCGGCTCGGGGGGCTGGAGGGTGCGCCGATAGACGGCCAGACGCGTTACCCGGGCCCCGCGTGCGGCGAGCGTTTCTGCAAACAGGGTGCGCCCGCCTTCCCCGGCCACCAGCAGCACCTTCTCGTGATCGAGCGCACGCAGGGAATCCAGGGTGAGCAGCGCCTCGCTGGTATCCTCGCCGGCGATCGCCGGGGGCACATGGACCCGCACGCCGAGTCGCTCATGCAGCACGGCGGCGGTCGCCGCCCCCACGGCATAGTAGTCGATGCCCACCGGCAGCTGGGGCCAGAAGCGGTCCAGCGCCTCGGCGAGGCACTCGGCGGCGAAGGGGCTGACCACCATCACGCGCCGAAACTGATCGAAATCGAGCCAGGCCGCACGCTGCTCGGGGGTCTCGGGCAACGCCTCGACGCTCATCGCCTCGAAACGCGCGACCGGCAGGCCATAGTCGGCAATCGCGGCGGCCAACACGGCACCGCGCTCTCCGGGACGCGTGATCACCACCCGCGGCTGAGTCTCCATCAACCGGCGCCGTAGACCTCGGCGAGGATCTCTCCGGCGCCCATCTCCAGCAGCTCCTCGGCGACCCGGATGCCCAGCGCCTCGGGCTCGTGAATCGAGCCACGCCCCTCGGTACGCAGCACGCGCGCCCCATCGGGGGTGCCGACCAGGGCGCGTAACCACAGGGTCTGGCCATCGTTCTCGAACACCGCATGACCACCGATCGGCACCTGACACCCTCCTTCGAGGCGAGTGTTCATGGCCCGCTCGGCGCGTACGCGAGTGGCGGTATCGGGATCATCCAGCGGCGCCAGCAGGCTGATCAGCTCGGGATCGTGAAGGCGACACTCGATGCCCAGCGCGCCCTGGCCACAGGCCGGCAGGCAGACCTCGGGGGGCAGCTCCTGTGCGATTCGCTCGCCCAGATTCAGGCGACGCAGCCCGGAGGTGGCCAGGATGATGGCATCGAAATCCCCGGCATCGAGCTTGCCCAGGCGAGTCTGGACGTTGCCCCGCAGGCTGAGGATCTCGAGGTCGGGACGCGCCTCCCTGACCTGCAGGCCGCGGCGCAGGCTGGAGGTGCCCACGCACGCGCCTTCCGGCAACTCGTCGAAGCTGGCGTAGTGGTTGGAGACGAAGGCGTCGGTCGCCTCCGCACCGGCCAGGATCACCGAAAGGCCCAGCCCCTCGGGGAAGCTCATGGGCACATCCTTCATGGAGTGCACCGCGATATCGGCACGTCCGTCGAGCATCGCCTCCTCGAGCTCCTTCACGAAGAGCCCCTTGCCCCCCACCTTGGCCAGCGGGGTGTCGAGGATCTTGTCGCCGCGAGTGGACATGGCGACCAGCTCCACCTCGAGACCGGGATGAAGGGCCACTAGCCGATCGCGGACATATTCGGCCTGCCACATGGCCAGTTGACTCTTGCGCGTGGCGATGCGCAGCTTGGTGATGGATTGCACGAAGTTCTCCCTGTGCCGGCGTCCCGGCTGGCAGCGAGCCAGCGCAGGTTTCCGGCGAAGTTGACATGCATGACGCACGATAACCCTCATCATAACAAGCCCCCAGCCCGAGAGGAAAAATCCACGGCCCGTGCGGCTCCGCTGCCCTGTCGGCGGAGGACGCCCCTCGCCTGCCTCGGCGACTCTGGTACACTCCTTGCCATGTCGCGCCTGCCGCCGCGAGACCGGCGGCCGCGGGGGGCCCAGCCCCCAGCCAACCGCAACCCGTCATGCAGGATCCCGAACCGATGACCTCGAGCTCTTCCAACTCCGGCACCAACCAGTCCTGGGGAGGCCGCTTCAGCGAGCCCACCGACGCCTTCGTCGCCCGCTTCACCGCCTCGGAGGCGTTCGACCGCCGCCTGGCCTTCCACGACATCCAGGGTTCCATCGCCCACGCCACCATGCTGGCCCGGGTCGGCGTACTCAGCGAAGACGAGCGCGATGCCATCATCAGCGGCCTGGACGAGGTGCGCGGTGAGATCGAGCGCGGCGAGTTCCCGTGGTCCGTCGAGCTGGAAGATGTGCACATGAACATCGAGGCGCGGCTGACCGCGAAGATCGGCATCACCGGCAAGAAGCTGCATACCGGCCGCTCGCGCAACGATCAGGTCGCCACCGATATTCGCCTCTTCCTGCGTGACGAGATCGATCAGATCGCCATGGAGCTTGCCCGCCTGCGGACGGGGCTGATCGAGCTGGCCGACCGCGAGGCCGATACCATCATGCCCGGGTTTACCCATCTGCAGACCGCCCAGCCGGTGACCTTCGGCCACCATCTGCTGGCCTGGCAGGAGATGCTGGCCCGCGACCATGAGCGGCTGCTCGACTGCCGCAAGCGGGTCAACGTGCTCCCCCTGGGTGCCGCGGCGCTGGCCGGCACCACCTATCCCATCGACCGCCATGTCAGCGCCGAGCTGCTGGGTTTCGAGCGCCCCGCCGAGAACAGCCTCGATGCGGTCAGCGATCGCGACTTCGCCATCGAGTTCACCGGCTTCGCCAGCCTGCTGCTGATGCACCTGTCGCGCATGAGCGAGGAGCTGGTGCTGTGGACCAGCGCCCAGTTCGACTTTATCGACCTGCCCGACCGCTTCTGCACCGGCTCCTCGATCATGCCCCAGAAGAAGAACCCCGACGTCCCTGAGCTGGTGCGCGGCAAGACCGGCCGCGTCTACGGCCATCTGATGGGCCTGCTGACCCTGATGAAGTCCCAGCCCCTGGCCTACAACAAGGACAACCAGGAGGACAAGGAGCCGCTGTTCGACGCCGTGGACACCGTCAAGGACTGCCTCAAGGCATTCGCCGACATGGTGCCCGCCATCGAGCCGAAGAAGGCCAGCATGGCCGAGGCGGCCCGGCGCGGCTTCTCCACCGCCACCGACCTGGCCGACTACCTGGTACGCAAGGGGGTCGCCTTCCGCGACGCCCATGAGATCGTCGGCCAGTCGGTGGCCTACGGCCTGGCCGAGGGCAAGGATCTCTCGGAGATGACCCTCGACGAACTCAGGCAGTTCTCCGACACCATCGAGCGGGATGTCTTCGAGGTGTTGACCCTGGAGGGCTCGGTGGCGGCTCGCAACCATATCGGCGGGACGGCCCCCGATCAGGTGCGTGCCGCCGCCCAGCGGGCCCGTGATGCACTCTCGGCCCTTGCAGGAGGCGCCTGATGGGCCGCCTGGCTTTCTCTGCCCTGGTCTTGTTCCTGGCCCTGGGTCTGGCCGGCTGTGGCCAGAAGGGGCCGCTCTACCTGCCCGGTGACGAGCAGGCCGCCGAGCAGTACGGCCCCCGCGAGACCCAGCAGGCCAGCGATGCCCAGCAAGAGAGCACCGAGCGCGATCAGGACGCGCCCCAGGACACGGAGGAATAGCCATGGACCACTTCAACTATCGCGACGGTGTGCTCTACGGCGAGGAGGTGCCGCTGAGCACCATCGCCGAGACATTCGGCACGCCCTGCTATGTCTACTCCAGGGCCACCCTGACCCGCCACTTTCGCGCCTATACCGAGGCGCTGGGCAGCCATCCTCACCTGATCTGCTATGCGGTCAAGGCCAACTCCAACCTGGCGGTACTGGGGCTGCTCGCCCGCCTGGGCGCCGGCTTCGATATCGTCTCGGTGGGCGAACTCGAGCGGGTGCTGGCCGCGGGCGGCGATCCGGCCAAGGTGGTCTTCTCCGGCGTGGCCAAGCAGGAGGGCGAGATGGCCCGAGCGCTGGAGGTCGGCATCAAGTGCTTCAACGTCGAGTCACGCCCCGAGCTCGAGCGCCTCGACGCCGTCGCCGGCCGGCTCGGCAAGGTGGCCCCGGTATCGCTGCGCGTCAATCCGGACGTGGATGCCGGCACCCACCCCTATATCTCCACTGGGCTCAAGGACAACAAGTTCGGCATCCCGGTCGACGAGGCGCTGGCGGTCTACGAGCTGGCCGCCAGGCTCCCCAACGTGCGCGTCACCGGCCTGGACTGCCATATCGGCTCCCAGCTCACCGAGCTCGCCCCCTTCCTCGATGCCCTGGACCGCCTGCTGCTGCTGCTCGAGACCCTGCGCCACCGCGGCATCGAGGTGGAGCACCTGGACCTGGGCGGCGGCCTCGGCGTGCCCTACCGCGACGAACAGCCGCCGGCGCCCTTCGACTACGCCACGGCCCTGCTCGAGCGCCTTTCCGGCTGGGAGGGCAGCGAGGGGCTGACCCTGCTGTTCGAGCCGGGACGCTCCATCGCGGCCAATGCCGGAGTGCTGCTGACCCGGGTGGAGTTTCTCAAGCCCGGCGAGACCAAGAACTTCGCCATCGTCGACGCCGCCATGAACGACCTGATCCGCCCCGCGCTCTATCAGGCGTGGCAGGCCATTCTGCCGGTGGACACGCGCCATCCGCGGCCCAGCGACACCTACGATGTGGTCGGCCCGGTGTGCGAGACCGGCGACTTCCTGGGCAAGGACCGCACGCTTGCCATCGCCGCCGACGACCTGCTGGCGGTACGCTCGGCCGGCGCCTACGGCTTCGTGATGGCCTCGAACTACAACAGCCGCCCGCGACCCGCCGAGGTGATGGTGGACGGCGACCGGAGCCACCTGGTGCGCCGCCGCGAGCGACTCGATGAGCTGTGGACGGGCGAGGCCCTGTTACCGGACGACGCCGGGTCGGAGGGTGGGCGCTAATGCTGCTGCACTTCACCAAGATGCATGGCCTCGGCAACGACTTCATGATGGTCGACCTGGTGACCCAGCGTGCCCGCTTCACCGACGACCAGGTCCGCCGCCTGGCCGACCGCCGCTTCGGTGTCGGCTTCGACCAGCTGCTGGTGGTCGAGCCACCCCGGGATCCCGACATGGATTTCCGCTACCGCATCTACAACGCCGACGGCAGCGAGGTGGAGAACTGTGGCAACGGAGCGCGCTGCTTCGCCCGCTTCGTGCGCGACCAGCGCCTCACCCACAAGCGCGAGATCCATGTGGAGACCGCCGGCGGCCCCCTGGTGCTGAAGGTGGAGGAGGATGGCCGCATTCGCGTCGACATGGGGGAGCCCCGCTTCGCCCCGGCATCGCTGCCCTTTACGCCTGAGCCCTTCGAGGGCGACACGGACCGGGTGCTGCACCGCCTCGAGGTGAACGGTGAGTCCGTCGAGCTGGGGGTGGTCTCCATGGGCAATCCCCATGCGGTCATGCGAGTCGATGCTGTCGACGAGGCGCCCGTCGAGCGCCTCGGCCCAGCCATCGAGGCCCATCCGCGCTTTCCCAGGCGAGTCAATGTCGGCTTCATGCAGGTGGTGTCCCCCCACGAGATCCGCCTGCGGGTCTACGAGCGGGGTAGCGGCGAGACACTGGCCTGCGGCACCGGTGCCTGCGCCGCGGTGGCCAGCGGCATCCGCCAGGGCCTGCTGGAGAGCCCGGTGAGCGTGCACCTGCCGGGGGGCGAGCTGACCATCGAGTGGCAGGGCCCCGGCACGCCGCTAGCGATGACCGGTCCCGCCGAGCGCGTCTTCGATGGCCGCCTGCTGCTGTATTGACCGCGGACCATCCCGATCCCGCGCCAACCGAAGGAGATGGCATGTCACAAGCCGCACCAGAACCGCGCAAGACGCTCGACCCGGATCGGGTCGCCGAATGGTTGGCCACCCATCCCGACTTCTTCGTCGGGCGTGAGGGCCTGCTCCAGCAGCTCAAGGTTCCCCATCCCGAAGCGGTTGGCGCCACCTCGCTGCTGGAGCGTCTGGTTCACGACCTGCGGGCCCGCGCCGAGAAGGCCGAAGAGCGCCTGGAACAGCTGCTGGAGTCGGCGCGCCACAACGAGGCCCAGTATCGGCGCACCCGGGAGCTGGTCCTGGCGCTGGTGGCCGCCCAGGATCGTGACGCCCTGGGGCAGGCGCTCTCCACCCAGTTCAGCGAGCACTTCGCCACCCCCGCGGTGGCGCTGTGGTGCCCGGCCAGCCTCTCCGATGCCGAGCCACGCCCCCCCCAGGCGCCACGCCAGGTGATCGACGAGCATGCCGGTTCACGCCTGGCGGGTCTCCTCGATGGCCGTACCAGCCGCTGCGTTCGCCTGACACCCACCGACTGGAAACGCCTGCTGCCCCACACCAGCGCGCCGCGCCGCTCGGGCTCCTGTGCCATCACTCGGCTGAGCCTGGGTGAGCCCCTCGGCTACCTGATACTGGCCAACCGTGATCCGGACCACTTCCGCGCCAGCATGGATACCCTGTTCACCGAGTATGTGGGTGATGTGGTGGCACGACTGCTGATACGCCTAGGCCCCGACCATGCCTGAGCACGGGCCGCTTGCCGACGAGGTCGAGGTCTTTCTCGAGGGGCTGTCGCGCACCGCCAGTCCCGCGACCCTGGACGCCTATCGGCGCGACCTGGCCAGCCTGCTCGCCTTTATGGACGAGCAGGCGATCACGGCATGGCAGCAGCTGGACGCCGGACTGCTGCGCCGCTTCCTGGGCGGTGAGCGCGCTCGTGGCCTGGGGCCACGCAGCCTGGCTCGTCGCCGTTCGGCCTGCTCGAAGCTCGCGGAGCATCTGCTTGCGGCGGGACACCTCGACCACAACCCGGTGGCGCTGGTGCGCAGTCCGCGTCAGCCGCGACACCTGCCACGCCCGGTCGATGTGGACCGCCTGACGAGCTTTCTGGACACTCCCCACGACGGCTCGCCCCTGGCGATACGCGATCAGGCGATGCTCGAGCTCTTCTACTCCAGCGGCCTGCGCCTGGCCGAGCTGGCCGGGCTGGATCTGGACGACCTGCACGGCGAGCGTGTGCGGGTGCTGGGCAAGGGCAGCAAGCCACGCCAGGCCCCGGTGGGGTCGCGCGCCCGCCAGGCCCTGGAAGCGTGGCTGAAGATACGCATGAAGATGGCGGCGCCTGGCGAGAGCGCGCTGTTCGTCAGCCAGCGTGGCGGGCGGCTGGGCCACCGCGCCATCCAGCAGCGCCTGGCGCTGGTGGCCCGGCGCCGCGGGCTCGACGAACATCTGCATCCCCATCGCCTGCGCCACTCCTTCGCCAGTCACCTGCTGGAGTCGAGCCAGGACCTGCGGGCCGTTCAGGAGCTGCTCGGCCACGCCAACCTCTCCACCACCCAGGTCTACACCCATCTCGACTGGCAGCATCTGGCGGCCAGCTACGACGCCGCTCACCCGCGGGCACGGCGCCGACCCAGCGACGAGACTCCGACATGAACCTCGAGGCGATCACCTTCGATCTGGATGACACCCTGTGGGACAACGGCGGCGTGATGCGCCGAACCGAGCAGGGCCATTACGGCTGGCTCGATGCGGCACTCGCCGAGTGGCAAGCCGTTGAGCCCGCCGGCCGCTTCGCCACCCGCTTCCCGCTGGAGACCTTCGTGGCACGGCGCCAGTCCCTGGCGACCGCTCACCCGCCACGACGCGGCGACTTCACCTGGCTTCGCCAGCGAGCACTGAGCGAGCTGCTCGGGGAGTACGGTCTGGCGCAGGAACACGCCGAGCATTGGGCCCGAAGTGCCATGGAGCGTTTCATGGAGCTTCGCCATGAGGTGGAACCGCACCCGGAAGTGGAGCATCTGCTCGAGCGCCTGGCCAGGCACTACCGCCTGGCCAGCATCACCAACGGCAATGTCGAGGTGACTCGCCTGGCGCTGGGGCGCCACTTCCCGGTGGCCGTGGCCGCCGGCGAGCTGCTCGCCCCCAAGCCCGACCCGCGCCCCTTCCTGCTGGCCCTGTCACACCTCGGCACGCATCCCGAGCGAGCGCTTCATGTGGGGGACTCCTGGGAGGAGGATGCCCTGCCCGCCCGCCGCCTGGGCATGCAGGCGGCCTGGATCGGCCCCGACGATCGCCCGATGCCCCACGGCATCCACCGCCTGGATCATGTTCGCGAGCTGCCGGCGCTGATCCAGTGGATGGAAAAGACCCGTAAGCACACAGGATAAGCTGGCGGGGAGGCTCCGTCCTTGTGGTTACTCTTCCACGGCGCCCAGCAGCCAGCCATCGAGGCGCGCCTCGAGCTCCTCGATGCCCTGAAGCTTGAGCGACGAGAACAGCTGGATGGTCACCAGGTCCTCCCACTCGCGCAGCCGTGAGCGCACCTGCTGCAGGGCATTTGCCGCCGCACCACGCTTGAGCTTGTCGGCCTTGGTCAGCAGGATATGCACCGGCATCTCCTGCTCATCGGCCCAGCCCAGCATGGTCTGGTCGAACTCGGAGAGCGGGTGACGCACATCCATCACCAGCACCAGCCCGCGCAGGGCGTCGCGGTGCCGCAGATACTCGGAAAGATGACGCTGCCACTCCAGCTTGACCGCCTCCGGCACCTTGGCATAACCGTAGCCGGGCAGGTCCACCAGGCGCCGGTCACTGTCGTCCCCCAGCGAGAAGAAGTTGATCAGCTGGGTACGTCCGGGCGTCTTGGAGATGCGGGCCAGCCCGCTCTGCCGCGTCAGCGTATTGATTGCGCTGGATTTTCCCGCATTCGAACGGCCCGCGAATGCCACCTCGGCGCCACCGCCATCGGGGCAGTGGGCCAGGGTGGGGGCGCTGATGAGAAAGCGGGCGGTCTGGTAGTTGAGACAAGGGTTGAGTCGCGCCATGGGCAAGAATTCCTGACATTGATCAAGGGCCCGTCGGCTTGCATTCCCGCCGACGGGGTGATTCGGTATAATACAGTGTCTTTTGTCTGCGACCCGGGGCACGCTAGTGTACCACCGCGCCCACGACGTCCGCGATTGGCCCGCTCGAGCCCACAGAGGCTGGCCGACGTCGCGATCCGGGCGAGACCCAGGGTACGTACCGGTCAACAACGTAACGGCATAGTGGATTAGCGATGAGAAAGTTACTGGCAAGCCTGGCAATCACCATAGGCGCCGTCGGCGCCGCCCACGCGGACCTCGAGGCCGATGCCGATGCGGCAGCGGGCAAGGAGAAGGCAGTGGCCTGCGCCGCCTGTCATGGTCAGGAGGGCATCAGCCCCTCGGGCGCCTTCCCCAACCTGGCGGGTCAGCAGACGTCCTACCTGGCCAAGCAGATCATGGATATCCGCGACGGCAACCGCGTGGTGCCGCAGATGGCCGGCCAGGTCGACAACTTCTCCGACCAGGATGCCTGGGACGTGGCCAAGTTCTTCTCCGACAAGAGCCCCGCTCTGGGCCAGGCCGATGCCGACGAGCTGCTGGTAGAGCGCGGCCGCGAGCTCTATCGCGCCGGCGACATGGCCAAGGGCATCCCGGCCTGTGCCGCCTGCCACACCCCGACCGGCCAGGGCATCGGCACCGCCGTTTATCCGGCACTCTCCGGCCAGCATGCCGATTACACCGTGTCTACCCTGCAGGACTTCGCCGCCGGCAACCGCGCCAATGACCCGGCCAATATCATGCGCGATATCGCTTCCAAGATGAGCGACCGCGACATGGAGGCCGTGGCCAATTATGTGCTGGGCCTGCACTGAGCCCGCCTCGCTCGGCGACTCTGTACACGATCGGGGCGGCCTTCGGGCCGCCCCTGTCATATCCGCCTTGGCATCCCGGGAACCCAGGCCCGAGGATGCGCTCAAAGGCAGCAACATCCGGACACGCCCGGACGCGATTCCTCACCAAGGAGAGAGATGCCCATGTTGAAACCCCTGATGCTGGTACTCGCCAGTCTCGCCCTGCCCGGCCTCGCCAATGCCCAAAACCTGGTGGAGGGTGAACACTACGAGGTGCTGCCCGAGGCTGTTGAGACCCACGTGGATGAGGGGCAGATCGAGGTCACCGAGGCCTTCTGGTACGGCTGCCCCCACTGCTACAACCTCGAGGAGCCACTCAACGCCTGGCTGGCGGAGACTCCCGATGACATCAGTTTCCAGCGCATGCCGGCCACCATGGGCGGTGACTGGAACAAGCACGCCCGGGCCTTCTACGCTGCCGAGGCGCTGGGCATTCTCGACGCCATCCATGACGACTTCTTCCATGCCATTCATGAAGAGGGGCAGAGACTGACCGACAGCGGCGACATCGCCGACTTCTTCAGCGACTACGGTGTCAGCGAGGAAGAGGCGCTGCAGGCCCTCGACTCCTTCGCGGTAAAGAGCCGGGTCAACCAGGCCAACACCCGCATGCGCACCATGCGCCTGATGGGAGTACCCGCCCTGATGGTCGACGGCCGCTACCTGGTGACGCCGAGCAGCGCCGGCAGCCTGGCCAACATGCCGCAGATCGCCGAGGCTCTGGTCGACAAGGTTCGCGAGGAGCGTGAGGAGTAGATGTCTCACCTCGCGGAGGCAAGAGTGCCGCCCCTGAAGGGCGGCCACCTCAAGCTGCTGACCTTCAACCTGCAGGTCGGCATCCAGACCTCGGCCTACCACCACTACCTGACCCGCAGCTGGCAGCACCTGCTGCCTCATCCCCGGCGGCTACGCCGACTGGCCATGGTCAGCGAGGTGCTGGGCCGCTTCGATATCGTCGGCCTTCAGGAAGCCGACGGTGGCAGCTTCCGTTCCAGCCAGGTCAACCAGGTGGAGTACCTGGCCACCCGTGGCGGCTTTCCTCACCACTATCAGCAGCTCAACCGCAACCTGGGCCGTATCGCCCAGCACAGCAACGGCCTGCTGTCGCGACTTGCCCCGGCCCATATCGAGGAGCACCAGCTCCCCGGCACGCTGCCCGGGCGAGGTGCCATTCATGCCCGCTTCGGGGATGGCCCCGACGCCCTGCACCTGTTTGTCGCTCACCTGGCCCTCAGCCACCGCGGCCGTGTCCGCCAGCTCGACTATCTCTCCGAGATCATCCAGCCGCTGCGCCATGTGGTGGTGATGGGCGATCTCAACTGTACCCCCGAGCAGCTCCATGGCCACCAGCGCTTCTCCGCCTCGTTGCCGCTTCACCCGGTACGCCCTCCCTTGAGCTACCCCTCGTGGCAGCCGCGTCGCGCCCTGGACCACATCCTGCTCTCCAACTCCCTGGAGGCCGACGAGGTCCGCGTGCTCGACCATCTGTTTTCGGACCACCTGCCGATCGCGGTGGACGTTCGTCTGCCGCCGGCCTGTCTCCAGGCGCTTGTCACCCACCCACAGGGCGACGCCAACTAGGCCACGGGGTCGGCAACGGGTGACGTTTGACGGCGAATCGGCGAAGATGCGCCTCCTGACCAACCTGCAGGAGGAGACATGCCTGACACTCGCCCACCGGCCCTGCTCAGGGGGCTTGACGCCGTGACCGACCTGGTCGGCCGTACCACCGCCTGGCTGGTGCTGGTGATGATGGCGGTACAGTTCGCCATCGTGGTGATGCGCTACGTCTTCGGCATCCACAGCATCGCCCTGCAGGAGTCGGTGATGTATATGCACGCCATGGTATTCATGCTCGGGGCCGCCTGGACCCTGCAGCATGACGGCCATGTGCGTGTCGATATCTTCTATCGCAAGCGCTCGCCACGCAGCCGGGCGAGCGTCGACCTGTTCGGTACCCTCTTCCTGCTGTTGCCGGTGACGCTCTATATCCTGCTCGGCAGCCTGGGCTATGTGAGCAGCAGCTGGGCGATCCTCGAGCGCTCCCCCGACGGGGGCATACCCGGCGTCTTCCTGCTCAAGAGCCTGATCCTGGCAATGGCGGCACTGCTGCTGGTCCAGGGTATCGCCCAGCTGATTCGTCAGACGCTGATCCGTAGCGGCCGACTCTCTTCCGACACCCCGCGCCACGAGGAACAGCCGTAATGCTGACGACGCTGCTTGAACTGATTCCCCTGCTGCTGTTTGTCACCATCTGCGGCGTGCTGATGCTCGGCTATCCGGTCGCCCTGTCGCTGGCGGGCACCGCCCTGTTCTTCGCCGGGCTCGGCTTCGCGCTGACCCACCTGGGAGTCCCCGTCCCCTTCGAGCCGGGCTACCTCAGCGCCATGCCCAACCGCCTCTTCGGCATCATGACCAACCAGACACTGCTGGCGGTGCCCCTGTTCGTGCTGATGGGAGTGCTGCTGGAGAAGTCACGGGTCGCCGAGACGCTGCTCGACGCCATGGCCCTGGCCTTCGGCGCCCTGCGCGGCGGGCTGGGCATCGCCGTGGTGCTGGTCGGCATGCTGCTGGCCGCCTCCACCGGCATCGTCGGCGCCACCGTGGTGACCATGGGCCTGCTGTCGCTGCCCACCATGCTCAAGCGCGGCTATTCGCCCTCGCTCGCCACCGGCACCATCTGCGCCACCGGCACCCTGGGCCAGATCATCCCCCCCTCCATCGCCCTGGTACTGCTCGGCGACGTGCTCTCCAACGCCTACCAGCAGGCCCAGCTGGCGATGGGCGTCTGGAGCCCCAAGACCCTCTCGGTGGGCGATCTCTTTATCGGCGCCCTCATCCCGGGGCTGCTGCTGGTCGTGGTCTATATCCTCTACGTGACCCTGACCGCCTGGCTGAGGCCCAGCCTCGCCCCCCCGGTGGACCGCCAGGCACTGATGGAGGAGCTCGATCACAACGGCAGCCTCTGGCCACTGCTGCTCAAGGGGCTGCTGCCACCGGTGCTGCTGATCGTGGCGGTCCTGGGCTCGATCCTCGGCGGCTTCGCCACCCCCACCGAGGCCTCGGCGGTGGGCGCCTTCGGCGCCTTCCTGCTGGCGCTGACCAATCGCCGCCTGAACCTCACCATGCTGCGCGATGTGGTCCACTCCACCGCTCAGGTCACCAGCATGGTGTTCCTGATCCTGATCGGTGCCGCACTGTTCTCGCTGGTCTTCCGCGCCTTCGGCGGCGAGGAGCTGGTCGTCGAGCTGTTCGAATCGCTGCCCGGCGGCGTGGTGGGAGCCACCCTGGTGGTCATGCTGGTGATCTTCCTGCTCGGCTTCATCCTCGACTTCATCGAGATCACCTTCGTGGTGGTGCCCATCGTCGGGCCGGTGCTGCTGGCCATGGGGCTCGACCCCATCTGGCTGGGCATCATGATCGCCATCAACCTGCAGACCTCATTCCTGACGCCACCCTTCGGCTTCGCGCTCTTCTACCTGCGCGGCGTCACCCCCGAGTCGGTGCCCACCTCGGCGATCTATCGTGGCGTGATCCCCTTTATCCTGATCCAGCTCGGCATGCTGGTGGCGCTGGCGCTCTTCCCGAGCCTGGCTACCTGGCTACCGAGCCGGATATGACCCGTTCTACGGCACCCCGCCCAGCTGAGCTGCCATATCGATCATCGGCGCCGGATAGAGCCCCAGCACGATGACGGCGAGCGCCACGCCCAGTACCACCAGCCCCCCGGCACGTGCGCCCCAGTCGTGGGGCGCATCGCGTCGCTGCATGCCCGGCGCCAGCAGGTAGAGTGTCACCATGACCCGCAGGTAGTAGTAGAGGCCGATGGCGCTGCCCAGGATGATGCCGCCCACCAGCCACCAGCGGCTTGCCTCGACGCCCAGGGCGATGATATAGAACTTGCCGATAAAGCCTACCGTGGCGGGAATGCCCGCCAGGGAGAGCATGGCGATGGTCAGCACCGCCGTGAGGTAGGGACGGCGCCAGAAGAGGCCACGGTAGTAGTGCAGCGCCGCCACATCCTCGCCACCGGCGGCACCGGAGATCAGGGTGACCACTCCGAAGGCGGCCAGGGTGGTCAGTACGTAGGTAATCAGATAGACGCCGCCGGTCTCCGCCGCCAGTCCGTCCCCCACGACCAGTGTCACCAGCAGGTAGCCGAAATGGGCGATGGAAGAGTAGCCGAGGAGGCGCTTGAGATTGGACTGGGTCAGCGCCAGCAGGTTGCCCACCAGCATGCTGGCCAGCGCCAGTATCGCCAGCAGGGTCTGCAGCCACCGCCCCTGAAGGCCGGGCACGTCAAGCACCAGGCGCAGCAGCAGGAAGAACACCGCCACCTTGCTGGCGGTGGCCAGGAAGGTGGCCGCCGGCGCTGGCCCGCCCTCGTAGACATCCGGGGTCCAGAGATGAAAGGGGACCACGGAGAGCTTGAAGCCCAGGCCGACCACCATCATGCCGACACCGGCCAGTCCCCAGAGGCCGGTTTCCCCGCTCAGCTCGACCAGCAGAACATCGAACCGCAGCTCGCCGGTCTGGGCGTAGAGCAGCGCCATGCCGAACAGCAGGAAGGCGCTCGCCGCGGCGGAGAGAATCAGGTACTTGACGCCGGCTTCCAGGGAGCGGCGCTCTCGATAGGCGTAGGCCAGCATGCCGTAGAGCGGCATGGAGAGCAGTTCCAGGCCGACGAACAGGCTGGCAAGATGACGGCTCGCCGCCAGCGTCAGGCCACCCGCCGCGGCACACAGCAGCAGCAGGTAGAACTCCTCCCGGGCGCCCCGATACTGCTCGAGATAGGCGTGCGACAGGATGGCGCAGATCAGGGTCGACCCCAGGATCAGCACGCCGCCCAGCATCGCCAGGCCATCGAAGGCCAGCAGCGGCGTTTGCACCGGCCCCGCCTGCCAGGCGATCACCTGAGCGACGAGCGCAAGCGAAAGCCCCAGCGCGGTGACGGCCACCGTGGCCGCATGTTGCCGGCGCCAGGCGATGCCCAGCATCACCGTGACGGCCGAGGCCGCCACCAGCATCAGCGGCAGCAGGGCGACGAAGCGAGCACTCGTCAACATCAGCGAACCTCCGTCAGGGCGTCCGCTCCGGCGGGAACGCGGTCGAAGATCTCGGACAGCTGCTGCACCCCATCCATGGCGGCGCCGGTGGTATCCAGCAGCGGCTGAGGATAGAGCCCGAGCCACAGCACCAGGGCCAGGATCGTCAGCATCATGAGGAATTCCCGGGTATCGAGCCCCGCCAGGGGCTCATCGCTGCGGGGCGGGCCATAGTGCACCCGCTGCATCAATATCAGCGAGTAGACGGCCGCCAGCACCAGGCCCACGCTGGCGGCGACCACGACCCAGGGAGCCGTGGAGAAGGTGCCGAACAGCACCATGAACTCTCCGACGAAGTTGGCGGTGGTCGGCATGCCCAGCGACGCCGCGACGAAGAACAGCCAGAACCCCGGCAGGCTGCCCAGCCGCCCCCAGAGCCCCCCCATCAGGGTCATGTCGCGGGTATGCAGGCGCTCATAGAGCTGCCCGCTGAGGATGAACAGCCCCGCCGCGGAGAAGGCGTGAGCCAGCATCAGCACCACCACGCCCTGCAGGGCCAGCGACGAGCCGGAGTAGATGCCGATCAGCACGAAGCCCATGTGAGCGATGCTGGTATAGGCGATGAAGCGCTTGATGTCCTGCTGGCCGCAGGCGAGTATCGCGCCGTAAAAGATCCCCAGCAGCCCCAGCCCCATCGCCACCGGCGCAAAGGCCTGGGAGGCCTCTGGAAACAGTGGCAGCGCGAAGCGCAGCATGCCGTAGGCGCCGGTCTTGAGCAGGATGCCCGCCAGATCCACGCTACCCGCGGTGGGGGCCTGGGCATGGGCGTTGGGCAACCAGCCGTGGAAGGGCACCACCGGCAGCTTGACCGCGAAGGCGATGAAGAAGCCCAGCATCAGCCAGAAGGCCAAGGTCGGGGACAAGGACGTGCCCAGCAACACCTCGTAGCTGAAGGAGTAGTCGCCGGTATTGGCATGGTGAGCGAACACCAGCCCCAGTATCGCCGCCAGCATCAGCAGCCCGCTGGCCTGGGTATAGATGAAGAACTTGGTGGCGGCCCCGATGCGAGTTCGCCCCCGGGAGCCGCTATGCCCCCATAGCGCGATCAGGAAGTACATCGGCACCAGCATCATTTCCCAGAAGAAGAAGAACAGGAAGAGATCCATGACCAGGAAGACGCCGATCACCCCGCCGAGAATCCACAGCAGGTTGAGGTGAAAGAAGCCGATGCGCCCGACGATCTCCTTCCAGGAGCAGACCACCGCCAGCACGCCGAGAAAGCCGGTCAGGGCAATCAGGGCCAGGGAGAGCCCGTCCAGGGCCAGGTGAATGTCGATACCGAAGCGCGGAATCCAGGGTGCCCGGAACTCCAGGGCCCATCGCGGATCCTCGCCATCCAGCGCCGGCAGGCCAAAGTCGAGCTGGCCCCATAGCCACAGCGGAATCGCCAGCTCGATCAGCATGGTGATAAGCGCGATCCAGCGGGTCGGCCTGTCGCCCAGGCGCTCCGCCTGCCAGCACAAGATCCCGCCGACGAAGGGAATCACAATCAGCCACACGAGAATCATAGATATCGCATCCCGTCAGGAGAACACTGGGCACTAGCGCCCACCAGCGCTACATGAACAGGGCCAGACTCAGCAGGATCAGCGCCGCCCCTACCGTCATGGTGGTGGCATAGCCGCGCAGCCTGCCGGTCTGGGCTCGAGAAAGCCCGAAATGCACGAGGCGCAGCGCCCTAGCCACCAGGCGAAAGACGCCGTCGAACAGGTCGCCTTTCAGCAGCCAGACCAGGCCTCTATAGGGCCGCACCAGCGTCCAGTCGAAAAGCGTGTCGAAGCCCCAGGCGCGGTTCCAGAGGCGCCAGAGCCCGGCTCCCGGCCCCTCGCGGGTAACGCGAGACAGCCAGTCGCACTTGGTCAGGAACAGCCAGCCGCCCAGGACGATGCCGATCAGCGCCGTGGCGGAGGCGACCCACACGAGCGCAGTATGCCCGGCCTCCACACCCGTCCCGGGACTCGCGACCAGCACATCGTCCACCGGCGGCGTGATCCAGCCCCCCAGGAAGGTCGAGAGCACCACCAGCACCACCAGCGGCACCCCATGGGCCAGGCCCCGCCCCGCTTCGGCATGCCGGGCGCCGTCGCTCTTCGCCTCGCCGTGGAAGATGCCGATGATCAGGCGCAGGGTGTAAACCGATGTCAGCAAGGCACCGATCAGGCCGGCCAGCAGCAGGCCGGCGTGCCCGGATGCCAGTGCCTGCCACAGGATCTCGTCCTTGCTGTAGAAGCCGGCGGTGACCAGCGGCAGCGCCGCCAGGGCCGCGCCGCCGACGAGAAAGCCCACGTAGGCCAGGGGCAACCTGCGCCACAGCCCGCCCAGACGACGCATGTCCTGCTCGTGATGGCAGCTGACGATGACCGCGCCGGCGGCGAGGAACAGCAGCGCCTTGAAGAAGGCGTGGGTCATCAGATGGAAGAGCGCCGCGTCATAGGCGCCGACGCCCAGGGCCAGGAACATGTAGCCGATCTGGCTCATGGTGGAGTAGGCCAGCACGCGCTTGATGTCGGTCTGGGCCAGGGCAGCGAAGCCCGCCAGCAGCAGGGTCAGGGCGCCGATGACGCCGGTGGCATGAAGGGCCAGGGGCGCAAGCTCGAAGAGTCCGTGCATGCGAGCGATCAGGTAGACCCCGGCGGTGACCATGGTGGCGGCATGGATCAGCGCCGATACCGGGGTGGGGCCGGCCATGGCGTCCGCCAGCCAGGTATGCAGCGGCAGCTGCGCCGACTTGCCCAGCGCCCCGCCCAGCAGCAGGAAGGCCGCGACCTCCACCACGAGATCGCCGGAGCCCCACAGCAGGGGCGCAACGGCGAGGACCTCGGCGATGTCCAGGGTGCCCATCCGGGCGAAGATCAGGAACATGCCGATGGCCAGGAAGACATCGCCGATGCGGGTGACGATAAAGGCCTTGAAGCCGGCCCAGCCGTTGGCGCTGTCGCGGTAGTAGTAGCCGATCAGCAGATAGCTGCACAGGCCGACCCCTTCCCAGCCCAGGAACAGCAGCAGCAGGTTGTCGCCCAGCACCAGCAGCACCATGCTGAACACGAAGAGGTTCATGTAGGCATAGAAGCGGGTGATGCCCTCTTCGCCGCGCATGTACCAGGCGGCGAAGAGGTGAATCAGGAAGCCCACGCCGGTGATGATTCCCAGCATGGTCAGGGAGAGGCCATCCAGGGTCAGGCCGATGGTCGGCTGGAAATCGCCCACGGCGATCCAGTGCCAGAGGGTGACCCGATAGGCGCCCGGTTCGGCAAGGTAGCGCAGGGCGATCAGCAGGGTGACCAGGGCGGCCAGCCCCAGGCTGGTGACGCCGACGGTCGCGCTGGATCGCTCCCCGAGGGTGCCCCGGGACAGGCTCAGGATCAGCATGCCCGCCAGGGGCAGCAGGAAGGTCAGGGCAAGCAGTGCCCCCATCGAGGGCAGTGAAGTCACTGGTTCCATCATCCGCGCATCCTGCTGACCACGTCGATATCCAGGGTCTTGAAGCGATGCTGCAGCTGAATCAGCAGCGCCAGCCCCACGCTCGCCTCCGCCGCCGCCAGGGTGATCACCAGCAGGAACATCGCCTGCCCCTCGGGCTGCTGCCAGGCGGTGCCGGCGACGATGAACGCCAGTCCCGCGGCATTCAGCATGATCTCGAGGCTCATCAGGATAAAGATCATATTGCGACGAAACAGCAGTCCCGCCAGCCCCAGGGTGAAGAGGATGGCGGCCAGCACCAGGCCGTGTTCCACGGGCACGCTGCTCATGGCGCCTCCTGACGGCGATCGGATGAGGACGGTTTTGGCGTCGTCGGTAGACGGCCCACATGGGAGGCGGTCACCAGCGCCGCCAGCAGCAGCAGGGCACTCAGCTCGACTACCAGCAGCCAGGGTCCGAACAGCCGGGTGCCCACCGCCTTGGCGGTCAGCGCATCGCCGCGCTGCATCAGCATGCCGGCGTCGCCCCGCCACAGCAGGACGCTCAGGGTCAGCAGCAGGAAGGCGGCGAGCAGCGAGGGGCCCAGCCAGGTGCGCGGCCGCAGCCAGGCGCGCTCCTGGGCGACCCCCGCCTCTCCCAGATTGAGCATCATCACCACGAAGACGAAGAGCACCATGATCGCCCCGGCATAGACGATGATCTCCAGGACGCCGGCGAAGGGCGCGCCCAGGGAGAAGAACACCATGGCCACCGCCAGCAGCGACACCACCAGGTACAGCACCCCGTGCACCGGATTGGGGTTGGTGATCACGCCGAGGGTGGCCAGCACCGCGACCAGTCCGCTCAGGTAAAACGCAAACTCCATGGTCTCTCCTTGGCCATAGCGGCCCAGCGACGGTTGTCGGATTCGCCCCTCATGGCAGCAGGCTGGTGACGTCGACCGGCTCCTCCTCATCCTGCGCCTGGCCCTTCTGCTTGCCGGCGATGGCCAGGCCCGCCACCTTGTAGAAGTGGTAGTCATGATCCTTGCCCGGGCCGTTGATCAGCAGGTCCTCCTTCTCGTAGACCAGCTCCTGGCGACGGTACTCGCCCATCTCGAAGTCGGGGGTAAGCTGGATCGCCGAGGTCGGGCAGGCCTCCTCGCACATCCCGCAGAAGATGCAGCGCGAGAAGTTGATGCGGAAGAACTCCGGATACCAGCGGCTGTCCTCCTGCTCGCCCTTCTGCAGCGCGATGCAGTCCACCGGACAGGCCACGGCGCACAGGTTGCAGGCCACGCAGCGCTCCTCGCCGTCCGGGTCTCGGGTCAGCACGATGCGCCCGCGATAGCGCGGCGACAGATAGACCTCTTCTTCCGGATAGCTGAGGGTCTCGCGCTTGCGAAAGCCGTGCATGAAGATCGTGCTCAGGGTACGCAGCTGAGAGCCAATGCCTTTCAAAAGCCCCTTGTACATGGCAACTCCTCCTCCTATCAGGCCGGCGCGACGAGCAGGATGACCGCGCCGGTCACCAGCAGGTTGATCAGCGTCAGCGGCAGGCAGACGATCCAGCCGAAGGTCATCACCCGGTCGTAACGCGGCCGGGGCAGCGCGGCCCGCACCAGGATGAACAGCACCAGGAAGACGCCGGTCTTGATCACGAACCAGACGATGGGCGGCAGCAGCGGGCCGTGCCAGCCGCCGAAGAACAGGGTGACGACCAGCGCCGAGATCAGCAGCATGCCGACATACTCGCCGATGAAGAACATGCCGAACTTCATGGAGGAGTATTCGATATGGTAGCCGTCCGCCAGCTCCTGCTCCGCCTCCGGCTGGTCGAAGGGATGGCGGTGCACCACCGCGAAGCCGGCGACAAGGAAGTTGCAGAACCCCAGAAACTGCGGAATGACATACCACAGCCCCTGCTGGGCGTTGACGATCTCGCGCAGGTTGAAGGAGCCGGCCATGGCGACGACCCCCATCAGCGACAGCCCCATGAAGATCTCGTAGGAGATCGTCTGGGCCGAGGAGCGCATGGCGCCGATCAGCGCATACTTGTTGCCACTGGCCCAACCGCCCAGCAACACCGAATAGACATTGATGCCGCCCATGGCCAGGAAGAACAGCAGGCCGATGTTCCAGTCCGCCACGCCCCAGCCGGGGGTGATAGGGATGATGATGAAGGAGAGCAGCAGCGAGGCCATGGCGATGGCCGGCGCCAGCACGAAGATCGGCCGATCCGCGAAGGGCGGAATCCAGTCCTCCTTGAAGAAGATCTTGATCATGTCGGCGATCAGCTGCAGCGAGCCGAAGGGTCCGACGCGATTGGGGCCATAGCGGTCCTGCCACAGACCCAGCAGGCGCCGCTCCACCACGGTGAGCACCGCCCCGGCCAGCACCGCGGCGAGCAGGATCACCAGCGCCTGCAGCATGGCCAGGACGATGGCGACGACTTGTGGGGTCAGCCACTCCATCAGCGCTTCTCCTCGGCGGTCACCGTGTCGGGCGCCTCGATTCGCGCCTTGTCGCCGCTGGCGAACTCCTGGGTCACGCCCGCCGGCAGGCTCACCACGCCATCGGGCAGCTGCTGATTGCAGCACAGCGGCAGCGTCAGCCGGGCGCTGGCGTTCGCCAGCGTGACCGGGCTACCCTCGGTGAGCCCCAGCCGCTGCGCGTCCCGCTCGCTCAGGCCCAGCTTAGGAGGGCCGGCGCGCTCGCGAATGGGCGCGGCCAGGGCCGAGGTCTCCTCGCCGCCGAACAGCCGCGGCAGCACCAGCACCCGCCACTCCCCCGGCGTGGCGACGAACGCCTCGGGAATATCGGGATCGTCGTCATGGGCGCCGAGACGCGGCACGGCCAGACGCACGCCCGGATTTCCACCGCGCAGATGCCCGCCCACCTGATCGGTAAACTTGTTCCAGGCCTGGGGCGAGTTCCAGCCCGGTGCCCAGGCGAAGGGGATCTCCCGGCGCGGATGCGCCACGCCGCTGTAGCCCTCCATGGAAAAGGCGAAGGGCGAATCCTTGTCCTGAGGGACGCGCGGTTCGCTCACCTCGATGTCGGCGCGCATGGAGGTACGACCGCTGTAGCGGTGCGGCGCCCGGGCCAGGCGGCTGCCCGCCACGCGATAATCGCCCCCCGGGGCCGCGTCGAGGATGCCTTTCAGGGCGGGGTGGCGACGGGCGCAGGCCGCGGTGACCTCATCCAGGGTAATAGCGCTGGCGACTTCCCGATACAGGCTGGTGCGCAGGGCGTGCAGCCAGTGCCAGCCATCGTGCAGGCGGCTTTCCGGACGCAGATGACGCGGATCGAAGACCTGGAAGAAGCGCTGCGCACGCCCCTCCAGGTTGACCAGGGTGCCGCTGCCCTCGGCAAAGCTCGTCGCGGGCAACCCGAGCCTGGCCCGCTGCCAGGTGGGAGTGCGCTGATGGTCCAGCACCACCAGCTCCTCCACGGCATCCAGGGCGGCCTCCACCCGGGCCTGGGGCAGGCGCGCGTAGAGGTCGTTTTCGAGTACCACCAGGGCGTCGGCGCGGCCCGTCACGACCTCGTCCAGGGCCCACTCCAGGGGCCGGCCGCCGAGCAGGGCGGCACCGGTGCTGTTGGCCTCGCGGCGCACCAGCATCAGGCCGGCGCTCCTGGCGCGTCGCGAGAGCGCCCGGGCGATGCTGCCGGCGGCATCCAGCACCCGCGTGGACTCCAGAGAGCCGCCGCTAATCACCAGTGGCTTCGTCGCTTTCAGCAGCTGGTCGGCCACCGCCCGGGCCGATGCCTCCAGGGCAGCATCGAGCCCTTCCACACGAGGCGCGCTGGCATCGATGGCATGAGCGATGGCGAAACCCAGTCGCGCGATGTCCTGAGGCGTCAGTTGCCAGCGGTCCGCGGCGATGGCGTCCAGCTCGGTGGCGGCGGGATAGGCGATGAACAGTGGATGGCGGCTGTCCTGAGCCAGGGTCTTGACGGCCTCGATGTTCCAGGCCGAAATGCCGCGCTCCTCGGCCAGCTCATCACGAATCCCCAGCACCGCCTGACGCACCCCCAGCGCCAGACGCGCGGCACTGTGCAGCAGGTCCTCTCCCAGCACCAGCACCGCATCGTGCTCCTCCACCTGGCGCAGGGTGGGAACCGGCAGGCCGCAGGAGACTTCCAGCTCCGCCATGCGCGTGAGGCATGCCTGCTCCCGGGCGGCGATACCGCTGGAGAAGTTCTCCTCGCCGACCAGCTCGATCAGCTGATGGTTGCTCTCCAGGCTGGCCCGCGGCGAGCCGATGCCGATTACCCGCTCGGCGCTGCGCAGCAGGTCCGCGCCGCGGTCCAGGGATGGGTCCACTTCCAGGGTGACCATATCGGCGGTATGCCCGCTGCGCCATTCAGGCCGGCGAGGCCGATCGGCGCGATTGACGTAGCCGTAACCGAAGCGCCCTCGATCGCAGAGGAAGTAGCGGTTGAGATCGCCATGGTAGCGGTTGACGATACGGCGAATCTCGCCGTAGCGCTCCCCCGGGCTGATATTGCAGCCCAGGGCGCACTGGTGGCAGATGCTGGGCGCGAACTGCATGTCCCACTTGCGGACGTAGCGGTTCGAGTGCGTCCGGTCGGTGAAGACCCCGGTGGGACAGACCTCGGCCAGGTTGCCGGAGAAGGGGCTCTCCAGGATGCCTTCCCGATGGCGCCCGAAATAGAGGTTGTTGCTCGTGCCGAAGACACCCAGATCGGTGCCACCGGCATAGTCATTGTAGAAGCGTACGCAGCGGTAGCAGTTGATGCAGCGATTCATCTCGTGGGCGATGAAGGGGCCCAGATACTGGTTGCGGTGGGTGCGCTTGCGGAAACGATAGCGGCGCCGATTGTGGCCGGTCATCACCGTCATGTCCTGCAGATGACAGTGGCCACCCTCCTCGCAGACGGGACAGTCGTGGGGATGGTAGGTCATCAGCCACTCCACCACCTGGGCACGAAACGCCCTGGCCTCCGCGTCATCGATGGAGATCCAGCTGTCGTCCGCGGCCGGGGTCATGCAGGACATCACGATCTTGCCCTGGGTGTCGTCGGCATCCTTGTACTGCTTGACCGCGCACTGGCGGCAGGCGCCGATGCTGCCCATCGCCGGATGCCAGCAGAAGTAGGGAATGTCGAACCCCAGGGAGAGGCAGGCGTGCAGCAGATTGTCCGACCCGTCCACCTCGTAGGCCTTGCCACCCACATGAATCGTCGCCATCAGCTCCCCCCCTCAAGCACCGAATGGACAATGCCGGCCTCGAAGTCCGCCCGGAAGTGGCGGATCGCCGACTCCAGCGGCATCGCCGCCCCCGGGGCGTGGGCACAGAAGGTTTGCCCCGGCCCCAGATCCGTGGCGTGCTGCTCGAGGAGCTCGATGTCCCCCGGCTCGCCCTCGCCGCGCTCAAGGGCCTGAAGCAGCTTGACGACCCAGGACAGGCCGTCGCGGCAGGGGGTGCACCAGCCGCAGGACTCCCGGGCGAAGAACTGTTCGAGATTGCGCAGCAGCGCCACGATGCTCTGACGCTCGCTGACCACCGTCAGCAGGCCGGTGCCCAGACGGCTGCCGTGGTCGCCGACGGTATCGAAGTCCAGGGGCAGCTCGAGGTGTTCCGGGAGCAGGAAGCCGGTGCTGCCGCCGCCGGGTAGCCAGGTCTTTAGGGTATGGCCCTCACGCATGCCCCCGGCGCGCTCGAGGATCTCCCGGCCGCGGGTGCCGATGGGCAACTCCCAGAGCCCGGGGCGCTCGACCAGACCGGAGACACCGTAAAGCTTGGTGCCGCCATCCTCGCTCAGGCCGTCGGACAAGCCCTGGTACCACTCCGCGCCGTGCTGCATGACACCCGGGGCGTTGCACAGGGTCTCGACGTTGTTGACCACCGTGGGCTTGCCCCAGGCGCCGGACTGGCCGGGAAACGGCGGCTTGGTCCGGGGATTGGCGCGCTTGCCCTCCAGGGAGTTGATCAGGGCGGTTTCCTCGCCGCAGATGTAGCGTCCGGCACCGGTATGCAGGGCGATATCGAAGTCGAAGCCACTGCCGTTGACGCTTTCACCCAGCCAGCCGGCCTCCCGCGCCTCCTCCAGGGCCAGGGCCAGAGAGCGCGCCGCCTCGACGTACTCGCCGCGCAGGAAAATGTAGCCGTACCGGGAACGATTGGCGTAGCCGGCGATGATCATGCCCTCGATCAGCAGATGCGGCTGCTGCTCCAACAGCAGGCGATCCTTGAAGGTGCCCGGCTCCATCTCATCGGCGTTGCAGAGCAGATAGCCGCGAGGCAGCTGATCGCCCACCAGGGTCAGGCTCCACTTGACGCCGGCGGAGAAGCCGCCGCCTCCGCGACCGCGCACGTTGGCCCGCTTCATGGTATCGATCACCTCGTCGGGCGTGCAGCGCTCGAGGGTGTATGCCGCGCCCCGATAGCCCTCCTTCTCGCGGTACTCCTCGAAACCGACCCGCGCACCATCCTCGCGCAGCCGCCAGGTCAGCGGATGGGTATCGGCGCGGCGCTCCTCGGCACCCTGGCGCAGCTGGCAGCGATAGCGCAGCCGGGAATCCCTGGGTATCGCGTTCATGGATAGGCCTCCAGGAGTTCCTCCAGAACGTCCGCCGCGATGGGACCGAAGGTGTCCTCGTCGATCACCATCGCCGGCCCGCGGTCGCAGGCGCCCAGGCAGCATACCGGCAGCAGGGTGAAGCGCCCGTCCGCGGTGGTCTGACCGAAGTGGATACCGAGACGCCGGCTCAGGGCGGCGCTGAGCGCCTCGAAGCCGGTCAAAAAGCAGGCGCTGCTGTCGCAGACCAGGATCACATGGCGTCCCACCGGCTGACGAAAGATCAGGCTGTAGAAGGTCGCCACGCCTTCGACCTCTCCCGCACCGACCCCCAGCGTCTCAGCGATGGCAACGATGGCGCCGTCCGGCACCCAGCCATGGCGGCGCTGCACGATCTTCAGCGCCTCGATGCAGGCCGCCCGGGGCTGCTCGTAGCGCCCGCGCTCCTCGAGGATGGCGCGCCGATCCTCCTCATGGAGCTGGAAGCCATCGGTAGCGATGGTATCGACGGTGTCGACGGTGTCGGCGGCGGAGGAAGAAGGTATCTGCGACATCATGATCAGCGGTCCACGTCGGCCATGACGAAATCGATACTGCCCAGATGCGCGATCAGGTCCGGCACGAAGCCGCCACGCATCAGCTCGGGCATCTGCTGCAGGTGCGGGAAACTCGGCGTGCGGATACGCGTGCGGTAGCTCATGGTGCCGCCGTCACTGGTCAGATAGTAGCCGTTGATACCCTTGGTCGCCTCGACCATCGAGAGCGACTCGTTGGCCGGCAGCACCGGCCCCCAGGAGACCTGCAGGAAGTGGGTGATCAGCGTCTCGATATGCTGCAGCATGCGTTCGCGTGGCGGCGGCGTGGTCAGGGGATGATCCGCCTTGTAGTCTCCCGCCGGCATATGGTCGATGCACTGCTGGATGATCCGCACGCTCTGGCGCATCTCCTCGATGCGCAGCTGGCCACGATCGAAGGCGTCGCCGTTGTGGCCCAGGGGCACCTCGAAGTCGAAGTTCTCGTAGCCCGAGTAGGGGCGCTTCTTGCGCAGATCGAAGTCGCAGCCGGTGGCACGCAGATTGGGGCCGGTGACGCCCCAGGCCAGGGCATTGGCGGTATCGAAGGCGGCAACATGCTTGGTGCGATCGCGCACCAGGGAGTTTTCCATCATCACCCGCTCGTACTCCCTGAGACGGGCGGGCATCCAGTCGACGAACTCCTGCATCAGCCGGTCCCAGCCCTTGGGCAGGTCCTGCATCAGGCCGCCGATACGAAACCACGCCGGATGCATGCGAAAGCCGGTGATCGCCTCGATCACCTCGTAGCCCTTCTGGCGATCCGTGAAGGTATAGAAGACCGGCGACATGGCGCCGAGGTCCTGAAGATAGGTACCCAGGAACAGCAGATGGCTGGTGATGCGAAACAGCTCCGCCATCATCACCCGCACGGTCCGGGCGCGCTCGGTCACCTCGATCCCCGCGAGCCTCTCCACCGCCAGCACGTAGGGCAGGTTGTTCATCACCCCGCCCACGTAGTCGATACGGTCGGTATAAGGGATGAAGCTGTGCCAGGACTGGCGTTCCCCCATCTTCTCCGCGCCGCGATGGTGATAGCCGATATCCGGCACGCAGTCGATGATCTCCTCGCCGTCGAGCTGCAGCACGATGCGAAAGGCGCCGTGAGCGGAGGGGTGATTGGGCCCCAGGTTGAGGAACATGAACTCCGTGTTCTCGTTTTGGCGCCGCATCCCCCAGGCCTCGGGATCGAACTTGAGCGCCTGCTGCTCCTGGTCCTGCCCCTCCACGGTCAGGGTGTAGGGGTCGAACTCGGTGGCCCGGGCGTGATGATCCTTGCGCAGCGGGTGGCCGTTCCAGGTCGGCGGCATCAGGATGCGGTAAAGGTTGGGATGGCCCTCGAAGCGGATGCCGAACATGTCCCAGACTTCCCGCTCATACCAGTTGGCGTTGCGGTAGAGGCCCGCCGCGCTGGGCAGACGCAGGTCGTCCATGTCCAGGGCGACCTTGAGCATGATGTCGCGATTCCCCGAAACCGACAGCAGCTGGTAGAAGACGGTGAAGTCCGCCGCCGGCGGTGCCGCCCGATGCTCTCGCAGGCGCTCGTCGGTGGCAGAGAGATCGAAGAGCATCTCGAAAGACTCCGGTGCAGCGCGCAGCGTCTCCAACACCTCGAGCAGCGCCTCCCGTGCCACCCAGAGCACCGGCATGCCGGTCAGGGTGGCCTGCTCGTGGAGCAGCTGCGCGCCGAAGCGCTCGCTCAGCCTCTCGACCAGCGAGCCGGCTCGGCCATCGAGAGCGGATGTTGCACGGGTGTCGGTGTGGTCGACGTTCATCCTGGTAGAGATCCCCTCGTCCTGAAGTCATGACGGTAAGGCATGCCGATCCATAGCCTGCCCAGGCTGTCGTGAAGCAGGTTGCAGGTGCCCCCTAGACGCTGTCCGGCGTGCGCAGCTGCGTCGCCTGGATGCGTCGCTCGCGGTTCCTCTCACGCTGGGACGGCATCTCGGCACGATATACGCCCTGATCGCCGACCACCCAGGAGAGCGGCCGACGCTCCTCCTGTATCGAGTCCTGAAGCAGCTGCAGCCCCTGCAGAAAGACTTCGGGGCGCGGCGGGCAGCCCGGCACGTAGACGTCCACCGGCAGGAACTTGTCGACTCCCTGCACCACCGAGTAGATGTCGTACATGCCGCCGGAGTTGGCGCAGGAGCCCATGGAGATCACCCACTTGGGCTCGAGCATCTGGTCGTAGAGCTGCTGGATGACCGGTGCCATCTTCACGAAGCAGGTGCCGGCGATGACCATGAAGTCCGCCTGGCGCGGCGAGGCGCGGATCACCTCGGCGCCGAAGCGGGCGATATCGTGGGGTGCCGTGAAGGCGCTGGTCATCTCGACATAGCAGCAGGAGAGACCGAAGTTGTAGGGCCACAGCGAGTGCTTGCGTCCCCAGTTGACCGTCGAGTTCAGCACCTCCTCGAGCTTGCCGGTGAAGACGCTGCGATGGACCTGCTCACGCATCGGGTCCGCGACGTGCTGGCGCTTCTCCAAGGGGTAGCGCGCCTCCTCGGCGACGGCGTCGTCGGCCCGAGTCAGGGTGTACGTCATCGATGTCTCCCCTGAAATCCAAAGAGTGGAGTCCCGCTAGGCGGATTCGCGTGTGGCGTCGGGCGAGTGTCGCACCCGAGCCGGATCGCTACGGTGCATGCCATCGCTGCCCCTGGGGGCCCAGCTGAGCGCGCCGACACGGCTGTCATAGACCAGCCCCGCCAGCAGGATAAGAATGAAGAGTGCCGCCCCCCAGAACCCGGCCCAGCCGACCTCGCGCACGGATACCGCCCAGGCGAACAGGAAGACCGCCTCGATGTCAAAGATCACGAACAGCATGGCAACCAGATAGAACTGGATGGAAAAGCGCTGCCGGGCGCTGCCGGCGCCGACGATGCCACTCTCGAAGGGTAGTGCCTTGCTGCGACCCCGGCTACGCCCCCCCAGCATGGCGGACATACCGATCATGAAGGCGCACAGAACGAAGACCGCCAGGATGAAGAACCCAATGCCCCAGTATTCGGCCATCAACGCTGTCTCCTGATCCATGCACGCTTCCTCGCTAAATCCGCTGCTTCCCTGCCTATGCCACCTTCATGCCATGTCGTCTGAACGATCCGGCACATCCACCATGTTGCCTGGCAGCATAAGTAGCAGCCTTACGTATTCTCGCCATCAGCTTAGGAGAAGATGGGAGATTTTCCAGCGACCGTGCCCTCCCCTATCTGCACAGCGGGGCCAGCCAGGCCTCGGCGAGCCACAGTACCAGCGCATAGCGCCCCGCCTTGGCCAGCCCGATCAGCAGGATGGCCCGCCACCAGGATAGTCTGAACAGGCCCGCCAGCACGGTGAGCGGATCACCTATCACCGGCGCCCAGGAGGCCAGCAGGCTCCATTCGCCGAAGCGCTGGTACCAGCGCTCCGCCCGCGCCAGGCTCGCCGGCGAGGCGGGAAACCAGCGACGTCCCTGGAAGTGGCGCGCGTAGCGGCCCAGGGCCACATTGACCAGGCTGCCCAGGGTATTGCCGGCGGTGGCCACCGCCCATAGCGCCAGGGCCGGCTGTTCCAGACACCACAGACGGGCCAGCCATACCTCGGAGCCACCGGGCAGCAGGGTGGCACTGGCCAGGGCCACCAGAAAGAGGCTCAGCATGGCCTACCCCACTGCCCTTGCAGTAGGCTGGCAAGTCTCCAATGACCCTGTGATGACATAACGACGATGACCCTCTCAGACCGGATTCCCAATGCCCTGACCATCGCCGGCGCCGACCCCAGTGGCGGCGCCGGCATCCAGGCCGACCTCAAGACCTTCTCGGCGCTGGGCGCCTATGCTACCAGCGTCATTACCGCCCTGACCGCCCAGAACACGCGTGGCGTCAGCGGGGTTCACCCGGTGCCCGCCGACTTTATCGCCGCTCAGCTCGCGACCCTGCTCGACGACGTGCGCATCGATGCGGCGAAGATCGGCATGGTGGCCAGCCTCGAGGTCGCCGAGGTGATCCGCGACAGCCTGGCGCAACGCCGGCCTCGCTGGGTGGTACTCGACCCGGTGATGGTGGCCAAGAGCGGCGATATCCTGGTGGACGACGCCGGCATCCGCGCGGTGCGCGAGGTCCTGGTACCCCAGGCCGACCTGATCACTCCCAACCTGCCCGAGGCCGCGGTGCTGCTGGGCCTCCCCGCTCCGATCGACCGCACCGGCATGCTGGCCATGGCCCCCGCCCTGCGCGAGCTGGGGGCCGGCGCCACCCTGCTCAAGGGGGGGCACCTGCGCGGCGAGGAGTGCCCCGACCTGCTGGTCACCGACGAGGCGGCCACCTGGATCGAGGGGGCCCGGGTCGATACCACCAACCTCCACGGCACCGGCTGCACGCTCTCCTCGGCGATCACCGCGCATCTGGCGCGGGGCGACACCCTCCAGGAAGCGGTGGCATCGGCCAAGCGCTGGCTGGGCGAGGCGCTGGCCGCCAGTCGACGCCTGGGGGTGGGCCACGGCCATGGACCGGTGCACCACTTCCACGCCTGGTGGTAACCCCCTTCGGTGCCTCGGCCTTGCCGCACGCCTTGCAGCAATGGCCGAGGCCTCCCATGCTAAAGATCTACACCGCCGTGGCGCCACGCCCAGGAGCCGTCATGAACTCGACCCTGCTGTTCGCCTGCGACCTCTCGGCCGAGAACCGTGCCGCCTTCGCCAGGGCCATTCGCCTGGCCACCGAGCAGGGTTCACGCCTCGATGTCCTCCACGTGCTCGACCCCTACCTGCCTCGCCGCGTGCTTCACGACCTGGAGGAGGCCGTGGTAGCCGACATGCAGGCCACCCTCACCGATATCCGCGAGGAGTATGCCCTTCCGGAGCCGCGGGTGCTGCTGCAGACGGTCACCGGCACCCCCTTCGCCGAGATCATCCGCGAAGCCCACGAGCGCGAGGTGGACATGATCGTGCTGGGTGCCCACCGCAAGCGCGGCCAGCCCGACCTTGTTGCCGGAACCACCCTGGCCCGGGTGCTGCGCAGCGCCCCCTGCCCGGTGCTCTCGGTGAGCCACACCGCCAACCAGGACTGGCAAGAGGTCCTGCTGCCCATGGACTTCTCGCTCACCTCCCGGCACACCCTGCGCGAGACCCTGCGGCGCTTCCCCGAATCGCGCCTGACCCTGCTCCACGCCTGGGACATTCCCGGCGAGCGTGAGCTGGGTTCGCGCAGCGACTTCGCCCGCTGGCGCGACCGCGAGGTGGCACGCCTGAAGGCCCAGCTGGAGTCCGAGGTCGAGCGCCTAATGGCCGAGCTCGACGACGTGCCCGAGGTGGCGCTGGTGCTGGAGCAGGGGGCCCCTCTGGAGGTGCTGATGAACCGGCTGCGTCACCAGCCGCCGGATCTGCTGGCGCTGGGTAGCCGGGGCCAGCTCGGCCGCCAGAGCCTGATCACCGAGTCGCTGCTGGCCGAGCCCCACTGCGACATCATGCTGTGTCGTGCCTGGTAGCGGAGGGCTCGACCGGCATGTGATACCCTGCGCGGCGTTCGTGATTGCAGGGAGACAGGGATGAAGGCGTTGATTCAGCGCGTGACCCGCGCCAGTGTCGAGGTGGAGGGAAGCGTGGTCGGGGCCATCGACCACGGCCTGCTGGCCCTGGTCGGCGTGGAGAAGGGAGACGACGAGGCCGCCGTGGAGCGGCTGCTGCACAAGCTGCTGCACTATCGGGTTTTCAGCGATGCCGAGGGCAAGATGAATCTCAATCTGCAGCAGGTGGACGGCGGCCTGCTGCTGGTTTCCCAGTTCACCCTGGCCGCCGACACCCGCAAGGGGCTGCGTCCCAGCTTCTCCAGCGCGGCCCCGCCCGCCGATGGCGACCGCCTCTTCCATCGACTGCTGGAACGCGCCGAAGCCGCCTGGCCGAAGGTCGCCAGCGGCGAGTTCGCCGCCAATATGCAGGTCGCGCTGGTCAATGACGGCCCGGTGACCTTTCTGCTCGAAAGCTGAGCCTGCTGCAAGCCTGTTCACACCGTGCAAGCACGAGTCGCGCCCCCCGGTTTGAAACCCTGCCGCTGCGCTCGCGACCTGTCCGTCGGGTCACAACATAACCCCTCACGGGTGACCCTCGCTCTCCATCCCTGGCGATCGCCGGACGTCGCTTCGCTTGCGCCAGCAACCCGGGGTATATGTCGCTTTTCGTGCTTGCCCGGCTCTCCCAGACACAGACACCTCAGCCACCGAGTTCAGCCTCCATGGTTTCCAGTGCCTCCTCGGCGGCGAGCCACTCCGCCTCCAGATCCTCGAGGCGGGACTTGAGCTCACCCTGGCGGGCCAGGGTCGCGGTAAGCTCCTCCTTGCGGGCGGGGTCGGTATAGAGCTCGGCATCCCCGAGCCCCTCCTCCACCCCGGCAAGCTCCGCCTGGACCTTCTCCATGGCCTGCTCGGCGCGATCACGCTGTTTCTTCAGCGGGCGCAGCTTCTCGCGCAGCTCGGCGGCGGCGCGACGCGACGCCTTGCGATCCTCCTTCGACGCGCCCCCGTCGAGCTGGCGCTCCTCCCTCTCTCCGCGGGCCTCGCGGCGCTCGCCCTCCAGGCGGGCCTTGAGCCATAGCCGATAGTCCTCCAGATCACCGTCGAAGGGCTCCACCCGGTGATCGGCCACCCGCCAGAACTCATCCACGCTGGCACGCAACAGGTGCCGGTCGTGAGAGACGATGATCACCGTGCCCTCGAAACCCGCCAGCGCCTCGGTCAACGCCTCGCGCATCTCGAGGTCCAGGTGGTTGGTGGGCTCATCGAGCAGCAGCAGATTGGGTTTCTGCCAGGCCACCAGGGCCAGCGCCAGGCGCGCCTTCTCACCCCCCGAGAAGCGCCCCACCTCACCGAAGACATCGTCACCCGGGAAGCCGAAGCCACCCAGAAAGTTGCGGATCTCCTGATCGCTGGCGGTAGGTGAGAGGCGCTGCACATGCATGAAGGGGGTGGAGGCGAGATCCAGCCCCTCCAGCTGATGCTGGGCGAAATAGCCGACCTTGAGATGCTCCCCGGCGATGCGCTTGCCGGCGAGCAGCGCAAGCTCACCGGTAAGCGTCTTGATCAGGGTCGACTTGCCGGCGCCATTGGGGCCCAGCAGGCCGATGCGCTGTCCGGGCAGCAGCGTCAGCCTGACGTTGTCGAGCTGGACCTTTTCCGTGCCCGGCGCCTCGCCCTTGGGGCGATAGCCCAGTCGTGCCTCGTCCAGCACCAGCAGTGGGTGGGAGGTCTTGTCCGCGGCGGGCAGGCTGAAATGGAAGGGAGAGTCGGCATGCGCCACGGCGATGTCGCCCATGCGCTCGAGCATCTTCAGACGGCTCTGGGCCGCGCGGGCCTTGGTGGCCTTGGCGCGGAAACGAGCCACGAAGCGCTCGATCTCCTCGCGGCGCGCCTGCTGCTTGGCGGCCTCGGCCTGCTGCAGCGCCAGCTTCTCGGCCCGGGTGCGCTCGAAGGTGGTGTAGTTGCCGCGGTAGAGCACCAGGGAACGGCGATCGAAGTGCACGATGCTGTCGCACACCGCATCCAGGAAATCGCGGTCGTGAGAGATCAGCAGCAGGGTGCCGGGATAGCGTGTCAGCCACTGCTCGAGCCACAGCAGGGCATCCAGGTCGAGATGGTTGGTGGGCTCGTCGAGCAGCAGCAGATCGGAGGGCATGAACAGGGTGCGCGCCAGGTTGACGCGCATCCGCCAGCCCCCCGAGAAGGATGATAGAGGGCGCTCCAGATCCTGCTGGGCGAAGCCGAGGCCTACCAGCAGCTGGGCGGCCCTGGCCGGGGCGCTGTAGCCGTCCAGCGCCTCGATGACGCCGTGCAGCTCCGCCTCACGATGGACGTCGCCGGCCTCCCTGGCCTCTGCCAGGGCCGCCTCGGCCCGACGCAGCTCGGTATGACCATCGAGAACATGATCGAGCAGCGAGCGCGACAGCGCCTCCACCTCCTGGGCCATATGCGCGATGCGCTGCCCGCCGCTCATCTCGATCTCACCGCGGTCCGGCGTCAGTTCACCGAGCAGCAGCTTGAACAGGCTCGACTTGCCGGCCCCGTTGGCGCCGACGATGCCCGCCTTGTGACCGGCATGCAGGGTCAGGTCGGCGCCCTCGAGCAGGGCCTGGGTGCCGCGTTGCAGGGAAACTTGGCGCAGTGCGATCATGCGGGCTCCACAAGAGTGTGGCCGCCGCTCGAGGCGGCGGCGAAAGGACAATGATCGACGATTCTACCGAAATGCTGACCATCCTGCGGGCTCGACTCGCCGAAGAGCCGCTGTGGCCCTTTGCCCTGACGCTTTACGCCCGGGAAGGGGTCGAGGCTGCCTGCCTGCAGCTGCAGGACGACGCCGGGGTCGATGTCTGTGAACTGCTGTGGCGCTGCTGGCTGCTGCGGCATGGCGCCGTGCCGCAGCCAGACTGCGAATCGGCGCTTGTCGAGATACACCGCTGGCAACGCGATGTCACCCTGCCGCTGCGGCGCCTGCGCCGCGAGCTCAAGGTCGCCGCCGGATCACTCGAGGGCGTGGCCAGGCTACGTGATACCCTCAAGCAGGCGGAACTTCAGGCCGAACGAGAGACGCTCGCGCGGCTGGAAGCACTGGCCATGACCCACCCACTGGGGACGCTTTCCCCCGCCGATCAGCCGGCGGAAAAAACCCTGCAAGACGCCCTGCAACTACAGAAAAAAGCCCACCTTTCAACGCTAAATCGCCTGGTGACGCGCCTTGACCCTCCCCGGAGCCCACGCTAGCCTGAAAAAGCCGCGTGAATCTAATATTCCCTCGATGCCTTGTGGCAAGCTCCTGCGAGCCCGGGCAAAACCTGCAGAAGGGGCTACAAGAATGAAGTCACACAAGCTGTTGACCACCGCCGGTATCGGCGCACTGATGTTCGGCATGACCTCCGCCGCCATGGCAGACAACTGGCGCTATGCCCACGAGGAGTACGAGGGCGACGTTCAGGACGTCTTCGCCGTGGCCTTCAAGGAGTATATCGAGGAAAACTCCGACCACAGCGTGCAGATCTACCGCTTCGGCGAGCTCGGTGAGTCCGATGACATCATGGAGCAGACCCAGAACGGCATCCTGCAGTTCGTCAATCAGTCGCCCGGCTTTACCGGCTCGCTGATTCCCGAGGCTCAGATCTTCTTCGTCCCCTATCTGCTGCCCACCGACGAAGAGACCGTCATCGAGTTCTTCGACAAGAGCAAGGCCATCAACGAGATGTTCCCCGAGCTCTACGCCGAGCAGGGGCTGGAACTGCTCCAGATGTACCCCGAAGGCGAGATGGTAGTCACCACCGACGAACCCATCGAATCCGTGGACGACTTCGAGAACAAGAAGATCCGCGTGATGACCAACCCGCTGCTCTCCGAGACCTACAACGCCTTCGGCGCGACCCCCACGCCGCTGCCCTGGGGCGAGGTCTACGGCGCCCTGCAGACCGGTATCCTCGACGGCCAGGAGAACCCGATCTTCTGGATTCAGTCCGGCGGTCTCTACGAGGTATCCCCGAACCTGGTGTTCACCGGCCACGGCTGGTTCACCACCGCCATGATGGCCAACCAGGACTTCTTCGATGGCCTCTCAGAGGAGGATCAGCAGCTGGTACGTGACGCCTCGGAAGCGGCCTATGACCACACCATCGAACACATCCAGGGCCTGTCCGAGGAAGCCCTGAACAAGATCAAGGAGGACTGCGACAACTGCACCTACACTCGCCTGGATGAGGAGCAGATGCAGTCGCTGCGCGAGCGCGTGCCGCAGGTCGAGGAGGCCTACGTCGAGATGGCCGGCGAAGACGGTGCCGAGCTGCTCGAGCAGTTCAAGGCCGACCTCGAGGCCGTGACCTCCGACGAGGAGTAACTGCCTCCCACCGCCATGCTCAGGGGGTGGCCCATCTCGGGCCACCCCCTGTTCGTTATAACGACGACGACAGCCTGAGGGGACGCGCTGCGTGCACCCAGCGTTGACCCTCAAGCCACGCCGCGGCTCTGCAGGGCGTATGCTGACTGTCGAGACGCGTCTTACCACACTGCATGCTGAAGGGAGTGCAGCCATGACAGATGAAGAAGCCGAAAAGGCCTATCGCTCCGGCCTCCCCGGGCCGCTGGGGGCGGTCGATACCCTGATAAGCAAGCTGGAGGCGGTGCTGCTGGCCATGGGCGTGCTGCTGATGGCCGTCAATACCATCGCCAACGTGATCGCTCGCTTCGTGATCGGTGACAGCATCTTCTTTACCGGCGAGATCAACCGCATCCTGATCATCATGATCACCTTCGCCGGTATCGGCTATGCGGCACGCCATGGCCGGCATATCCGCATGTCGGCCATCTACGATGCCCTGCCGGTAGGCGGGCGCCGCGCCCTGATGATCATCATCTCCCTGTTCACCGCGCTGGTGATGTTCTTCCTGCTCTACTACTCGCTCGTCTACATCCTCGACCTGCAGTCCAAGGGCAGGGTGCTGCCGGCTCTGGGCTTTCCGATCTGGCTGATCTACGTCTGGGCGCCGCTGGGATTTCTGATCACCGGGATCCAGTACCTGCTGACTGCCATCAAGAACATGACCTCCAGGGACGTCTACCTGTCGACCAGTGTGCTGGATGGCTACAAGGATACGGAAACGGAAGTCTGACGCAGGGCTAAGGCCCGAGGGGAACGCACAATGACCACCATAATGGTTTGCACCATGATCGCCCTGCTGCTGCTGGGCTTTCCGATGATGATCCCGCTGATCACCGCCGCGGTGATCGGCTTCTTCATGATGTTCAATGGCCTGGGCCAGATGGATACCCTGATCCAGCAGATGATGGCCGGTATCCGCCCCGCCTCGCTGATCGCGGTACCGATGTTCATCCTCGCCGCCGACATCATGACCCGCGGCCAGTCGGCAGACCGCCTGATCGCCATGGTGATGTCCTTCATCGGCCATATAAAGGGCGGCCTGGCGGTCTCGACCGCCACCTCCTGCACCCTGTTCGGCGCCGTCTCGGGCTCCACCCAGGCCACCGTGGTGGCGGTGGGTTCACCGCTGCGCCCCAAGATGCTCAAGGCCGGCTACTCCGACGCCTTTACCCTGGCACTGATCATCAATGCCAGTGATATCGCCTTCCTGATTCCGCCGAGCATCGGCATGATCATCTACGGAGTCATCTCCGAGACCTCCATCGCCGAGCTGTTTATCGCCGGTATCGGGCCCGGGCTGATGATCCTGGCGATGTTCTCGGCCTACTGCGTCGCCTATGCGATGATCCGCGGTGTCCCTACCGAGCCCAGAGCGACCTGGGGCGAGCGATTCACCGCCGTTCGTCAGGCACTGTGGCCCCTGGGGTTCCCGGTAATCATCGTCGGCGGTATCTATGGGGGCATCTTCAGTCCCACCGAGGCCGCCGCCGCCTGTGTGCTCTACGCGGTATTCCTGGAGTTCGTCGTCTTCCGCTCGCTGAAGATGCAGCACATCTATGCGATCGCCAAGTCCACCGGCCTGATCACCGCGGTGGTGTTCGTGCTGGTGGCCGCGGGCAACGGCTTCTCCTGGATCATCTCCTTCGCGCAGATTCCCCAGTCGATCCTGGAGGCCGTGGGCATCAACGAGGCAGGCCCCACCGGCGTGCTGATCGCGATCTGCATCTCCTTCTTCGTGGCCTGCATGTTCGTCGACCCCATCGTGGTCATCCTGGTACTGACCCCGATCTTCGCCCCGGCGATCGCCGCCACCGGCCTCGATCCGGTCCTGGTGGGTATCCTGATCACCCTGCAGGTAGCCATTGGCTCGGCCACGCCACCCTTCGGCTGTGACATCTTCACCGCCATCGCGATCTTCAAGCGCCCCTACCTGGATGTGATCAAGGGGACACCGCCCTTTATCTTCATGCTGATACTGGCCGCGGCACTGCTGATCATGTTCCCGCAGATCGCCCTGTTCCTGCGCGACGTGGCCTTCAACTGAGCCAAGGAGAGAGAACCATGTTCAATCGGATCCTGGTCCCGGTGGATGGCTCCAAGGGTGCAATCAAGGCCCTCGAGAAGGGCGTGGGGCTACAGCTGCTCACCGGCGCGGAGCTCTACCTGCTGTGTGTCTTCAAGCACCATAGCCTGCTCGAGGCATCGCTCTCCATGGTGCCCGACAAGCTGGAGATCCCCCACGACGTCCTCAAGGAGTACGCCACCGAGATCGCCGTGCACGCCAAGAATCAGGCCATCGAGATGGGGGTGCCCGCCGACAGGCTGCGCGCCTTCGTCAAGGCCGGCCGCCCCTCGCGCACCATCGTGCGTTTCGCCCGCAAGCGCGAGTGCGACCTGATCGTGATCGGTGCCCAGGGCACCGGCGGTGACAAGAGCCTGCTGCTGGGGAGTGTCTCCCAGCGCGTGGCGGGCTCCGCCCACTGCCCCACCCTGGTGGTCTGAGCCTTCCCCTCTTCGTCCCGGTTTCGCTCGGATGCGGAACCGGGACGGCCCTGTTAGAGTCCCATGATTCGCATTCATCCCAGGCGCCACCGGCGCCGGAACCACAAGCCGGAATCACAAGAGAGCCACATGAAACGACTGCTGACCACCGCCTCACTCGCCGCCCTGCTGGGTGCCGCGCCCCTGGCAATGGGGGCCCCGGAAAGCGATGAAGAGAAGCTGGGCTACAGCCTGGGCGTGACCCTGGGCCAGAGCATCCAGCAGGATGTCGAGAACCTCGATGTCGACGCCTTCACCCAGGCCATCCAGGACGTCTTCGCCGGCGACGATCTCGAGATGAGCGACGAGGAGATGGCCGAGGCGCTGATGACCTTCCAGCAGCAGGCCGCCGCGGCCCGCCAGGCGGAGGCCGAAGCCGCCGCCGAGGCCAACCGCGCCGAGGGCGAGGCCTACCTGGCCGAGAATGCCGAGCGCGAAGGTGTCGAGACCACCGACTCCGGCCTGCAGTATCGTGAGCTGGCCTCCGGTGACGGCGCCACCCCCGGCGCCCAGGACAGCGTCGAGGTGCATTACGAGGGCACCCTGATCGACGGCACGGTCTTCGACAGCTCCTATGCGCGCGGCAACCCGGTCAGCTTTCGCGTCGACCAGGTGATCGAGGGCTGGCAGGAAGCCCTGCAGCTGATGAGCGTGGGCGATACCTGGGAGATCGTCATTCCCCACGAGCTCGCCTACGGCGCCCAGGGCCAGGGCCCCATCGGCCCCTACGAGACCCTGACCTTCAAGGTCGAGCTGCTCGGCATCAACGACGCGCAGGCATCATCCGGCGACAGCGCCGACGAAGCCTCGGCAGAAGAGAGCGTTGACGACGGCGCCGAGGATGCCGTCGACGATAGCCAGGCCAGTGAGTAAGTCTCGCTCGGCCACCTGGGCGGCCGGTGCGATCCTTGCCACGCTGCCCACGACTGCGCTGCTCGCCGATACGCCCCCTTCTCCCCGGCAGCTCCCGGCCCTGGCCGCCAGCGCCGAGAATGCCAGCGTCATCGGCGTCTCCTCGGGTGGCTACATGGCGACCCAGCTGGCCGTGGCCTGGCCGGAGCGCTTCGCCGGTCTCGGCGTGCTCGCCGCGGGTCCCTGGTCCTGCGCCCAGGGCTCGCTGGGTCTGGCCTTGGGTCAGTGCATGACCACCCGACGCGGCATGCCCGATATGCAGGCCCTGGAGCAACGCCTTGTCGGCTACCGTGAACGCGACCTGGTCGGTGAGGCCGAGGCGCTTGAGTCACTCAGGGTCTATGTCTGGCACGGCGGCGCCGACGAGGTGGTCGAGCCACGGCTGGGAGGGGCGCTGGTCGAGCAGTTTCGGGGCTGGCTAAGCGATCCCTCGCAGCTGCAGTGGCGCCAGGACGCCGATGTGGGCCACGGCTGGCCCGTCGACGCCACGCTCGGCCAGGCCGATGACGGCGCGCTGGCCGACTGTCGTGACGCGGGCCCTCCCCACCTGCTGGCCTGTGACAGCGATATCGCCGGCGACGCCCTGAACTGGCTGCACGGTGACCTGACGCCGCCCGCCGATGGCGAGGCCGCCGGCGAGCTGTGGCGCTTCGACCAGGGCGACTACGACGCCAGGGGGCTGGCCGATACCGGCTACCTGTTCGTGCCGGAAGGCTGCGAGGAGGGGGGCTGTGAGGTCAGCATGGCCCTGCACGGCTGCGGCATGGCCGCCGAACAGATCGGCGACACCTTCGTTAGCCATACCGGGCTCAACGCCTGGGCGGCCGAGAACCGGCGTATCGTGATCTACCCACAGACCGAGACGCGCCTGGGCAACCCGCAGGCATGCTGGGACTGGTGGGGCTATGCGGAGAGCACCTGGCAGCTCGACCCCATGCATGACAGCCGCCAGGGCACCCAGACCCGCGCGCTGATGGCCATGCTGGAGCGGCTTCAGGAAGCGCTGCCGTCGCGCTAGGCTTGGTGGCGGGTGCACAGGCTGGGTCAGGCCGGGTAGAGGAGCTGGACTAGCGGAACCGGGCCAGCAGAGCTGGACTAACGGGTCAGGACTAGAGAGTGTCGTGCAGCGCGGCGAGCAGCCCGCGATGGGAGGGGGAATAGAGCACCCGGCGCTGGATCTCCCCCTCACGGTCGACCAGATAGAGCGACGAACTGTGGTCGATGGTGTAATTCATGGCGGAGTCCGGCGCATCGACCTTGCGCCATACCACCCCGTAGCGCCCGGCCAGCTCCTCGAGCTGGGCCGTGCGGCCGGTGGCACCGATAAAGCGCTCGCCGAAGAACGCCAGATACTCCTCCAGCCGCGCGAGGCTGTCGCGCTCGGGATCCAGCGAGACCATCAACGGCACGAGCCGCTCACGCTGGGCGGGTTCGAGCTCGGCCAGCGCCTGACGCACCACCGCCAGGCTCATGGGGCAGACATCGGGGCAGTGGGTATAGCCGAAGAACAGGACCGCCAGCTGGTCATCGCCCAGGTGTTCGAGGCTGAACTCCCCCCGGGTCGAGGGCAGCTCTACCGGCCCGCCGACGGGGCCGCCGTCGACTCCCGCCGTCAGCTGCTGCTGATACCAGCCGACACCGCCCACCGCCATCAGCACGATCAATGCCACCCCGGCCCAGACTCCCTTGCGTTTCATGGTGCGTCTCCCCTGACCTCGAAATCAAACCCGCTCCCGAGCTTACCATCGGCCGTCTCGATAACCACCCGTGCCCGCCAGGGCATCACCGCCTCGGTACAGATGGGTATCTGTCCCTCGCCCCGATAGTGGCCATCCGCCCCGAGGCTCAGGGGGTAGCGGTGCAGTCCCATGTCCATGTCGCGTCCGACGAAGTCCACCATCACGCGCTCGGCCTTCACCCCCTGCAGGGACACCTCCAGCGGCAAGCGCTGCAGCGCGCGTATCTCGCCACGCACGCCGAGGTCGAGTGTCAGCTGGCGCTCTTCGCCCAACCTGGCCAGACAGGGCCCGCTACTCAGCTGACATTCCGGCGACTCGGGATACCAGCGCACCTGTCCGATGTCACGCAGCAGGTGGCTGACCAGGAACCACAGGGCGATGGCCACCGTGCCCAGGGTCAACAGCACCAGCAGGCGCAGCAGCGGCGGGCGTGAAGCAGTCGTGGGAGAGTCAGGCATAGGGGTCGGGGTCATCGCACAGAGAACCGGTAGTGGCAAGCTTATCAGCATTCGTTTGTGGCAGACTGCGGAACGATGTCGCAGGTAACGAGACCAAGGAGACCGACATGGCGGACATAGCGGGTGCCCTGGGGCCCCTGTTCCTGCTAATCCTGCTGGGCAGCGTGCTGGGCTGGCTGCGCCAGCCGGGTGCCGACTTCTGGCCACAGCTGGAGCGACTGATCTACTTCCTGCTGTTCCCCGCCATGCTGGTGGCGACCCTGGCCACCGCGGATGTCAGCCAGGTGCCGGTGACCCGTGTGGCGATCGCCCTGCTGGGCCCCATGGGCGCCTTCGCCATCGTGCTATGGCGGCTGCGTGGCTGGCTGGGCATGCAGGCCGCGGCCTTCACCTCGGCCTTCCAGGGGGCGCTGCGCTTCAACACCTATGTAGGGGTGGCCGGCGCCGCGGCACTGCACGGTCTCCCGGGAGCCACGGTAGCCGCGGTGGCCGTGGCGCTGATGGTCCCGGTGGTCAATGTCCTCTGTGTCTCCAGCTTTATCGCCGCCGGTACCCTGGGGCGCGGCAGCCTCGCCAAGAGCCTGGCGGCCCTGGGCCGCAACCCTCTTATCCTGGCCTGCCTGGTCGGCATCGGGCTCAATATCGGCGGCATCGGCCTGCCGGGGTGGAGCGAAGCCACGGTGGAACTGCTGGGGCGTGCCGCCCTGCCTTTGGGACTGGTGGCGGTGGGCGTGGCCCTGCGTCCCGCCGCCCTGGTACGCCTCGATCGTGGAATCTGGGCAAGTCACCTGGTGAAGCTGGCGCTGATGCCGGCACTGGCACTGGCACTGGCACTGCTGCTGGGGCTCGACCCGGTGAGTCGCGATGTGGTGCTGCTGTTCGCCGCGCTACCCACCGCCACCTCGGCCTATATCCTGGCCCGCCAGCTGGGCGGGGATGCCGAGATGATGGCCGCCGTGATCACCGGCCAGACGCTGCTGGCCATGGCGACCCTGCCACTGTGGCTGCGTATGGCGGGAACCTGAAATGAGCCATTAATAAAAAGCGTTCGCATTTGTGTTGACGACACAAACGCGAACGATTACTCTTTGATTGGCGGCGTTGATGAGGCGTCGCCACCAGGCAGGGCCCGCCAGTCTCCTGGCCTGGTTTCTCCCTCTCATTGCTAGACACGGTCTTGCGCCACCCTCCTCGAGGGTGGTTTTTTTTGTTCACACCGTGCGCGAGTAGCGTCCCGTGCTATGAGCCAGGTAGGCATCGAAGGCCATGGCGGCATTGCGCATCATCAGCCGCCCGGCAGGGAGCAGCTCGATCTCGTTATCGCGGATCGCCAGCAGACCATCATCGGCCATCTCCCGAAGCTCCTCCAGGGCGTCGGCGAAATAGTCACGGAAGACGATGCCGTGCTTGGCCTCGATGGCGGCGAAGTCGATGCGGTTATGGCACATCAGGGCATTGATCACGTCGCGACGCAGGCGATCATCGTCGCTGAGCCGATAGCCCCGGAACACCGCGAGACGCCCCTCCTGCAGGCGGTGCTGATACTGGGCGGTCTCCTTGACGTTCTGGCTGTAGGTATCGCCTACCTTGCCGATGGAGGTGATGCCCAGGCCGATCATGTCGCAGTCGGCATGGGTGGAGTAGCCCTGGAAGTTGCGCTGCAGGGTGCCGTTCTCCCGGGCCAGGGTCAGCTCGTCATCGGGCAGGGCGAAGTGATCCATGCCGATATAGACGTAGCCGGCCTCGGTAAGCCGTCGAATGGTCAGCTCCAGCAGTTCCAGCTTGCGCTCCGGAGGCGGCATGTCCTCGGGGCGTATCAGCCGCTGCGCCTTGAACAGCTCCGGCAGATGCGCGTAGCTGTAGGTGGCGATCCGGTCCGGGCGCAGCGCGATGATCTTGTCCAGGGTGGTATCGAAACTGGCTACCGTCTGCAGCGGCAGGCCATAGATCAGATCAACGCTGATCGACTGGAAGCCTGCCTGGCGAGCGGCATGCACCAGGGAGACGACATCCTCCTCGCTCTGCACCCGATTGACCGCCTTCTGCACGTCGGGATCGAAGTCCTGTACCCCGAAGCTCAGGCGATTGAAACCCAGCGCATGGAGCTCGTGAATCTGCTCGGGGGTCACCGTGCGTGGATCCACCTCCAGCGAGAACTCGCGCTCCTCGGGCGGCGCGAAGTGGAAGGCGGCATCCAGGCTCGCCATCAGCTCGCCGAGCTGGTCATTGCTCAGGTAGGTCGGCGTACCGCCCCCCAGATGCAGCTGGGTCATGCGTCGGGTCTCGTCGAACAGCGCCCCCTGCACCCGGATCTCCTGCTGCAGCCAGGCCAGATATTCCGCCGCACGCTCGGTGTTATGGGTGATGATCTTGTTGCAGGCGCAGTAGTAGCAGAGGCTCTTGCAGAACGGAATATGCACATAGACCGACAGCGGCTTGGGCACGGTGGCACCATTGCTGCGCTCGGCGGCGGCACGATAGTCATCCTCGGCGAAGGCCGCGTGAAACTGCGGCGCCGTGGGATAGGAGGTATAGCGCGGGCCGGGACGATCGTATTTCTCGACCAGGGGACGATTGAAGAGCTGATGGTCTTGCATGGTCAAACGGCCTCGTTGAATGCCTTGGCACCGCCGCGGCAATGCCCGATGGTGCGCAGTATGCCAGCATGAGGATGAAACGTTGGATCCCATGCAGGGCCAGTTGACCCTGATCAATTTCTTTGGCGAGCTGAAATACGTCGCACGTTAACGAACAATCGCCAGATGGGGCATTTTAACTACGCGAAGCGAGCTTTCACTGACATGGCACAGCCCTCGCATTGCCTTTGATGTTAAAATGCATGTGAATTATCGCTTAACTGCTTGCTTCCTTTGTTGAGGGAGGGTCATGACATGTCGGGATCCGCTTCGCGTCTTGCCTGGTGCGGCCTTACCTACGGCTGCATCGGTCTGGGTACCGCCGGGATGGTACTGCCGCTGCTGCCGACCACCCCCTTCCTGCTGCTGGCCGCCTGGTCGGCGCCCAAGGGATCGCCGCGCCTGGCGCGCTGGCTGCATTCTCACCCGCGGTTTGGCCCTACCCTGCTGGCCTGGCGCGAGCGGCGCGCCATACCACGACGCGCCAAGGCTCTAGCGGTGCTGCTGCTGACCGTCAGCTGGACGATGCTGTGGGCCGGCGGCGCGCCGCTCCCGGGACTGGTGGCATCGGGGTTGCTGTTTGTTACGGTCGCCGGCTTCGTGCTGAGCCGACCCGCTGACGCGGCGCCGCCGTCCGCCGAGCCCCACCTCCGGGCCCAACGCTGATTCGAACATGATACGAGGCGACGCTTTCTGCCATGCACCTGACCCGCTTCACCGACTACTCCCTGCGCGTGCTGCTCTATCTGGCGGTCAAAGGTGAAGAGCGCTCCACCATCACCGAGATCGCCGAGCGCTTCGAGATTTCACGCAACCACCTGATGAAGGTGGTCCAGGACCTCAGCCACCACGGCTATATCACTTCGATTCGTGGCAAGCATGGCGGCCTGCTGCTCAGACGCGAGCCGGACAGCATCGTGCTCGGCGAGCTGATACGTCGCACCGAGCGCGACCTGACCCTGGTGGAGTGTTTCGGCGACGACAACGAGTGCCTGATCACCCCCGCCTGCCGACTCAAGCAGATCCTTGCCGAGGCCCTGGACGCCTTCATGGCGGTGCTCGATGGCTACACCCTGGAGGACCTGCTGGGTCCTCGCCGCCAGCCGCTGATCCAGCTGCTGCAGCTGGACGAACCGCCGTCCCCGTGAGCCCCTATCTCGCGGCGAACGGCCCTTGGCTCTCAGTATCGTTTTTAGCCTCACATCCATTAGATTTTTCTTTTTCTCCTCGGGGGTCTAGCCTGAGTATGACGCACGTCAAGCGCTGACATCATGCCGACTGGCATGATGTCAGCAGCTGCCCGGTGGGCTGATCGATACAACCGGGCTTTTTCAGGCATGAAGTTGCATTCCGGAGATGTCCTATGAAACTGGTTCTCGCCGCTACCCTGCTGGGTAGTGCCCTCCTGGCCATGAACACCCAGGCCGCGGGTGACGCTGCCGCCGGCGAAGGCAAGATCGGCACCTGCGTTGCCTGCCATGGTGCCGATGGCATGGCCGTCGCCCCCATCTACCCTAACCTCGCCGGCCAGTCTGCCACTTACCTCGAAAGCAGCCTCAAGGCCTACCGTGCCGGCGAGCGTGGCGGCGGCATGTCCGCCATGATGACCCCGATGGCCCAGAGTCTCTCCGATGAAGACATCGCCGATATCGCCGCCTATTACTCCAGTCTGGAGTGATCGCCAGCCTCAAGTTCTGCCGAGGGTCGGTCACCATACCGGCCCTTCCCACGCATCCTGATCACATTTTACGTGTCGTTTCCCTCCTGGCCGATGCGGCCTGTCGATGACCGTCAAGCGTACTCCTCGCAATAACGGCATTGCGCTTGGCCCGTTACCAGGCATGATATGAAGCCTCTTGCCCACAAAGGCGCCGTATCGACACGCGAAGAGGCCAGGATGCCCCTTATTTTCACGCCTATCTTTCGTATTATTGCCACACTGACCGGCCTGATCTCTCTGATCACGACCGTACACGCCGTGCAGTTCAACGTCGCCGAGGTCGAGCGCCATGGCGCCTGGCAATCGATGACTCTTAGCCTCGGCGAGGAGCGTCTCTACCGCGCCCTGGAGGGTGATAACTACGCCGACGCCCACTTCAGCGTCAATGTCAGCCCCGGCGCCTGCGAGGCACCCTGGCTGGAGCTGCGCGTGGACCTCGGCGAGCACCAGCCTGAAAGCCAGGTGGTCAACCTGGTACCCGCCGACCTCAGGGTCGATGAGCAGACCATCCACTCGGGACAGGCCGAGTTTCGCACCGAGCGCGGCGACAGCGGCTTCTATGTACGGTTCGATCTTCCCGCGCAGCCACTGCTGTTCGATGAGATGCGCCGGGGCGAGATCCTGCGCCTGCGAATGATGCGCGGCCCCGACGACCCCTGGTTCATGGTCTTCGCCCTCGATGGTGCCGGCGAGGCAATGGACCGCATGGCGCAGGCCTGTCGCCCCTGAGCTCAGGCAATGAGTGAGCCCCGCTGACAGCGGTGCCCCGGCGCCGTATGCTGGGTACCGATATCAACCGACACCCCCCAAGGAGTGCCCCATGCGACGCCTAGCCCTCGCCCTACTGACGGCGACCCTGCCTGCCCTGGCGCTTGCCCAGACCGACGCCGCCCCCGACGTGGTGCTGCATACCAGCGAGGGTGCCATCGGCATCGAGCTTTACGAGGAGCAGGCCCCGCAGAGCGTCGAGAACTTCCTCGCCTACGCCGAGTCGGGCCACTACGACGGCACCCTCTTCCACCGGGTGATCGACGACTTCATGATCCAGGGCGGCGGCTTCGACACCGACTTCACCCAGAAGGCGACCCGCGAGCCGATCGAGAACGAGGCCGACAACGGCCTCAAGAACCGCCGCGGCACCCTGGCCATGGCGCGCACCGGGGCGCCCCACTCGGCCACCGCCCAGTTCTTTATCAACGTCGCCGACAACGGCTTCCTCGACCATGTCAGCACCCAGTCGGGCCAGACCTGGGGCTATGCGGTGTTCGGTCGGGTCGTCGACGGCATGGAGGTGGTGGACACCATCAAGCGCGTGCCCACCGGCAATCGCGGCCGCCTTCAGAACGTGCCGAAAACGCCGGTGATCATCGAACGCGCCGAGGTACTCGGCGATTGATCGATAGAGGAGAGTAACCAGAGTGGCGACACTGCTGTTTCGGCTCGACAACGTGCCCGAGGAGGAGGCCGACGAGGTACGCCGCCTCCTCGAACAGCACGGCTTCGACACCTTCGAGAGCCGCGCCGGCTTCTGGGGGCTTGGCGTGGCGGCCATCTGGCTGCGCGACAAGGGCGATTACGAGGCCGCCAGAGAGGCGCTGGATAGCTATCAGCAGGGGCTCGCCGCACGGGTTCGCGAGGAGCGCGATGCGCTGGCCGAGCGCGGTGAAGCCCCCACCCTGTGGCGCCGCCTGCGCCAACACCCCGTGCGCATGCTGCTGGTTGTGCTGGCACTGGCCGGGGTGTTGACCCTTACTCTGCTGCCCTTCCTGGGCCTGATCGGCTGATGCCTGGATACGCCAACGCCCCCGCCGGTTGAACCGACGGGGGCGTTGCATGGTGTGGAAGCCGAGGACTTCCTGGATCAGCTGCGGATCAGGTGATCGAAGGCGCTCAGCGCGGCCTTGGAGCCCTCGCCCATGGCGATGACGATCTGCTTGTAGGGCACGGTGGTCACGTCGCCGGCGGCGAAGATCCCGGGCACAGAGGTCATGCCGCGCTCGTCGACGACGATCTCGCCACGCTCGGAGAGCTCGATGGGTGAATCCTTGAGCCACTCGGTATTGGGCACCAGGCCGATCTGCACGAACACGCCCTCCAGCTCGACCCGACGGATCTCGCCGCTGGCGCGCTCCTCGTAGGTGAGGCCGTTGACGCGCTGGCCATCGCCGTTCACCTCGGTGGTGCGGGCCCCCAGGATGATCTCCACATTGGGCAGGCTGCGCAGCTTCTTCTGCAGCACCTCATCGGCGCGCATCTCGTCCATGAACTCTAACAGCGTCACATGGCCGACGATGCCGGCCAGGTCGATGGCCGCCTCGACGCCGGAGTTGCCCCCGCCGATGACCGCCACCCGCTTGCCCTTGAACAGCGGGCCATCACAGTGGGGGCAGTAGGCCACCCCCTTGTTGCGATACTCGGCCTCGCCGGGCACGCCCATCTCGCGCCAGCGGGCACCGGTGGCCAGCACCAGGGTCCTGCTCTTGAGGCTGGCGCCGGATTCGAACTGCACCTCGTGCACCTCGCCCGGCTGACCCGGCAGCAGCTTGACGGCACGCTGGAGGTTCATGATGTCGACCTCATACTCCCTGACATGCTCCTCCAGTGCCGCGGCCAGCTTGGGCCCGTCGGTATGGGGAACGGAGATAAGGTTCTCGATGGACATGGTGTCGAGCACCTGGCCGCCGAAGCGCTCGGCGGCGACACCGGTGCGAATGCCCTTGCGTGCGGCATAGACCGCCGCCGCCGCGGCGGCGGGGCCACCACCGACCATCAGCGTATCGAAGGTCGGCTTCTCGCTGAGCTTGGCGGCCTCGCGCTCGGCGGCACCGGTGTCCACCTTGGCCAGGATCTGCTCCATGCTCATGCGTCCCTGATCGAAGGGCTCGCCGTTGAGATAGATGCTCGGCACCGACATCACCTGGCGCTCTTCCACCTCGTCCTGAAACAGGGCCCCGTCGATGGCCACGTGATGGACGTTGGGGTTGAGGATCGCCATCAGGTTCAGCGCCTGGACCACATCCGGGCAGTTCTGACAGGAGAGCGAGAAGTAGGTCTCGAAGTTGAGCTCACCCTCCAGCCCCTTGATCTGCTCGATCACCTCGTCGCTGGCCTTGGGCGGATGGCCACCCACCTGCAGCAGCGCCAGCACCAGGCTGGTGAACTCGTGCCCCATGGGGATGCCCGCGAAGACCACGCCGGTCTCCTCGCCAGGGCGATTGATGGCGAAGGAGGGGCGACGTGCCTCCTCGCCATCAAGCTTGAGGGTAATCTTGTCGGTCAGGCCGACGATATCGGCCAGCAGGCCATGCAGTTCCTTCGACTTGGCGCCATCATCGAGGGACGCAACGATCTCGAAGGGCTGAGTGACCTTGGCCAGATAGGCCTTGAGCTGAGTTTTCAGGTTGTCGTCCAACATGACAGCGTGTTCCTTCATGTTCGAGAGTATCAGGCCACGAGCTAGCCGCGCCCTGCCGGTTTGACAGTGCCATCGATCTGGCTCGTGATGCGAAATAGGGCCCCGGGCGGGGGAGGTGCCCGGGGCGGTGTGGCAAGGCCGGAAGAGGGCCTCGCCACGCGGGCGGGGCTTAGATCTTGCCGACCAGGTCCAGTGACGGCGCCAGGGTCTCTTCGCCTTCTTCCCACTTGGCCGGGCAGACCTCGTTGGGGTTGGCACGCACGTACTGGGCGGCCTTGACCTTGCGCAGCAGCTCTTCGGCGTTACGGCCGATGTTGCCGGCGTTCAGCTCGATGATCTGGATCTTGCCATCGGGGTCGACCACGAAGGTGCCACGCTCGGCGATACCGGCATCCTCGATCAGCACCTCGAAGTTGCGCGAGATGGTGTGGGTCGGGTCGGCCAGCATCGGGTAGGTCAGCTTGCCGATGGTCTCGGAACTGTCGTGCCACGCCTTGTGGGTGAAGTGGGTGTCGGTGGAGACGCTGTAGATCTCGACGCCCAGCTTCTTGAACGCTTCGTAGTTGTCCTGCAGGTCACCCAGCTCGGTGGGGCAGACGAAGGTGAAGTCGGCCGGGTAGAAGAAGAAGATGCTCCACTGGCCCTTCACGTCCTGTTCGCTGACGTCGATGAACTCACCGTTATGGTAAGCGGTGGCCTTGAACGGCTTGATTTCGGTGTTAAGCAGGGACATTCGTTAATGCTCCTTTCGTCGTTGCCTAGGGGTGGCTGGAATACGCAGGCATGGTAGCCCGTATTACCCGATAGTATAAATTGAATGGGGGCATCGCCCTGATAATTCAACCCTATGACAGGGGCGGTGCACGGTCAGCCGATGCGCACCGCCTCCCCCTGGCGGTCCAGAGCCAGGAAGGCCTCGACGTTGCCCATCTTCAGCGACTCGACCATGCGCTCGAGCTGCGCCTCGGCCTGCTCGGAAGCGGGGGCCTCGCTGCCACGCCCCGAAAGGGCACCGACGAAGACGATGTCCCACTCGACACCGGTGTTCTGCGACTCCACCACCAGGCCGGCCATATCGGTCAGCTCCTCGGGAGCCTTGTCGACACACAGCACCGGGGCAAGCACGCCACCCTCGCCCCGCTCGAAGCGGGCACGCTGCTCGGCGGAGGGGTTGTCCGGCAGTTCGGCACGGGTAAAGACGAACAGCAGGCGCTGGGCATCGGGCTGCAGGCGCGCTTCGCTTAGCAGATCGGAGAAGTTGGTGATGGCCATGCGAAGCCTCCGGGGGCAATCGAAAAGAAGAGTGAGCGCCAGCCTGCTCCCTTTGGAGGCGGCGCTCAAGGGGAAGGCGGGCGAATCGACTCAGTCAAGATGGTGGGAGCAAGACTCAGCCGTGGCGGGCGCTGAGGATATGGTGCAGGCCGCTGCACTCCACCAGGGGGTCGTCGCAGTTGACCACCACCTCGGTGTGACCCAGCACATGGCCCTTGCCGGTGATGGTGTTCTCCACCACCGTATGGGCGCCCTCCCGACGGGTACCGGTGAAGGTGCCGATAAAGCCGGTCTCGCGCAGGGAGATGGTCTCCAGCCGGTCGCCGGGCTCGAGGGTACCCTCATGGCGCATCAGCGCCAGGCGTGCCGAGGTCCCGGTGCCGGTGGTGCTGCGGCAGATCACCCCCGGATGCACATAGGTGGCCGAACGCGAGCGGTAGAAGTCATCGGCCACCTGCTCCACCGGGCCCATGAAGTGCAGGAAGGGCAGTGGCCCCACATCGCCCAGGGTGTAGTGGGAGAAGCCGCGCTCGGCCTGAATCGCCTCGACGATCCTGTGGGCACACTCGGCGAGCTCACGCTCCTCGTCGCGGTTGAGATGAAAGCCGAGCTCACCGGCATCCACCAGGGCATAGAAGCCGCCGCTGTAGGCCACGCTGTAGGCCACCTCGCCCAGCCCCGGCACCTGGATCGAGGCACGATAGGTATCGATATAGCTGGGCAGCCCCTCGCAGGTGATCGCCTCCACCACGCCGTTCTCCACCCTCGCCTCGATTCTGACCAGCCCCGCCGGCGCCTCGAGCGTGAAGCGCTGCACACCCTCCCGCTTGGGCACGATGCCGGCCTCGAGGACCGCGGTGGCGGTGCAGATGGTATTGGAGCCCGAGTAGATGGGGTAACCCATCACCTCCATGATGATGTAGCCGGCGGCCGCCTCGGGGTCACTGGCCGGAACGATCAGGTCCACCGACATCTCGGGCACGCCATAGGGTTCGAACAGCAGCAGCTTGCGCAGGCCATCGGCATCATCGCGCAGGTAGTGCATCTGCTCGCGTACGGTGGCGCCGGGCAGGGCGTCGATGCCCCCCAACACGATCCGGCTGACATCACCGCCGGCGTGGGTGTCCATCATCCTGAAGCTGAGCGGGCGGGTCATGGGCGCGACTCCTGCTGGGAAGAGGGAGCGGCAAGGGCGAAGGGAGCACCATGCGCCTCCCACTGGCGGTCGGGAACGATCACGATCTTGCCCAGGAAGTTGCTGCCGCGACTGACGAAGTAGCGCTCGGCCTGGTGAAGTTCCGAGAGCCGGAAGGTGGCATGCAGTACCGGCTTGAGCTTACCGGAGCGGATCCAGACGATCAGCTGCTCGGCCTCGTCACGGGTGCCATGGGAGACACCGAAGATCTGCACCTGATAGAGGTAGATGCGCGTCCACAGGATCTCCGAGATATTGCCGCCGCTGGCCCCGGCGATGGAGAGCCGCGGATAGCTGGTGCGCGCCTTCATGTCCTGAATCATGGTATCGATGAAACAGTCGGTCATCTCGCCACCGACCAGGTCCATCACCGCATCGATGGGCGCCCCTCCGGTGGCCTCGAGGACCCGCTGGGCGAAGCCCTCGAGCTCGCCGCGATCGATTACCGCCTCGGCACCCAGGGCCTCGAGCGCCTCCGCCTTCTCCGGCTGGCTCACCGCATAGGGAGTGGCCCCCAGGATGCGGCAGAGCTGGATCAGTGCCGTGCCCACGCCGCCGCTGGCGCCGCTGACCAGTACCCGCTCACCGGCAGCCACGCCGGTCGAGGTCAACATATGGTAGGCGGTCTGATAGGAGCACATGCCCAGGGCGGCGAGCTCGGCATCGTCGAGCTCGGAGTTGGGTACATGATGGAACTGGTCCGAGGGCACGACGACATACTCGGCGAAGCCGCCATCGGCGCCATGGCCGTAGTAGTCCGGGGTCAGATTGATGTCGCGGCGGGCGTCCGGGTAGAGGTTGAAGTCGAGCAGGCCGCGCTCGCCGATCCGTGCGGCATCGACGCCTTCGCCCACCGCCACCACACGCCCGGCAATATCGGCACCCTGGATACGCGGGAAGGTCAGGGTCGGCTCACCGCCCATGGCAAAGGAGGTCACCTCGCCCTTCTTCACCGGGTAGAGCCCCTCCCGGGCCTTGCGATCGGTGTTGTTCTTGGCGGTGGCCGTGACCCCTACCAGCACCTCGCCTGGGCCCGGCCGCGGGGTCGGCACGTCATCTCGGTAGACCAGCCTGTCGATATCGCCATGCCCGGTCAGCAGCATGGCCGACATGGTGGCGGGAACGTTTGCATGGGGAGTGGGGTTCGCCATCTGCTGCCTCCTTGGTGGGAATGCTCGTGGGGCCACCGACAACGCGTCGGCGGCGTGAAATTGTCCACAGCACAATAGCAGAGTGCCCCCGGCACAACCGAGCCCTTGAGGTAGCGAATAGCGGTGTGATCCTTCCTGTTTTACGGCAAGGAGATGGCGGTTTTTTCTGCGCTCCTTGGCTCTGAGCCCCTACCAGTGCAGCGGATAGCGCCGGTGGCGGGCCAGGTTGTTCACCAGCACCGCCACCACCACCATGATGGCGCTACCGACGCCGATGGGCATCAGCGGATACCACCAGCCCAACCCCGTGATCTCGGGCCCGCCGATCACCGCGATCAGGGCCGCGGCGGCACCGGGCGGGTGCACGCTGTGAGTCAGCTGCATCAACAGGATGGAGAGCGATACCGCCAGGGTCACCGCCAGCGTGGTAGCGCCCAGCAGCTGGAAGCAGGCGACCCCGGCCATCGCCGAGAGCAGGCTGCCCAGCAATACATTGCGTGGCTGGGCAAAGGGGCTTTCCGGTGCGGCGTAGAGCAGCACCGAGGTGGCACCGAAGGAGGCCACGATCAGCAGCTGCTGGGAGAGCCAGTGCGCACTGAGCCAGCAGATCGCCCCCATGCCGGCCATGGCACCCAGCCATGACCAGAGGGCATCACCGAGATCGGGCGTATCGCGTCGCAGGCGCTCACCGCGCATCTTTCCCAGATAGGTCTTCATCGTTCCTGAATCGTGAGGGGTGAGCGGCAGAGTCTGACAAATTACTTAACGACATTAAAGCAAGTATTATTTATAACCAAATGAATTAAATTTGATCGGTGTCATGTTTCCCCGCCTTGCCAAGGCCTCACTCCCCTTGTCGCCACTGTCGGCATCACCACAGACAGTGAAGCGGGCCGACGCCCCTGCCAACGAATCCCAGGCACGCAGAAGGGCCCGGGGAGAGAGTTCTCCCCGGGGCCTACGATATTCTTGGCGCGCCCGGCAGGATTCGAACCTGCGACCTTTGGCTTCGGAGGCCAACACTCTATCCAACTGAGCTACGGGCGCCTTGCTCGACATGGCATCGAGCGGTCGACATCCTAACCGCCAGGCAGGCCACTGTCCAGCGCAAGGCGTTGCGAACGCTTTCATGGCACCTAAGCGTGGACGGCGCTGCCATTTTCCTGGCGCCAGGGTTGCCGGTATACTGTCGGCAATGACTGCATGATGGCATCTCCTCGGCTGCGTTGCCGATACCGTTCCCGCCGGGCGCTGCCACGAACAACTTCCTAAAGGACCGTGAAGAGGTGGTGAGAGTGAAATTCAGCAAGCTGATCATGGGGTGCCTGGCCACCCTGGGCCTGACCGCCGGCGCCGGCACCGCCCTGGCGCAGGTCGACGCCGAACGCGAAGCCATCGCCGAGCGCCTGAAGCCGGTGGGCGAGCTCTGTGTCGAGGGCGAAGATTGCGGCACCGCCAGTGCCAGTGCCGGCGGTGCCAGCAACGGTGCCTCCAGCGGCGGCGATATCGATGGCGCCAGCATCTACAACAGTGTCTGTATGGCCTGTCATGAGACCGGTGCCGCTGGCGCCCCGATTCGCGGCGACGAAGCGGCCTGGGCCGATCGCGTGGAGAAGGGCTTCGCCACCCTGCTGGACCACTCCATGAATGGCTTCAATGCCATGCCGGCTCGAGGCGGCAACCCCAACCTCTCCGACGCCGAGATGGAGGCCGTCACCGCCTATATGGTCGAGCCGGTGATGGATGTGCCGGAACTGGGCGGCGGCGACGAGGCGGCGGCCGAAGCGCCGGCAGAGGAAGCCGACGAGAAGGCACAGGCCGATGCCGCCAGCCAGGAAGATGCTACCGATGAGTCGGCAGGGAATGCCAGCGCCGAGGAGTCTGCCGCGGGCGGTGAACCCTCCCACGCCGGTATCGACGGAGAAGCGATCTTCAATCAGATCTGCATGGCCTGTCACATGACGGGGGCAGCTGGCGCTCCGGTCCGCGGTGAAGCCGACCAGTGGGCTCCTCGCCTGGAGCAGGGCATCGAGACCCTCTACGACCACTCCATCAACGGCTTCAACGCCATGCCGGCCAAGGGCGGCAACCCGAACCTCTCCGATGATGAGGTAAAGGCTGCTACCGACTACCTGATCGCTCCGGTGCGATAAGCTCCCGATCACGGCGGGTCAAGCGGGGCGCCTACGGGCGCCCCGCTTGCGTCTGATTGCCAGCAAGATGCCAGCCCAGCAGAGCAGGCATTCGACTCACCCCAACAGAGAGCGCAGCCCGGCGATGGCACTCTGCCCCCGCGCCTGCTTCTTCTCCGGATCCTCACGGTCCGACCGCCCCTCCCATTCCAGATCCGCCTCGGGCAGCTCGTCGAGAAAGCGACTGGGTGCGCAGTCCATCAGCTCTCCGTAGGTCTTGCGCTGTCGAGCCAGGGTCAGGGTCAGGGTACGCCGCGCCCGGGTGATGCCCACATAGGCCAGGCGCCGCTCCTCCTCCACCGTGCCCGCCTCGATGGCATTGCGGTGGGGCAACAGCTCCTCCTCCAGCCCCATCAGATAGACATGCGGGAACTCGAGGCCCTTGGAGGCGTGCATGGTCAGCAGCTGAACACGGTCGGAGTCATCCTCCTCGGCCTGCTGCTCGAGAATATCCCGCAGCACCAGCCGCGAGATGGCCGCCTCCACGCTGTCGGTCTCGGTCTCCTCGGAGGCCGTACTCTCCTCCGGGTCGGCCTCCATCGACTTCTCCAGCTGGTCGATCAGGGTCCAGACATTGGCCATGCGCCGTTCGGCGATGGTCGGGGCGCTGGCGTTCTGATAGAGCCAGGCCTCGTAATCCATCTCGTGCAACATGTCGCGAATGGCGGCGATGGCATCGCCGCCATCCATGCGTCGCCGCACGCCGTCGATAAAATGGGTAAACCGCCCCAGACGTTCGACCGCCCTGACCGGCAGCTGCTCGGCCAGACCCAGCTCATGGCAGGCGGCGAACAGCGAGATGCTCCGCCCATTGGCCTGCCCGTTAGCGTAGTTGGCCAGCTTCTCCAGGGTACCGGGGCCGATCTCGCGGCGCGGCACATTGACGATGCGCAGGAAGGCGTTGTCATCGGCCGGATTGATCAGCAGCCGCAGGTAGGCCATGGCATCCTTGATCTCGTTGCGCGAGAAGAAGGAGGTGCCCCCGGAGAGCTTGTAGGGAATCTGGTAGTGCTGCAGCTTGAGCTCCAGTAGCCGGGCCTGGAAGTTGCCGCGGTAGAGCACGGCGAAATCCCTCCACTCGGCGCGCTCCTTGATGCGCCGGGTGAGGATCTCGCTGGCCACGCGATCCGCCTCGGCCTCCTCGTGGCGGTTGACCACCACGCGGATCGGCGCGCCCTCGCCCATGTCCGACCACAGGGTCTTCTCGTAGACATGGGGGTTGTTGCTGATCAGGGTGTTGGCGGCGCGCAGGATGGTGCCGGTGGAGCGATAGTTCTGCTCGAGCTTGATGACATCCAGGCGCGGAAAGTCCTCGCCCAGGGTCACCAGGTTCTCGGGGCGTGCCCCACGCCAGGCGTAGATCGACTGATCATCGTCGCCCACCACGGTGAAGGTGGCCCGCTCGGCCATCAGCAGCTTGACCAGCTGGTACTGGCTGACGTTGGTGTCCTGATACTCATCCACCAGCATGTAGTGAATGCGCTTGCGCCAGCGTGCCAAGGCCTCGGGGTCGTCGCGCAGCAATACCACCGGCAGCAGGATCAGGTCGTCGAAGTCCACCGCGTTATAGGCCTTGAGGTGGCGGTTGTAGGCCTCATAGACCCGCGCGGCGAACAGCTCATCCTCATCGGCGGCATGCGAGAGCGCCTGGCCCGGCAGTATCAGGTCGTTCTTCCACTCGGAGATGCGGTGCTGCACGGCATTGATCTGGTCGGCGTCGACCTGGGCATCCTTGTGCATCAGGTCGCGCAGCAGTGCCTTGGCATCCTCGGGGTCGAACAGCGAGAAGCCGGGGCGATAGCCCAGCGCCTTGAGCTCGCGGCGGATGATATTGAGCCCCAGGGTATGGAAGGTGGAGACGGTCAGCCCGTGCCCCTCCTTGCCCTTGAGCATTGCTCCCACCCGCTCCTTCATCTCCCGGGCGGCCTTGTTGGTGAAGGTCACCGCGGCAATGCGTCGGGCACTCATGCCGCACACCTGAATCAGGTAGGCGATCTTGGTGGTGATCACGCTGGTCTTGCCGGAACCGGCCCCCGCCAGCACCAGGCAGGGGCCGTCGATATAGCGCACCGCCTCCTGTTGCCGGGGGTTGAGGCCGGCGAGACGCTGCTGGATGGTCTTGGGAGCACTCAAGGGAGAGGCCTCACGCTGTCTTCCCCTGCCGCGCCGGCGAAGTCCAGTTGCCGCCAGGCTTCATAGACCAGCACCGCACAGGCATTGGAGAGATTGAGACTACGGCTGTCGGGCCGCATGGGGATGCGCAGCCGCTGGGACTCGGGCAGGGCATCGAGCATCTCCTGGGGCAGGCCACGGGTCTCGGGGCCAAACACCAGGGCATCACCTGCCCGGTAGTCGGGCTCATGGTAGCCACGCCGCCCGCGCGTCGATACCGCAAAGACCCGCACCGGCCTGGCGGCCTCGAGGTAGGCCTGCCAGTCAGGGTGCACGCCTACCGCTGCCCACTCGTGATAATCGAGACCGGCACGGCGCAGGCGCCGGTCATCGAGTTCGAACCCCAGCGGCTCGATCAGGTGCAGGCGAAAGCCGGTATTGGCGCACAGCCGAATCAGGTTTCCGGTATTGGGGGGTATCTCGGGCTGGAACAGAACGACATCGAGCATGATTTATCCGCTGTGGTCCCGTTGGAACGCAGGCGGGCCCCATGATGGGGCCCGCAATCCTCGCCGCAGGGAGGCCGTCAGAAGCGCAGGCGCACGCCGACCTGGGCGCCGCGGTCCAGGGTCTGACTGCCGCGGTCGTCGTCGAAGTCGGCATCCAGCTGACGCAGCCCGAGGTAGCCATCCACATTGGGAGTAAAGGCGTAGCGGGCACGCAGGCCGACCTCATAGCCCTTGTCCAGCTCGCTGGTCGTCACCACACCGGGGGTGTAGAAGCCGTAACCGCCCAGCGAGACCGCCGGCAGATTGGGCAGATAGACGTAGCCGTAGCCACCGAGACCCAAACCGCCACCTTCTCCGCCCCTGGCATCATAGTGCGTCCAGCGGGCACCGATGCCCACTTCACGACGCGAGGTGTGCTGGCTGCCCATCAGCTGGGCATGATAGACGGTAGCATCCTTGCGGTAGTCGCTGTCGAGCACGCCACCGCCGAGCTGAACGCCCTCCACGACCTCGCCGGCCGCCTCGAACTGCACGGCATCCTCGCCCAGATTGAGGTCCAGGCTGGCGGCCTGGGCAGTGCCTGCACCCATCAGCAGCAGGCACGCCAGCAGCGTCTGTCTCGTTCTCATCATGCTCTTCCCGTTCTCTGCCGTCGGCATATCCTGTTTTGGCTCCTGTAGAGCTTAGCGCAATCGGCCGTCACGCCACAGCGGAAACACCATAGCGCGCACGATAGTCGCGAATGGCCGCGGCATGGCCACGCAGTGAGTCGCCGGCATGCTCCTCGAGATAGGTCAGCACCATATCCAGCGTCACGATACTGACCACCGGCATGGCGTAGCGTGCCTCCACTTCCTGGATGGCGCTCAGCCCTTCGCCTTCGACCTCATCACTACCGCGCTCCTGGCGGTCCAGGGCGATCACCACCCCGGCGGCACGGGCCCCGGCGCCCTCGATCAGCGTCATGACCTCACGGATGGCGGTGCCGGCGGTGATCACGTCGTCGATGATCAGGATATCACCGGCCAGTTCGGCACCGACGATGGTGCCTCCTTCGCCGTGGGCCTTGGCCTCCTTGCGATTGAAGGCGTAGGGCAGGTCGCGGTCATGCTGGTCGGCCAGCGCCACGGCGGTGGCGGCGGCCAGGGGGATGCCCTTGTAGGCGGGACCGAAGAGCACGTCGAACCGCGGGGCACGCTCGGCGATCGCGTGGGCGTAGAAGCGACCCAGGCGGGCCAGGGCGGCGCCGCTGCGGAAGAGGCCGGCGTTGAAGAAGTAGGGACTGACACGACCGGACTTGAGGGTGAACTCGCCGAAGCGCAACACGCCCTGCTCGATGGCAAATTCGATGAACTCACGCTGGTAGGGCTGCAGGTGCTGATCCGCCACGGGGCCTCCTATCACATTTATTGGCCTTGGCCATTTACCCATACGTCGAAACGTCGGGTATCATACACGCGCGACGGAAAAGGGACCACGTATGAAAATTGCAACCATCAACGTCAACGGCATCCGCGAAGCGGTCGGTCGCGGGTTTCTCGACTGGCTGGCCAATCAGGACGCCGATGTCGTCTGCGTTCAGAACCTCAAGGCCAAGAGCTTCGAGCTGGATGACAGCATCCTCTATCCGGAAGGCTACGAGGGCTACTTCCTCGACGCCGAGCAGGACGGCTTCTCCGGGGTCGGGCTCTACTGCCGCAAGATTCCCAAGGCGATCATGTACGGACTGGGCTTTCCCCAGTGCGACCATGAGGCACGCTTCCTGCAGGCCGACTATGACCGTTTCAGCATCGCCAGTTTTTTGATGCCCGACGGCAGCGACCCGGCCGCCAAGCAGACCTTCATGGCACAGTATCAGGAGTACCTCAGCAAGATGGCTCGCAAGCGCCGCGAGTACATCATCTGTGGCACCTGGCACATCGCCCACAAGACCATCGACCTGGAGAACTGGGCCGATAACCAGGGCACGCCCGGCTTTACCCCCGAGGAGCGTGCCTGGATGGATCAGGTGTTCGGCCCCACCGGCTTTATCGACACCTTCCGTGAGATCAACCGTGACGCCGGTGAGTACACCTGGTGGCCCAAGCCCGACCAGGAGGTGCCGCGCTCTCGCCAGGAGGGCTGGCGTATCGACTATCAGGTGGTGGGGCCCAACTTCCGCCGCCATGTGGTGGACGCCTGGATCGACTACGACGCCACCTTCTCGGAGTACGCGCCGCTGATCGTCGAGTACGACCTGCCGCTCTAGGCGCCTCCCTCCGTCGCCGTTCCGGTCTGTCGGAACGCAGAGTGCCGGCCAGTGATGGCCGGCACTCTGCATTAGCAGGAGGCCTGCAGGATCAGCGCGGAATACCCAGCGACTCACGCTGGTGGTCGAACAGCTGCACGCCGGCATTCTCGGCCAGCTCGAGCATGGCATTGAGCTCGGCGCGACTGAAGCTGTCCTTCTCGGCGGTGCCCTGCACCTCGATCAGGCTGCCCCCTTCGGTCATCACCACATTCATGTCGGTATCGGCACCGCTATCCTCGGGGTAGTCCAGGTCCACCACCGGCACGCCCTTGAAGATGCCCACCGACACCGAGCTGACCAGCTGCTTGAAGGGGTCTCCCTTGATCAGCTTGTTGCGTTGCAGGTAACGAATCGCATCCACCAGCGCCACGCAGCCGCCGGTGATGGAAGCGGTACGCGTGCCGCCATCGGCCTGGATCACGTCGCAGTCCACGGTGATGGTGAATTCGCCCAGCTTCTTGAGGTTGACCGCGGCACGCAGAGAACGGCCGATCAGCCGCTGGATCTCCAGGGTGCGGCCACCCTGCTTGCCGCGGGTCGCCTCGCGTCCACCGCGGGTATGGGTGGCCCGGGGCAGCATGCCGTACTCGGCGGTGACCCAGCCCTGACCCTTGCCGCGCAGCCAGCGCGGCACGCCGGGCTCGACGCTGGCGTTGCACAGCACCTTGGTATCGCCGAACTCCACCAGCACCGAGCCCTCGGCATGACGGGTGTAGTCGCGGGTCAGGCGGATCTCGCGGGGCTGCTCGGGCGCGCGCCCGCTGGGGCGTCGAAAGTCGTTGGCCATGATACCTCGTGATCGATAGGGGTTGAGGAGACGTTGAGTTGTTTCGGCTGGCCGACATTCTACACGCTTGGCCCGACGCTGCCGGCGAATCGGTTACACTGCGGCCTGTTCACGAGGCATGACCCGCTCTTCTCACCCCTCATCTCACACCAGTCACCCCGGGAGCCCACCATGGTGCACAGCATGACCGCCTTCGCCCGTCAGGAGCACACCGCCGCCTGGGGCAGCCTGCAGCTCGAATTGCGTTCGGTGAACCAGCGCTATCTCGAACCCCACTTCCGCCTGCCGGAGAGCCTTCGCGACCTGGAGCCCGCCTTCCGCGATGCGCTGCGTGCCCGCCTGGCGCGGGGCAAGATCGAAGTCAGCCTGCGCTTCGAGGCCGCCGGAGACGGCGCCGGACTCGCCGTCAACCCGGCGCGGCTCGCCGAGCTCGGCCGCGCCCTGGGCGAGGTGCGCCAGGTGGTGACGGAGGCCACCCCGCCCGACGCCCTGGCCCTGCTCGACTACCCCGGTGTGCTGGAGAACCGCGGCCCCGATCCGGAAACGGTCAAGAGCGCCGCCCTGGCACTGTTCGAGCGCGCCCTCGTCGACCTGCTCGCCGGCCGCGCCCGGGAGGGGGGGAAGCTCGCCGAGCTGATCCGCGAACGGCTCGCCTGCATCGAAACCCAGGTGACCGAGGTGCGTGGCCTGATGCCACGGATCCTCGAGCGCCAGCGTGCCCAGCTGCTCGAGCGCCTGGAGACGGTAATGGCCGAGCTCGACCCCCAGCGGCTGGAGGCGGAGCTTACCCTGCTGGCCCAGAAGGCCGACGTCGACGAGGAGCTCGATCGTCTGGTGACCCATGTCGCCGAGGTGAAGCGCCAGCTCGACCAGAAGGGCCCGGTGGGCCGGCGCCTCGACTTCCTGATGCAGGAGCTCAACCGCGAGGCCAATACCCTGTCATCGAAGTCGGTGGTGGCCAGTACCACCCGCTGCGCCGTGGAGCTCAAGGTGCTGATCGAGCAGATCCGCGAGCAGGTGCAGAACATCGAATAGGCAAGACCTGCCCCCCTGCCACCCAGTGGGGGCCGCCCTACCTCTCATGGAGACATCATGTCCGTATCTTCACCCGCCGCGGCTCGCCATCCGCGCCTGGCGGAACTCGCCCTGGCGCTGGGGGGCTTTGGCATCGGCACCAGCGAGTTCGTGATCATGGGCCTGATGGAGCGGGTCGCCACCAACCTCGAGGTGGCCACCGCCGACGTCGGCTACGCCATCTCCGCCTACGCCCTGGGCGTAGTGGTGGGCGCGCCGCTGATCTCGGCACTGGCCGCGCGCGTGCCTCGCCGCGCCCTGCTGATCATCCTGATGCTGGTGTTCGCCCTGGGCAACGTGGCCAGTGCCCTGACCACCACCTTCTGGCCCTTCGTCGCCCTGCGCTTCGTCGCCGGACTGCCCCACGGCGCCTTCTTTGGCGTGGCCGCGCTGGTCGCGGCGGCGGCGGTACCCGTGGATCAACGCGCTCGCGCCATCGGCCGGGTGATGCTGGGGCTGAGCGTCGCCATCGTGATTGGCGCCCCCCTGGCCACCTGGGCCGGCCAGTGGCTGGGGTGGCGCTTCGCCTTCCACGCCGTGGGCGGTGTGGCCCTGGCCACCATGCTGATGATTCGGCTGTTCGTTCCGGTCCAGCCCGGCGATCGTAACGCGAGTCCACGCCGCGAGCTCGGCGCCCTGGTCAGTCAGCGGGTCCTCGCTACCCTGGCCATCGCCGCCATCGGCTTCGGCGGGATGTTCGCGGTATTCAGCTACGTGGTGCCGACCCTGCGCGATCAGGCGGGCATGCCCGAAGCCCTGGGCCCCTGGGTGCTGGCCATCTTCGGCATTGGCGGCATCATCGGCAACCTGGTCGGTGCCAGGCTTGCCGACCGTCACCCCGTCGGCGCAATCCCCTGCATCCTGCTGTGGAGCCTGACGATACAGCTGGGGTTTTATATCGCCGCCAATCACCTGGTGACGGGGCTGCTGTTCGTTGGCCTGGTGGGGACCGGCATCGCCCTGGGGCCGGCGCTGCAGTCGCGGCTGATGGATGTGGCCGGTGAGGCACAGACCATGGCCGCCTCCATGAATCACGCCGCCTTCAACGGCGCCAACGCCCTCGGCGCCTGGCTGGGCGGCATCACCGTCAAGACCGGCGCCGCCTGGTCGGCCACCGGGCTGGTGGGTGCCGGCCTGGCCTTGGGCGGCCTGATGATCTTCGTCCTGGGGCGCCAGCTCGAGCGGCGGCGTCCCGCCCCCTCCGGCTAGCCGGATGCAGGCCTCACATGGGTATGCGATACTTCGCCCCCTTCCACTATCGGCCTCATCCCGGTCCCCGGACCACCCAACCCGGAGATGCGCATGTCGCAAGGTACGCTGTTCGTTGTTTCCGCTCCTTCCGGCGCTGGCAAGACCAGCCTGGTGCGCGAACTGGTCGAGAGTCTCGACGGCATCCAGGTGTCGATCTCACACACCACGCGGCCCCGTCGCGAAGGCGAGGTGGACGGGGTCAACTACCACTTCGTCGAGGTGACCGAGTTCGAGGCGATGATCGAACGTGGCGAGTTCTTCGAATACGCCCGGGTGTTCGACAACTACTACGGCACCTCGCGGCCCGCGGTACAGGCGGCGCTGGCCGCCGGCCAGGACGTGATCCTGGAGATCGACTGGCAGGGCGCCCGCCAGGTCCGTCAACAGCTCCCCGAGGCGGTGTCGATATTTATCCTGCCTCCCTCACGAGAAGAGCTGGAGCGTCGACTCTCCGGACGGGGTACCGATGAACACGCGGTGATCGAACGGCGCATGCGTGACGCGGTGAGCGAGATGTCCCATCACGACGAGTATGACTACCTGGTGATCAATGACGACTTCACCACCGCCCTGGCCGAACTGCGCGCCCTGGTGGTGTCTCATCGCCTGACCCGCCAGCGCGCCGGCGCCACCCATGCCCCCCTGCTGCAGGCGCTTCTTGCCTGAAGGCCGCGTCTGTGGCGCTTGTCAGCGCTGCCGGGCGTCGAGTAACCTATTGGGTCTACCCATAGCGGACACCCGTCCACGCGCCCACCGCGTGTTTGATGTCGGGGGTCCCGTCAGCTCTTCAGGAAGGCACCCATGGCGCGAGTCACAGTCGAAGATTGTCTGGAAAACGTCGAAAACCGCTTCAAGCTGGTGATGATCTCCACCCACCGCGCTCGCCAGCTGGCCCGCGGCTCCCGCGACGCCCAGCTGCCGTGGGACAACGACAAGCCCACCGTCATGGCCCTGCGCGAGATCGCCGCCGGCCTGGTCGACTCCAGTGTGCTCGACGAGCCCATCGAGGCCCTGGTGCGTCCGCCCCAGCCACAGTACGGTAGCTTCACCGAGGAGTGATCCCCGACGGCGCCACGGCGCCGTCCTCCCCTTTCGGACACTCACCCAGGAGTCAGGCGCGCCGCATGTTCACCATCGATGACCTGGCCGATCGTCTCGGCGGCTATCTACCCCAGAGCGAGATCCAGCAGGTCAAGCGCGCCTTCTACTATGCCGAGCAGGCCCACGACGGCCAGCGTCGGCGCTCCGGCGAAGCCTACGTTACCCACCCTCTGGCGGTCGCCAACATCCTCGCCAACATGCATATGGACCATCAGAGCCTGATGGCGGCCATGCTGCATGATGTGATCGAGGATACCGGCGTCGACAAGGAGGCCCTCGCCCAGCAGTTCGGAGCCCCGGTTGCCGAGCTGGTGGATGGCGTCTCCAAGCTGACCCAGATCGCCTTCGAGGACAAGGCGGTGGCCCAGGCGGAGAACTTCCAGAAGATGGTGCTGGCGATGTCCCGGGATATCCGGGTGATCATCGTCAAGCTCGCCGACCGCCTGCACAACATGCGCACCCTGGGTGCCCTGCGCCCCGAGAAGAAACGGCGCATCGCCCGCGAGACCCTGGAAATCTACGCCCGCATCGCCAGCCGGCTGGGCATCAACACCATCCGCGTGGAACTCGAGGATCTCTCCTTTCACGCCCTGCACCCGATGCGCGCCGAGCGTATCAAGCGCGCCGTCTCCAGCGCCCGGGGCCACCGCCGTTCGGCGATTCGTCAGATCCAGAACACCCTTCAGCAGAGCCTCGACGACGGGGGCCTGCCGAGCACGGTGGTCGGACGCCAGAAGCACCTGCTGTCGATCTATCGCAAGATGCGCGATCAGCGCAAGTCGTTCAACGAGATCATGGACGTCTTCGGCTTCCGCATTCTCGCCGAGGATGTCGACAGCTGCTACCGCATCCTCGGCGTGGTGCATAACCTCTACAAGCCGGTGCCCGGGCGTTTCAAGGACTATATCGCCATCCCCAAGGCCAACGGTTACCAGAGCCTGCATACCACCCTGTTCGGCGCCGGCGGCATGCCCATCGAGGTGCAGATCCGCACCCGCGAGATGGAGGCCATGGCCAACAACGGCGTCGCCGCCCACTGGCTCTACAAGGCGGGCCAGACCGATCACCCCATCGCCGAGGGAAGCCACGCCCGGGCCCGCGCCTGGGTCAAGGGGCTGCTCGAGATGCAGCGCCACGCCGGGGATTCGCTGGAGTTTATCGAGCACGTCAAGAACGACCTGTTCCCCGACGATATCTACGTGTTCACGCCCAAGGGCGATATCATGGAGCTCCCTCAGGGCGCCACGGTGATCGACTTCGCCTACAGCGTGCACACCGATATCGGCAACAGCACGATTGCCTGTCGCATCGATCGCCACCTGGCCCCGCTCTCGACCCGCCTGGAGAGCGGCCAGACCCTGGAGATCATCACGGCCCCCGGGGCGCGCCCCAACCTCAGCTGGCTCAACTTCGTGATCACCGCCAAGGCGCGTTCGGCGATCCGTCACGCCCTGAAGCACCAGCAGCACACCGAGGCGGTACAGCTCGGCCGCCGCCTGCTCAACAAGGCCCTCGGCGAGTTCGAGACCAGCCTGGAGGAGCTGCCCGAAGGCCTGCTGCCCGATCTGCTCGCGGAGCTGAGCCTGAAGAACGAGGCTGCCCTGCTGGAGTCGATCGGTCTTGGCTCACGTGTGGCCCACGTCATCGCGCGGCGCCTGATGGACCTTCAGCATGGTGCGGCCACCGGCCAGGACAACGCCCCGGACACTCGCCGTCATGGTCCCATCCTGATCAGCGGCGCCGAGGGCATGATCATCAAGTTCGCTCGCTGCTGTCATCCGCTGCCCGGCGATCCGGTGGTGGGCCACATCTCGGTAGGCAAGGGCATCGTGGTGCACCGCGCCGAGTGCCGAAACCTGGCCGAGCTCGGGACCGATCCCGAGAAGCTCTTCCCCCTGGAGTGGGCGGAGACCATCGACGAGGACTTCCCGGTGGCACTGCGCCTCGAGGTGCAGAACCATCGCGGCCTGGTCGCCGAGCTGGCCGGGGTGGTCACCGATGCGGACGCCAACGTCGAGCGCATCGGCATCGAGGAGCGCGATGCCCGCCTGGCCACGCTCAACCTGACCCTGGCGGTGCGTGATCGCGTCCACCTGGCGCGCATCATCAAGCGACTACGCAACCTCTCACACGTCGAGCGCATCAGCCGCATCGGCAACTGAGCCCTCCCCGACCGGCCCGTCAGCGCCCCATGGGGCGAGCGGGCCGTTATTGATCGACGAAAATCAACCACACGATGGAGTACACCATGAGCAACAAGGCCGTGATCAACACCGAGAAAGCTCCCGCCGCCATCGGCCCCTACTCGCAGGCCATCAAGGCCGGCAACACCGTCTACCTCTCCGGCCAGATTCCCCTCGATCCGGCCACCATGGAGCTGGTCTCCGATGACTTCGAGGCCCAGGCCCGCCAGGTCTTCACCAATCTGCGCGCCGTCTGCGAGGAGGCCGCCGGCTCCCTGCAGGACATCGTCAAGCTCAACCTCTATCTGGTCGACCTGGGGCAGTTTGCGGTCGTCAACGCCATGATGGAGGAGTTCTTCGAGAAGCCCTACCCGGCGCGTGCCGCCATCGGCGTCAAGGCGCTGCCCAAGGGCGCGCAGTTCGAGGCCGAGGGTGTGATGATCATCGGCGACTGATAAGCACCCGAATAATTGATTCGGGCACTTATATGAGATTATTTCTGGCTCTCGAACCGCCCGACGATCTGCGCGAGCGGCTCGCTACGCTGGCCGACCTGGCCCAGGCCCGCTGCGGCGGTCGGCGGGTGCCGGACGCGAGCCTGCATCTGACGCTGGCATTCCTCGGCGAGGTCGACGAGGCCCGTCTTCCGGCACTTGTCGAGTGGGTGAGTGGCCAGGCACCGACGGGGGGCGTCTGGCGGCTGGATCGCTGGGGCAGCTTCCGGCGGCCGGGCATCGTATGGGTCGGGGGCAGGACGCCCGACCCGGCGCTCGATGCGCTGCAGGCGAGCCTGTGGGATGACCTGGAGCCACTCGACCTGAGCGGGCGACCAACGCACTTCGTGCCCCACATTACCCTGCTGCGACGAGCCGAGCGGATGGCCATCGAGCCCCTCGAGGCGCAGGCCCCGGTCGCGCTCGACTGGCGGTGGCAACGCCTGACGCTGCTGCGCTCCTACACCGAGCAGGATGGGGCCCGCTACGAGGCCCTGGCCCACTCGGCCTGAGAGAGCCGGAAGGGCTGCCCGCCCTCAGGCCTTCTCGGGCAGGAAGCCTCCCTCCCTGAGCACCTGGGCATAGCCCTCGCGGAAGCTGGGATACTGGAACGTATAGCCACTCTCCAGTAGCCGGGTGTTGCTGCAGCGCTTGCTGGCACGGCGACGCAGCGGAGACTGGATGGTCTCGGTGGCCTCCACCTTGAGCTGTTTCGCCAGCCAGGCCATGACGTCGTGCAGCGGCGCCGGCTCACTGTCGGTCGCCAGATAGAGCTCATCGACGGTCTCACCGGCGAGTACCCGACCGATCAGGTGAGCCAGCACGCCGGCACAGTCATCGCGATGAATACGATTGGTATACATGGCGGGGCTCGCCGGGGCGATGCGGCCTTCGCTGACCTGACGAATCAGACGGTCGCGGCCAGGCCCGTAGATCCCCGAGAAACGCACCACCGTGCCGGGCAGGTCGTGCTCGAGGAGTGCCCGCTCGGCCTCGCACATCAGCTGGCCGGAGAAACCGGTGGGCTCCGTGGGGCTGGTTTCATCCACGCTCTCGCCATCGCGCTGGGCATAGACGCTGGTGGAGGAGATGAAGAAGACGTGGCGCGGCGCCTTCTCGCGTGCGCCGAATTCCGCCAGGGCGGCCCGCAGCCCCTCGGGGTAGGCGGCACGATAGGCGGCCTCCTCGAAGCGGTCGGCGCTGGCTACATAGACCAGGATATCCGCGTCCGGCAGGCCAGCCAGGCTGGCGGGATCGGCGAGGTCGGCGGTAGCCGCCTCCAGGCCCGCCTCCTTGAGCGACTCGACACGGCGGCGTACGCCAATCACGGGCTGGCCTTGCGCCTGCAGGCGCTGGCCCAGTGCCGTGCCGATGTCCCCGCAGCCCAGAATCAATGTCGTTGTCTTCACCTTTGCCTCGCCCCCTGATAGAAAGGTCCTATTGGAAATCCACAAGGATGCCCGCTAGGCAACCCTCATGACTCTAACAGAACTCCGCTATATCGTGACACTGGCCCAGGAGCGCCACTTTGGTCGTGCCGCCGAGCGCTGCTTCGTCTCCCAACCGACCCTGTCGGTGGCGGTGAAGAAGCTCGAAGAGGAGCTCGGCGTCCCGCTCTTCGAGCGCTCCAAGTCAACGGTGCAGGTCACACCGCTCGGCGAGAAGATCGTCGAGCAGGCCCAGCGGGTGCTGGAACAGACCAGCGTGATCAAGGAGCTCGCCACCGCAGGCCGTGACCAGCTGGCAAGCCCGCTGCGCATCGGCGCCATCTACACCATCGGCCCCTACCTCCTTCCTCATCTGGTGCCCGAGCTTGCACGCAGCGCACCCCAGATGCCGCTCTATATCGAGGAGGGCTTCACCGGCAGCCTGCGCCGCAAGCTGCGCAGCGGCGAGCTGGACGCCATCATCGTGGCGCTGCCCTTCACCGAGACCGATGTACTGACCAAGGCACTCTATGAAGAGGAGTTCGAGGTGCTGGTCCCGGCGGACCACGCCTGGGCCAGCCGCGACAGCGTGCACAAGGAGGAGCTGCTCAATGAGCGCCTGTTGCTGCTCGGCGAGGGTCACTGCTTCCGAGACCAGATTCTCGAGGCCTGCCCGGCCATCAGCCAGAAGCTCGCAAGCCCCAGCAATACGCTGACCGCCGAAGGGGGCTCGCTGGAAACCATCCGCCATATGGTCGCCTCCAAGCTCGGCATCACGGTGCTGCCCCACTCGGCCATTGGTACCGTCCACTACGAGAGCGGCCTGCTCGAGAGCGTACCGTTCGCGGCCCCCGCCCCGGGGCGGACCGTCGCCATCGCCTGGCGCGCCAGCTTCCCCCGGCCCAGGGCGATCGACGCCATCACCGAGGCCGTCGCTCGCTGCCGCCAGGCCGACACCGTCAAGACATGAGCGCCGAGAACACGCCCCTCGACGCCCCGGTCACCTCGCTCAAGGGGGTCGGCGAGGCGCTCTCCCTGAAGCTGTCCCGGCTGCGCATCGACAGCGTGGCCGACCTGCTCTTCCACCTGCCGCTGCGCTATCAGGACCGCACCCGCATTACCCCCATCGGCACCCTGCGCGCCGGCCATGAAGCGGTGGTCGAGGGCGAGGTGATTGCCGCCGAGGTCGTGCGGGGCCGGCGCCGCAGCCTGCTGGTGCGACTGCGCGACGGCAGCGGCCTGCTCAGCCTGCGCTTCTTCCACTTCTCACCGGCGCAGCAGCAGCAGTTTCAGCCCGGTAGCCGAGTGCGCGGCTTCGGTGAGGCGCGTACCGGTGCCACCGGGCTCGAGCTCTACCACCCTGAGTATCGCCTGCTCAAGACCGATGCGCCGCCGGTAGAGGACCACCTCACCCCGATCTACCCCACGACCGAGGGGTTGCACCAGACCCGCCTGCGCGCCTTGATCGAGCAGGCCCTGGAGCGGCTCGATGACGCTCCCGAGGCGCTGCCCGACTGGATCACCGCGGACCTGCGAAGCCGCTTCCGGCTGCCCGGACTGCATCGCTGTCTTCATGTGCTGCACCAGCCACCGCCGGAGATCGACCCCGAACAGCTGGCCGGGGGGCACCACCCGGCGACGCGTCGGTTGGCACTGGAGGAGCTGCTCGCACACCGCCTCAGCCTGCAGACGGTGCGCCTGCGCATTCAGGAGGATGGTGCGCCCCCCCTGCCCTCGGGCCGTGGGCTGCAGGCCCGCTTCCTGACCCAGCTGCCCTTTTCGCTGACCGCCGCCCAGCGCCGCGTGCTCGACGAGATCGGCGCCGACCTGGCCCGGGAGCTGCCCATGCTGCGGCTGGTGCAGGGCGATGTGGGTTCCGGCAAGACCGTGGTGGCCGCCATGGCGGCCCTGGCCGCCATCGCCGGGGGGTGCCAGGCGGCGATGATGGCCCCCACCGAGATCCTGGCCGAGCAGCACTATCGCGCCTTCCGGGCCTGGTTTACCCCGCTGGGCATCGACGTCGCCTGGTTGGCCGGCAAGCTCAAGGGCAAGGCACGCCTCGACACCAAGGCGGCGATTCAGGATGGCCGCGCCCAGATGGTGGTGGGCACCCATGCGCTGTTCCAGGGCGATGTGCACTTTCAGCGCCTGGGCCTGGCGATCGTCGACGAGCAGCACCGTTTCGGGGTCCATCAGCGCCTGGCGCTGCGTGAGAAGGGTGAGGCCGGCGGCCTTACCCCGCATCAGCTGGTCATGACCGCCACGCCTATCCCACGCACCCTGGCGATGAGTGCCTACGCCGACCTGGATGTCTCGGTGATCGACGAGCTGCCCCCGGGCCGCACCCCGGTCAGGACCGTGGCGATGCCCGATGAGCGACGTCCCGAGGTCGTCGAGCGCATCCGCCATGCCTGCGCCGAGGGGCGTCAGGCCTACTGGGTCTGCACCCTGATCGAGGAGTCGGAGGTGCTGGAGTGCCAGGCCGCCGAGGCGACCCGGGACGAGCTGGTGGAGGCGCTGCCGGAACTCGCCATCGGCCTGGTACACGGCCGCATGAAGGCCGCCGAGAAGGCCACGGTGATGGAAGCCTTCAAGGCCGGGGAGCTGGATCTGCTGGTCGCCACCACGGTGATCGAGGTGGGGGTCGATGTACCCAACGCCAGCCTGATGATCATCGAGAACCCCGAGCGCCTGGGCCTCTCCCAGCTGCACCAGCTGCGTGGCCGGGTCGGCCGCGGTGCCACCCGGAGCTTCTGCGTGCTGCTCTACCATCCGCCGCTGTCGGCCCACTCCAGAGAGCGCCTGGCGGTAATGCGCGAGACCAGCGACGGCTTTCGCATCGCCGAGAAGGATCTGGAGCTGCGCGGTCCCGGCGAGGTGCTGGGCACCCGCCAGACGGGGCTGGCCCAGATGAAGATCGCCGACCTGGAGCGCGACGCCGACCTGCTCGACCGGGTCGCGCCGCTCGCCGAGGCGCTGATGGCCAGCCACCCCGAGGCCAGCCAGCCGCTGATCCGGCGCTGGCTGGGTGAGGAGGCTGGACGCTACGGCCAGGTGTGACGCCGTAAGCTGGAAGCTGGAAGCTGGAAGCTGGAAGCTGGAAAACAGCATAGCCGCTTGGGGACAGGCCCCGGCGGAGGAAACACCGTAAGCACGGTGCACCAAGACTAGCCGAGACGGCTTGGCCGGGGCCTGTCCCCTGAGGATCATGCTCCAGTAACTCAGGGGTCAAGGGGTTTCTTCGAGCTTCTGACTTCCAGGCGCGAAGCGCCGCTCTTCAAGTTCCTGTGCGGCTTCTCGCAGCGGCACCAGCTGTCGAGCGATCAGCATCAGCTGCGCCCCCAGCAGCGAGTCCGACTCTCCCTCGGCTACCTCGAGCGCCTCCCCCGGGGGGATCGGCTCGCGCCGCTCCAGCGCCAGGGCCAGATCATCCAGCTCGGCGATAATCGCCTCGGCCAGGGCACTCTCCGCCGGGGTGACTCCCTGGCTCTCGCCGCGATGGGCACCCAGGGCGGACAGATAGTTGAGCAGGGTATGGGCATGCAGCTGGAAAGGCACTCCCCGCTCGGCATCGCGTCGAAAGGGGCCCGGCTCCTGCTGCATATTGGCCAGCATGGCGGCGAGCTCCGCATCGGCGTTATGCGCATTGCGGCGCGCCAGTCGATAGGTCAGGTCGTCACGCTTGCCCTCGGCGTACTGCGCCACCAGTGCCGCCAGGTAGTCCCGTTCCGAGGCCACGGCGGCGGCGGCCTGGCGATGCAGTCGCCTGCCCTGCCAGTCGGGCAGTATGGTCAGCACCGCCAACCCGGCAATTCCCGCGCCCAGCAGGGTATCCACCAGACGGGGCCAGATCAGCCCGAAACCGTCGCCCACCTGATTGAAACAGCTCAGCACCATCAGGGTGATGGCCGCCGTGGCCAGGGTGTAGTGACGCCCGCGCAGGGCAAAGAAGGCGACCCCGGCGACCACCGCGATTCCCGCCTGGAGCGCCGGCGCCGGGAACAGGGTGATCAGCGCCCAGCCCGCCACCAGCCCCAGCACAGTTCCCAGGATGCGCTGCCACAGGAAGCGCCGGGTGGCCCCGAAGCTGGGGCGACAGACAAACAGGCTGGTCAGCAGTATCCAGTAGCCCTGGGTGGGATGGATCAGATGCAGCAGGCCGAAGCCGGCCACCAGGGTGGTAGCGAGCCGTACGGCGTGACGAAAGACCGGTGAGCCTGGGGTCAGCTGCGCCTGCAGGCGTTCGACGACCTCCCCCAGTCCCTGGGGGGTGCGGTCGTGGAGCACCCTGTCACCGCGCTCCCCGAACTCCGGGTGACGGGCCCTGGCCAGGGCTTGTGCCAGGGTCGCCAGGTTATCGGCCACGGCCTCCAGGGCGGGCAGCAGCGCCTTGCGCTCGTCGGTCAGCTCTCCGCGCAGATGTACCAGGGAGGCGTCGAGATCGACCAGCGCCTGCTCGCTCGGTGCCAGATCGAAGCTGCGCTTGAGCAGCAGCCCCCGGGCCAGGGTGCGGCACGCCTCGCCCTGTCGGGAGAGTACCCGCTGCATCCGAAACAGCACGTCATGATGAAAGAATGCCTCGGCCAGCTCGGCATAGGGGGAGTGGGAGGAGCTGGCCCGCTCATGGATCTCCTGGGCGATCATGTAGAGCCCCAGATAACGGGCCAGGCGCAGCGATTCGCGCTGCCCCTCCAGGCGGCGGAAGAGGCGCTCCTTGGCGTCGTTGAGGGCCTCCACCACAACGCCATTCTGATGCGCCAGGGCCAGGCGCCGGCTCTCCACATCCAGTTCGCGCAAGGGCTCGAACAGCGCCGCCTTGAGGCCGAGGTAGCGGGCCAGCTCACGGTAGACCCGTGCCAGGGCAAGCTGCAGCGGCTGACGCGAGAAGAGCGCACACCAGACGACCGAGATCACTCCATACCAGGCGGCACCGGCCACCAGCAATGACGGTTCGCGCCACAGTTCATCCAGCACCAGGCTGCCGCGCTGCTCGAGGCTGATCAGGGTGTAGATGGCCAGGATCAGGGTGGCGTTGGCGATGGTGGCGTAGCGCTGGCCGACGGCGCCGAACATGGTCATGCCGAAGGCGGCCACACCCAGGCTCACGACGAGGAGCCAGGGATGGACGAAGAGCAGCTCCATCGCCAGCGAGGCCAGCGCGAAGCAGACCAGGGTGACCAGCAGGGCGGCCAGCCGCCCGGGCCAGTCGTCATCGGTCTCGGCCAGGGCGCAGGCGATGGCCCCCAGGAACAGCGGAATCAGGCTGGCCATATCGCCGCGCCACCAGCACAGCAGGGTGATGCCACCCAGGGCAATAAACACCCGCAGGCTGTAGGCGGCGGCCTCGAGGGTCCAGAAGCGCCGCAGGACCAGTGACGGAGACATGGTGAGGCGTGTCAGAGGTGGCGCAGCAACTTCTGCAGGCGCTGCAGGTCGTTGGCATCGCCCACCAGGCGCACACGGCCCTCCATCATGCCGTCGAGGAAGACCCGCTGGCTCGGCTTGCGCAGCACCTCGAGCGCGGTCGTCGCATCCTCGAAGCGCAGCTCCAGGTCGAGATCCACCGGCAGGCCGCGGCCATGCTCGATGCCACGAGGCGACATGCGGTAGTGGCGGGCGATGGAGAGATCCTCGGTGGCCACCCCCCAGTCGAGATGGCCCATCTCGTCGAGGAGCTCGCGGAAGCGTGCCTTGCGACGCAAGGCGCGCTTGAGTAGCCAACCCAGCACCCAGAGCATCAGTTTCAGCTTCATGTCATCACCACCGGATCCCTGGAGAATAGGGGGAAAGACGCCTGGCACCGGAAAGGGGCCAGGCGTTCGGGGGCACTTTCCCGGAGTGACGTTCCCGGGGTTGCTTTCCCCGGAGTTACTTGGCCACGGCGTCCTTGAGGCCCTTGCCCGGCTTGAAGGCCACGGTCTTGCTGGCCGGAATGTTCATCGGCTGACCGGTCTGGGGGTTCTTGCCGGTGCGCGCGGCACGCTCGCGCACGGCAAAGGTACCGAAGCCGATCAGGGTGACATCCTGCCCCTGGGAGACACTCCCGGTGATCTCGTCGAGAATGACATTGAGCACCTGGCTCGCCTTGTCCTTGGACAGATCGGCACGCTCGGCAATCGCCGCCGCGAGTTCTGGCTTACGCATACAACCCTCCTGGTATTGACACTGGGTCCCGACACCTTCGTCGGGAGATAGCTGTCATGGCAGACGACGCTCGCCGTTCACTCGGTTGTCTCACCGGGCGACGGGCGAGCGACGTCGAAAGAGATACTAACGATCTACTACAACATAGGGCGACCCTGGGACCGCCATCGCCGACCTAGCCTAGCAACGCCGGCGCAGCCCGCGCCAGTTCGACTTTCCGACGCACACAGCTTCCTGTCAACGCAAATCCGATCAAACGGCTGTCCTCGGCCTCGGCCAGGGCGGTCAGATCCCCCGCCTCGCCCTCGATGCGCCAGCGCGCCGGGGGATGGGCGGGCGGCAGCGATACTACCGGCAGCAACGGCGTCTTGACCAGCACCGGCCAGGGGCCATAACGCACCGGCGTCGGCGTGCCGGCAAGAGTATGCGCCAGGGCCCTGGCGCCGGCCTGCAGCGGCTGCACATACATGGCATTGACGCCGTCGACGCAGGCCACATCGCCCAGGGCATGCACCCCCGGCGCCGAGGTGGCCATCAGGCGATCGGTATGAATCCCCGCGGCGCTGACCTCGACCCCCGCCCTTTCGGCCAGTGACGTGCGAGGCCGCAGCCCCGTCGCCAGCAGCACCAGATCGGCCACCACCGATCCACCACCGTCGAGCTCGACGACGGCCTCGCTGCCCTCGGCAGCCAGCCCGGCGACACCGCTCCCCATGCACAGGGCCATGCCCGCCGCGTGGAACGCCTCCCCCAGCGCCCGGCCCAGCGGCTCGGGGAGCAGCCGCGGCAGCGGTGCCGTTTCCGGTGCGACCAGGGTCACCCGGTGGCCGCCCGCCAGCAGGTCGTTGGCGAACTCGCAGCCCACCAGGCCGGCACCGATGATCGCCACTCGGGCGGAGCGGCCCAGGGCGCCTATTGCGGCGTGGAAGGCCCGATAATCATCCAGGTCGTTGATCGCCATCACCCGACCGGCCAGGGACGCCGGAATATCGAAGGGCATGGTGGGCGCCGCTCCGGTCGCCAGCACCAGCTCGCCGTAGGTCAGCCGCTCCTCCCCGATATGCAGGATGCGGGAGTCGGTATCGATGGCGTCGACGCGAGTCTGGGTGCGCACCACTGCATTCAGCGATTCTGCCACCGCCAGGGCATCACGGGCCGCCAGCCGCTCGGGTGGCAGCCCCTTGGTGAAGCCGGTTGAGAGCAGCGGCTTGGAGTAGTCGTCACCGCTGTCGGCGGTGATCAGGGTCACCGACCGCTCCTTGTCCAGGGCACGCAGCTGGCGCAGCAGGCCAAGGCCCGCCATGCCGCTGCCGAGAATGGTCAGGGGGGCACTCATGGGTCTCCTCGTCGAGGATGGGTGGTGGTTGCGCATGGTACACTACCCGCCCCCATGGATGGACAGAGAGTCCGCGGTGTCCGATTCCCGATCCCACGCCCAGCATGGCCCCGCGCGCTGGTTACCCCTGGCCGCCGTCCGCCCCACCATGAGCCCGGCCTGGCGCCAGTGGGTAGGCTCGCGGGACTCCTTGACCCTGCGCCTCACCGAGGCGGGGCGCCCGCGTCCCTTCCGGGTCCACCTGATCGACCAGCGCACCGGTGCGCTGCGGCGCGACGAGGCCCAGGCGCTGGACCTCCCCCCGGGCCGCCAGGCCTGGCGGCGCGAGGTCGCGCTATGCCTGGGCGAGACGCCCTGGGTGGTGGCACGCTCGGTGGCCCCGCTCGAGGGCCTGCCCGCCCACGAGCTGGCGCATCTCGGCGAGCGCTCCCTGGGCAGCTGGCTGTTCCGTCAGCCCGACCTCGAGCGCGGCGAGATCGAGGTCACCCGTGACCCGGCAGGCTTCCAAGAGACCCGCGGGCCCTGGGGACGCCGTTCGGTATTTCACCACGGTGGCTTCCGCGTGCTGGTGCAGGAGTGGTTCCTCGACGCCATGGCGGATGACCTCGGCCTGCCTTCGCGCTAGGCTTTGGTGTTCCCACCCGCCACGAGGTAGAGATGGACCGCTCTTTGATGCGCCCCACGGGCCTGGCCCGACTCCCCGACTTCCTGCGCCTGACACGCCTCGACCGTCCCATCGGCACCTGGCTGCTGATGTGGCCTACCCTGTGGGCGCTGTGGACCGCCGCCGAGGGGCTGCCCAGCCGTCGCCTGCTGCTGATCTTCATCGCCGGCGTCTATCTGATGCGTGCCGCCGGCTGCGTGATCAATGACTACGCCGACCGCCATGTGGACGGCTACGTCAAGCGCACCCTCGACCGCCCCCTGGCCACCGGGCGCATCGGCGAGGGCGAGGCCCAGGCGCTGTTTCTGATGCTGGTGGCGGGCGCCTTCGTGCTGGTGCTGTTCACCAACCTGTTCACGGTGCTGCTCTCCATCGGTGGGGTGATACTGGCCTTCATCTACCCCTTCATGAAGCGCTACACCCATCTGCCGCAGCTGTTTCTGGGAGCGGCATTCTCCTGGGCGATCCCCATGGCGTACGGTGCGGTGCTCGGCCATGTGCCCTTCGAGGCGTGGCTGCTGTTCGCGGCCAATGTGGTGTGGACCATCGCCTACGACACCCAGTACGCCATGGTCGATCGCGACGACGACCTGAAGGTCGGCATCAAGTCCACCGCGGTGCTGTTCGGCAGCGCCGACCGCTTCATGATCGGCCTGCTGCAGATCGTGACGCTGCTGCTGCTGGCCTGGGCCGGCACACGACTCGCCCTGGGCGGCTTCTTCTGGCTGGGGCTGGTGGCCATGGCGGCCACCTTCGTCTGGCAGCACTGGCTGATCCGCGAGCGCGAGCGGGAGCCCTGCTTCCGGGCCTTTCTCAACAACTACTGGTCGGGTCTGCTGGTGTTCGCGGGCATCGCCCTGAGCCTGTGGCCAGGCATCCAGTAGCCGTGCCTCCGGTGCGGGCCGGCCTGTCATGTCAGTGTCATAATGTCGTGATCTACTCGACATCGACCCGTCATTGACCCGAGGCTTCAGGATGACCGCCAAGACCGTACTGATCGTCGATGATGAAGCGCCCATCCGCGAGATGATCGCCATGGCGCTGGAGATGGCCGACTATCGCGTGCTCGAGGCGGACAACGCCCAGACCGCCCATGCCATGGTGGTCGACCACCAGCCCGACCTCCTGCTGCTCGACTGGATGATGCCCGGCACCAGCGGCATCGAGCTGGCGCGGCGCCTCAAGCGCGACGAGACCACCGCCGAACTGCCGATCATCATGCTCACCGCCAAGGGCGAGGAGGACAACAAGATCCAGGGGCTCGAGGCCGGCGCCGATGACTATATCACCAAGCCCTTCTCGCCCCGGGAGCTGGTGGCACGCCTCAAGGCCGTGCTGCGCCGGGCAACGCCCCATGGTGTCGAGGAGGCGGTGGAGGTGGATGGCCTGCGGCTCGATCCGGTCAGCCATCGGGTCAGCGCCGACGGGCAGGAGCTGGGGGTGGGCCCTACCGAGTACCGCCTGCTGCAGTTCTTCATGACCCACCAGGAGCGCGCCTACACTCGCAGCCAGCTGCTCGATCAGGTGTGGGGCGGCAACGTCTACGTGGAGGAGCGCACCGTCGACGTGCATATCCGCCGCCTGCGCAAGGCGCTGGGCGAGCGCCATCAGCACCTGGTACAGACGGTGCGTGGCACCGGCTACCGGTTCTCCACCAAGGGCTGACGTGAGGCACTGGAGGCATGAGCTATGGCGCCTGCTTCTGCTCGCCGGCCTCGGTCTGGCGGTCGGCTGGCCGCTGGGCGCGCCGGGGGCCGGCCTGGCCCTGGGGCTCGCGCTGAGCCTTGTCTACCATCTCTATCAACTGCACCGCCTTCACCACTGGCTGACCCATGACAGCCAGGCCGAGCCGCCCTCGGCCGCCGGGCTATGGGGTGAGCTGATGGATCGCCTCTACCGCTACCAGAAGGTCCAGCGTATCGCCCAGGAGCGACTGCGCAGCACCCTGGGGCGGATTCAGGAGTCCTCCGAGGCCATGCGCGACAGCGTGGTCATGCTCGACCGACACGGCGACATGGAGTGGTGGAACAGCGCGGCGGCTCGGCTGCTGGGGCTGGAAGCGCCCCATGATCGCGGCCACCATATCACCAACCTGCTGCGCGACCCGCGCTTCGTCGAGTACTTCCATGCACGCGACTACCGCGACTCCCTGACCCTGCCCTCCCCCATCGACGAGCGGACCATCCTGGAGTTTCAGATCACCCTCTATGGCGACGACGAGCGGCTGCTGATGGCCCGCGATATCACCCGCCTGCATCGCCTCGAGGAGATGCGCCGGGACTTCGTGGCCAATGTCTCCCATGAGCTGCGCACCCCTCTCACCGTGCTGGCCGGCTACCTGGAGACCTACGCCAGCTTCGCCGACCAGCTGCCCCCACGGTTCGCCAGGGGACTCGGCCAGATGCAGGAGCAGACCACCCGCATGCAGAACCTGGTCCAGGACCTGCTGCTGCTGTCGCGGCTGGAGATCGACCGCAGCGGCAGCGACCATGCCCCGCTGGACATGGTCAGATTGCTGGAGGGCGTAAAGCGGGATGCCATGGCGCTATCCGGCGGTCGCCATCACATCCGGGTGGAGCTCAAGGAGCCTCGCGCCCTGGTGGGCAGTGAACAGGAGGTTCGCAGCGCCCTCTCCAACCTGGCCTTCAACGCCGTGCGCTACACCGCCGAAGGCAGTCATATCACCCTGAGCTGGCGCCCCGGGCCCGACCATGGCGCCTACCTGGAGGTGGTCGACGACGGCGAAGGCATCGACCCGGTGCATGTTCCGCGCCTTACCGAGCGCTTCTACCGGGTCGACAAGGGGCGCAGCACGGCGACCGGCGGTACCGGCCTCGGCCTGGCCATCGTCAAGCACGTGCTGCTACGCCACGACGCCCGCCTGGAGATCGACTCACGGCCGCGCCAGGGCACCACCTTTCGCTGTCTCTTCCCCGCTACCCGACTGGAAGGGGAGACCCGCGCGACCTGACGCCGCCTCAACGACGGGTTGGCAGGTCGGCGGGCAGGTCACGATAGTGGCCGTCCCACATCAGCACCGCGGCGGCCACCGCCCCGGGCAGCAGGAAGAGGTTGGCCAGCGGGATCCAGGTGATCAGGGTCACCCCGCCCCCATAGGTCATGGTCGGCCACCAGCGCATCCTGAGGCGGCGTCGCATCTCGGCGAAGCTGACCTTGTTGTTGTCCATGGGGTAGTCGAGATAGGTGATCGCCATCATCCACGCCGAGAACAGCGCCCAGAGCAGCGGGGCCACCAGATTGACCACGGGAATCCAGCTGAGCACGAACAGGGCCGCCATGCGCGGCAGGATATAGACCAGCTTGACCAGCTCGCGGCCCAGGGCATCCAGTGCGGTTCTCGTCAGTCCCCGGTCATCCAGCGGCTGCCGCCCGGTGGCCTCGATCTCCACCCTTTCGGCCAGAAAGCCGTAGAAGGGCGCGGCGACAAGGTGCGTCACCAGGGTAAAGGTGAAGAACACCACCAGCACCAGGCTGACCACGAACAGCGGCCAGATCAGCCACTCCAGCCAGGCGAGCCAGCCCGGTACCAGGCTCATCCAGTGGTCCAGCCAGCTGCCGAAGTTGGCCAGCACGAACCACAGCATGGCGACGTAGACCAGCAGGTTCACGGCGATGGGGGCAAACACATAGCGGCGCAGGCCGGCGCCGTAGACCAGGCGGGTACCACGGGCCAGGGCCGTGAAGGCATCAAGCATTTCAGCGTCTCTTGCAGCGATCGAGATCAAGGGGCTGCGTTATTGACGACGAAACACCGGCGATGGTCAACCCCTGCGGGCAATGGCCTCGGCATCCAGGTCATCGGGCGCGGTATGGCGGATATCCATGCCGTTGACCAGATAGACCACATATTCGGCGAGGTTGTTGGCATGGTCGCCGATGCGCTCCAGGGCACGCAGGATCCACATCAGGCTGAGCACCGGCGAGATCGAGCGCGCATCCTCCATCATGAAGGTCATCAGCGAGCGCATGGCGCTCTGGTACTCGCTGTCGACCTGCTCATCCTCGTGGACCAGCTTGAGCGCCAGCTCGGTATCGAGCCTGGCGAAGGAGGTCAGCGCATCGCGCACCATGCGCCGCACATGTTCGCTGATCATGCGTACCTCCACGAAGCCGCGGCTGCCGTTATCGCCCTCGATCAACTCACAGGAGTTGCGGGCGATCTTGCTCGCCTCGTCACCGATGCGCTCCAGATCGGAGGCGGCGCGGATCACCGCCAGCACCAGACGCAGGTCGGACGCGGTAGGCTGTCGTCGCGCCAGGACCTGGGTGCACTCCGCATCGATCCTGATCTGCATGTCGTTGACCGTGCGATCATTTTCGACCACCTGACGGCCCAGTGCGGAATCCCCCTCGAGCAGGGCCGCCACGGCATCCTGGACCTGTTTCTCGACCAGGCCCCCCATCGCCATCAGCTGGGTCTTGAGCTCCTCGAGCTCCTGATTGAACTGACGGGAAATGTGCTGGCTGTGGATATCGCTGCTGATGTCCATGGGACTCTCCTTGGGGCCGGACCCTTCAGGTCATGCGCCCGGTGATGTAGTTCTCGGTGCGCGCGAGGCGCGGATGGGTGAACAGCGTCTGGGTGGGGCCGTACTCCACCAGCTCGCCCTGCTCGAGGAAGGCGGTGAAATCGGAGACCCGTGCCGCCTGCTGCATGTTGTGGGTGACCAGCACCAGGCTGAGGCGCGACTTCAGGTTGCCGATCAGCTCCTCGATCTTCAGCGTCGAGATGGGATCCAGGGCAGAGGCCGGTTCGTCGAGCAGCAGCACCTCGGGCTGAACCGCCAGGGTCCGGGCGATCACCAGGCGCTGCTGCTGGCCCCCCGAAAGTGCCCAGGCAGAGGCCCGAAGGCGATCCTTCACCTCCTCCCAGAGTGCCGCGGAGCGCAGCGCCCACTCGACGCTATCGTCCATCTGGCGCCTGCGCATCCCCCCCTGCAGGCGCAGACCGAAAGCCACGTTGTCATAGATCGACATGGGGAAGGGATTGGGCGCCTGGAAGACCATGCCCACCCGGCGCCGCAACTCCGCCACCTCCACCTCGGGGGCGTGAATATCCTGCCCTTCGAGGCGAATCTCGCCGCACCGCACCACCTCCTCGTTGAGATCGTGGAGTCGGTTGAGGGCGCGCAGCAGGGTCGACTTGCCGCACCCGGATGGGCCGATAAAGGCCGTCACCCGGTGGCGTGGCACGCGCAGGGTGAGATCGCGCAGCGCCGGCTTGTCGCCATACGCAAGGCTCACCCCGGTGATCTCCAGGCAGCTTTCGGAGGCGGCGAAGTCGATGATCGGCCCTCTCGCGGCGGATGACGACGTGAAAACGGACACCAGACAGATTCTCCTCGAGGCCACCGCTAGACGCGCGACGGCACCTCATGACGCAGCCTCAGATGATGGCGCAGAAATATTGCAGTCAGGTTAAGCATCAGGATCACCAGCACCAGCAACAGTGCCGTGGCGAAGGCCAGCGGCATGGCGGCCTGGACATCATCGCCATGGAGGGCGGTGTCGTAGATATGGTAGCCAAGATGCATGAACTTGCGTTCAAGATGCAGGTAGGGGAAGTCGCCGTCCACCGGCACCCGGGAGGCCAGCTTGGCGACCCCCACCAGCATCAGGGGCGCCACCTCGCCGGCGGCCCTGGCCACGGCCAGGATCATGCCGGTCAGCATGGCGGGCAGCGTCATCGGCAGCACCACCCGGGTCAGCATCTCCATGCGGGTGGCGCCCAGCGCCAGGGCTCCCTCCCGCTGATGGTCGGGCACCCGAGCCAGCCCCTCCTCGGTGGCCACGATCACCACCGGCAGGGTCAGCAGGGCCAGGGTCAGGGAGGCCCACAGCAGGCCGCCGGTGCCGAAGGTAGGGGATGGCAGTCGTTCGCTGAAGAACCACTCGTCCAGGCTCCCGCCGATGCCATGGACGAACACTCCCAGCCCGAACACCCCGAAGACGATGGAGGGAACCCCGGCCAGGTTACGCACACCGATGCGCACGATGCGAGTCAGCGCTCCCTGATGGGCCACCTCATTGAGATAGATGGCGGCCAGCACACCGAAGGGGGTCACCACCAGCGACATCAGCAGCACCATCAACATGGTACCGAAGATCGCCGGCCACACCCCTCCGGCGCTGTTGGCGGCGCGTGGCCCCTCGGAGAGGAAGCGCCACACGCCTTCTGCCCAGGCAACCACTCTGTCGGGCAGCGTCATGGCGTTGGGCCGCCAGGCACGTAGTACCTCCTCCAGGGGCTGCTCGACACGCCGCCCGTCGGCGCTCTCCACTATCAGGGTAGCGCCGCCCATGGCCGCCTGAAGCTCACGGATACGCCCATTGGCCGCGACCAGCGCCGCGCGAGCCTCGTCGCTGTCGACGGTCTCGAGGCGACGAACCAGAGGCATCACCACCTCGTCGCGCAGGCGGTTGCGTTCGTCGCGCAGCCTCTCCAGCGCCTTCAGTCGCGCCTCCAGGGCGGGCCAGGCAGCCTCGCCGACATGGCTCTCTTCCTCCCCTTCGAGCGCTACCAACCGACCGACAAGATCGCCCCAGCGGCTGCGCTCCATCATCACCAGCTCGGCTGGGTAGTCGATCCTGGCGATCTCCCCCAGCTCGACCCAGCGCCAGCGGTCACCCTCCAGATCCCGGTTGGCGGTGAAGTAGAGGCGCTCACGCCGGGTGTCGCCGGGGATCGTCTCCTCACGCACCGCGATGCCGGCGAAGGGCGAGCCGGCGTGAGGCGTCACCACGGCCACCTCGGCGGGCCAGAAATGGCCCAGCCCACGCGTGGCCAGCAGCAACAGCAGAGCCAGCAACAGCAGCAGCGACAGCGCCACACTGCCGGCGGCCAGCCAGGGCCAGGGGCCTTCACCGTAGCGTCGCCACGACCCTCTCATGCTCCTCCCTCCCGGCGTCGATAGCGGCGCCGCAGGCGAGTACGCATCACTTCGGCCAGGGTATTGACCAGAAAGGTGAAGAGAAACAACACCAGCGCCGCCAGGAACAGCAACCGATAGTGGGTACCGCCGACGGCGGCCTCAGGCAGCTCGATGGCAATGGTCGCCGACAGCGAGCGCAGCCCCTCCAGGGGACTCAGGGTCATCAGGGCGGTATTGCCGCTGGCCATCAACACGATCATGGTTTCACCCACCGCCCGGCCGGCGCCGATCATCACCGCGCTCAGGATGCCCGGTGAGGCCGCGGGCAGCACCACCCGCCAGAGCGTCTGCCAGCGGGTGGCACCCAGTGCCTGGGCACCCTCGGCGAGGCTATCGGGCACCCCGTTCAGGGCATCCTCGGCCAGCGCATAGATGCCGGGGATCACGGCAAAGCCCATGGCCACACCGACGATCATGGCATTGCGCGCCGCATAGTCGAGGCCCAGGGTGGCGGCGAGCCAGCCACGCAGATCTCCCCCCACCAGCGCCGCCTCGAGCCAGGGCGCCAGACACAGGGTGATGGCCCCCACCATCAGCAGCCAGGGCATCAGCCACACTCCCGCCCAGCCAAGGGGCAGCTGCCTCCCCAGTGGCGCCGGCAACAGCCCCCTCGCTCCTCCTGCCAGCAGCACCCCAAAAGGCAAGGTGATCACCAGCAGCAAGGTGGCGATTAAATGCCGCTCTACCCAGGGCGCCAGCAGCAGGCCGGCAACGAAACCGACCACCACCCCGGGCATGGCCTCCATCAGCTCCAGGGTAGGCTTCAACCGGGCCCGCAGGCGACGCGGCATGTAGAGCGCCGAATGCACCGCGGCGCCCAGCGCCAGGGGAACCGCGAACAGCAGCGCCCACAGCGCGGCCTTGAGCGTGCCCCAGGCAAGCGGCAGCATGCCGTAATGCGCCGGACTGGCCTCCCCCAGGGGCTCGGGCCGCCAGCGATGCCGGGGCTCGACGGCCCCCTCCACCGGCTGAGGGCGCCACAGTGCATCGGTATCAATAGCATCCGCCCCCAGAAAGAGCGGTATCACCTCCAGCGCCAGAAACACCCCGATGGCCAGTACCGATACCAGCACCCCGATGCCCCCCGCGGTGATCAGCAGGGTCGCCAGGCGGTCGCGAAGGCGACGACGACGCAGGTGCAGCGAGGGAGGCGGGCGAGAGTCGATCATGGCCACTCATCAGGCGCGGAGGATAGAAACAGGAACACCACTTTACGACAGAACGATGACAGTCGCGTGACAGCGCTACTCGGCCATCGGCAGCGAGGCCAGCCAGTCGCGCTGCTGCATCAGCCGCTCCTCGGTCAGGGTGACGAAGCCCAGCTCCTCGACCACCGCCTGGCCCTGCGGGGAGAGCACCAGCTCGAGGAAGGCATGCTCCGGCCCCGTCAGCGCACTGCCGGGGGGCAGGTTCACATAGAGATAGAGGTAACGCCACAGGGGGTAGTCGCCGCGGCGCACGGCCCGAGGCGTGGGTGAGACGGCCCGGCCCTGGGCGTCATGGAGCTGAAGCGCCCTGACGCCGGCGGTCAGGTGATTGAGACCCACGAAGCCGATGGACGATGGCTCGGCGGCCACCGCCGCCGCCACCGCCGCCGAGCCGGGGTGCTCGTTGAGACGCACCCGGAAACCGCCACCACACAGGGCTCGCCTGCGAAACAGATCATGGGTCCCCGAGGCGACGTTGCGTCCATGCAGCACGATACGGTCCTCCGGCAGCATGCCCCCCAGCTGGGACCAGCGTTCGACCCCCTGGTCGGCACCGCAGCGACGCGACTCCGAAAAGATGGCATCCAGCTCCCGACGACCGAGGCTCTCCAGCGGATTATGGCGATGCACGATGACCACCAGGGCATCGCGAGCCACCTTCAGTTCCACGGGAGGATAGCCATGGCGGGCGATAAAGGCCTCGCGCTCGTGATCATTCATGGGCCGCGACATCGCGCCCAGGCGCGCGGTGCCAGCGGTCAGCGCGGCCGGGGCGCTGGCCGAGCCACTGGCCTGAAGCTGCAGGCGCACCCCCGGATGGCGCTCGGCCAGCCGCTCCCCCCAGCGCAGCATGGGACCCGCCAGGGTGTCCGATCCCACCGCACTCAGCGGTCCGATGACATCATCCGCCGGTACCCGTACCGCCAGCAGAAGCAGCAGCACGCCAAGCAGCGGTGCCATCCAGCGTAACCATCTGCGTTCATCGACTCTGGCCATGTGGCCTCCCCTCACCCCGGCGTCCTCTACCCATGCTACCCCACGGCCGACTGCGGAGCCGCGCCCGCGGCCTGCCGACTGATAGTTTGGGCAACGGCTTCTCGCTATCCTCTACCCTGCCACACGTCACACGGGGCTGGAGGGTGAGCGAGCCCGGGTTTACCATGGGTCCGGTCTCGCCCCCAATAACAAGCCAGGATGATGACACCTTCATGACAGAACTCGATGACAGCCCGCGCCCACGGGGAGAGCTGACTCTCAAGCTGCTGGCCAGTCGCCAGGACACCAACCTCCACGGCGATATCGCCGGGGGCTGGCTGGTTGCCCATATGGATCAGGCCGCCGAGCTGGCGGCCGACCGGGAGGCCAACGGTCGCACCGCCACCGTGGCGATCGAGTCGATGGACTTCCTGTGTCCGGTGCGGGTCGGCTCCACGGTCAATATCTTCACCCGCCTGGTCGAGATCGGCCATAGCTCCATCCGCATCGACGTCGAGGTGTGGATCCGCCAACCCCATGAACGCAATCCCGACGAGCTCCACAAGGTGACCGAGGCTCGCTTCGTGATGGTGGCCATGGATGACAATGGGCGCATCCGTGCGGTGCGTCGCGAGACCTGACTGCTTCCACCAATGCAGAGCGGGGGCGCCACTCGGCGCCCCCGCTCTGGTTTTCAAACACCCCCCGGCCGATAGCCGCCATTTCATGCCGGTTCAGTGGCATACGCCGGGGGCCGTGGCCGATCGGCCCTCTGCCGAGGGGTCATGCCCTCAGGACTGCACCGCCTCACGCGCCTTGAGGTAGGCAAACTCGCCGGCATCGTTGGACGCCCGCACCAGCTTCTGGAAGGCGACGTAGGAGTCATGGACCTTCTTCGAGTCCGGGTCGCTCTCGACCTGCTCGGCGATCACCTCCTGGGAGGCTTCATAGAGCGCCTTCATCACATCCTCGGGGAAGATGCGCAGCTTGACTCCATGCTCGTTGACCAGGGTATCCAGGGCCTGGGCGTTGCGGAAGGTGAACTCGCTGATCATCGCCAGATTGGCCGCCCGAGCCGCCTCGGTCACCACCGCCTTGAGATCATCGGGCAGGGCATTCCAGGCCTCCAGGTTGACGGTTCCCTCGAGGATCGCACTGGGCTCGTTCCAGGCCGAGGTGTAGTAGTAGTCGGCCACCTGGTGAAGACCGAAGGCCAGGTCGTTGTAGGGACTGACCCAGTCGGCGGCATCCAGCACCCCGGTCTGCATGGAGGTGAAGATCTCCGAGCCCGGCATGGTGACGGTGGTGACACCGATACGGTTCATCGCCTCACCGGCCAGGCCGGGCAGACGCAGCTTGAGCCCCTGCAGGTCCTCCAGGGAGTTGATCTCCTTCTTGAACCAGCCGCCGGGCTGGGTAGTGGTATTGCCCACCGGGAAGGGCTTGAGATTGTGCTTGGCATAGAGCTCGTCCCACAGTTCCTGACCGCCGCCGTAATAGAGCCAGGCGTTGGTTTCCTGGGTCGTCATGCCGAAGGGCACGGCGGTAAAGAACTGTGACGCCGCTACCTTGCCACGCCAGTAGTAGGAGGCGGAGTGACCCATCTCGGCGGTACCGGCGGCCACGGCATCGAACACTTCGAGTGCCGGTACCAGTTCACCGGCACCATGCACGCGGATACGCATGCGACCGCCGGAGAGTGTCTCGATGCGCTTGGCGAACTCGCTGGCACCGGTACCCAGGGCCGGGAAGTTCTTGGGCCAGGAGGTGACCATGTTCCAGGTGATGGTCTCCTGGGCCTTGGCGGTGGAGACGAAGGGGGCGGCGACCACACCGGCGGCGCCGGCACCCAGGGTGGTCAAGAACTTGCGACGTTGCATTCAGGCATCACTCCGTACGGATTATTATGCGAGCACCGCGCCTGTCGCGCGGCTGTGTCCGCCTGGCAGTATGCTCCAGACGTGAACAGACCCACAAGCCACCCGCTGCCGTGAACGTCAACGGAAACTCAGGCACCCTGAATGTCACAGTGGCGTCAGCTTGGCGAAGCCCAGCACCAGCCACTTGTCCCCCTCCCCCGCGAAGCTGACCTGCACCCGCGCCCGGGGACCCTCGCCCTCGGCATTGAGGATCACCCCCTCACCGAATACCGGATGACTGACCCGCTGCCCGAGGGAGAGCGATGGCAGGTCATCACCACCGTTGACCTCGCTCTGGCGCAGCCCGGTGGGGCGCGAGGTGGTGACGGGTCGCGATACCTGGCCGCGCAGGCGCACCTCCTCGAGATACTCCTCGGGAATCTCGCGCAGGAAGCGCGAGGCGCGCTGGAAGGTCTCCTTGCCGTGCAGCCGGCGAATCTCGGCATGGGTCAGATAGAGCTTGCGCATGGCGCGGGTCAGGCCCACGTAACAGAGGCGACGCTCCTCTTCCAGGCGGCTCGGGTCCTCCGCCGACATGCGGTGGGGAAAGAGCCCCTCCTCCACCCCGGCGATAAACACCACCGGGAACTCGAGACCCTTGGCCGAGTGCAGGGTCATCAGCTGAACGCTATCCTCGAACTCGTCGGCCTCATGCTCGCCGGCGTTGAGCGCCGCCTCGGAGAGGAAGGCCTCCAGCGCCGTGGCCCCCTCGCCGGCCTCCGGTGCATCGAAGGCGTCGCCCTGGGTGAAGGCCCTGGCCGCGGTGACCAGCTCCTCGAGGTTCTCGACCCGCGCCTGCCCCTTCTCTCCCCTCTCATTGCGATGGTGCTCGAGCAGCCCGGTACGCGCGATCACATGGTCGATGATCTCGTGGAGCGCGAGGCCGGCGCCATCGTTGTCCAGAGTATCGATCAGATCGGCGAAGGCCTGCAGAGCGGTGCCGGCACGCCCCTTGAGGGCGCCGTCGGCCAGACCATCATGGAGCGCCTGCCATAGCGAAACGCTCCCCTCGCGGGCACGCCGGCGCAGCAGTTCCACGGTACGCGTGCCGATGCCCCGGGCCGGCACATTGATCACCCGCTCCAGGGAGGCATCATCATCGCGATTGAGCAGCAGTCGCAGGTAGGCCAGGGCGTTCTTGATCTCCAGACGCTCGTAGAAGCGATGACCGCCATAGATACGATAGGGCACGCCCTGGCGGATCAGGGTCTCCTCGATCACCCGCGACTGGGCATTGGAGCGGTAGAGAATGGCGATCTCGCGGCGATTGACGCCCTCCTCGACCCGTTCGCGCAGCGTGTCGACGATAAAGCGCGCCTCGTCGAGGTCATTGAAGCCGCTGTAGACCGAGATCGGTTCGCCGCGCTCGCCGGCGGTCCATAGCGTCTTGCCCATGCGCTCGGCATTGTGGCCGATCAGGGCGTTGGCGGCCTCGAGGATGGCACTGGTGGAGCGATAGTTCTGCTCCAGGCGCACCGTCTTCGTCTGCGGGAACTCGCGCTCGAAGCGGCGAATGTTCTCCACACGAGCGCCACGCCAGCCATAGATCGACTGATCATCGTCTCCCACCACGGTCATCGGCGTGGTCATGCCGGTCAGCAGCTTGAGCCAGGCGTACTGCAGGGTATTGGTGTCCTGGAACTCGTCCACCAGCACATGGGCGAAACGCTGCTGGTAGTGGGCCAGTAGCGCCGGGTTGTCACGCAGCAGCTCAAGGCTACGCAGCAGCAGCTCGCCGAAGTCGACCAGGCCGCCACGCTCACAGGTCAGCTGATAGCGATCATAGAGCTCGACCATCAGGCCCAGGTAGGCATCGCCATGCACATCGACCTGATGGGGGCGTAGCCCCTCCTCCTTGCAGCCGGAGATGAACGACTGCACCTGACGGGGCGGGAAGCGTTCGTCATCGATGTCGCTCTCCCTGATCAGTCGCTTGATCAGGCGCAGCTGGTCATCGCTGTCGATGATCTGGAAATGCTGGGGCAGGCGAGCGTCCTGCCAGTGGGTGCGCAGCAGGCGATGGGCGATGGAGTGGAAGGTGCCGACCCAGACATGGCGCAGTGACGTGCCTACCAACGCCTCCAGACGCGTGCGCATCTCGCGGGCCGCCTTGTTGGTAAAGGTCACAGCCAGCACCGCATAGGGGGAGAGCCCCTCGGCCTGCATCAGCCAGGCGATGCGCTGCACCAGCACCCGGGTCTTGCCGGAGCCGGCCCCGGCCAGCACCAGCATATTGCCCTGGGGGGCGCTGACCGCCTCGCGCTGGGCGGCATTCAGGTGGTCGAGGATCGCCGTGACGTCGTCCATGGTAAGGCTGTGCCGGGTCGAGAATGGCCGACCAGCTTACCATATGCCCCTGGCTGGAAGCTTACCCCCTGAGGGCACCGTAAGCAGGGTGCACCAACGCGGACTGGGCGGCTTGGCCGGGATCTGTCCCCTGCGGGAGGCGAGCTGTCCCCGGGCAAGCCGTATCCTCAAGTGGCTACGGCTTGCCGTCCTGCTCCGGAAAACGCAGCGGTGTCAGGCTCTTCTTCACTTCACGAAGCTGTTCGGCGAGCTTGGGACCGCGGGTCTTGGCCACGCCCACGGCCAGCACATCGACCAGCACCAGATGGGCGATGCGCGAGCTCATGGGCGTGTAGATCTCGGTGTCCTCATGAACGTCGATATACAGCGGCAGGGTCACCTCCTCGGCCAGCGGCGAACCGTCGGGGCACAGCCCGATCACCGTGGCACCGGCCTCCCGTGCCAGGCGCACGCTGGCCACCAGCGCCCGGGTGCGGCCGGTCTGGGAGATGGCGACCACCACATCCCCCTCCTTGAGGGTCACCGCCGACATGTTCTGCATATGCGGGTCGGCATAGGCGGCGGTGGAGATCTGCAGACGGAAGAACTTGTGCTGAGCATCGAAGGCCACCGCGCCGGAGGCCCCGAAGCCGTAGAACTCGACCCGATTGGCCATGGCCAGGGCATTGATCGCCTTGCTCAGCGCCTCGTTGTCGAGGCGGTCGCGCACCGACAGCAGGGTGCCCACGGTGGAGTCGAAGATGCTGTGGGAAAACTCCGCCACCGAGTCACTGTCGTTCATCGAGAACTGGGCGAACTGGCTGCCGGCCGCCAGCATCTGCGCCAACTTGAGCTTGAAGTCCTGGAAGCCGTTGCAGCCCAGCGCCCGACAGAAGCGCACCACCGTCGGTTCGCTGACCTTGGCTTCGGTCGCCAGGTCGACGATTCGCATATGGATCACTTCCTCGGGGTTGCGCAGCACGAAGCGCGCCACCTTCTGCTCGGAGCGGCGGAAGTGCTCCATGCGGTGTCTCATCTCATCGAACAGGGCACGACTCACACGGAACTCCTTGGCTGGCCACCGCAATGCGATGACGAACGATCATGGTATCTGACTCATGGTATCCAATTACAGTATGCCCGAAGGCGGGGCCATATGGGCAGTGCGCCTCCGCCCGGGGAGCGTTGAGGCAGCGTCATGAGGAAAAGACTCACGCCGTCATCATTCTGTCAAGTGATGTATAGTAACAAGTGCAGTGTCGCGTAGCGTCCAAGGAGAGAGTCGATCATGCACAAGACCGAACGGTTAACCTCCCTGAAGAGTGAACTTCTCGACATCTTCATGAGCATGGAAGTCCATGAGCACGAAGAGCGCACCCGCACCGCCGCCCAGCGTCACCTGCGGGCCCGGCGTGGCATCGAGCTCCACAGCGAGTTCAAGCAGCTGGCTCGGGAGATCGCCGAGTTGCCAGAAGCCGAGCTCACCGAGGACGCCATGCACTGACGTCACCCCACGATATGCAACGAGCCCCGCCAGGGCGGGGCTCGTCAGGGCTTGAAGCCAGTACCGTGATGGTCGGCGAGCCTAGACCAGGCCGTAGACGAACACCACGACCACCCCGATCGGTGCCACCACACGAGACACCACCTGCCACAGCTGAGCCTGACCGGCCGAGAGCCCCAGCTCGTTGATCACGCTGTCGCGGTCGAGACGCCAGGCCACGAACAGGATCGCGCCCAGGCCGGTCAGCGGCAACATGAACTTGCTGGTGAGGGTATCCAGGAAGTCGAAGACGTTCAGCCCCAGGATCAGGAACTCGTCCCAGACGTTGAACGACATCAGCGCCGCAATACCCAGCACCCAGACCGCCACACCGGCCACCAGGGTGGCCGCGACACGCGATAGCGGCGTGCGCTCCTCGAGCAGCTCCACCGTCGGCTCCAGCAGCGAGATCGCCGAAGTCAGGGCGGCGAAGGTCAGCAGCAGGAAGAACGCCAGGCCGAGGATGGTACCCCAAGCCATGTTGCCGAAGGCCAGCGGCAGGGTGACGAAGATCAGCCCCGGTCCCTCGCCCGGGCTCAGGCCATTGGCGAAGACGATGGGGAAGATCGCCATGCCGGCCAGCAGCGCGATGGCGGTATCCAGAATGATCACCGTGCGTGCCGTACCGATCAGGCTGACGTCCTCACCCAGATAGGAGCCATAGGCCAGCATGATGCCCATGCCCAGCGACAGGGTGAAGAAGGCCTGTCCCATGGCGGCCAGCACTACCTCACCGTTGATGGCGCTCCAGTCGGGGCTGAACATGAAGGCCATGGCCTCACCGAAGTGACCGGTGGTCATGCCATAGATCACCAGCACCACCATCAGGATGACCAGTGCCGGCATCAGAGTCTTGACGGCACCCTCCAGGCCCTTGGTCACGCCGCGAGCCACGATAAAGATCACCAGCGCCATGAAGGCGGTATGCCACAGGGTCAAGGCGGTGGCGTTACCCAGCAGGCCACTGAAGATGGCGCCGACACCATCGGAGTCCATGCCCGTGAACTTGCCGGTGACCGAACCCAGGGTATAGAAGAGCGACCAGCCGCCGATCACGCTGTAGAAGGAAAGAATCAGGAAGGCACCCAGAACGCCACTGACCCCGACCAGTGCCCAGGCCGGCAGACGACCGCTCTGACGAGCCAGGTCGAGCATCGAGTTGATCGGGTTCTTCTGGCCACGGCGGCCGATCAGCCATTCGGCGACCAGGATCGGCAGGCCGACCAGGGCCACACAGGCCAGGTAGATGAGCACGAAGGCCGCGCCCCCGCTATCCCCTACCATATAGGAGAAGCGCCAGATATTGCCCAGCCCCACCGCCGAACCGGTGGCTGCCAGGATAAAGGCCATCTTCGATGACCACTGTGCATGGGAGAGTTTGGACATGTTTCACCCTGTGTGTACGTGTCGCCAGCGGCCGATCCGGCGCGTTGGCGGCTTGTGCTTGTCATTGCCACGTCCAGAGCGTCATGGATTACATGACACCGTCCAGAGCATGACAGGATCCGGGCAGGATCACTGCCGTTGCGCTTCACGATCGTCGGCGGGTGGCCGTTGACCGAAGAGCACGGGAGCGCAGGACCATCGCAAGATCGACGCAGGTTCAGCGCCAAATCCAGTCAGAATCCGGGGGTATGAGCACTCCGGACCATAAAACTATCCGATCAAACACTCGATGGCCAGCGTCTTCTGTGGTTTGGCACTTGCTCTTTAGGAGCAGGGGGAAGCAGGCATCAACTCCCGAACAGGCTGGCCTGGGCCTCGCCGGGGAAGGCCGGCAAGGAGGGCAGGGCCAGTCGCTCTGCCAGGCGATCATGGAGGCGCCGCGCCAGCTGGGGTGCCTGCCGGTTGTCCGGTGTATGCACCATCAGATAAGGGGTTTTCCCCTGTTTTATCCACAGGGCAAGGCGATCGATCCAGGCCGCGAAGTAATGTTCATTGATGGTCGAGTCGTGATGCCCGATATAGCGCACCAGGGGTCGACCTCCCGTGGAAAGCACGTGTAATGGGCGTTTCGGCTTCTCGCGCTGGGCCTGCTGCAGGCCGGGATGCTCACCGGCGGGAGTGGCGAATAGGGGGCGCACATCGAGCATCACCCGATCCACACCGTGAGTTATCAACATCCTGTTGAAATGGCGCTCGACGCTCCCCTTGTGGAAAAAATCGGTGTGGCGCACCTCGACCGCACAGGGAATGTCGCCCGGCCAGCGTGCGAGCAGCGCCTCGAGACGAGGCAGTTCATCGCCACCGAAATCCCGGGGAAGCTGGACCATCAACGGGCCCAGGCGGCCGTGCAGCGGTTCGAGGACCGTGAGGAAGGCATCGAGTTCGGCCTCGATGCCGGCCAGGCGTCGCTCATGGGTCAGGGCGGCGGGCAGCTTGAAGCAGAAACGGAAGCCCGGGGGTGCCTGACGCGCCCAGGCCGCCACGGTCTCGGCGCGTGGCGCGCCGCTGTAGAAGGTGGTGTTGCCCTCCACACAGGTGAAGACCCGGGCATACTCCTCGAGGCCGCCGCCATGAGGAGGATAGAGTCCGCCGCGCCAGTCGGGATTGGCCCACATGGGCAGCCCCAGATGGAGCGGCGGTTCGTCACCTGGGGCCGTCACTCCACCGTCACGCTCTTGGCCAGGTTGCGTGGCTGATCCACATCGGTACCCTTGAGGACCGCCACATGGTAGCTGAGCAACTGCAGCGGCAAGGTATAGACGATCGGCGCCAGCGCCTCATGCACCCGGGGCAGGCGCAGCACCCGAATGCCCTCGGAGGCCTCGAGTCCTACCCCCTCGTCGGCGAACACGAACAGCTCACCGCCGCGCGCGCGCACCTCCTGCAGATTGGACTTGAGCTTGTCGAGCAGCTCATCGTTGGGCGCCACGGAGATCACCGGCATCTCGCTGTCGACCAGTGCCAGCGGGCCATGCTTGAGCTCGCCCGCCGGGTAGGCCTCGGCGTGGATATAGGAGATCTCCTTGAGCTTGAGCGCGCCCTCCAGGGCGATGGGGAAGTGAGCCCCACGCCCCAGGAAGAGGGCGTGCTGCTTCTCGGCGAAGGCCATGGAGAGCTCCTCGATGGCCGGATCCAGCGCCAGCACACGCTCCACCAGCCGCGGCAGGCCGCGCAGCGCCGTGACCACCTCGGCCTGCACGGCCTCGTCGAGCCCCTTGACGCGCCCCAGCGCCAGAGTCAGCAACAGCAGGGCGGTAAGCTGCGTCGTGAAGGCCTTGGTGGACGCCACGCCGATCTCGGGCCCGGCATGGGTCATCAGGGAGAGGTCCGACTCGCGCACCAGGGAGCTGCCCGGCACGTTGCAGATCGCCAGGCTGGCCAGGTAATCACCCGCCCTGGCGAAGCGCAGCGCAGCCAGGGTATCGGCGGTCTCGCCGGACTGGGAGAGGGTCACGAACAGGGTCCCTTCGGGAACCACGACCCGGCGATAGCGATACTCCGAGGCGACCTCCACCTGCACCGGAGCGCCGGCATAGCGCTCCAGCCAGTAGCGCGCCACCATGCCCGCATGATAGCTGGTGCCACAGGCAACGATATGAATCTGCCTGACCTGCCCGAAGAGCGCCTCGGCCTCGGGGCCGAAGCTCTCCACCAGCGCCGAGCGCTCCCCGAGACGCCCCTCCAGGGTCGCGCCGATCACCGCCGTCTGCTCGTGGATCTCCTTGAGCATGAAGTGACGGTACTCGCCCTTGCTGGCCGCGCCATCGCCATGCTCGAAGGTGGTGACCTCACGCTTCACCGCCGCACCGTCGGCATCGAAGATCTCGATGCGGCCACCGGCGGAGAGGCGAACCGCATCCCCCTCCTCCAGATAGATGAAACGGTCAGTGACCTGCAGCAGGGCCAGCGGATCGGAGCCGAGGAAGGCCTCGCCGATGCCCACCCCGACCACCAGCGGGCTGCCCTTGCGGGCCCCGATGATGACGTCGGGCTCATCGGCGTGGATCACCCCCAGCGCATAGGCCCCATCCAGTCGAGCGAGAATGCCGCGTACCGCGGTGAGCAGATCACCCGCCTGGCGGCTCTCGCGCTCCAGCAGATGCGCCACCACCTCGGTGTCGGTCTCGGAGGTGAAGTGGTAGCCCTCGGCCTCGAGCTCACGACGCAAGGCCTCATGGTTCTCGATGATGCCATTATGCACCACCGCCAGGCGCTCGCCGGACTGGTGGGGGTGGGCATTCACCTCGCTGGGTCGACCATGGGTCGCCCAGCGGGTATGGGCGATCCCGCTGCGACCGGCCAGCGGCTCGGCGACCAGGCGCTCCTCCAGGGCCGCCACCTTGCCCATCGCCCGGCACCGCTGCAGTCTGCCGTCGGGGTCAAGCACCGCCATGCCCGCGGAGTCATAGCCACGATATTCCAGGCGCTTGAGGCCCTCCAGAAGAATCCCCTCCACGTTACGCTCGGAAACGGCTCCGACGATTCCACACATCGCTCTCTCTCCTTAGTCGTCCTGCTTGCGGGGCCGGGGCCAGTCCGCCTTGGTCATCTGGCGGGCACGGGTCACCGCCAGGGAGTTGTCGGGCACATCCTTGGCCACGGTGGAGCCGGCCCCCACGGTGGCTCCCCGCCCGATGCTTACCGGCGCTACCAGGGCACTGTTGGAGCCGATGAAGGCCTCGTCATCGATCTCGGTATGGTGCTTGTTGGCACCATCATAGTTGCAGGTGATGGTGCCCGCACCGACGTTGACACCGCGCCCCAGGCGGGCGTCGCCCACATAGCTCAGATGGTTGATCTTGCTGCCCTCGCCCACCTCGACGTTCTTGGTCTCGACGAAGTTACCGACCTTGGTCCCTACCGCCAGGCGCGAGCCGGGCCGCAGGCGCGCGAAGGGGCCGATGGTGGCGTGTCCGGCGATCACCGCCCCTTCGATGACGCTATGGGGCTCGATCACGCTCTCGGCGCCGATATGGCTGTCGCGAATCACGCAGTGGGGCCCAATGCGAACACCCTCGCCCAGCTCCACCTCGCCCTCGAAGACACAGCCCACGTCGATCTCCACGTCGTGGCCACAGCGAAGGGTGCCACGCACGTCGAGACGCGACGGGTCGGCGAGCGCCACGCCCTCGGTCATCAGTTTTTCGGCGATGGCCTGCTGGTGGGCCCGCTCGAGACGCGCCATCTGCAGGCGATTGTTGACCCCCTCCACCTCGACCGGGTCGCCCGGTTGAGCGGTGACCACCCTGACGCCCTCGGCGGCGGCCATGGCGATGATGTCGGTGAGGTAGTACTCGCCCTGGGCATTGTCGGCGGAGAGTCGCGGCAGCCAGCGGCGCAGCTGGCTGGCGGTCATCGCCATGATGCCGGTATTGCACTCTCGCACCGCACGCTCGCTTTCGCTGGCGTCCTTGTGTTCGACGATGGCCACCGCCTGCCCCTCGGCATTGCGCAGGATGCGTCCATAGCCGCTGGGATCATCGAGGGTCACGGTGAGCAGGCCCAGGTGATCGTCGTCGACACCCTTCAGCAGTCGTTCGAGGGTCGTGCGCTGGATCAGGGGAACATCACCGTAGAGCACCAGGACCTTGCCATTGCCGAGCCCGTCGAGCGCCTGGGACACGGCATGGCCGGTGCCCTTCTGTTCGGCCTGCAGGGCGAAGTGCACCCGACAGTCGGCCAGGGCCTCACGCACCTTCTCGGCGCCATGGCCCACCACGACGTGGGTGCGCTCGGCGCTGAGTCCCCCGGCGGTATCGATCACGTGGCGTACCATCGGCTTGCCGGCCAGACGGTGCAGCACCTTGGGCAGGGTCGAGCGCATCCGGGTGCCCTGCCCGGCGGCCAGTATTACGACATCAAGCGTCATCCTTCACTCCTGATCCTGTTGTTCATGTTGCCGGGAGGCGTCGCTGTCCGCGACCTCGAGCCCCAGCTCCTCGACCCGCGCCTTGCCGAACTGCTCGACGAAGGCGGGAGTGACCCGGCTCGTCCAGCCCTCCTCCTGGCGTAATATCATCAGCGCACTCAGCCGGTGCTCACGGGCCAGCGCCATGCCCGCCTCCTCGCCGAGCACCGTCAGTGCCGTGGCCCAGGCATCCGCCCAGGCATTGGAGGTATGGAAGACGCTGACCGACGCCAGGCGATGGGTGATCGGCCGCCCGTTGCGTGGGTCCAGGGTGTGGGAGTAGCGCCGCCCCTCCTCCTCGAAATAGTTGCGGTAGTCGCCGGAAGTCGCCACCGAGACATCGTGCAGCGACAGCATATACTGCGCCTCCTGGCGATCCTCCAGGGGCGCCTCGATACCGATGCGCCAGGGCTCCTTCTCGCCGTCCCGGTAGCCGCTGGCAAGCAGGTCACCACCGAGGTTCACCAGATAGTGCTCGACCCCCTCGGCGTCGAGAAAGGCGGCTACCCGATCGGTGGCGTGGCCCTTGGCGACCCCACCCAGGTCGACGGTCACCTCGCGCGTACGCCTCGCCTCACGCTGTTGGGCGTCGAGCTCCAGCGCGTCGGTGCCGACCTGTGCCAGGCGCCTGGCCAGCTCGGCGTCGGCGGGAACCTCCCGGGGACGGGCCTCGGCACCGAAGCTCCACAGGTTGACCAGCCCGCCGATGGTCATGTCGAAGGCTCCGCCGCTCTCCTCGGCCACGGTCCGACCGATGGCCAGGACCTCGTAAAGCGCATCGGAGAGTGGCTGCCACTCCCCGGTCGGTGCCTGGTTGAAGGCCATCAGTTCGGAGTCATCGCGGTAGAGCGACATGCTGGCATCCACCGCCTCGAGCTCGGCGAGAATCCCCTCTTCCAGGGCGCTGGCCTCACCGCGGGTCAGGGGATCGACGATGGTCACCTGGTAGAAGCTGCCGAAGATGGCGCCCTCGAGGCGTACCGGCGAATCGAGCGGCCGGTCGCGCTCGGAGCAGGCCGCCAGCGCAAGCAGCAGCAGCAAGGTGGGCAGCAACAGCAGGTGTCGAATCACGCCGGACTCCTCACAGGGGGTGTTACCAGAATAGCCATAGCAGCCAGGCCCCGAGCAGCAGCCGGTAGATCACGAAGGGCTGCATGCCGAACCGCTTGATAAAGGCCAGGAAGTAGTGAATGCAGAGATAGGCGCTGATGGCCGAGAGCAGCCCCCCCACCACCAGGGTAACCCACTCCACCTCCGCGGCATCGCGGACAAGTGCCACGACTTCCATCCCGCCGGCCATCACGATCACCGGGATCGACATCAGGAACGAGAAACGCGCCGCGGCCTCACGATTCATGCCCAGCAACAGCGCCGCGGTGATGGTGATGCCCGAGCGCGAGGTTCCGGGAATCAACGCCAGCGCCTGGGCCAGACCGATCAGCAGGGCATCGCGCAGGGTCAGCTGATACTCGTCGCGACTGCCACTCTGACGCAGGTCCGCATAGGCCAACAGCAGGCCGAAGGCAATCAGGCCGAAGGCGATGATCAGCGGCGAGCGCATCCCCTCCGCGATATCATCATGGAAGATCAGCCCCCCCAGCCCCACGGGTATCGTCGCCAGCACCACCCACCAGGCCAGGCGGGCATCGGCATCCACGCCGCGCCCCACCAGCGAACCCGACCAGCTCAACGTCATCTTCACGAGCTCATGACGAAAGTAGAACACCACCGCCGCCAGGCTGCCGATATGCAGCGCCACATCGAAGGCCAGCCCCTGATCGCTCCAGTCGGTGAGGACGGGGACCAGGATCAAGTGAGCGGAGCTGGAGACCGGCAGAAATTCGGTGAGTCCCTGTACGATCGCGAGTATGACGACCTGAAGCCAATCCATGGTAGTTTCCTGTCAGATGAAGCCCGCACCCGTAGGCGCCACGCCGTGCAGAGGATACACCCGCGCGACCGAGCTGTCCGCCCCGCTTGCCATCGGTTCAGGGCTCATGTACCGAGGATCGTCGTGGCGATGCCGAAGTAGATCAGCACGCCGGAGGCATCGATCAGGGTGGTCACCAACGGCGCCGAGGCGGTGGCCGGATCCCAGCCCAGGTGGTCGAGCAGGAAGGGCAGGCACATGCCCAGCAGGCTGCCGAACAGCACGATGGTGACCATGCTCATGGCCACCACCAGGGCCAGCGCCTCACCGCCGCGCATGACCCCGATGGGCGCCACCGCCAGGGCCATGGTCAGGCCCAGCGAGCCCGCCACCAGCATCTCACGCCCCATCAGCTTGCCCCAGTCCTTGATGCCCACGTCGCCGGTCGCCATGCCGCGCACCATCAGGGTGGCGGCCTGGGCGCCGGCGTTGCCGCCGCTGCCGATCAGCAGTGGCAGGAAAAACACCAGTGCCACCTGGGCGGCGATGGTCTCCTCGAAGTAGGCGATCCCCGCTCCCGAGAAGAGGTTGGCGAATACCAGCAGCACCAGCCAGGTGACACGCTTGCGATACAGGCTCCACAGCGGCACTCGGCTGACCCCGCCCTCCAGGGTGCCGATCGACATCCCCTTGTGGATATCCTCGGTGGCCTCGGACTCGACCACGTCCATGGCATCGTCGTGGGTAACGATCCCCACCAGTCGCTCATCGCCATCCACCACCGGCAGCGCCAGCAGGTCGTAGCGGGCGACGATGCGCGCCACCTCCTCCTGAGCCTCGTCGACCGAGGTGTGGATGACATCGCGGATCATCAGTTCGTCGATCTGCTCTCCGGGTGGCGCCACCATCAGCTGACGCAACGACAGGGTGCCGGCCAACCGGCCATGGCCATCGATGATATAGAGCTGATAGACCGTCTCGGCATCGGGCGCCGTCTGGCGAACCCGCATCATCGCCTGGGGGACCGTCATGCCACTGGGAATGGCCACGTAGTCCGTGGTCATGATCGCCCCGGCGGTCCCCTCCTCGTAGCTGGCCAGGCGCTTGAGCTCCTGCCGCTCGCGTCGGGCCATGCGCCGCAGCAGACTCTGGCGGCGATCCTCGTCGAGCAGGTTGAAGAGATCGGCACGCTCGTCGGAGCCCATCTCCTCGAGGGTCAACAGCAGGCGCTCATCGCTCATCGCCTCGGCGAGCACCCGCTGGGTATCACCGGGCAGATGCCCAAGCATGCTGGCACGCCGCTCCAGGGGCAGGTACTCCATCAGGGCTAGGGTGCGGGACGGCTCCTCGTCCTCCGACAGGACGGCCCCGAGGATCTCGGCGATATCCGCCGAGCGCAGCTCGGACAGCAGCGCAGTGGCGCGCTCGCTCTCCTCTTCGGCAAGCGCCTGGCAGAGTGTGGCCCGATGGGTGTTGAGAATATCGGTGAGGGACATGGCATGCTCCTCGGCGCCCCAGGGTCAGGCTACCGGGATGATAGAGACAAGAACGCCCCCGGCTCGACATTACCGTCGAGCCGGGGGCGCGAGACTTCACGCTGGGGCAAAGATCAGCCCTTGCCGGCCTTCTTGCGTAGCTGCTGGATCGTACGCAGCTGGGCCACGGCTTCGGCCAGTTCGGCCGATGCCCGGGTGTAGTCCAGCTCGGCGGACTTGTCGTTGAGGTTCCTCAGCGCCTGCTGTCGAGCCTCTTCCGCCGCCGCCTCATCGAGGTCATGGGCACGGGTGGCCGAGTCGGCCAGGATGGTCACCACGTCCGGCTGGACTTCCATGAAGCCTCCCGAAACGTAGTAGTTCTCCTCCTGACCGCCATCATGAAGCACGCGCACCGGTCCCGGCTTGAGCTCGGTCAGCAGCGGGGTGTGACCGGGCAGGATGCCCAGCTCGCCCATGCGCCCGTTGGCGATGATCCGCTCGATCTGGCCGGAGAAGACTCCTTCCTCGGCGCTGACGATCTCGCACTTGAAGCTTTTCGTCATGACGACGTCTCCCAGGTAGACGGGATTACTTCATCTGGTTGGCTTTCTCGACGGCCTCGTCGATGGTGCCGACCATATAGAAGGCCTGCTCCGGCAGCTCGTCGTACTCGCCGTCGAGGATGCCCTGGAAGCCGCGGATGGTGTCCTTGAGGGACACGTACTTGCCGGGCGAACCGGTGAACACCTCGGCGACGAAGAACGGCTGTGACAGGAAGCGCTGGATCTTACGCGCGCGAGACACGGCCAGCTTGTCCTCGTCGGAAAGCTCGTCCATGCCCAGGATCGCGATGATGTCCTTGAGCTCCTTGTAGCGCTGCAGCACGTTCTGCACGCCGCGAGCGACGCCGTAGTGCTCCTCGCCCACCACCAGCGGGTCGAGCTGACGGGAGGTGGAGTCCAGCGGGTCGATGGCCGGGTAGATACCCAGCTCGGCGATCGAACGCGCCAGTACCACGGTGGCGTCCAGGTGCGAGAAGGTGGTCGCCGGCGACGGGTCGGTCAGGTCATCCGCGGGCACGTAGACGGCCTGCACGGAGGTGATCGAGCCGGTCTTGGTGGAGGTGATGCGCTCCTGGAGCACACCCATCTCCTCGGCCAGGGTCGGCTGGTAACCCACCGCGGAGGGCATCCGACCCAGCAGGGCGGAGACCTCGGTACCGGCCAGGGTATAACGGTAGATGTTGTCGACGAACAGCAGCACGTCACGGCCTTCATCGCGGAACTTCTCGGCGATGGTCAGGCCGGTCAGGGCCACGCGCAGGCGGTTCCCGGGCGGCTCGTTCATCTGACCGTAGACCAGCGATACCTTGTCGATAACGTTGGATTCGGTCATCTCGTGATAGAAGTCGTTACCCTCGCGGGTACGCTCACCGACACCGGCAAAGACCGAGTAGCCGCTGTGCTCGGTGGCGATGTTGCGGATCAGCTCCATCATGTTGACGGTCTTGCCCACACCGGCGCCGCCGAACAGGCCGACCTTGCCGCCCTTGGCGAACGGGCAGACCAGGTCGATGACCTTGATGCCGGTCTCGAGCAGCTCGCTGGAAGCCGCCTGGTCGGCATAGCCCGGCGCACTGCGGTGAATCGGCATGCGCTCCTGCTCACCGATCTCGCCCGCCTCGTCGATGGGCTCGCCGAGCACGTTCATGATGCGACCCAGCGTCTCCTCGCCCACCGGCACGGAGATGGCCGCACCGGTGTTGGTGACGTCCATGCCCCGCTTGAGCCCCTCAGTGGAGCCCATGGCGATGGTACGCACCACGCCATCACCCAGCTGCTGCTGGGTCTCGAGCACGGTCTCGACATTCGAGACCTTCAGCGCGTCGTAGACCTTGGGAACATTGTCCCGCGGAAACTCTACGTCAATCACCGCGCCGATGATTTGTACGATACGTCCGCTCATCTTGGTTCCTCTCAAATACCTGAAAATGAAACCTGCATGCCGGGAGGGCCATGGCCTCCCTGGCGCTTATACGGCCGCGGCACCACCGACGATCTCGGAGATTTCCTGGGTAATGGCCGCCTGACGGGCCTTGTTGTACACCAGCTCCAGGTCGTCGATGAGATTGCCGGCGTTATCGGTGGCACTCTTCATGGCGATCATTCGGGCGGCCTGCTCACAGGCTCCGTTCTCGACCACCGCCTGGTAGACCTGCGATTCGACGAATCGCACCAGCAGGCTATCCAGCAGCGCCTTGGCATCCGGCTCATACAGGTAGTCCCAGCTACCGGGACGCTTGTCTTCTTCGTCGTTCGAATCCGAGCCCATATCGGGTGACAGGGGCAACAGCTGACGGACCACCGGCTTCTGGGTCATGGTGTTGACGAACTCGTTGTACACCACGCACAGGCGGTCCAGCCGACCCTCGTCATAGGCATCCAGCATCACCTTCACACTGCCGATCAGATCCTCGACCTCGGGCGCTTCGCCCAGGCCGCTCTTCGCCGCGACGAGGTTGCCCCCGTAGCTTCTGAAGAAACTGCCGGCCTTGCTGCCCAGGGCACAGAAATCCAGCTCGGCCCCCTGGTCATGCCACGCCTTGGCGTCCTTGGTCACGGCCTTGAACAGGTTGATGTTCAAGCCGCCACACAGGCCGCGGTCGGTGGACACCACGATGTAGCCGACGCGCTCGACCTCACGCTCGACCATCCAGGGGTGGCGGTACTCGGGGTTGGCATCGGCGACATGCGCGACCACGTTGCGAATCTGACGCGCATAGGGCTGGCTGGACTTCATCAGGTCCTGGGCCTTGCGCATCTTCGACGCCGCGACCATTTCCATGGCGCTGGTGATCTTCTGCGTGTTCTTGATGCTCCCGATCTGGGTGCGTATCTCTTTTGCAGCTGCCATAGCGATCTACTCCGTTCGTGGCACTCAGTAAGCTCCAGGGCCCATCCCGCGGGCGGGATGGGCCAACGGGATTACCAGCTCTGAGTGGCCTTGAACTTCTCGAGACCCTCTTTCAGTCCGTCCTGGATCTCGCTGTTGTAGTCGCCGGTCTGGTTGATCTTGTCGAGCAGCTCGGCGTATTCGGCCTTCATGAAGTCGCGCAGGGCACGCTCGAAGTCCAGAACCTTGTTGACCTCGACCTCCTCCAGATGGCCCTCGTTGGCGGCATACAGGGAGAGTGCCATCTCGGCCACGGACATCGGCGCATACTGGCTCTGCTTCATCAGCTCGGTGACACGCTGACCGTGCTCCAGCTGCTTGCGGGTCGCCTCGTCCAGATCGGAAGCGAACTGGGCGAAGGCCGCCAGCTCACGGTACTGGGCCAGGGCCAGACGCACGCTGCCGCCGAGCTTCTTGATGATCTTGGTCTGGGCGGAACCACCGACACGGGAGACCGAGAGACCGGCGTTGATGGCCGGACGGATGCCCGAGTTGAACAGGTCGGTCTCGAGGAAGATCTGACCGTCGGTGATCGAGATCACGTTGGTCGGAACGAAGGCCGAGACGTCACCACCCTGGGTCTCGATGATCGGCAGCGCCGTCAGCGAGCCGGTCTTGCCCTTCACCTCGCCGTTGGTGAACTTCTCGACGTAGTCGGCGTTCACGCGTGCCGCGCGCTCCAGCAGGCGGGAGTGGAGGTAGAAGACGTCACCGGGATAGGCTTCACGGCCCGGCGGACGACGCAGCAGCAGGGAGACCTGACGATAGGCCACGGCCTGCTTGGAGAGGTCGTCGTAGACGATCAGGGCGTCTTCACCGCGATCGCGGAAGTACTCGCCCATGGTGCAACCGGAGTAGGCCGCGAGGAACTGCATCGGGGCCGGATCGGCGGCGCCGGCGGCGACCACGATGGTGTGCTCCATGGCGCCATGCTCTTCGAGCTTGCGCACCACGTTGGCGATGGTCGACTGCTTCTGACCGATGGCCACGTAGACACAGGTGACGCCGGTGCCTTTCTGGTTGATGATGGCATCGATGGCGATCGCCGACTTGCCGATCTGGCGGTCACCGATGATCAGCTCACGCTGGCCGCGGCCGATCGGCACCATGGCGTCGATGGACTTGAAGCCGGTCTGGATCGGCTCGTCGACGGACTGACGGGTGATGACGCCGGGGGCGACCTTTTTCACCGCGTCGGTCAGCTTGGCGTTGAGCTCGCCCTTGCCGTCGATGGGGTTGCCCAGCGCATCGACCACGCGCCCGCACAGCTCGGGGCCCACCGGCACCTCGAGGATGCGTCCGGTACACTGGGCGGTCATGCCCTCTTCGAGCTGCAGGTAGTCGCCAAGCACCACGGCGCCCACGGAGTCACGCTCGAGGTTGAGCACCATGCCGTAGATGCTGCCGGGGAACTCGATCATTTCACCGAACATCGCGTCTTCGAGGCCGTGTACTTTCACGATGCCGTCGGAAACGCTGACGATGGTGCCCTGATTACGGGCTTCGGATGCGACATCCAGCTTTTCGATACGCTGCTTGATGATGTCGCTGATCTCGGAAGGATTCAGTTGCTGCATGCCATGTCCCTCAGACTCAGGCGGTAAGGGCTTCGGAAAGGCGGCTCAATCGACCACGCACCGACCCGTCGATGACGGTATCGCCGGCACGCAGGATGACACCACCGAGAAGCTCGGGATCCACCTGAGTGGTAATGGAGATTTCGCGATTCAGGCGCTTCTTGAGCGCGCCGGAGAGCTTGTCCTGCTGGGCCTTGGTGAGCTTGTAGGCCGACACCACGGTAACGTCGACGCGCTTCTCGTGATCGGCGAGCAGCGTCTCGAACTGTTCGCGGATAGCGGCCAGGGCCGGCAGGCGCCCCTTCTCACCCAGGGTGTTGAGGAAGCGGCTAGCCGCCTCATCGAGGTCGACCTCCGCCAGCTCGACCACCAGGGCCACCTTGCGCTCTACATCGAGCTTGGGGCTGGCGAGAAGCTTGAGTGCCTCACGGCTCGTTACCACCATGGCCAGCTTGCTCAGCCAGTCGGACCAGGTATCCAGCGTCTGGTGATCGCGTGCGTACTCGAACGCCGCCTTGGCATAGGGCCTGGCGACGGTAGACAGTTCCGCCATGGATCACCTCCTCACAGTTCGGCAGCAAGCTTGTCGAGCAGCTTGCGATGGGCCTTTTCGTCGATGGAGGCTTCCAGGACACGCTCGGCACCGGTGACCGCCAGGCTGGACACCTGGGAGCGCAGCTCGTCCTTGGCGCGATTGACTTCCTGCTCGATCTCGGCACGAGCGGAGGCGACGATACGCTCGCCTTCGACGCGGGCCTGCTCACGGGCCTCCTCGACCATCTGGGAGGAACGCTTGTTGGCCTGCTCGAGAATCTGTGAAGCCTGTTCCTTGCTTTCACGCAGCGTCTGCTCGGCGCGCTCCTGGGCGAGTTCCAGGTCGCGCGATGCACGGCTGGCCGCATCCAGGCCGTCAGCAATCTTCTTCTGGCGCTCATGAAGCGCATTGCTGATCGGTGGCCACACGTACTTTATGCAGAACCAGACAAAGATCGCGAAGGCGATCGTCTGCCCGATCAGCGTCATGTTGATATTCACGGGGCGGTACCTCTGACAGGTTCGTGTTGTCCGGAAACAAGCAAACCGAGCGCCGTGCGCTCGGTGCTGTCATGCATTAACCGGCAACGACGAAGATCAGGTACATCGCGATACCCACGCCGATCATCGGCACGGCGTCGAGCAGGCCCGCCATCAGGAAGGTCTTGGTCTGCAGCTGGTCGCCCAGCTCCGGCTGACGAGCGGTAGACTCGAGCAGCTTGCCGCCCAGGATGGCGAAGCCGATGCCGGTACCCAGAGCGCCCAGGCCGATCATGAGGGAGGCAGCGATATAGACGAGTTCCATGGTAATGCTCCTGATTGAGAGTAGTTTAGGGTTAAGGGTTTAGGGTTGAAGGTTAAGGGTGTTGCAAGGGGTTCGACTTCAGTGGTGCTCGTGTGCCTGGCTCAGATAGACGACAGTCAGCACGGTAAAGATAAAGGCCTGCAGGGTGATGATCAGGATATGGAAGATGGCCCAGGGCACACTCAGGGTCCAGGACACCCAGAAGGGCAGCAGGGCGATCAGGATGAAGATCACCTCACCGGCAAACATGTTGCCGAACAGACGCAGGCCAAGGCTCAGCGGCTTGACCAGCAGACCGATGATTTCCATCACCAGGTTGAAGGGAATCAGTGACCAGTGGTTGAAGGGGGTCAGCGACAGCTCCTTGGCGAAGCCGCCTGCACCCTTGACCTTGATGCTGTAGTAGATGATCAGACCGAAGACACCGATGGCCATGCCCAGGGTGGCATTGGGGTCGGTGGTCGGCACGAGCTTCATGTAGTCGATGCCGAGGCGGGCGAACACTCCGGGCGCGAAGTCGATCGGGACCAGCTTGAGGGCGTTCATCAGGAAGATCCAGACGAACAACGTCAGTGCCAGGGGCGCGATCACCGGGTTGCGGCCGTGGAAGGCGCCACGCACGGTGAGTTCGATAAACTCGAAGACCACTTCCACCAGGTTCTGCAGCGGCCCGGGAACACCGGTCGTCGCCGCCTTGCCGGCCTTGCGGAACAGCCAGATGAACAGCACCCCCATGGCGATGGACCAGCCCATGGTATCCAGATGGATGGCCCAGAACCCCATCTCGCTGGCCTCCTCGGCACTGTGTGCCAGGGACCAGCCGTTCTCGGGGTGGTGGCCGAAGGTCAGGTTCTGGAGGTGGTGCTGTATATAGTTAGCCGCCGCGTTATCACTGCCTGCTGCCATGCGAAGATCACCTCGGTTAAGGGGTCGACCGCTCGCGCCTTAGCCATGCTGCCAGCCAGGGCATGAGATGGGTCGCCACGTATGCGCTGAAGAAAGAAATCGGGTTTGAGGGGGGCACTGCCACGAAGACCATCGCCAGCAGTGCCACCGTCAAACCGAACTTGCCCGCTTCGGCACGGTAAAGGTTCATCACGAACCGATGTGCCTGTCTGCCGCCTCGCGCCAGGCTGCTTCGCCAGACGAAGAACGCCTGGGGCAGCAGGCCGACCAGGGCCCCCGAGAGGGCCGATAGCCCCACCTCGACGCCTCCCAGCAGGGCCGCTGCGGCGACCAGGGCGAACATCACCAGGGCTTCCAGTCGCAGTAGACGCCAGCCCAGATTGTGCCGGCGAGTCACGGGATATCTCATCGTTTTCTCGCCGGATCCTTGGGTCGAGCCTGGCACAAGGCCAAAATCACCGCGGATTATAGGGAAGCCCCGCCGGCGCTTCAACTGAGGTGGCAGGCTTTCCCCGTGATTTTCGGTCATTTTTCGACCAAAGGTGCAAAAGTTGTCGACAACCTGACGTGCATCATGCCACAACGGCTAGCGAATGTGCTCGAGGATCCCATCCAGCTCATCGAGACTCGAGTAGCGGATGGTCACTCGGCCCTTGCCGCCACGGCCATGCTGGATCTTCACCGGGGCGCCGAGGAGCTCGCCCAGACGAGTCTCCAGTCGGGTGACGTCCGGGCTGGGCGGTGCCGGCTCGGCCTTGCCGGGCTGTCCCTCGGCAAGCCGCCTCACCAGTGCCTCGGTCGCGCGCACGGTCAGGTCCTGATTGACCACCTCGTGGGCGGCCTTGCGCTGCTTGGCAGCCGGCAGGACCAGCAGGGCACGTGCATGACCCATGTCGAGGTCGCCACGCTCCAGCAGGGTCTGCACCTCGGGGTCGAGGGCCAGCAGCCGCAGCAGGTTGGTGACCTGGGTGCGGGACTTGCCCACCGCGTCGGCCACCTGCTGCTGGGTAAGCTCGAACTCCTCCAGCAGCCGCTTGAGGGCCATGGCCTCCTCGACCGGGTTGAGGTTCTCGCGCTGGATATTTTCGATCAGCGCCAGGGCCAGCGCGACCTCGTCGCTTACCTCGCGAACCACCGCGGGAATGACATCGAGTTCGGCCAGCTGGGCGGCACGCCAGCGGCGCTCCCCGGCAATGATCTCGTAGCGGTCCTGGGACACGGGGCGCACCACGATGGGCTGCATCACCCCTTGGGCTCGAATCGAGTCGGCCAGCTCCTCCAGCGCCTCGGGCTGAATATCGCGGCGTGGCTGGTACTTGCCGCGGGAAAGCTGGCCTAGCGGCAGCCGCTCGAGACGCTCGACCGGTTCCGGCTCGGTGGCAGGGTTGCTCGACACCTCATCGTCATCAAGTTCCACCTCGGGCAGGTCGAGGCTCTCGCGGCGGCGGGCATTACCACCGATCAGGGCATCCAGGCCGCGTCCCAGGGCGCGTTTACGCGTCATCGACTTTCCCTCATCACTGATGTTGCACAACAGGAGTTACAGCGACAGGCGCCGAATCAGTTCCTTGGCCAGCACCCGGTGGGCCTGGCTCCCCCGCGAGAAGCGCGCATACTTGGTCACCGGCAGGCCATGGCTGGGCGCCTCGGCGACCCGCACGTTGCGGGGAATGGTGGCCTTGAGCAGGGTCTCGCCGAAGTAGTCGCGCAGCTGCTTGGTGATGTCGCGGGTCAGGCTGTTACGGGCATCGAACATGGTACGCAGGATGCCGAAGATCTCGAGCCCGGGGTTCACGCTGTCCTTGATCTGCTCCACGGTGTCGAGCAGCGCGGAGAGCCCCTCCAGGGCGTAGAACTCGCACTGCAGCGGTATCAGCACCCCATGGGCCGCTGTCAGGCCATTGACGGTCAGCATGTTGAGCGACGGGGGGCAGTCGATCAGCACCACGTCATACTCGTCTGCCACTGCCGACAGGGCGTTCTCCAGGCAGCGCTCGCGTCCCGCCTCTCTGTCCAGCAGGGCGACCTCGGCGGCGGTCAGGTCACCGTTGCCCGGCAGTAAGGCATAGCCCGCCTCGGGACAGTCGAGGATCACCCCGGTGGCATCACGCTCGCCGAGCAACACCTCGAGCACGCTGCCATCCAGGTCATGCTTGTCGATGCCACTGCCCATGGTCGCATGGCCCTGAGGGTCGAGATCGACCAGCAGCACACGGCGATCCAGGGCCGCCAGGCTGGCGGCGAGATTGACCGCGGTGGTGGTCTTGCCGACGCCACCTTTCTGGTTGGTCAGGGCGATGATCTTGGTCACGGGCAACTCCGTTGCGGGGAAACGCGGGTTGTCAGGGTGCCGGGGCTTGTGTCCGGCGCTCTAGCACCACCAGCAGGCGAGTGCCGACATCAAAGGGCACCTCGAGGCGGTGATGGGCCACCGGGATGATCTCAGCCGGCAGCTCGGCCAGCTCCTCATCCACGGAGGGCCCCTTCATGGCCAGCCATTGGCCACCGGCCACCACTCGCTCACGGGTCAGCGCGACGAAGTCGCCAAGACTGGCGAACGCTCGGGAGATCACCTGGTCATAGCGCTCCTCGAAGGCCTCTATCCGCGCCTGTTCCGGCGTTACATTCGTGAGCCCCAGCTCCATCGCCGCCTGACGCTGGAAGCGAACCTTCTTGCCGTTGCTGTCGAGCAGGGTTACCTCGAGGTCAGGCCTGAGGATCGCCAGCACCAACCCGGGAAAGCCCGGCCCGGCGCCCACGTCCAGCAGTGTTCGCCCGCTCACGTAGGGCAGCACCGCGGCGCTGTCCAGCAGGTGGCGCGAGACCATCTCCTCGGCCGAGCGTATCGCGGTGAGGTTATAGGCGCGGTTCCACTTGTGCAACAACCCGACCAGCGCGAGCAGCTGGCGACGCTGCTCGGGATCGACGCTGATCTCCAGCTGCTTGAGCCCCTCGTCGAGTCTCGTCTCCACCATGCCCTGTGACTCCATCATGCGTTGGCCACCTTGTGATCATCGAGGAGTCGACGCTTCTTGAGGTGAATCAGCAGGATCGATATCGCTGCGGGCGTGATGCCGGAGATCCGCGAGGCCTGGGCAAGCGTCTCGGGACGCGCCTCCTCCAGCTTCTGACGAATCTCATGCGACAGCCCATCGACCCGGGTGTAGTCGAGATCAGCGGGCAACGGCGTCGCCTCGTGGCGCTTCAGCTTGGCGATCTCGTCGCGCTGGCGGTCGATATACCCCTGGTACTTGGCCTGGATCTGCACCTGCTCGGCCACTGCCTCGTCGCTCACCGCCTGACCCTCGATGCCCGGAAGTCCCGCCACATCGCCATAGCCGAGTTCGGGACGCTTGAGCAGGTCCATCAGGCTGTACTCCCGGGTCAGCGCCTTGCCGGTCCTCTCGGTGATGATACCCGCCGCGGCACTGTCGGGCTGGACCCAGCTGGCCTTGAGCCGGGCGCTTTCACGCTCGATGGCCTCGCGCTTCTCGCTGAAGGCCGCCCAGCGTACGTCATCCACCAGTCCGAGCTTGCGGCCCATCTCGGTGAGACGGAGGTCGGCGTTGTCTTCGCGAAGCAGCAGGCGGTACTCGGCGCGGGAGGTGAACATCCGGTAGGGCTCCCGGGTGCCGAGCGTGATCAGGTCATCCACCAGCACGCCGAGATAGGCCTCGTCGCGTCCGGGGCACCAGGTATCGAGCCCCTGTGCACGGCGGGCGGCATTGAGACCCGCCAGCAGTCCCTGGGCACCGGCCTCCTCGTAGCCGGTGGTGCCATTGATCTGCCCGGCGAAGAACAGGTTGGAGATGAACCGGGTCTCCAGCGAATGCCTGAGGTCACGCGGGTCGAAGAAGTCGTACTCGATGGCGTAGCCGGGCCGGGTGATATGGGCATTCTCGAGCCCCTTCATGGAGCGGACGACCTGCAGCTGCACATCGAAGGGCAGTGAGGTCGAGATGCCATTGGGGTAGAGCTCATGGGTATCGAGCCCCTCGGGCTCGATGAAGACCTGATGGCTTGCCTTGTCGGCGAAACGGTGGACCTTGTCCTCGATGGAGGGGCAGTAGCGTGGACCGACCCCCTCGATCGTCCCGGAGTACATCGGCGAGCGATCGAGGTTGGCATGGATGATCTCGTGGCTGCGCTCGTTGGTATGGGCAATATGACAGCTTACCTGGCGGGGGTGCTGGTCACGGCTGCCCATGAACGACATTACCGGGGTGGGCGAATCACCGGGCTGCTCCTCCAGCTGGGAGAAGTCCAGGCTGCGCGCATCGAGGCGTGGGGGGGTGCCGGTCTTGAGACGATCGACCCGGAACGGCAGGGCACGCAGACGATCGGCCAGGCGGTTCGAGGGCGGATCACCGGCACGGCCTCCGTGGGTGCTGTCGAGTCCGATATGGATGACGCCACCGAGGAAGGTACCGGTGCACAGCACCACGGTTTCGCCGTGAAAACGAATACCGGTCTCGGTGACCACACCGCGTACCTGGTCGTTATCGACGATCAGGTCACCGGCGGCCTGCTGGAACAGCGTCAGGTTCGGCTGGTTCTCCAGCAGGCCACGAATGGCGGCCTTGTAGCGCACTCGGTCGGCCTGGGCACGGGTCGCCCGCACGGCAGGCCCCTTGCGGGCATTCAGCACGCGGAACTGGATGCCTCCCAGGTCGGTGGCCTGTGCCATGGCTCCGCCCAGTGCATCGATCTCCTTGACCAGATGGCTCTTGCCGATGCCCCCGATGGCCGGATTGCAGGACATCTGCCCGAGGGTCTCGATGTTGTGGGTCAGCAGCAGGGTTCGAGAGCCCATGCGAGCAGCGGCCAGGGCGGCTTCGGTTCCCGCATGGCCGCCGCCGATGACGATGACGTCGAAGCGGTCGGGGTAATCCAAGGTGCACCTCATTGGCGCCATGGCGCCTGTCTTGCGAACTAGGGATGAAATCAGCCCGCCAGTATAAACCTCCTGTGGGTAATCGTCAGGGTTTTCCACACCCTGGTCGCCGGTGTGTTTTTCTCCTTACCGACTATTAATTAATATCAGTATATAAATAAAGAAGTTCTGTAATGGTTGTAACTACTTGTGTGGACAATATCTGTGGATAACCAATTCCTCTCCTTTCTGATTAGTGACTTGCATTGTTGACCACGGCGAGGAGAAGGGGCTGACAGCCTGCGGATGAGCGGCGGAAAGCCTGTGGATGGAGTGCCGGCTTGTCCACAACGGCAACCCCTCACCGCTTTTCCACCGTCGGCTACCTGGCTTGTGCCCGCGCCTGTGAACAACCGCCGCAGTTATCCACGAACCCCTCAGGCGCGGGCCCTGCAGCCGAAATTCAGGAGATCAGAAGAAATTCTGTCCACAGCCAAAAAAATGGCCCAGCCGCGATGCGGCTGGGCCATTTTTCCTTTCCTCGGGGGGCAGGACTCTCGAACAGCTCTTATAGACAGGACAGTCTCAGTGCTTGAGCACCCGCGAGAGGAAGCTGCGGGTACGCTCATCGTTCGGGCTATCGAAGATCTTCTCGGGGGGCGCCACCTCGGCGATCTCACCCTTGTGGACATAGATGACCCGATCGGCGACTTCCCGAGCGAACCCCATCTCATGGGTGACGATGATCATGGTCATGCCTTCCCTGGCCAGCTCACGCATGGCGTCGAGCACCTCGCCGATCATCTCGGGGTCGAGTGCGGAAGTCGGCTCGTCGAACAGCATCAGCCGTGGTTCCATGGCCAGTGCCCTGGCCAGGGCAATTCGCTGTTGCTGGCCACCGGAGAGCTGGGTCGGATACTTCTCGGACTGATCGGCGATCCCGACGCGCTCGAGCAGACGTTCGGCGGTTTCCACCGCGTCCTCCTCGCTCCAGCCACGCACCTTCATGGGGGCCAGGGTGACGTTGTCGCGCACGCTCAGATGGGGAAAGAGGTTGAACTGCTGGAACACCATGCCCACCTCCGTGCGGATCCTCTGCAGCGCGCGGCCGCTCTTGCCGTGGGGAGTGAGCTCGTTGCCGTCCACATCGATATGGCCATCCTGAAACTCCTCCAGGCCATTGATGCAGCGAATCAGGGTCGACTTTCCGGAGCCACTGGCGCCGATGATCACCACCACCTCACCGGGCATGACCTCCAGGTCGATCTCCTTCAGAACGTGCAGATTGCCGAAGTGCTTGTTGACCTTCTCCATGCGTACGATGGCGGAGGTCGTCTTCTCTTTCTGGGTCATGTGTTGGCCCTCACTTGCTCTTTGTTAACCCCGTCACTGGCCGACCAGGCCGCGACGCTCGAGCTGGCGCAGCAGGATCGACAGGGTCCAGGTGATGGCCAGATAGAGCATTGCCACCATCAGGTAGACCTCCATGGCGGTGAAGGTGGTGGCGATATAGATCTGGCCCTGTCGCACCAGCTCGCCGACCCCGATCACGGAGAACAGCGAGGTATCCTTGATGCTGATGATCGCCTGGTTGCCTAGTGGCGGGATCATGCGACGCAGGGCCTGAGGCCAGATCACGTAACGGAATGCCTGGGTACGCGACAGCCCAAGGGAGAGTGAGGCTTCGCGCTGGCCACGTTCGATGGACTGCACGCCACCACGAACCACCTCGGAGATGTAGGCACCGGAGTTGACGGCGATGGCGGCAATGCCGGCGGTCAGGGCGTTGATCGGTTCACCGAGAATCTGCGGCAGGCCGTAGAAGATGAACAGTACCTGCACCAGGATCGGGGTGCCCCGAAACACTTCGATATAGAAGATGGCGGGCAGGCGCAGCCAGACGACCGGGCTGATGCGCATAAGGCCGAAGACGATGCCGATCACGAAGCCGATGGCGAGACCGCCGAAGGAGATCAGCAGCGTCCAGGGAACGCCCGGCAACAGGTGTGGTATCGAGCTGAAGGCGGCCGCCCAGTCGAATTGAAAGGTCACGTCCACGAGAAGTTCTCCGGGAGTGTTAAACGACACGGGGCCGGGTGGTCATGCCGCCCGGCCCCGCGGATACTCGCGTCGCCCTAGGGCGACGATATCGGGAGGGGGAGCCGCCTCAGTCGTCGCTGGGCGCCTCGCCGAACCACTTGGTGTAGATCTCGTCGTAGGTGCCATCTTCCTGCATCGCGGCCAGTGCCTCGTTGACCGGCTCTACCCACTCGCTGCCCTTGTGGAAGACGATGCCATACTGCTGCCCCTCGTAGAGGGGGCCGACCACCTTGGTACGTCCCTCGCCGCGGGTCTGGGCGAAGTAGCCGACGTTGGGCGCATCGTAGAAGGTGGCATCGACATTGCGGCCGAGCAGCGCCATGTACATGTCGGAAGTGCCCGGATAGGGCGTGATCTCGGCGCTGTCGCCCAGCTTTTCCTGGAGGAAGTCATAGCTGGTGGAGCCAATCTTGGTGGCCACGGTCAGGCCTTCGAGATCCTCCAGGCTCTCCACCTCGTCGTTATCCGCACGCACCATGATGCGCAGGCCGGAGTCGTAGTAGGGGTCGGAGAAGTCGACGATCTCGGCGCGCTCTTCGGTGATGGTCACACCGGCGATGGCGATCTCCTGGCTGCCGGTCTGGATCGCCGGAATGATGCCGTTGAACTCCATGGTGGTCAGGTTGACCTCGAAGCCGGCGCGCTCGGCCACTTCATGGATGATATCCATATCGAAGCCGACCATCTCACCGGTCTCGGTATCCAGCATCTCGAAGGGAACGAAACTGGGGTCGGTGACCACGTTGACGGTGGCGTCCTGGGCCAGGGCGGAGCCGGCCAGACCACTGCCCAGCGCCAGGGCGCTGGCCATAAGGGTCTGTTTCAGGAAGGGTGAAGCCGTAGTGCTATTCTTCATGGGGTTCCCCTGTTCTTGGGACTTTTCTGTGGGACTCGCCGTGTCAACCTTGGCGAGATTCCGACAGAGCGTCAAGTTGGGGAATCTCACGCTCCACACCAGCGGAGCGGTGTTACACCATGAAGGAGGCTCCACAGCCACAGGTGGTGCTGGCGTTGGGGTTCTGAACCAGGAAGCGAGCGCCGGCCAGCCCCTCCTCGTAGTCGACGGTGGAGCCCACCAGATACTGGTAGGAGAGAGGGTCGACCACCAGCGCCACGTCACCGAACGCAATGACGGTATCGTCGTCGGCGATGTCGTCGGCGAAGTCGAAGCCATACTGGAAGCCCGAGCAGCCGCCACCGGTGACGTAGACGCGTAGCTTCAGCTCGCTGTTGCCCTGTTCCGCGATCAGCGCGCGCAGCCGGGCCCGTGCGCTGTCGGACAGCATCAGAGGCGTGGGGACGAAGGATTCGGCTTCGCTCATGGTGGACTCCAGGGGATGGAAGTGTGACCGATCATTATCCGCAAACCCCAGCAAAAGGGTCAACTTCTCAGGACTATCGCAGTTACCGGAGCCAAGGGGCGCTGGGGACAAGCCGAAGGGGAGGTCCTACGCCAGGGAAGGCGTCGGTAGCGCCCAGAGAAGGGTTCACAGCGCCTCCTCGTCGGTCCGGCGCTCCGGGGCTTGTCGCCAGATCAGCCCCGAGCTACCGAGCTGTCAAGTTATCTGCGATAGCTCTGGTCAACCTCTGCCGGGAAAGCGGGAAGGGATCAGGGCATCAGCGCGGGGGCGGCAAGCCCGGCGTTCTCGTCGAAGCCGAACATCAGGTTGAGGTTGTGGATCGCCTGGCCCGAGGCGCCCTTGACGAGGTTGTCGATCACCGAGAGCACGACCACGGTATCGCCGTCGCCGGGGCGGTGCAGGGCGAGTCGGCAGAGGTTGGCACCCTTGACGCTGCGGGTCTCCGGGTGGCTACCCGGCGGCATCACATCGACGAAGGGCTCGTTGGCGAAGCGTTGTTCGAACAGCCCCTGCAGGTCGTCGTGACTGCCGGTGAGGCGGCCGTAGAGGGTGGCGTGGATACCGCGAATCATCGGCGTCAGATGGGGCACGAAGGTCAATCCTACCGCCCGGCCCGCGGCATCGCCCAGGCCCTGGCGGATTTCCGGCAGGTGGCGATGGCCGCTGGCGCCGTAGGCCTTCATGGATTCGCTGGCCTCGGCCAGCAGCGAGGGCACCTTGGCGCCGCGGCCGGCACCGGTGACACCGGACTTGCAGTCGGCAATGATACGTTCCACATCGATCAGGCCGGCCTCAAGCAGCGGCAGCAGGCCGAGCTGGACGGCGGTGGGATAGCAGCCGGGTACGGCGATCAGGCGTGCCTCACGAATCCTGTCACGATTGACTTCGGGCAGGCCATACACCGCCTCGTCGAGCAGTGCCGGTGCTCCATGGGGCTGGCCATACCACTCGGCCCACTCCGTGGCATCACGCAGGCGGAAGTCGGCGGAAAGATCGATGACGCGAGTGCCCTGCTCGAGCAGCTCACCGGCCAGGGCGTGGGCCACGCCGTGGGGAGTGGCGAAGAACACGGCATCGCAGGCGCCGAGACGCTTCACATCGGGTTCGCTGAAGGTCAGGTCGTCATAGTGACCACGCAGATTGGGATAGAGATCGGTGACGCACTGGCCCGCCTCGGAGCGTGAGGTAATGGCCTCGATCTCCACCTGGGGATGCTGGGCCAGCAGCCTGAGCAGTTCGACGCCGGTATACCCGGTGCCGCCGACGATTCCGACCTTGATCACGTAAGCCTCCTTGGATTGATGGGTGCCGGGCTGTCAACGCCCCGCTGGGGTATGATACACAGGTGAAAGACCGGAAGGTTGTCACTCAGTCGTAAAGGAAACCACGACGTGCCGCGTTTGCCACGCTTCAATGTCGGCCAAGGACTGGAGCGCTTTCGCCACCAGCTTGCCAATGTGGATGCCCTACCGCAACTCTGCGTCCTGGGCGTTGTGGCGGGAGTGCTGACCGGCGTGCTGATGGTGGGGTTTCGCAGTCTGCTGGAGCTGGGTGGACTGTGGCTCTTCCCCGCCGACAGTCCCGAGGCTTTCGAGCCCATTCCACCGGTGCTGCGCAGCCTGATGCCGCTGGGGGCGGCGCTGCTGATCGGGTTGTGGATGTGGTCGATTCCCCCGGCTGGCCGTCAGGTGGGGGTCGTTCACGTGATCGACCGCCTGACCTACCATCAGGGACGCTTTCCGCTGCGTAACTGGCTGACCCAATGGGTGGTAGGCCTGATCTCGGTGCTGGGGGGGCTCTCCGCCGGTCGCGAGGGGCCGGCCATTCACCTAGGGGCCGCCGCTTCCAGCGGCCTGGGCCAGCGCCTGCGACTGCCCCATAACAGCCTGCGTGTGCTGGTCGCCTGTGGTACGGCGGCCGGTATCGCCGCCTCCTTCAATACCCCGATTGCCGGTGTCATCTTCGCCATGGAAGTGGTGATGATGGAGTACACCATCATCGGCTTCATGCCGGTGATCCTGGCCTCCACCATGGGCGCTGTGGTGGCTCAGATGGTCTATGGCCCCGACCCTGCGATCTTCGTGCCCGACCTGCATCTCAACTCGCTGCTCGATCTGCCGTGGATCATCGTCAGTGCCCTTGTCATTGGCCTGCTCGCCGGCTTGTTCGTGAGGGTCTCGCGGCTGGGGGATCGCCTGGAGCCTCTGCCCATGGCGCTGCGCTTCCTGATGGCAGGCGGTGCCGTGGCCGTCGTGGCCTGGTGGTACCCCCAGGTACAGGGCATGGGCTACGACACACTGCAGGCCACTCTCAGCGGTTCGGTGGCGGTGGATGTGCTGATCGCCGTGGCGATCGGCAAGCTGTTGCTTACCGCCGGCACCGTGGCCTGCGGAATTCCGGTCAGCATCATCGGGCCGGTACTGGTGATCGGTGGGGCAGCCGGTGCGCTGTGTGGCATGGCGGGCCACTGGCTTCTGCCCATCGAGGCATCCGACCCGGCGCTGTTCGCCATGCTGGGCATGGCGGCGATGATGGGGGCGGTACTGCAGGCGCCGCTGGCGGCGCTGATGGCGCTGCTCGAGCTGACTCACAACCCCAATATCATCCTCCCAGGCATGCTCGCGGTGGTGATCTCCTGCCTGACCGCGCGGCAGCTATGCCGCTGTAGCGGCTTCTTCCTGAGCGTGAAGCGCCAGGGGCTGCACCCCCTTCAGCAGCCGTTGATGCAGGCGCTCTCGCGGGTCTCGGTACCGGCGGTGATGGATCGTCGGCTGGAGCGTACCCAGCGCATGGTGACCCATGAGAAGGCGCGGGCGCTGCTGAAATCGGAGCCGGTGTGGATCCTGATCGAGCGCTCCAGTGACGAGAAGCCGATACTGGCGCTCAAGGCCGCGGATCTGGCTCGCTGGCTCACTGTCCAGGAAGAGACCGCCCGGGAAGAGAAGGAGAATGCAGGTTCACCCCTCGAGGGCGAGGAGGCCGGCGATCGACAGGGTCGCAGGAAGGGAACACCGAAAGAGAGAAGCAGGGACAGGAGTGAACCACCCCTGGTGGATCTGCTGGAGATACCCGGCGAGCGCCTGGAGCTCGCCCCGATCGGGTTGCAGGCCACGCTCTCCGAGGCGTTCAACAAGCTCAACGACTCGATGCTCGATGCGCTCTATGTCGAGCATGGTCATCGGCCGAAGCAGAAGCGCATTTCCGGTATCATCACCCGCGGAGCCATCGAACGCTTCTATCGCGTCGGTGGCTGACGCCACCCATCACCTCATCGGTCTCGCAAGGAACTCCCATGTATCTGTGGTTCAAGGCCCTGCATCTCATCGCCATGGTGACCTGGTTTGCCGCCATGTTCTATCTGCCCCGGCTCTACGTCTACCACGCCAAGGCGCGTGACCGGGGGGAGCAGCAGGCAATCGATCACTTCCTGGTCATGGAGCGCAAGCTCTATCGCGGCATCATGACCCCCTCCATGATTGCCGTGCTGCTGTTCGGCGGCATCATGCTGGTGCTCAACCCCGGCTGGCTGACTCAGGGGTGGATCCATGCCAAGCTGCTGCTGGTGGCACTGCTGGTCGGCTATCACCATGTCTGTTTGATCTATTTGAAGCAGTTTGCCGAGGCACGCTGCCGGCGTGGTCATGTCTTCTTTCGCTGGTTCAACGAGCTGCCGGTGATCGCCCTGCTGATCATCATCTTCCTGGCCGTGCTCAAGCCGTTCTGATGGCAGACAACGTGACACACGAACCCCATCTTCCGGTGGTGCTGGTACTGGCGGGTCATGACCCTACCGGCGGCGCGGGTCTGGTAGCCGACGCCGAGGCGGTGGCCGCCGGTGGCGGCTGGGCGCTTACCGTCCCCACGGCCCTGACCGTTCAGTCCTGTACGGATGTCTCCAGGGTGTTGCCTGCCGACCCCGATGTCATGCGGGCCAGTGTCGCTGCCCTCGATGAGTTCGAGGTGGCGGCGATCAAGCTCGGCCTGGTGGCCGATCTGGCTACCCTGGATGCGGTCAGCGATATTCTCGAACGCTTCCCCGGGGTGCCGGTAGTGGCCGATCCGGTGCTGCGCGCCGGCGGGGGAAGAGAGTTATCCACAATCGAGCTGATCGACGCCTACCGGGAACGGCTGCTGCCACGGGTGGATATCCTGACCCCCAACCGGGGTGAGCTGACGAGGCTGTCGCCGCAACTGGCCGAGGACACGGAGCGAGCCGTGGCGCTGATGCATCTTGGCTGTCAGGCGGTACTGGTGACCGGGACAGACGACCCCGTACCCGGCGCACCGGCGGATCGGGTGACACACACACTGCATGCCATTGACCAGAGTCGTCAGTGGAACTGGCCGCGGCTGACGGGGCAGTTTCATGGCTCCGGCTGCACCATGGCGGCCTTCCTGGCCACGCGCCTAGCCCTTGGGGAGTCGCTGGTGGCGGCGTGTGAACAGGCACAGGCCTTCACCTGGGAAGCCCTGTCGCACGGTTGGCGACCCGGCTCGGGCCAGGCGCTGCCGCGTCGCCTCTGGCACTTGCCGATGGCGACGCACCGCGGATCGCCCGCTTCTCCCTGATGGGGGGATGGTCTTTGGCGGCCGGAGCATCGAGAATGGGGGAATTGAAGACGTTTGCCACCTTTTCACCCCCTGTGAATAGCTTATCCAGAGAATTATCCACAGCTTCGAGGACAGATACGATATGACAACCTCCGCTCAGCTTTTCGCTCAGGCCTGCCGGCATATTCCCGGGGGCGTCAACTCGCCGGTGCGCGCCTTCAAGGGGCTGCATCGCCCGCCGGTGTTCATGGAGCGCGCCCAGGGAGCCTATCTGTTCGATGTCGAGGGCCAGCGTTATGTGGATTACGTGGGCTCCTGGGGTCCGATGATCACCGGACATGCCGACCCCGATGTGCTGGGCGCGGTGCGCAGCCGCCTCGACAACGGCCTCTCGTTCGGGACCCCCACCGCCATCGAGACCACCATGGCGGATCTTATCTGCGAGATGATCCCCTCCATCGAGATGGTACGCATGGTTAACTCCGGTACCGAGGCCACCATGTCGGCGATCCGTCTGGCACGTGGCGTCACCGGACGCGACAAGATCGTCAAGTTCGAGGGCAACTACCACGGTCACTCCGACTCCCTGCTGGTCAAGGCCGGCTCGGGCGCACTGACCCACGGCGAGCCCAGCTCTCCCGGGGTTCCCGCTTCCCTGGCCGAGCACACCATCACCCTGGCCTATAATGATGTCGAGGCCGTGGAGCAGTGCTTCGAGGAGATCGGCGATCAGGTGGCCTGCATCATCGTCGAGCCGGTGGCCGGCAATATGAACTGCATTCCCCCGCAGCCCGGCTTCCTGGAGTGCCTGCGTCGAGTCTGCAACGCCCACGACAGCGTGCTGATCTTCGACGAGGTGATGACCGGGTTCCGCGTGGCCATGGGAGGTGCCCAGGCGCACTATGGCGTGCGCCCCGACCTGACCTGCCTGGGCAAGATCGTTGGCGGTGGCATGCCGGTGGGCGCCTTCGGCGGGAACGAGGCCCTCATGTCCAATATTTCGCCGCTGGGCTCCATCTATCAGGCGGGCACGCTATCCGGCAACCCGCTGGCCATGGCGGCGGGCATCGCACTCCTCGGCAAGCTGCGTGAGCCCGGCTTCCATGATGCCCTGGCACAGCGGGTCGATACCCTCTGCCACGGCCTGCAGGAGCGTGCCGACGCGGCAGGGGTGGAGATGATCACCCAGAGTGCGGGGGGCATGTTCGGCCTCTTCTTCACCGGCCAGAGCCGAGTCGACAACTTCGCCCAGGCCACCGCCTGTGATGCCGATGCCTTCCGCCGTTTCTTCTCGGCGATGCTCGACGAGGGTGTCTATCTCGCGCCGTCGGCCTACGAGGCGGGCTTCATGTCCAGCGCCCATACACCGGAGGATATCCAGTTCACCCTGGATGCCGCCGAGAAGGCCTTCGTGGCTATGCAACGTCAAGACTGAGCAGCGTCAGGACTGACGCCTCATTGAATCACCACCGGGAGAACCCCCATGCGTCATACCCTGGACGCCGACAAGGCCGGCAGTGGCGAAAGTCTTGAGCTGGAATCGCTTATCGATGCGCTGGTGGCCCATCATCGCGATGCGATATCCGACGCCGCCGCGGCGCAGGAGGCCGGTCGGCCATTGACGCTGGCCATGAAGGCCGAGCTGGCGGAGATTCGCGGGGCTCTGTGGGATGAAGGGGAGCGTAAGCGACTCGATCAGCTGGGAGAGTGGCTGGAGCAGGATCTGGTGCGGCTGACGCCCATCCTCGAGGCGCGTGCCCACCGTCGGGTGCCGAGCTGGGCGCTGCACCATCCCGAAAGCCGCCTGTGTCACGCCGGTCGACCGCTGCTGGTCAACGCCATCGGACGTGACCTGGAGGTGCCGGGGGCCGATCTCGCCGACGATCCGGCCAGCGACCTGGCGGCGCTGCTGGTGGGCCTGGAGGGCCGCGAGACCCCGGAGCTGACGCGGCTGGCGCTGGATCGCTATCTGCGTCGGTCGGGGGACTATGAACTCGCCCGTCTGCTGTCGCTGTTCGGAACCTGTCATGCCCTGACGTCGGCACGACGCGCCCTGCGACGTCGACTCGCGGATGGTGTCGATTCGGAAAACTCCGCCCTGCTGGCCGAAAGCATGGCCGAGTGCCGTCGCTACCTGGCCCTTGCCGAGCGGATCGCGGAGTTCCGCTTCCCTCCACTGGTGATCGCCGTGGGCGTCTCGGGCAGCGGCAAGAGCCGTTTTACCCGTGGGCTGGTGACCGGCCTCGGTGCGATTCGTGTCAGCTCGGAGGCGGAACGCCAGCGACTCGCACAGCCCGAGGAGGGTTCAGGCCATCCACAGGGCGATCCCGGCCAGACGGCTGTGGATATCTTCGGCGAGGCGGCCACCGCGGCGACCTATCGGCGGCTTGCCGCCTGTGCCGGCTTTCTGCTCGATGCCGGCATTCCCGCCTGCGTGGATGCCACCTGTCTGACGCGTGCCCAGCGCGATCAGCTGCGTCAGCAGGCCGAGGCGCGTGGCCTTCCCTGTCTGCTGGTCAGCTTCGAGGCCGATGATGCCACCCTGAGGCGGCGCATCGAGAAACGGGCCACGCGCCAGGGGGGCGCCGTCGAGGAGAGCCTGGCGGTACTGGCGCGGCAGCAGCGGCGATTCGAGCCGTTCGGCGACGAGGAGCGTCTGCATCTGGTCCATCTCGATACCACCGCGGACAATGCCGCCGATACCCTGCTGGGGTTGATCGAGGAGCACGTGAAGCTTGCCTGAGAGAAATGTCATGATCACTCCCGCTCGTCTGGTGCTTGCCAGCGGTAATGCCGGCAAGCTGCGTGAATTCGCCCAGCTGCTGGGGCCGCTGGGCTGCCAGGTATTCCCACAGTCGGACTTTGCCGTCGCCGAGGTGGAGGAGAGCGGCCTGACCTTCGTCGAAAACGCTCTATTGAAGGCGCGTGAGGCCAGTCGTGTCAGTGGCCTGCCGGCGCTGGCCGATGATTCGGGCCTCGAGGTCGACGCCCTCGAGGGGGCACCCGGTATCTATTCGGCCCGCTATGCCGGCGAACCGAAGAGCGATGCGCGCAACAATGCGAAGCTGCTCGAGGCGCTGGCCGAGGTTCCCGAAGGGGCCCGCGATGCACGCTACTGGTGTGTACTCGTGTACCTTCGCCATCCCGAGGACCCGGTGCCGCTGATCGTGCAGTGTAGCTGGGAGGGGCAGATCCTCGCCCATCCGCGTGGCGAGGGTGGCTTCGGTTATGATCCGCTGTTCTGGCTGCCCGATCAGGGCATGAGTGCCGCCGAGCTGTCGGCGGCGGAGAAGAACCGCTTGAGTCACCGGGGGCGGGCGTTGCAGGCTCTGGTCGAGCCGTTCCGCCGAGTCGACGGGAGCCGCTGATGGCATTTCCGTCCCCGGTGCTTCCGCCCTTGGCCCTCTATGTCCACGTGCCCTGGTGTGTGCGCAAGTGCCCCTACTGCGACTTCAACTCGCATGGGGTCGGCCGCGATGCCGGGCTGCCCGAGGAGGCCTATCTCGAGGCCTTGCTCGCCGATCTGGACGCCGACCTGCCGCTGGCGGGGGAGCGCGAGCTGGTCAGCCTCTTTATCGGCGGCGGCACCCCGAGTCTGCTCTCTTCAGGCTTCTATCGTCGCCTGCTGACGGGGGTTTCCGAGCGGCTGCCCCTGGCCCGCGATATCGAGATCACCCTCGAGGCCAATCCCGGCACCCTAGAGCGCGGTCGCTTCGCCGGCTACCGAGAGGTGGGCATCAACCGCCTGTCGCTGGGTATCCAGAGCTTCCAGGCGGCGCAGCTCGAGGCACTGGGCCGCATCCACAGTGGTGATGACGCCGAGGCCGCCTTTGCCGAAGCCCGCGAGGCCGGTTTCGACAACCTCAATGTCGATCTGATGCATGGGTTGCCGGGCCAGACCCCCGAACAGGCGCTGCAGGATCTTGAGCGTGCCCAGGCGCTGGGACCCGAGCATCTCTCCTGGTATCAGCTCACCCTGGAACCCAATACGGAGTTCTACCGCTATCCGCCGGCTCTGCCCGAGGAGGAAGCGCTGTGGGAGATCCAGGATCGGGGCCATGAGCGTCTCGAGGCTTCGGGTTATCACCGTTACGAGATCTCGGCCTATGCGAGAGAGGGCTATCGATCGCGGCATAATCTCAACTACTGGCGGTTCGGTGACTACCTGGGCATCGGGGCCGGCGCCCATGGCAAGTTGAGCCTACCCGGCGAGGAGGGCGGCTTGCGTATCGAACGCCGCTGGAAGAGTCGTCAGCCCGAGGCCTATCTGCGCCGGCGGCATGACCCGCGCGGCTTCGTTGCCGATGCGCATCGCGTCGGCGAGGCCGATCTGCCGCTGGAGTTCGCCATGAATGTCCTGCGACTCCCCGAGGGGGTGCCGATGGCGCTCTGGCGTGAGTCCACCGGCCTACCGGAAGCCGTGCTGGCCGAACGTCTCGCGACCGCCCGTGAAAAAGGATTGTTGATGGAAGCCGGCCACAGGCTTCAAGCTACCCCGCGAGGTCTACTATTCTTGAATGAATTGCTGGCATCGATCGACGAGCAGTGACGATGCCGCCCGTGTAAAGGCTCATCGCAACCTTTGCCCTCAATGGCCCCATGGATGATCGACCGGGCCACCGAACCAAGGAGATAATCACGATGACCAAGCCATTCCGCCTTGTTGCCCCGCTGGCAGCCGCCGTTCTGCTGGCGGGTTGTGCCACTACGGATCCCTATAGCGGTCAGACCAACCGCAACCAGACGGGGACCGGTGCCGCCATCGGCGCCGTGGTGGGGGCCGCCGCCGGTGCCCTGAGCGGTGACGGCAGCACCAGCCGTCGCGATCGTGCCCTGGTGGGTGCCGCCGTGGGCGCCGCCGCGGGTGCCGGTGTCGGTGCCTACATGGATCGTCAGGAGCAGCAGCTTCGCCAGAGCACCCAGGGCACCGGCATTGGTGTCGACCGTCGCGGTGACGATATCGTGCTGAACATGCCCAGCGAGGTCACCTTCGGCTTCGACTCCAGCGAACTGACCTCCAATGCGCGTAATGCCCTCAATGATGTGGCCAGGGTGCTGACCCAGTATGACGACACCCGCGTCAATATCGGTGGGCATACCGACAGCACAGGCGATGCCGGTTATAACCAGCGCCTCTCCGAGCGTCGTGCCCAGGCCGTCGGCAACTACCTCTCCCAGGCCGGTGTGGCGAGCGGTCGTCTCAACATGACCGGCTATGGCGAGAACCAGCCGGTGGCCAACAACAACACCGAGCAGGGGCGTGCCCAGAACCGTCGGGTCGAGATTACCCTCTCTCCCATCCAGAGTCGCTTCGAGTAAGCGCTACCGCGACAGCGAGCGGTAACCCTTCGGGCTCGTCACTGGTGTGGCGAGCCCTTTCTCTTTCTGGCCGATTCGCGGACCCGCTCCATGCTCTCCTATCAGCACGCCTATCATGCCGGCAACTTCGCCGACGTTCATAAACACTTGACCCTGTACGGGGTCATCGATCATTTATTACGTAAAGAATCACCTGTTACGTTTATTGATACTCACGCCGGCCGAGGCCTCTATCCCCTGGCCGCGGAGGAGACGGCTCGGCTGCATGAGTACCATCAGGGGGTTCTGCCGCTATGGGAGTCCCGTGAGTCGCTTTCGACGGATGGGCTTCTGCATGACTGGCTGGTGGCACTGGCCGAGGTACAGTCGGATCCGTCACGGTTGAGCCATTACCCAGGGTCGCCCTGGTGGATGAGCCAGCGCCGGCGCTCCCAGGATCGTCAGCTGCTCTTCGAGCTGCATCCCGGGGAGCATGATCACCTGGCGGACCAGGTGCTGGGGGGCGCCGTTCGCACGATCCACGGCGATGGCTTGAAGGGGCTCGTGGAGCGCTTGCCGGTGAAGACGCCGCGTCTCTGTGTGCTGATCGACCCCAGTTACGAGCGCAAGCAGGAGTATGTCGAGGTGGCCGATACGCTGTCGACGACCCTGCACAAGGCGCGTCATGCCGTGGTGCTGGTGTGGTACCCGCTGCTGCCGGCGGGGCGCCACCATGAGCTGCTCGAGGCGGTGAAGGCGCATGGCCTGCGCAAGGTATGGCGCAGCGAGTTCCTGCAGCATGCCCCCAGGGAGGGCGAGCGCGGCATGTATGGCAGCGGCATGCTGGTGATCAATCCGCCCTGGGGGCTCGATAAGCGCCTGGCCGGGGCCATGGCGCGGGTGGCACCGCTGCTGTCGCGAGAGGCCCGCTACCAGGCCGACTGGTGGGTGGGCGAGTAGCGGGCAGAGAGTCGAAGGGATTACAGGCAGCGCCTGAACAGTGCCTCGAGATTGTCCTGGGTCAGCACGATGGGGTTACCTCCGCAGCTGGGGTCCTGAAGGGCCATGCGGGTCAGCTCGTCGATGCGATCCTCGGTCACTCCTATCTCGGAGAGGGTACGGGGAATGCCCAGCCGGTCGTTGAGCGTCTGTACAAAGGTGCGGAAGCCATCGAAACCGCCTTCGATGCCCAGGTAGGCAGCGGCCATGTCGAAGCGCTCGCGGATCGCCTCGGCGTTGAGATCGAGTACCGCCGGCATGCAGATGGCATTGGTGGTGCCATGGTGGCTATTGAACAGCGCCCCGATGGGATGACTCATCGCATGGATGGCCCCCAGGCCTTTCTGAAAGGCGGTGGAGCCCATCATCGCCGCGCTCATCATCTGGCCGCGGGCCTCGATGTCGCCGCCATCGGCATAGGCGCGCGGCAGATACTCCTTGACCAGACGCATGCCCTCGAGGGCGATGCCCTGGCTCATGGGGTGATAGTGGGGGCTGGAGAATGCCTCGACGCAGTGTGCAAAGGCATCCAGGCCGGTACCGGCTGTGATCGGCTTCGGCATGCCGACGGTGAGCTCGGGGTCGCAGATCACCACCGAGGGCAGCACCCTGGGATGGAAGATGATCTTCTTCTCGTGAGTTAGGGAGTTGGTGATCACGCTGGCCCGCCCTACCTCCGAGCCGGTTCCGGCGGTGGTAGGCACCGCGACGATGGGGGCGATCGCCTCGGCGTCGGCACGGGTCCACCAGTCATCGATATCCTCGAAGTCCCACACCGGGCGCGTCTGGCCGGCCATGAAGGCTACCATCTTGCCCAGGTCGAGCCCGGACCCCCCTCCAAAGGCAATGACACCGTCATGGTTGCCGTCCCGGTACGCCTCCACTCCGGCCGCCAGGTTGGTGTCATTGGGATTGGGGTCGACTTCGGCGAACAGCGCGCGTCCGAGGCCGGCCGCCTCGAGGATATCCAGCGTGGCTTGAGTGATGGGCAGGGTGGCCAGCTCCCTGTCGGTTACCAACAGGGGGCGGCGGATGCCGGCCTGGGCACAGGCCTCGGGTAGTTCGCCAATCCGCCCTGCGCCGAAGCGGATGGCGGTGGGGTAGGACCAGTTTCCCGTCAGCGTCATGTTGTTACCTTCCTCGGATAGTAAGCGTTGCCCCGTTCGGGGCGTGTTCGATGCCTGGTATCGGTTAGCCCGATGGCGCCTGGAGGTAGTAGGACTTGGGGCGGGTCAGGTTGTGGTAGCCGATGACCGAGAGTGAGCCGCCGCGGCCGGTATCCTTGCAGCCGGTCCAGCACAGCGCAGGGTCGAGGTAGTCGGCGCGGTTCATGAACACGGTGCCGGTCTGGAGCTGGTCGCCGATATGCCGGGCACGTGCGGCGTCGGTGGTCCATAGGCTCGCGGTCAGCCCGAAGGGGCTGTCATTCATCAGACGAATCGCCTCGGCATCATCGGCGACGGGCATGATGCCCACCACCGGACCGAAGCTCTCGTCGCGCATCACCCGCATGTCGTGGGTTACGTCGGTCAGGATCTGCGGCGTGAGGTAGGCACCGCCGTCGTCCTGGGGTTTTGTGGCGATATGCGCCGTGGCGCCGGCAGCGACCGCCTCATCGATCTGGGCACGTACCTCGGCGGCGAAGCGCACATGGGCCATGGGTCCGATATCGGTGGTCTCTTCCAGCGGGTTGCCCAGCCGGTAGCCCTCGACGAGTGCCACGGCTTTCTCGACAAAGGCGTCGAAGAGGCTTTCGTGCACGTAGATGCGCTCGATGCCGCAGCAGCACTGGCCGGAGTTGAACATCGCGGCGTCGATCAGGGTGGCGACGGCGGCGTCGAGGTCGGCGTCCTCCATCACATAGCCCGGGTCCTTGCCCCCCAGCTCCAGGGCCATGCCGGTAAAGGTGCCTGCCGCCGCTTGCTCCAGGGTGCGGCCGGCGTTCACCGAGCCGGTAAAGTTGATGAAATCGAAGCTCCCCTCGGCGATCAGCGTCGAAGTGGTGGCGTGATCGAGGAAGACGTTCTGGAACACCGCCTCGGGCACCCCTGCTGCGTGGAACGCCTGAGCCATGCGCTCACCCACCAGCAGGGTCTGGGTGGCGTGCTTGAGGAGCACGCTGTTGCCGGCGATCAGTGCCGGGGCGACGCTGTTGATGGCGGTCATGTAGGGGTAGTTCCAGGGCGCGACCACCAGCACCACGCCGTGAGGGACACGCTTGATATAGCGCTTGAGGCCGGGGTCGTCGCCGACCCTGATATCGGCCAGCGCCTCCTGGGCGATGGAAGCCATGTGTCGGCCGCGCTCCTCGAAGCCGCCGAACTCGCCCCCGTAGCGCACCGGCCGCCCCATCATCCGGGCCAGCTCGGGAACGATAACGTCGTTCATCTCACCCACCGCGGTGATGCCACCCAGGACGCGGTCGATACGCTCCTGCAGCGGACGTGCCGCCCACTCGAGCTGGGCCTGACGCGCCTGTCGTGCCGCCTGTCGGGCGGCGTCGGGTGACAGCGTCAGGCGTTCGGCATAGACCGTGCCGTCGATTGGTGAGATGCATTGCAGTGTCTGGCCCATTATCCTCTCCGATAGGCTGAAATCGTTGTAGCAGTGACTCTCTCAGGCACGCTCGAAGCCGCGTGCCACCTCGAACTGGGTCACCACCTGGTCGAACGCTTCCAGCTCGACCTCGGCGGCGCGCACGTAGTGATCGACCACATCGTCGCCCAATGACTCGCGCAGCATCGTGGAGCCTGCGAGAGCATCCCTGGCATCGCGCAGATTCTGCGGAATCAAGCCACTGTCGCCGCTGTAGGTGTCGCCCTTGGCCGGCGGCGATAGCGCCAGCTCCTCGGTGATCCCGCGAATGCCGGCGGCCAGCTGGGCCGCCATGGCCAGGTAGGGGTTCAGGTCGGAGCCGCCGATGCGGTTTTCCACCCGTACCGCCTCGGTACCCGCTGCACAGAGGCGGAAGCCGGCGGTGCGGTTATCCACCGACCACACCGTGCGCGTCGGGGCGAAGGAGCCCTTCTGGAAACGCTTGTAGCTGTTGACGTAGGGCGCCAGGAAGTAGGTGGTATCGGTGGCGTAGTGCAGCAGTCCGGCCAGGTAGTGCTTCATCAGTTGCGACATGCCCAGGTCGTCATCCTCATCGAAGAAGGCGGACGATCCATCTCGAAACAATGACTGATGAATATGGCTGGAGCTGCCCGAATGAGCGTGGTGCCACTTGGGCAGAAAGGTCACCGCGCGACCCTGCTGCCAGGCGATCTCCTTGATCGCGTGCTTGGCGATGGTGTGATAGTCGGCGGTATCGAGCGCCGGTGCGTAGCGAATATTGAGCTCTTCCTGACCCCTGCCGGCTTCCCCCTTGGTCCCCTCGATGGGTATCCCGGCGGCGTGGAGATGATTGCGCACCGGACGCATCACATGCTCCTCCTTGCTGGTCTGGAAGATATGGTAGTCCTCGTTGTAGCCACTGATCGGCTGCAGGTCGCGGAAGTCCCCCCGGCGGATCTCATCGAAGCTCTTCTCGAACAGGAAGAATTCCAGCTCGGTGGCCATCATCGCGCTCAGTCCCAGATCACTCAGACGTGCCAGCTGGCGCTTCAGCATCGCTCGGGGTGAATGGGGCACGGGCTCGTGGGTGTGGTGATCCAGCACGTCACACAGCACCAGCACCGTGCCCTCGAGCCAGGGCAGGGGGCGTAGCGTGGTCAGATCGGGGCGCATGATGTAGTCGCCGTACCCGGCCTGCCAGGAGGTGCTGGCATAGCCATCCGGGGTCTCCATCTCCAGATCGGTGGCCAGCAGATAGTTGCAGCAGTGAGTCTCCCGCCAGCCTCCGTCGATGAAGTGGTGCGCATGCAGCCGCTTGCCCATCAGGCGGCCCTGCATATCGACGAAACACGCCAGCACCGTGTCCACCTCACCGTTTTTGACCCGATCCGCTAGGTCTTCCAGGGCATCCAGCGTCACTGCACTGTTCATTTCCATGGCTCCTTATGGGGTCGCCGTGCCGCGTCCCGACGGTGTCGGGGCGCGGTGGGCTTTGAGCCCGGCGTAGCCGGGGGTGTGATAGCTCAGGCGTCGGTGTAGCGGTAGGGACGGCCGGCCTTGCGCATGTCGGCGTTGTACTGCTTGAAGATCTCGACCACCTTGGCCTTGGTCTCCGACTGGGCGGCGATTTCGTCCCAGAACTCCTGGGCGGCATTCTCCACCTGATCCCACTCGGCATCGGGGATGGAGGTGAGTTCGAGCTTGTCGCCATGCACCCGCAGCCTGGCCTCACCGCCCCAGTACCAGTGCTGGCGATAATAGTGAGACTGCTCGCAGCACACCTCGAACAGCAGCCGAAGATCCTCGGGCAGCGCATTCCAGCGCTCCATATTGACGAAGAAGTGGCCAATCCAGGCCCCCGAGATGTTGTTGGTCAGGAAGTAGTTGGTGACATCGGCCCAGCCCACCGTGTAGTCCTCGGTGATACCGGACCAGGCGATACCGTCCAGCTCGCCGGTCTGCACGGCCACCTCGATGTCCTCCCAGGGGAGCGTCACCGGTACCACACCGAACTGTGACAGGAAGCGCCCGGCGGTGGGGAAGGTGAAGATACGCTTGCCCTCGAGATCCTTGAGGCTGCGAATCGGCTCCTTGGTGACGAAATGGCAGGGGTCCCAGGCGCCGGCGCTGACGTGCTTGACGCCGACCTTGGCGTACTCCTCCTCCCAGATCTCCTTGAGTCCGTACTGGTTGAACAGCACCGGGACATCCAGGCTATAGCGCGACCCGAAGGGGAAGTAGCCGCCGAACACGGTCACCTCCGTGGGTGAGGCCATGGAGTCGTCGTCAGACTGCACCGCGTCGATGGTGCCGCGCTGCAGGGCACGGAACAGCTCGCCGGTAGGCACCAGCTGATCGGCGTAGAACAGCTCGATCTGCATGCGGTCTCCGGCGATGCGGTTGAACAGGTCGATGGCCGGCTTGGCGACGTGCTCGGCCAGTGCGGCGCCGGCGTAGGTCTGCATGCGCCACTTGATGGTGGGCTCGTCCTGGGACTGCGCCATGACGCGGCTGGCCAGCGGTGCCATGGCGGCTCCGGCGGCGGCGGTGATCAGAAACTTGCGTCTTGTTGTCATTGTGTCGCTCTCCTGCTATTTCATAACACTGTTGATAACGCTCGTCTTTTCCTGGTTTTACGCTCTTGGCGCTCCTCCCTGAGAGCCCCTTTCATGGCGATGAGACCCGAAGCCAACGCCAAGTCGATGTCATTGATATGTCTAGTGGCCATAGACATAGCCGGGCAGCCACAGGGCGATCTGTGGGAACAGCATCACCAGGCTCAGGGCCACGGTCATCACGAACACGAAGGGGATGATCGAACGATAGATGTCGCGCAGGCCGATCTCGGGAGGGGCCATGGCGCGCATCAGGAACAGGTTGTAGCCGAATGGCGGGGTCATGTAGGCGATCTGGGTGGTGATGGTGTAGAGCACGCCGTACCAGATCAGATCGAAGCCCAGCGCATCGACCAGCGGCACATAAAGCGGCGCCACGATCACCAGCATGGCGGTGTCGTCGAGGAAGGTTCCCATCACGATGAAGCTGAGCTGCATCAGGATCAGGATCAGCCATGGCGATAGTCCCAGCTTCTCCGTGAACAGGCTCTCGATCGCCTTGACCGCACCCAGCCCATCGAAGATGGCGCCGAAGGCCAGGGCGGCGAGGATGATCCACATGAACATGCAGGAGATCGCCAGGGTCTGGCGCACCGATACCTCGAATACCCGGCGCGTCATGCGTCCCTTGAGGATGGCCGCCAGCAGGGCCGCCGTGGCCCCCACCGCCGAGCTTTCGACCAGCGAGGTCCAGCCCTTGACGAAGGGCACCATCATCACCGCGAAGATCACCAGCGGCAGCACGCCCGCGCGCAGCAGGCGCAGCTTTTCCGCCATGGGCACATCGCGCTCCTCGGCGGGCAGCACCGGTCCCAGCTCGGGCTGCAGGCGACAGCGAAAGTAGATGTAGAGGATAAACAGCGTCGCCATCATCAGCCCCGGCAGCACCCCGGCCAGCCATAGCTGGCCCACCGGCTGACGGGCGATCATGGCGTAGAGCACCAGCACCACGGAGGGTGGCACGAGAATCCCCAGGCTCGAGCCTGCCTGTATGACCCCGGTGACCATGATCTTGTCGTAGCCACGTCGCAGCAGTTCGGGCAGGGCGATGGTGGCGCCAATGGCCATGCCCGCCACCGAAAGCCCGTTCATGGCCGAGATCAGCACCATCAGGCCGATGGTCCCGATGGCCAGGCCTCCCCTTACCGGGCCCATCCAGACATGAAACATCCGATACAGATCGTCGGCGATGCGGCTTTCCGACAGCACATAGCCCATGAAGACGAACATCGGCAGGGTCAGTAGCGGGTACCACTTCATCAGCTTCATGGCCGAGGAGAAGGGAATATCCACCCCTCCCGTGCCCCAGAGGAGCACGCCGGCCAGGGCGCCGACGAAGCCGATGGCGCCGAATACCCGCTGTCCGGTCATCAGCATCAGCATCATCGAGCTGAACATGACGATGGCGATCATCTCGTACGACATCAGATGTCCACTCCGCGAAGCCGGCCGATATCCCGGAAAAATTCGGCAAGGGATTGAAGAATCATCAGAAAAATCCCGATGCACAGCAGGGTCTTGATCGGCCAGAGCCACGGCCGCCAGGCGGTGGGGCTGCGCTCCAGGAAGCCGATCATCTCCCCCGCTGCCGAGGAGCCCTGGGTCAGGAAGGTCCATCCCAGGTTGAACAGGAAGGCGAAGGGTTCGCTGCCGAAGTAACCCAGCGAGTAGGCGGTCGATACCAGTCCGCCATACAGCAGCACCCCCAGATAGAAGAGCAGAAAGCACACCGTGAAGGCATCGACCCAGGCCTTGGTCTTCAGGCTCCAGTCGCCGTAGAACAGATCCATGCGAACGTTCGAACCCAGCTGGATCGAGTAGGGGCCACCCAGCACGAAGTAGGCCACCATGACGAACTGGGCGGTCTCGAGCGTCCACATCGAGGGAGTCAGGAACACCTTGGAGGTCGACGACCACAGCAGCACGCCGATCAGCACGAAGATCAGGTACATGGCGGCCCGTCCGATGACGCGGTTGAGAGCGTCGATGGCACGGATATAGCCACGGATCAGGCTAGGCATGGGGGGATCCTTTCGGGCCGGGGCGGATCAACCCCAGTGCCACCAGAGCCGGTTCGAGCAGTTGCAGCAGCTCGTCGGCCAGGGTGTGGATGGCCTCGGGGGTGGCCAGCAGGTCGTTGCGGATCTCGAGCATCACGTTGGGCAGCCCATGGCCGATGCCATGCAACTTCAGCGAGTGGGTCACGCCGTCTTCGGGCCCGTAGGGCGCGTTGCGCTCTACCTTGCGGTGCGCCAGACGTGGTGCCTGGACCAGCATGGCATCGGCCAGGCGGCTGTCGGCGTCGTGGAGCACACCGATCTCCACCGCCCTTCGTCGGCCGTGGTAGTCGGGGGTGAAGCTGTGCACGGTGACCAGCGCGGTGGGATGGTGTTGCTCGGTGCGAGACTCGATGACCCGGGTCACGCTGGCGCAGAAGGGAAGGTAGACGGACTCGATACGGGCTTGGCGCTGGGCAGGTGTCAGCCGACGATTGCCCGGGACCTCGATGATCTCGGAGCGCTCGGGCATGGCGCTGGCCGCCTCGGGCGGGCGATTGCAGTCATACACCAGTCGCGACACACGGCTGGCCACCAGGGGCGCATCCAGCGCCTGTGAGAGCCGCAGGGCCAGCTCGCGGGCTCCTGGGTCCCAGGCCGCATGGCTGTAGCGGTGACGGGGGGCGAGACCCAGTTCGTGATAGGGCGTGGGGATATGATGCGATGCGTGTTCGCACAATAATATCACCGGCCCCATGCCGGCAGGGTTGTGCAGCTCTACGCTCGGGGATGTCACTGTTGTTGACGTTGTTGTTGTTGACATCGTGCTTCCTCCACGGTCTTGTAAAGATATAGACGGGAGTTGATCAGCATGTCAAGATTTCTTCAGAAGCGCCGTTCACACCGCCATGGCGTGCCACAGACAGGTGATGCTTGACGACCCTCAAGGCTACCGTGCGTGAGCTTATCCGCCAGCACTACTCGGTACTGACCCAGTCCGAGCGCAAGCTGGCCAATACCCTGCTGGAGAACTACCCGGCGGCGGGGCTCGCCTCGATTACCAGCGTCGCCGGCAACGCAGGGGTCTCCTCGCCGACCGTGGCGCGAATGGTCAAGAAGCTTGGTTTCAAGGGCTATCCTCAGTTTCATCAGGCGCTGCTCGAGGAGCTGGAGGCCCGCGGGGTGGGCCCGACCCAGCGGCGCAACAGCTGGCTCACCGAGGCGCCCGAGACGCACCTGTTGAACCGCTTCACCCATGCGGTTCGCCATAACCTTGAGCAGACCTTCGCCCAGATAGAGCTGGAGCAGTTCGATCGGGCGGTTCACCGAATGGCCGATGCCGAGCATCAGCTCTATATCGTCGGTGGACGCATCACTCATGCCCTGGCCGACTACGCCTTCACCCATCTGCAGGCGGTTCGCCCTCGAGTCACTCATCTGAGCGACTCCTCGGGTACCTGGCCCCATTACGTGCTCGACATGCAGCCCGGGGATACCCTGCTGATCTTCGATATCCGCCGTTACGAGACCAACCTGCTGCGCCTGGCCGAGCTGGTCGGCCAGCGTGGCGTGGCCATCGTGCTGTGTACCGACCAGTGGGGATCACCGATCTCGAGTGTGGCCGATGTGACCTTCAACTGCTGGGTGGAGATTCCTTCCGGGTGGGACTCCAGCGTCTCCACCCTGCTGCTGCTCGAGGCGATGATCGCCGCGGTCCAGGAGCAGCGATGGCCGGAGGTCCGTGATCGCTACGAGCGACTGGACGAGCTGTTCGACAAGACGCACTTCTTTCGCAAGTGAACGCTTCTGGTCGATCCAGAAGCTGCCGAAGATCTCGCATGCTTATCTACTTGCCGATACAGAAGCCGTCGAAGCTCTCGCATGCTTATCTACTTGCCGATACAGAAGCTACCGAAAATCTCGCCGAGCAGATCATCGGCGCTGAACTCACCGGTGATCTGGCCCAGCGCCTGCTGGGCATCACGCAGGTCCTCGGCGAGCAGCTCGCCGGCGCCGTGGCCGGTGAGCTGGGCTTCTCCGTTCTCCAGTGCCTCCTCGGCACGGTCCAGGGCATCGAGGTGGCGCCGACGGGCCGAGAAGCGTCCCTCCGCCGTGGCGTTGAAGCCCATCACCTCCTTGAGATGCGCCTTCAGGTTATCCACACCCTCCGTGGTCTTCGCCGAGAGCTTCACGATGGGAGTGGGTGTGGACAAGTCGAGCCCCGGGCGCTCTTCGCTGGCGTCGATCTTGTTGCGTACCAGGGTCAGCCGAGAAGGATCGGGTAGCCGGGCCACGAACTCCGGCCAGATGGCCATCGGGTCGGTAGCGTCGGTGGCCGCGGCATCGACCAGCAGCAGCACCCGGTCGGCCTTCTCGATCTCCGCCCAGGCGCGAGCCACACCGATCCGCTCCACGGCGTCCGGCGTGTCGCGCAGGCCGGCGGTGTCGATCACATGCAGCGGCATGCCGTCGATATGGATATGCTCGCGCAGCACGTCCCGAGTGGTGCCGGCTATATCGGTGACGATGGCCGTCTCCTGCTCGGTCAGGGCATTGAGCAGGCTCGACTTGCCGGCATTGGGCCGGCCGGCGATCACCACGTTCATGCCCTCACGCATCAGTGCGCCCTGGCCGGCGGCGGCACGCACCATGGCCAGCTCCGCCTTTACCTCGGCGAGCATCGCCGCCACCCGGCCGTCACCCAGGAAGTCGATCTCCTCTTCGGGGAAGTCGATGGCCGCCTCCACATAGATGCGCAGCTCGATCAGACGCTCCACCAGGCCCTCGACACGCCTGGAGAAGTCCCCCTGCAGGGAGCGCAAGGCATTTTCCGCCGCGGCCTGGGAGCTGGCATCGATCAGGTCGGCGATCGCCTCGGCCTGGGCGAGGTCGAGCTTGTCGTTGAGGAAGGCGCGCTCGGAGAACTCCCCCGGACGGGCGGGGCGGGCCCCCAGCTCGAGGCAGCGGCCGAGCAGCAGATCCATGATCACCGGACCACCATGCCCCTGCAGCTCGAGGACATCCTCCCCGGTGAAGGAGTGTGGCCCGGGGAAGAAGAGCGCGATGCCTTCATCGATCACGCCGCCGCCGCCTCGAAAGGGTCCATAGTGCGCGTGACGAGGTGCGGGGGAGTGGCCCACCACCGCCTTGGCGATCATTGCACAGAGCGGGCCTGAGACCCGGATGATGCCGACGCCGCCGCGTCCCGGCGGCGTGGCCAGTGCGGCGATGGTGTCCTGGTCGTGAAGCGGGGCCATGGGGGTCTCCTATGCGTGATGCAGGCATTGTCGTTGCGCCTTCCCTGAAACGCCAGACCCCCGCATGAGGCGGGGGTCCGGGGAGTGGCTCGGGAATGAGCGGTTACTTGGTCTTCATGCCCTTGCCGACGCTTGGGTCGTTCTCGATCTTGCGAGTGATCACGTACTGCTGGGCGATGGAGATGATGTTGTTCACCACCCAGTAGATAACCAGACCGGCCGGGAACCACAGGAAGAAGAAGGTGAAGACGATGGGCAGCATGCGCATGATCTTCGCCTGCATGGGGTCCGGCGGCGTCGGGTTGAGCATCTGCTGCACGAACATGGAGGCACCCATCAGGATCGGCAGGATAAACAGCGGATCCTTCACCGAGAGATCCTGAATCCAGAACATGAAGGGCGCGTGACGCAGTTCCACGGACTCCAGCAGCATCCAGTAGAGTGCGATGAATACCGGCATCTGCACCAGAATCGGCAGACAGCCACCCAGAGGATTGATCTTCTCCTTCTGGTAGAACTTCATCATCTCCTGGGACATCTTCTGGCGGTCGTCGCCATACTGTTCCTTGAGGCGCTGCATCTCCGGGCCCAGTTTGCGCATGCGGGCCATGGACTTGTAAGCCTTGGCGGAGAGCGGCCACAGGGCGGTCTTGACCAGGATGGTCAACAGCACGATGGACCAGCCCCAGTTGCCGATGACGTCATGAATCTTGTCGAGCAACCAGAACAGCGGGTTGGCGATAAACCACAGCCAGCCGAAATCGACGGTCAGCTTGAGGTTGGGTGCCACCGCTTCCATGTAGTCCTGCACCTTGGGGCCCACATAGAGGGTGGCGCCGAGGCGTGTTTCGCCATTGGCCGCCAGTTCCGTCACCGGGCCGGCGAAGGCGGCCACATTACGACCGCGGGAGTCGGTGGTGGCGTAGAAGAGGTTCTGTTGGTTCTGCGGCGGGGCCCAGGCGCTGACGAAGTAGTGCTGGATGATCGCTACCCAGCCGCCCTCGGCTTCGCGGTTCTCGAACTTGCCCTCCTGGATCTCCTCGAAGTCGACCTTCAGGTAACGATCCTCAGGCGTGGAGTAGGCCGCGCCCAGATAGGAGCGCATGCCCATCTTGGGGCCACTGGAGGGGTCGCTGCTGTTGTCGCGGGCCAGCTGGCCGATGAAGCGAGCGGAGACAGGAGACTCGGTGTGGTTGGCCAGGAAGTATTCGACATCCACCGCATAGCTGTTGCGCTCGAAGGTGAATCGCTTGATGACCTCGATGCCGTTGACCTCACCATTGAGGTCCACCTCGAGGCGGCTGTCTCCTTCGGCCAGGCGATACTCGGTCTGCTCGGGAGCGTAGGCGATGCGCCCAGACTGGCCATCCAGCTGAAGCCCGGAACGTGCCACATAGCTGCGCGTCTCGCCATCGGAGAGCATCACATAGGAGCGGTCCGAGTCGAGGGTCAACTTATGCTGAGGCAGCGCCGCATAGACGATGTCACCGCCCTGGGGATCGATACGCAGGTCCAGCACATCGGTCATCACGGCAACCAGGTCCCGGCTGGACGCTGTCGCGTTCTCGCCAGGCATCGCCTCCGTCATGCGATCGCCACCGTTCGCCGTGGGGGCTGCCAGGCCTTCCTCGGCACTTTCGGCCTGGGAGCCGGTGCTTTGGGGCTGGCTGCTGGCGAAGGAGGGAGCCTGCGGCTCAGCGGCCATCTGGCCGTAGTCCTGATTCCACTGAACGACGATCAGATAGGCGAGCACCGCCAGTGGAATCAGCAATAGGAGTCGTTTTACGTCCATGAGGGTTCTGCCCAGTGGGTAGTGAACTTGCCAGGGGCGGAAGGCGATTCAGCCGCCCGAGATAGACAAAAGCCTGCCAAGGGCAGGCTGTATTCCGAACACGGACTTTCTAGGGTAGCCCCGGCAGCGTCAAGTCCTGCCTCGAGAAGGGGTGCGCTCATGATCCTGCGGGCTCCGATCCGATGAGAGTGGCTCGATGCTCGGTGATGGCTGTGTTGCGAACGATTTCTTGGCGTCGCGGGTCAGCCTTCGCCACATTCCGAACAGCTGCCGGTGCAGGGTCTCATTGTCCAGTTCGCCGACTCCGCGACGTGACAGTATCACGATGTCGACGGCAGGTAGCCGATGTTGCTGGAACCGGATCGATTCGCGCACCAGCCGCTTGACACGATTGCGGTCCACGGCGCGGCGCATGCTCTTCTTGCTGATCACAAGGCCGATACGGGGGTGTCCCAGATCGTTGGGCGAGGCGAGTGCCATCAGCCCTTTACCATGTACCTTAAAGGCAGCGTTATCGAAGACCTGACGGTAATCCCCTGCCGTCAGCAGGCGCAGACGGCGGGGAAACGTTTGGCAGGGCACGCAGGGTCCGTGATCAGGCGCTCAGGCGCTTGCGACCCTTGGCGCGACGACGCGCCAGTACGGCACGACCGTTCTTGGTGGCCATCCGGGCACGGAAACCATGCATGCGCTTGCGCTTCAGGACACTGGGCTGAAAGGTGCGTTTCATAACTCGTTATTCCCACGTGGTTTTCAGGACGATTCGTCGTTTTCGAGGCGTCTGGATTCCCGCTGGGAACCCGGACGTATTCGGCTCAAGACCGGAAATTGTAGTGTTTTCCCCCGAGCGGTGCAATTTTTCCGTGTGCTAATTGCACTCTTCGTCAAGGCAGGCGTGGTGGGCGATCGTGCTGGGTGGTGTGGGATCTCGGCAGCCAGGGGGGATTCAAGTACGTAGCGGGCTTGCGCGGCATCAATAACAATAATGTTTATATCTTGTAATGCCTTGTTATTAATACTGGGGAAGCTGTTTGTGGATAACTGGTTTTATATCAATTATGACAATTAGTTGGGCTGCAATAAAATATGTGGATAATGGCGGGAAAAACGGTGCCCTCCTCGCGGAGATCCTGTGGATGAAAATGGGTCTTCTCCACAGCGCTGGGTTGCCCACAGCTCAATCCAGAAGGCGTCATCACACCATACGCCTGTTTTCCACAGGGTGTGTCAAGGTGCCTCGGGGTGTGGATAACCGAGTGTTGTGGCGATACAATGCCCGGCCGTTTTACGACAAGGTGGTGACGTCGCGTGTCGCTGGCTCTCTGGCAACAGTGTCTGGATACCCTGCAGGATGAGTTGAGCTCGCAGCAGTTCAACACCTGGATTCGCCCGCTTCAGGTAGAGGAGGGCGAAGGGGGAGAGCTGTGCCTGTTGGCCCCCAATCGCTTCGTGCGTGACTGGGTCAGCGACAAGTTTGCCAAGCGGATCACCGAACTGCTGCGCGAGCTCTCCCCGGCGCGGCCGCCCAAGGTGGTCCTGAGCGTGGGAAGCCGGCGTGCCACGCCTCGGCCACAACCGCGGGAGCTCGGCACGCCCGTGTCGGCGACGCCGCGGCAGCCGGCAGCTCCGGCGGTCCATACGCGACCCCGGGGTGAGGTGGCCGACGAGGCCGAGATTCAGACATCCCGAGACGACGCGCCGTCGGCCCGACGACCAGGAGGGGAGCGTCAGGTCCAGGTGGAGGGGAGTCTCAAGCACACCAGTGGCCTCAATCCCAACTTCACCTTCGAGACCTTTGTCGAGGGCAAGTCGAACCAGCTGGCTCGGGCCGCCTCGCGCCAGGTATCGGAGAATCCCGGTGGGGCCTATAACCCGCTGTTTCTCTATGGGGGCGTGGGCCTGGGCAAGACCCACCTGATGCATGCCGTAGGCAATGCCCTGGCGGGCCGGCGCGAGAATGCGCGGGTCGTCTATCTGCATTCCGAGCGCTTCGTGGCCGATATGGTCAAGGCACTGCAGCTCAACGCCATCAACGATTTCAAGCGTTTCTACCGTAGCGTCGACGCCCTGCTGATCGATGACATCCAGTTCTTCGCCGGCAAGGAGCGCTCCCAGGAGGAGTTCTTCCATACCTTCAACGCCCTGCTCGAGGGCGGGCAGCAGATGATCCTGACCTCCGATCGTTATCCCAAGGAGATCAGCGGTGTGGAAGAGCGCCTCAAGTCCCGCTTCGGCTGGGGGCTGACGGTCGCGATCGAGCCCCCGGAGCTCGAGACGCGTGTCGCCATCCTGATGAAGAAGGCCGATCAGGCCAGGGTCGACCTGCCGCACGACGCCGCCTTCTTTATCGCCCAGAAGATCCGTTCCAACGTGCGTGAGCTGGAGGGGGCACTCAAGAAGGTAATCGCCGACTCCCACTTCATGGGCAAGCCGATCACCCAGGACTTTATCCGCGAATCGCTGAAGGACCTGCTGGCCCTCCAGGACAAGCAGGTGGGGGTCGACAATATCCAGCGCACCGTGGCCGAGTACTACAAGATCAAGCTCGCCGACCTGCTCTCCAAGCGCCGCTCTCGCTCGGTGGCACGCCCTCGACAGGTGGCCATGGCCCTGGCCAAGGAGCTGACCAATCATAGCCTGCCGGAGATCGGTGATGCCTTCGGAGGGCGTGATCACACCACGGTGCTGCACGCCTGTCGCAAGGTGAAGCAACTTCAGGAGGAGAGCTCCGATATCCGTGAGGACTACAAGAACCTCATGCGTCTGCTGACCAGCTGATCGCTTCGCCCTCCGAGATACTGCCGGCTTGTGGTTTAATGGTCGTCATGCCATCTGGCCGGGCCCCTGCCGGCTGCAACCCCTTCAGGACAAGACGTGGAGCCGACATGAAATTTTCCATCTCCCGCGAAGCGCTGCTGCGACCGTTGACGCTGGTGGCAGGCGTGGTCGAACGCCGCCAGACCCTGCCGGTACTTTCCAATGTGTTGATTCAGGTAGGGCAGGAGGAGGTCGCTCTGACCGGCACCGACCTGGAGGTAGAGCTGATCGGTCGCACCGTGGCAACCCGGGTGGATGAGCCTGGTGGCGTTACCGTGCCAGCCCGAAAGCTGATGGATATCTGCAAGTCGCTCCCCGACCAGGCCGAGATCCAGCTCTCCCTCGAGGATGGGCGCGCCGTATTGCGTAGTGGTCGATCGCGCTTCACCCTCTCTACCTTGCCGGTCGCCGAGTTCCCGAGCATCGAGGACAGTCAGGGCAGCACCGAGTTGAGCCTGCCGCGGGGAATGCTCAAGCACCTGATCGACGCTACCTCCTTCGCCATGGCACAGCAGGATGTGCGCTACTACCTCAATGGCATGCTCCTCGAGATGCGTGACAACCTGATCCGCGCGGTGGCTACCGACGGCCACCGCCTGGCGGTCTGTTCGCGTCCGGCGGAGCTTCATGTGGAGTCGCCTCAGAAGTTGATCGTGCCGCGCAAGGGGATCCTGGAGCTGGTGCGCCTGCTCGATGATGGTGAGGATCCGGTCAGCCTGACCCTGGGAGCCAGCCATATTCGGGCCCACACGGGAGACTTCACCTTCACCTCCAAGCTGGTTGACGGCAAGTTCCCCGACTATGAGCGAGTGGTTCCCCGCGGTGGGGACAAGGTGTTCATCGCCGAGCGTGCCGAGATGCGGCAGGTGCTGTCACGCACCGCGATTCTCTCCAACGAGAAGTATCGAGGAGTGCGACTTCACCTCGAGGAGGGCAATCTCAAGGTGATGGCCAATAATCCCGAGCAGGAAGAGGCCGAGGAGAACATCGCGATCGAATACAGCGGCGACTCTCTCGAGATCGGCTTCAATGTCGGCTATCTGGTCGATGTGCTCAATGCCATCGACGACGAGCGCATCCAGATGACGCTGGCAGACTCCAATAGCAGTGCGCTGATGGAGGAGCCGGGTGGTGGGGACGCTCTCTACGTCGTCATGCCGATGCGCCTGTGACCCACCCAGGGCGGCCCGACCGGGCCGCCATGTTCTCCCTTTATGTCTATGCCCCTTGATCATCTCGTCTTCCATGGCCTGAGAAATCTTCAACCTGTTGATTTCAAACCGAATTGCCAAGTCAATCTGATTTCTGGCGAGAATGGGAGTGGCAAGACTAGCCTGCTGGAAGGTATCCATGTTCTGGGTATGGGGCGCTCGTTCCGTACCCGTAACATGCGTCATGTCATTGCCCATGGCGGTGATGAACTGATGGTCCATGGCCGTATCGCCGGCTCCCCCCCTGTGCCATTCGGCGTCAGGCGCCGTCGCAATGAGGACGAACTTGAGGTTCGCCTTGCAGGGGAGCGTGTCAGTCGGCTCTCGCGACTGGTGGAGACCCTTCCCCTGCAGCTGATCAATCCCGATGCCTTCCGGCTTCTGGAGGGCTCTCCGGCTGGCCGGCGAGAGTTCCTCGACTGGGGAGTGTTTCACGTGAAACATGACTTCCTGGAGGCCTGGCAACGCGCTCGGCGGGCGCTGAAACATCGGAACGCCCTGCTCAGGCATGGTAGAATGGACCCCGACTCTCTGGCGGCCTGGGAGCTGGAGCTGGTGCACTGGAGCGAGCGGATCGATGAGATGCGCACCGCCTGGATCACGGCCTTCCTCCCGGTCTTCGAGGAAACCCTGAACGGGCTGTTGCCGCTGAAGGATCTTCAGTTGCGCTACTCGCGCGGCTGGGATCGACGCAAGTCGCTGGGCGAACTGTTGCGACAGGGCCGCGATGTCGATCGGCAGATGGGGTTTACCCAGCAGGGGCCTCAGCGAGCCGACCTGGCGATCCGCCTGGGAAAGCGGCCCGCGGTGGAGGTCCTGTCCAGGGGCCAGCAGAAACTGGTTGTCAGTGCCCTGAAGCTGGCTCAGGGGCGATTGCTGGAAGCCAGTACGGGACGCCGCTGCGTCTACCTGATTGACGACCTTCCAGCGGAACTGGACGACACGCATCGGCGACTGTTCTGCCGCTGGCTGGAAAACATGCGCTGCCAGGTGTTCATCACCACCATCGATCACGATGCCCTGGCGGATCTGTGGCAGGCCGAGACCCCGGTCGAGATGTTTCACGTGAAACGCTCGGCGTCCGGGAACGGTACGTTGCTGCCACTGGAGTGACAGATTTCATGACGGAGCAGTCAATGAGCGAACAGGCCTACGACTCATCGAGTATCAAGGTTCTCAAGGGGCTCGATGCCGTACGCAAGCGTCCCGGCATGTATATCGGCGATACCGATGATGGCACCGGGCTCCACCATATGGTGTTCGAGCTGGTGGACAACTCCATCGACGAGGCGCTGGCCGGATACTGCAGCGAGATTCGTGTCGTTATTCATCCCGATGAGTCGGTGACGGTGAGCGATAATGGCCGCGGCATTCCGACGGATATTCACGAGGAGGAGGGAGTATCCGCCGCCGAAGTGATCATGACGGTACTGCATGCCGGCGGCAAGTTCGATGACAACTCCTACAAGGTTTCCGGTGGTCTGCATGGCGTCGGCATCTCGGTGGTCAATGCGCTGTCCGAGGAGCTTCGCCTAACGGTGTGGCGTGCCGGTAACGTGCACGAGCAGCTCTATCGTCACGGTGTGCCCCAGGCGCCACTGTCGGTGGTGGGGAAGACGGAAAACTCCGGTACGCGCGTGCACTTCCGTCCCTCGTCGGAGACCTTCGGCAATATCGAGTTTCACTTCGACATCCTGGCCAAGCGCTTGCGCGAACTCTCCTTCCTCAACTCCGGGGTGGCCATTCGCCTGATCGATGAGCGCTCCGGCAAGGAGGAGTTGTTCCACTATGAAGGCGGCCTCAAGGCCTTTGTCGATCACCTCAACACCAACAAGACAGTCCTCAACCCTGTCTTCCACTTCAATATCGACCGCGAGGACGGTATCGGGGTAGAGGTGGCGATGCAGTGGAGCGACTCCTTCAACGAGAACATCTTCTGCTATACCAACAACATTCCGCAACGGGATGGTGGCGCCCATCTGGCAGGCTTCCGCGCGGCACTGACGCGTACCCTCAACGGGTATATCGAGTCGGAGGGGCTGCTCAAGAAGTCGAAGATCAGTACCGCCGGTGATGATGCGAGGGAAGGGCTGACGGCGATCATCTCGGTGAAGGTGCCGGACCCCAAGTTCTCCTCCCAGACCAAGGACAAGCTGGTCTCCTCGGAGGTCAAGACGGCGGTAGAGCAGGAGATGGCGCGTCTGCTTGGCGAGTATCTGATCGAGAAGCCCAACGAAGCCAAGGCGATCGTCAACAAGATGCTCGATGCCGCGCGTGCCCGTGAAGCGGCACGCAAGGCGCGGGACATGACGCGGCGCAAGGGGGCCCTGGATATCGCCGGCCTGCCAGGCAAGCTGGCCGACTGCCAGGAGAAGGACCCGAGTCTGTCGGAGCTGTTTCTGGTAGAGGGTGACTCCGCCGGTGGCAGTGCGAAGCAGGGGCGTGACCGCCGTACCCAGGCCATCCTGCCGCTCAAGGGCAAGATCCTCAACGTCGAGAAGGCGCGCTTCGACAAGATGCTATCGTCGGCAGAGGTCGGCACCCTGATCACCGCGCTGGGCTGTGGTATCGGGCGTGAGGAGTTCAACCCCGACAAGCTGCGCTATCACTCGATCATCATCATGACCGATGCCGACGTGGATGGCTCGCATATCCGCACCCTGCTGCTGACCTTCTTCTTCCGGCAGATGTCGCAGCTGATCGAGCGGGGGCATGTGTTTATTGCCCAGCCACCGCTCTACAAGGTGAAGCGTGGCAAGCAGGAGCTCTACCTGAAGGATGAGCAGGCGATGACCGACTACCTGACCACCACGGCTCTGGATGGCGCTCGCCTCTATGTCAATGCCGATGCGCCAGGGATCAGCGGGGCCCAGCTCGAGGCACTTGTCGACCAGTATCGTGATGTCATGCGTCGCATCGAGCGTCTGTCGAGGGTCTATCCCGAAGAGGTGCTGCGCAAGATCGTGCATGCCGCGGAACTCGACGGCGAGGTGAGTCTGCGCGACCGGGTCACCATGCAGAACTGGATCGAGGGTCTGCAGGCCGAGATGGATGCGCAGCTCGCCTATGAAGGTGGACCGCGCTACAGCTTCCGGCTCGAGGATGACAGTGAGCGAGGCCTCTACCTTCCGGCGGTGACGATCGCCGCCCATGGCGTGGCGACCGATTATGTGTGGGGCATCGACTTCTTTACCAGCGCCGACTATCGCGCCATGACGAGCCTCGGCGAGACCCTGAACGGGCTTCTGGAGGAGGGCGCCTATGTGGCGCGCGGGGAGCGCAAGCGCTCCGTGTCGAGCTTCTACGCTGCCCTCGAGTGGCTGATGAATGAAGCCCAGCGTGGCCTCTCCATCCAGCGCTACAAGGGGCTGGGGGAGATGAACCCCGAGCAGCTCTGGGAGACCACCATGAATCCCGAGACACGGCGTATGCTGCGCGTCTCCATCGAGGATGCCGTGGGCGCCGACATGATGTTCAATACCCTGATGGGCGATGAGGTGGAGCCGCGCCGGGACTTCATCGAGCGCTTCGCCCTGGTGGCCAATCTCGATGTCTGATCACATGTTTCATGTGAAACACCGCCAATCGCCTTGATGCCCGTCATCAGGCGACTGTAAGAGGCCCGTCATCGCTATCGATGACGGGCCTCTTCATCACTGTACCTCAAGGCGTGGGGAGGCTGAGCCGGGCCCTTGTGCCTCACGCCTTATTTCCATCCTCGCTCTCACTCCCACGTCCACTGTCACCCCCATCTCCTAGAAGCCAGCCGACGAAGTCGGCCAGGCTGTCGAAGATCAGCGTATCGTTACCCGGAGCGGCCAGCTCGGTGTGTTGCTCAAGGGTGCGCTGACCCTTGCCAGTGCGAACCAGAACGGGGCGACAGCCCATGGGGGCTCCGGCCTGCAGGTCGCGCAGGCTGTCTCCCACCATCCAGCTGCCTGCCAGGCCACGCAGCTGCAGGGCATCGCGAATCTGCTCCAGTAGCCCGGGCAGCGGCTTGCGGCAGCAGCAGTGGTCATCGGGACCGTGAGGGCACCAGGCGATATGGGCAATCTCGCCACCGGCCTCGGTTACCCGGCGGCAAAGTTCCTCATGCATCTCTGCCAGGGTTTCCTCGGTGTAGTAACCACGAGAAATGCCCGACTGGTTGGTCGCCACGGCTACCGTCCAACCGGCCTGGCTCAGGCGTGCTATGGCTGCGATGGCGCTGGGGTAGGGAATCCACTCCGCCAGAGATTTCACATAGTCATCAGAGTCCTGGTTGATCACGCCATCTCGGTCGAGGATCACCAGGCGATCACTGGTATGCACGGCACCGTTTCCTTTTCGCTGGGTTGGTTGGCACGCAGTGTTTCACGTGAAACATGGCCTGCCAAGGAGCAAGGAGCAAGGAGCAAGGGCGTGGGGGTGATTGGCTATTGTTTGGCGTTGCGTGGCTGGAACGGCGATGTTCCACGTGAAACATCACCATGAATGGCAGCCCATGTTCCATGTGAAACACCAGGGTGGCCAGATACAAAAAGGCCGGCAGTTGTTGCTGCCGGCCTCGATGGTGCTACGGGGGGCGGTTACTGCTGGAGCTGAGCGATATCGGCAACCTCGAGGAACAGTGCCCGCAGGCCGGCCAGCAGGGCGAGCCGGTTACAGCGCACCCCCTCATCATCGGCCATGACCATCACTTCATCGAAGAAGGTATCAACCGGCTCACGCAGGCCGGCCAGGACATCCAGCGCCTCCTGATAGCGCGCCTCAACGAGCAGTGGCGTGACCCTGTCTCGGTGACTGACCACCGCGTCGTGGAGCCTCTTCTCGGCGGCTTCCTGCAGCAGAGTGGCATCCACGGTGCTGCTCACCTCACTGCCCTGTTTGGCAAGGATATTGGAGACACGCTTGTTGGCAGCGGCGAGGGCGGCGGCCTCGTCGCGTCCGGTGAACGCCTCTACCGCGCGCAGGCGGCGGGCGAAATCCAGCGGACGAGTCACGGGGCGTGCCCGCACCGCCAGGTAAGCCTCGGTCGAGATGTCCTCACCCTGACCCCAGGCCCGGAAGCGGTCGAGCATGTAGGCAAGCACCTCATCCACAAGGTTCTCGGCGTACGGCAGCCCCTGGTGCTGGGCCGCGGCCAGCTCGAGCAGCTCACGGAGGTCGAGTTGCAGCTCCCCCTTGACCATGATGTTGAGCACACCGATGGCGGCGCGACGCAGCGCAAAGGGGTCCTTGGTACCGGTGGGGCGGGCGCCGATACCGAAGATGCCGGTCAGGGTGTCGAGGCGGTCGGCCAGGGCCAGGGCCTGGCCGGTCCGGCTCCGGGGAGTGGCATCGCTCGCGAAGCGGGGGAGGTACTGCTCCTCCATGGCCCGGGCCACCTCGGCGGGCTCACCATCCTGAGCGGCGTAGTAGCGACCCATGGTGCCCTGGAGCTCGGGAAACTCGAGCACCATCTCGGTCACCAGGTCGCACTTGGCCAGTTCGGCGGCGCGGCGGGCATGGCTGACATCACCACCTAGCTGGCCGGCGATAAAGGCGGCCACGGCGGCGGTACGGTGGGCCTTGTCGGCGAGGGTGCCGAGCTGCTTCTGGAATACAACGCCCGAGAGCTCGTCGATTCGAGAGGCCAGGGTGCGCCTGCGGTCGGTATCGTAGAAGAAGGCAGCATCGGCCAGGCGGGGGCGAATGACCTTCTCGTTGCCCTCGATGACGCGGTCGGGCTCACTGCTGTCGATATTGGCAACGGTGATAAACAGCGGCTTCAGCTGGCCTTCGCTATCGAGCAGGTGGAAGTACTTCTGGTTCGCCTTCATCGAGGAGATCAGACACTCGGCCGGTACCTCAAGGAAGCGCTCGTCGAAGCTGCCGGTGAGGGCCACGGGCCACTCCACCAGGCCGCTGACTTCGACCAGCAGCGCCTCATCGATGACTGCGGTGGCCTCCTGCACCTCCGCTTCCGAAAGTACCTGCTCACGGATACGCTCGCGGCGTAGCTCGCGGTCGGCCAGAACCCACGCCTGTTCCAGGGTGGCGAGATAGTCATCGGCGTGGGCCAGTTCGATGGGGTCGGGAGCATGAAAGCGATGGCCACGGGTCGTGCGGCCGGCCTCGAGGCCCAGTGCCTCGGCTTCGATGATCTCGTTGCCATAGAGCACGACCAGCCAGTGTGCCGGCCGGGAAAACTCCACCCGTGAGGCACCCCAGCGCATGTTCTTGGGTACCGGCAGGGCGGCGACGGCTTTCTTGAGGATGGCTGGCAGCAGGGCAGCGATACTCTCCCCCTGCTGTTGTTCGCGATACCCCAGCCAGGTGCCCTTGTCGGTTTCCAGGTGAATCAGCTCATCCACGCTGACGCCGCAGGAGCGAGCGAAGCCTTCGGCGGCCTTGGAGGGCTGGCCATCCTTGAAGGCAGCGGCCAGTGCCGGGCCGCGCTTCTCCACCACCCGGTCGGGCTGCTTGCCGGCCAGGGACTCGATCTGGACCGCCAGGCGACGCGGCGTGGCGTACGCACGTATTTCGCCATGCTCGACATCGGCATCGCTCAGGCCGCGGCGCAGCCCTTCGGCCAGGGCATCGGAGAGGGCGTCGATGGCGTTCGGAGGTAGTTCCTCGACGCCCAGTTCAACCAGTAGGGTGTTGGCAGCCATGCTCAAGCGTCTCCCTGTTCAAGCAGTTCGCGGCGCAGTGCCTCGGGAGCCAGCGGGAAGCCGGCGGCCTTGCGCGAATCGAAATAGGCGTGGGCCACGTCACGGGCCATGGTGCGTACGCGCAGGATGTAGCGCTGGCGTTCGGTCACCGAGATGGCGTGGCGGGCATCGAGCAGGTTGAAGGTGTGCGAGGCCTTGAGCACCTGTTCATAGGCGGGCAGCGGCAGATTGGCCTCGAGCAGCCTAGTGCAGTCCCGCTCGTTCTGGTCGAAGGCACCGAACAGGTAATCGACGTCGGCGTGTTCGAAGTTATAGGCGGACTGCTCACGCTCGTTCTGGAGGTAGACATCGCCGTAGCTGACCCTGGAACCATCCGGGGCAGTGGTCCACACCAAGTCGTAGACGCTGTCCACGTCCTGCAGATACATGGCGATACGCTCGAGGCCGTAGGTCAGCTCGCCGGTCACGGGAAAGCATTCGATGCCGCCGGCCTGCTGGAAGTAGGTGAACTGAGTCACCTCCATGCCGTTGAGCCACACTTCCCAGCCCAGGCCCCAGGCACCCAGGGTGGGGGACTCCCAGTTGTCCTCGACGAAACGGATGTCGTGAACCAGGGGGTCGAGGCCCAGGTGCTTGAGAGAGCCGAGATAGAGCTCCTGAAACTCGGCGGGGGAGGGCTTCATCACCACCTGAAACTGGTAGTAGTGTTGCAGGCGGTTGGGGTTCTCGCCATAGCGGCCGTCGGTCGGACGACGGGAGGGCTGCACATAGGCGGCGTTCCAGGTCTCGGGCCCGATGGAGCGCAGGAAGGTCGACGGATGGAAGGTACCGGCACCGACCTCCATGTCCAGCGGCTGCAGCACCACGCAGCCCTGATCGGCCCAGTACTGCTGCAGGGCCAGGATCAGACCCTGAAAGGTTGAGACGTCTGGCGCCGGCCCGGAGGGCGAGGTCGACGTTGGTGTCGCGAGTGTCATTGGAAAAGCACCGTTGGCCATGAATTCACAGGGCTTCAAGTATACAATCACCGGAAGATCGGTTATAGGCGCACGCCCCGAACAGAGGAATCTCTCCATGATCGTAGTGACAGGCGGGGCCGGCTTCATCGGCTCGAATCTGGTCAAGGCACTCAATCAGCGTGGCCATCAGGATGTGATGGTGGTCGACGACCTGAGCGACGGCACCAAGTTCGTCAATCTGGCCGATTGCAGCCTGGGTGACTATCTGGACAAGGATGACTTCCGCCAGCGGGTAGAGGCCGAGTTGCGCGGAGAGTCTGCCAGGCTGCCGGAGATCGAGGCGATCTTTCACGAGGGAGCCTGCTCCGATACCACCGAGTGGGATGGCCGCTTCATGCTCGATAACAACTTCGAGTACTCCAAGGTGCTGCTGCACTTCTGTCAGCAGCGGGGGATTCCCTTCCTCTATGCCTCCTCGGCGGCCACCTACGGTGGCAGCGAGGTGTTTCAGGAGGCGCCGGAGCACGAGAAGCCGCTCAACGTCTATGGCTACTCCAAGCTGCTTTTCGACCAGTATGTGCGTATCCACCGGGATTCATTTCGCAGCCAGGTGGTGGGTTTCCGCTACTTCAACGTCTATGGTCCCCGAGAGCAGCACAAGGGCAAGATGGCCAGCGTGGCCTATCACCACCATACCCAGATCAGCGCCGGCCAGGACGTCAAGCTGTTCGGCGCCTGGGATGGCTTTGATGCCGGCATGCAGAGCCGCGACTTCGTCTACGTCGGGGATGTGGTGGATGTGAACCTGTGGTTCCTCGACAACCCCGAAGCGTCCGGCATCTTCAATCTGGGCACCGGTCGTGCCGAACCCTTCAAGGCGATCGGGAACGCGGTGATCGATTACTATGGTCATGGGGCCATCGAGTACATCGACTTTCCCGATGAGCTGAAGGGGCGCTATCAGAGCTATACCCGAGCCGATATCTCGCGGCTGCGCGAGGCCGGATACGATCGCGAATTTCGCACCGTGGCCGAGGGGGTACGCGAGTACCTGGAGTGGCTGAATGGCTGAATCGGCTTCGCGGGGGGAGACAAGCGGCGAGCGTATCCTGGTGGTCGGCCCCTCCTGGGTCGGCGACATGGTGATGGCCCAGAGCCTGTTGATGACGCTGCGTGACCGCCACCCCGGCTGCACACTCGCCGTGATGGCGCCGGGCTGGTCGCTGCCGATCCTCGAGCGCATGCCCGAGGTGGATGAGACGATCGCCCTGGACGTGGCTCATGGCCAGTTCGGCTGGTCCGTACGCCGTGAGGCGGCTCGCGGGCTGCGGGGTCGTTTCGATCGAGCCATCGTGCTGCCGCGCTCCTGGAAATCGGCGCTGGTGCCTTTCCTGGCGGGTATCCCACGACGCGTCGGCTTCCATGGCGAGCAGCGCCTTGGTCTGCTCACCGAGCGTCGTCGTCTCGACAAGAGCGTGCTCGACCAGACCGTCAAGCGTTTTGTCTCCCTGGGGCTGTCCGCCGAGGAGGCGGCCAGGGGCAACTTCCCCATACCTCAGCCTCGGCTGATGGTGGACGCGGGTAATCAGGCCGCCCTGCGCGAGCGTCTGGGGCTTTCCGCGTCACCGGCCATCGGCATGATGCCGGGGGCCGAGTACGGCCCCGCCAAGCAGTGGCCGCTGGAGCACTTCCGCAGCCTGGCCGAGGCGCTGATAGCAGAGGGGGTCGAGGTGCGGGTGCTGGGAGGGCCCAAGGATGTCGAGGCGGGTGAGACGATCGTCGATGGGCTGATGGGTGCCCATAATCTGTGCGGCAAGACACGCCTCGCCGACGCCGTGGACCTGCTGGCCGACTGCGAGCAGGTGGTCACCAATGACTCGGGGCTGATGCATGTGGCGGCGGCGGTGGGCACTCGCGTCCAGGCGCTCTATGGCTCCTCGTCGCCGGCCTATACGCCGCCACTGACCGATAACGCCGAGATCCACTACCTGGCCGTTGAGTGCTCGCCCTGCTTCGAGCGTACCTGCCCACTGGGTCATACGCGCTGCCTGGTGGAGATGGCTCCCGAGCGAGTGCACCGGGCGATTCATGCGTGGCGTACCACCATCGCAAGGAGCTGATGCGCGGTTAGTCCTTGCCGGAGTTTGCTTCATCTGCAGTATTGTCGAGCGCATCCAGAATCTGCCGGGAAGCGGCCTGCCCGCTCTTCTGCTGCCTGCCTTCAGGTATCAGGCCTTCCCATAAGCGCTGCTGCAGGGCGGTCTCTTCGTGCATGCGAGCCGCCAGGTCGGTCAGGCCATGCTGCTCCACCAGGGTCGGTTGCTCGGAGAGCAGGGAGACACCTAACCCAGCCCGGTGGCGCTCGATGGTATAGCCCATCGCCTCAAGTATGGTGGGGAAAAGATCGATAGAGGCGGCCTCGCGATGGGTCCGCTGGCCGGCCTCGATACCCTGGCCCAGCAACATGAAGGTGTTGTCCCGCTCGCCGGCGATGAGTTGCTCCCAGGCCGACACACGCATCGTCAGATGATCGCTGGCGAGCACGACCAGCGTATTCTCCAGCAGCCCTTCATTTTCGAGTCGGTCGATCAGGTCGAAGGCGAGCCAGGCCGAACACTCCACGGAGTAGAGGATATCCTCGCCGTCGAACTCGCCCTGACGCTTTCGACAGGCCCGCGCCGGATAGCCTCTGGGCGCATGGGCGGTGAGACTCAGATTGACCACCCCCCAGGGGCCGGCATCTTCCGCCTCCAGGCGGCGAATCTCGTTGATGGTAAAGTCATACAGATTGTCGTCGTAGAGTCCCCAGTCGTTGACATAATCGGGCTCGACGAGACGAGGCTCGAGACTGGCTCGTCCCATCACCCTGTCGAAGCCATGATCCTCGTAGAAGATTCCCTTGCCGGCGAACTCGGTACTGGCGCCGCCCAGGAAGCTGAGACGATAGCCCTGTTCATCCAGCAGGTCGCCCAGGCAGCGAATACCGGGAACCACGCGGCCCAGAGGCTCGAACTGGTTGTCGTGGAGCAGGCCCGCGGGCATCAGCGGGGTGCCACACTGGCTAGCGATCATGCCGGCCATGGTCCAGCCGGTGTTCTCCAGCTGGCGTATGCCCTCGAAGACATGACCGCGTCGGCCCAGGGCATCGAGGAAGGCGTAGGCATCCCCGAAGCGCTGGCGGTCGGCATAGGTGCGCTCCATGCTTTCCAGGTAGAGCAGCAGCAGGTTGGGTGGGCTCTCCGGCGCCTGCTGGATCGTCGGAGCCACATAGCGACGATCCAGCCAGGCACCGTCATCGGTGACGATGGCCGCACTGCGTTGCCCCATGCTGTAGAAGAGCGGATTGGTGGCGATCAGTACCAGTGCCAGCAGGCGGTCGACGAGGCGCCAGCGATGGTCACGGCGCACCAGCCAGGTATAGGCAGCGAGCAGGGCCAGCATCGCCAGGGTATAGAGTGCCGCCGCCAGCAGGCGGCTGCTGCCTCCATGCTCGGCGATCCCGGCCTGGAGGTGGAAGAAGATCGCCCCGATCTCGACGATGCCGAAGCTTTCGGCCAGGTAGACGTAGACGCCCCACAGGCAAAGGGGCACCAGCGACCAGGGCCAGATCTGCCGGGGCGGGCGTGGCGTGGCCGGCCTTCCCCAGCGCAGCAGCCAGCCAAGGCCCAGCCAGAGGCCGGTGATGGGGATCAGGCTCCAGAGTGGCAGCACGGCCACGGTGGCGATGGCATAGCCAAGGCAGACCCCGATGACGAGCAGGGACCACCAGCGAGAATGTTTGAGCCAGTTCGGGTTTGCGAGTTGCATGAGTCTCTTCGATAGGGATCGGGTGGCGGCCTTTCAGCTGCATCCATGGACCCTGTCAGGAAGACTGGTGGAGCGCGTAGGCCTTCATGTACTTCCAGAATACGCCATTGGCGTTGGAGAAGGCGATAACAAAGCCCGTGTCAGTTCTGGGGGCGTCATTTTGGTCCGGCATGCATTTGATCCTACCCAGCACTGGTGGAGCAAGATCATGGGGCCTGAATGAACGCAGAGTCGACAGATTTCTTGACAACTACCGGGATCTTCCGATTTTTTGGCCAGAGACAAAAGTTGTGCGCTACTGGATGATAAGAAAAATGCTGGCGTCAGCTTCTCGGATTCAGGATAGAGCTTGCTTCGATCATCAAGTAGAATTCGCTGGAAAAAATAGCATCGATCATTAGCTGTCAGTGCTGCATTTGATGGGGAGTGTAGGGTCCCGGATGATCAAATTATTTTTTGCTAGCCGCGAGGGAGCTTCTTCAGCAATTCATCCGGGAGCAGGTTCATGGACATCAAGCTGCATAAACAAGCGGCGACGACACCGAAGATTCGTGCCAAGATCCAGGCAGCACCCTCCAGCATCACGGATAGCGAGCTGGCCCGTCAGTGTGGTGTTGTCACCGTGACCATTCGGCGCTGGCGTTATCGTGATAATGTCTATGATCGACCCTACACGCGTCACAACCTCCTGGCTACGCTCACGTCCGAGCAAGAGGAGGTGCTGATCACGGCTCGTGAGTTCCTGTGCCTCGGCCTGGATGACCATCTCGTCGTTGCGTGTGAGTTCCTGAATCCCCGCTTGTCACGCTCTGCCCTGCATCGCATGCTCAAGCGGCATGAAGTGCCGACGCTGGTGGAACTGGCTCGGCAGGCCGCCGGTGACGACGAGAAACCCAAGTCTTTCACCGGTCGCTTCACGCGGGCAGGCGAACGCAAGCCCAGCGGTCGCCATTCCTTCGATCAGTAGTGTCAGGTCTATGGTATCGAGCACTGGCTAATCAAGCCGGGACGGCCGCAGATGAATGGCATGGTGGAGCGCTTCAACGAACGGGTTAGCGACGTGCTCTCGACCCGGTGCTATGTCTCAAGCGAGGACTTGGAAGAGACACTCAAGTGCTACGCTTGGCTGTACAATCAACATATCCCGCAGAAGGCACTGTACCATCAGTCACCGATCGCAGCGATTAAAGAATAGCAGGACAAACGTTCTGAGTTATTTACCAAACGGGTAGTTAGTCATACGGGACCCGACATTCTTCCTGTTTTTACGAATAGAGGCCAAGTTCCATGTTTTTTAAGAAGGTGCAAAAGAGAAATATTTATAAAATCGGAGCACTTGTAGAGAGAGAGGTGGCTAAAAAACAGTGCCAGGTTGATGCGAGAAAGCCGAAGAAGCTAACTCAAGAAAAGCGTATTGTAAATGGTGAGATAGTTGTAAGCTTGACGACTTACTCAAAAAGAATCCATGACGTGTATTTGGTTCTTGAAACTATTTCTCAGCAAACTGTTTTGCCTAACAGAGTTATTCTATGGCTTGCAGAAGATGAATTTGACTTTAATGACTTGCCAATATCAATCACATCAAGGGTGAGTTTTGGACTTGAGGTTAGGTTTTGTTCAGATATTAGAAGTTACAAGAAGATAATTCCTACGATAGAAAGTTTTCCAAATAGTGTGATTATTACTTTAGACGATGATGTTTTATACCCTAGAGATACTATTGAAATCTTGTTGAGAAGTCATAAAAAAAATCCAAACGCTATAATAGGAAATAGAGCACATGAGATTACTTATAAGAAAGGTAAAATAAGGCCTTATAGGAAGTGGGCGAAAGAAACCAATGATAATAATGGTAATATATTTTTAACAGGCAGCGGAGCAATATTATATCCTCCGGGATCCTTGTATAAAGATGTGGCAAAGAAAGAAATATTCACTGATATTTGCCCTTATGCAGATGATGTGTGGTTGTTTTTCATGGCAAAATTAAATGGAACTGAGATTATAAATGTACAAGGTAGGGATTTCAAAGATTTCATCGAAATATCGAATAGCTATGTTGTGGGTTTGAATAAATTAAACGTGGACAGGGGGTATAATGACAAGCAAATAGCTAATGTGATGAGTTTTTATAATATTGAGTTGTGATGGAGGCGTAAATGCTGGATAAGTTTATAAAAAGCAATTTTTTCGAAAAAAAGTTTTTCAAAGTTAGAAAAAAGTTAGATTGGGTAGAGAAGAGATATAGATATTCTCATGGTATCGGTGAAGGGTTTGAAAATGAAGAGCTAAAAGAAAGAGCAAAGATTTCTTTAAAGATTTTAGAAGATGCATGCTTAACCTCATATGAGCAAGGCACCGATACTAAAATTATATGGATTTATTGGGATTCAGACTTGGCAAACGCACCTGAAGTGGTTCGGCTCAGCTATGTTTCTTGGGAAAAGCTAAACCCGGATTATAAGGTGGTATTTTTAAATGATGAGAATATCGAAAATAAGTTAGGGTTTGATTTTAATTCTATATTTCATTTATGCAACATAAGGCTAACAAAGGCTAATAAGGCTGATTTGTTGAGAGTCTATTTGCTAACTCAGTTTGGTGGTGTATGGGCAGATGCAACCACCTTTTGCCTAAAGCCGCTTAGCTCTTGGCTTCCACATATTAAGCACCAAGCTGATTTTTTCATGTTTAGACAAGAAGAGGTAAAGAGTCGCCCCCTTGAAGTTTGGTTTATTTATGCTAAAAAAGGCTCACCTTTAATTGCTAAAGCATTTGGTCTTTATTTAAGTTATTTGCTGAAGGATAGAGAGTTCGCAATTTACGTTTCGAATAGTAAGAAAATGATGCGCAAGCTGGGGTATGAAAAGACACATCCTGATAAAATATATGCACAAGGTGTACATAACGCTGAGAAGTATGGTTTTATGCCATATTTCACATTGGCCTATTTTTTAAATGAAAGCATGGGTGAATTATTTAATGACTTTGAAGAAAAAATGTTCTTTAATTTGCCAAACAATTTTTGTAATAACAAAGAGTCTATAGATGTTTTTTTAAATTCGGTTGTTGCAAAGCAGACCTATAAAGGTAGATATCAAGAGGAAAAGGTTTATTTAGAACGTAAAGCAGTACTGCTGCTTGATATTTTGGGAAATTTTAACATTTAGACTAGCCCATGAGTCCTGCATCTAACCTCACTCATCATCATCAGAAAAATATTGTAAAGTTACCGTGGGTATTTATTAAATATATTGTTGTGTGTGTGCTAAGTAGTGCTCAAAAACCAGCAGTGCGATGAGCCTTTCCCGTTGCGGGTGATAAAAATTGGTAATGTATTGGTTGGCGTTGTGTATGATGTCTTGGGCTTCTTCGGGATGTGTTAGGTAGTATGCAACTTTTTCGTCCAGGTCGGAAAAATCATCACTGACCTCTACATAGTGGTGGCCTGGGGTCAGCGTACCTTCCATGAACCAAGTTTCATAAGCTGGTTGTTTCATAAAGCACAACGAATTCGATGCCATTATCCATTTCAGATTTGTGGCAACATCGTTGCCCTCAATACTGAAGATAAACTTGTGCCCAAGCTGTTGTTTGATAGACATGAATGGCTTTCGATATGCGGTCGTTTCTACCTTGTTGTCGGTAGCACCAACATCGCACTGGGCCATATCGTGGCACTGTGCTAGAAAATTTTGGCGGTGGGGTTGATGTGCTGCTCCCCGCCACACTAGGGTGCTCTTTTTTTTATCATAATCATAAGGATCGTTTACCGTGTAAAAATGTCGAACGCTGTCGAGTTTGAGTAGTACTGAATTGTAGTTTTCCCCGTTAATTGGCCTGCTCTTGACAAACGTGGGTTCGTTTGGAACGAAAGTCTTGTCGCCAAAACGATAGTGATATGCACTACTTGCTGGGAAGTGCTTAGCAACTTGGTAAAAGTCGAGATGATATGTGGATTTTTTTGAGTGTATTTTGAAGTCTTGGTTGCTAGTGGCTGCACCAGAAAGCTCTGATAAGGTGTCAAGTTTGTTGTAATAGGCTACGCGTTTCATGATAAATTCCTGATCGGCTGAAGGCAGGGTGTCAAACTGGGCCATCAGTTTATCGCGCCGACGTCGGAAAAGGCTTCTCGGAGGTAGGGCACCTAGCAGACCTGAGGCGTAAAACATGAATTTATGCGCACGATAAGCGTTCTTTCCGCCCATGTTGAGTAATTTCATTGAATAAATACGATTTTTTAGACTCGAGAATAGAGTGATGTGTATGAGTTAGCCATAGCCTCAGGGCTGTATTTGGCTAAATGCTGGGAGGCTTTTTCTACAAGCCTTTTGCGTAAGTCGATGTCGCGCAGCCTTACCAAACATTCAGCTAGATACTCACTATCACCAGTCGGAAACAAGAGACCGGTTTCTTCATGACGGACAATATCCGGGATACCGCCCGTCTTGCTAGCTACCACGGGCACCTCTGCTCGTATGGCATCCAGCAACACTGACCCTAGCCCTTCGTTACGAGAAGGAAAGGCAAAAATATCCAATGCCGGAAGGTAATTGCCGATATCGGACTTGAAGCCGGCCCAGATTACGTTGTCCAGCCTGATACTTTCTTGTTTTAGTTCGGCCTCATCCTCGCCTTGGCCAAAAAACACAAATAGCATGTCCGGCTGCGAGTGTTGTAGTCGTCGAGCCGCGTCGAGCAGAACACGTTGTCCCTTGTGTCGGTCCACAAGGGCCCCAGCGTGGCCGACCAGGAATCGACCGGGATAGCGTGCACGGAAAGCCCGCGTTATGTTGGGGTCTGAGACTAGTGGAGTAAATGCGCTGGGAATTTGTGCCACCGGGTGCGGGCTTAGCGGCTGGATATTCTCGGCAATAACCCGGGATAGCGCGACGCAGCGATGCGCTTCACGGTAAAAAATTCTGTTGCTGAGTTTGTGCTTGACGGGTGTATCCACCCGACGGGTAATCAGGTAGGGAATGCCAAACAGTCGATGGTGTAGCCAAGCCCAATGTACAGCCTTGGCGTCATGGGCATGAACCATGGTGGCTCGCCCCGCCTGTCGATGGCCGGCCAGCTGATGGCGAGCGCTGACAAATCGAAGACCGTGGGTTGTGGCCAGCTCTGCGCGCATAGGCGAATCTGGCCGGCACACAAGCGTCTGGAGTGATACTTCTGCCTTGTCGGCCAGTGCCTGGATCAGCAGCACTGTTTGCCGCTCGCCGCCGCGAAACCCCCGGGCCAGATTGGCATGGATGATGTGCAAAGCCGCCTCGTAGAAGGTTTGTGGGTATAATGACGGCTATAGTAGCATCCGGTGTCTATTCTGGCAGGGTGGTTTTTGCATGCTCTCTGAGCTAAGCGCCGTGATCATCACGCGCAACGCGTCGGCAACCTTGGGCCGCACCTTGGACTCGCTCGAAGCCCTGGGGGAGGTGGTAGTTTACGACAATGGCTCCACCGATGAGACTCTCGAAATTGCTCGTCGCTACGCCAACGTATCGCTTCACCAGGGCGACTTTCTTGGCTTTGGCCCTACCAAGCGCCATGCCGTGTCACTCGCTCGTAGTGAGTGGATTGTCTCGTTGGACGCCGACGAGGCGCCCACCAGTTGCTGGCTTGAGGCGCTGGCCAGCTGGCTGCCCACCGCTGATACCGATCAGGTGGTAGAGGTGTTGCGAGAAAACTGGCTATTGGGCAAGCCCGTGCATCATTCGGGCTGGGGCAATGACTGGTTGGTGCGTGTCTTTCATCGCCAATGGCATAACTTCAATGATGCCATGGTGCATGAGTCAGTGAAGGTTGCAAAATCCACGTCAGTCGTTCGTTTAGACGGTTGCATTGAGCATCTGGCTGTCACCGAACTTGGTCAGTTTTTGGATAAGATAAATCGATATTCGACTATTCGTGCAAAATCGGACAAGTTTCCGGTATATCCCGTGTGGGTTGTTGTGTTAAAATCCGCGTTTGCTTTCTTGCGTACCTATCTTTTAAAGTGCGGCTTTCTCGATGGCTGGCGTGGTTTGGTAATCGCCGTGGCTAATGCAAACGGTGTGTTCTGGAAATATATGAAACGTCGTGTTCGGGATATATGAACGAGCCGACCATGAGGCCATGCCGGTGAAAATAGCCCTAGTACATATGCGCCACGCTGCCTCCGGCGGTACTGAGCGGTTTCTTAATGAACTGTCACGGTATCTAGCCGAGCGTGGTGAGGATGTTACAATCATCTGCCGTTCCCACGTGGCTCCGTCTCATCCGGCTATTCGTTTTGTTCGCTTACGCCCGTTCAGTATTGGTAAGGCCCAGCGCATGTGGCGTTTTGCCCAGGCGGTGGAGCGCCATGTAGAGGCTGCAGGCTATGATCTCGTCTATGGATTGGGAAAAACCTGGACACATGATCTGTTGCGCATAGGTGGTGGCACTGTCCATCACCATCTTGCCTCGAAGCCGAAGCGTCAGTGGCGGTGGAAGGATAGGGTGGCTGCGCAAATTGAGGCTCGGGCCATGGCGCCTGGCGCCTATTATCATGTGGTATCAAATTCTCGGCAAAGCGACCATGAGATTGCCGAAGCGTACAATGTACCTGCTGAGCGGCGCTCTGTGATTCATAACTTTGTCGACACTCAGCGTTTTGACCGCACACGGCTCAGTGGTGATGTTAGTGCTCTTGCCCAGGAATTAGAATTGGATGGTCAAGTTCCTGTTTTTCTGTTTCTGGGCACCGGTTATCGTCGCAAAGGGCTGGAGCCAACCCTTGAAGCCTTCTCCCGGCTCGACGGAGAAGCCATCTTGCTGGTGGTTGGGCGTGACTCTCGACAGGCTCAGTATCAGGAGCTTGCCCAGAGTCTCGGCATTGCAGATAAATGCCGATTCCTGGGCGAGCAGCCTTCACCAGAACGATATTTTTCCCTTGCCGACTGCTATATGCTACCGGCGTATTACGAGCCGTTTGGCTTTACCGTACTTGAGGCACTTGCCTGTGGAACGCCAGTTATAACTACCCAAAAGTGTGGCGCTAAAGAGGTGGTGACGTCAGAGGTGGCTACGGTTATCGATCGCCCAGATGACATTGAAGCACTCACCGACGCTATGTCCCACTGGGCCAGGAGGAAAGGTGATGCTAGTCTGAAAATTTGCTGCCGAGAGCTGGCATTATCCCTCGACATAGAAGAAATCATGGCCCAGAACTACCGGTGCATCCTTGACGTATATCAGGAAAAGCAGGCGGCTCAATGCCAGATGTAAAAAACTGGAAGATCATCGGCCGGGGAGATGAGCGCATCTGCTATCTGCACCCAAATGATCCAGCTCGCTGTATTAAACTCAGTAGAAGAGAAAAGGCCAAGCAGACTTATCGCGAACTTCGATATTTCCGGCTGTTGAAGCGAAGGAAGGTTCCTTTCACATTTATTCCTGAGTTCTTTGGGGTGGTGAAAGATGATGAAGTGATCGGAATCGAGCAGCAGTTGGTGCTCGATGATCAGGGACTACTTCCACCTAATGTGGCTGAATACTTGGCCAAGCCGCTGACGCAGCAGCAGGTAGGTCAATTTTGGGTTGGGCTCGAAGCACTCCAGACCTACTTGTTGGCCTATAATGTGGTGCCTTGCGATCTGGTGATGAGCAATCTGCTTGTGATTGAGCGGACGGATACCACCGCGGTCATACTGATCGACGGCCTTGGTGTCTCGGAATTTATTCCATTGCCAGCATATGTGCCTTGGCTTGGACGGCGCAAGATTCGGCGCAAGTGGGCAAGGTTCATGGAGAAAACAGTCAAGCCGCGCTTCATGACCACACAAGAGCGTCAACTACCATAGCTGGCAGTAATCCGCTCGATTATGCGCGTTATTTCTTCTGTAGCGACAAACTTGGCTACAGAGCTCTCTAGTCTCTTCAGGTTGCGGGCTTTCCAGGCTCCGTCGGGACGCAGTCGACAGCGATCCAGGTCGATCAACCACACCTTGCCGCCTTTATCCACCAGCAGGTTGCGGGCATTGAGGTCGACATGGTCGAGGCCTGTATCGTGGAAACGGCGGATGGTGGCACCGACCCGTTGCAGTAGCTCGCCATCGGCTTCGCCATTTTCCAGCAGGCTGGCCAGGGCGCGGGCGCCGGGAATGCGCACGGTGAGTAGCGCGGCCTCATAGGTCAGACCATGGCGGGTGACGTTGGCGGCGACCGGTCGCGGAACCGGCAGGTCACGGGCAAGCAGGTCGGCGGTGAGACGCATCTCGCGAAAGGCGCGGGTGCGCTCCAGGCCGGTCCATAGATAACGGGCATCACTGAAGCGTGCCACCATGCCGCCGCGGCGGTAAGGGCGCAGTACCCACTCTTCTCCAGTACCGGCATCCAGAAACAGGCTGGCACCGCGCCCCGGGGCCTGGCCGGTGACCCGGCCTTGCGCCAGCCACCAGTCGGGTTCGAAGGTTGACGGGCCAATTTGTGGCGCCTGGTCGGCGTCACATAGACTGTCCTTATCATATAGAATGTAGAACTTTCCCGTTCTCAATGTTGCCAAGCGCATGAAGCATCCTCTGCCCGCCCAACCCCGCCATATCGGCGTGCTGCGACTCTCCGCCCTGGGTGATGTCTGTAATCTGGTGCCGACGGTTCGCGCCCTGCAACGCCAGTGGCCCGACGCGCGCATCACCTGGATCGTCGGCAAGGCCGAGCACAGTCTACTGGCGGGCCTCTCCGGGGTCGAGTTCGTGGTCTATGACAAGGCCAGCGGCCTGGCAGGCATGCGCGCCCTGTGGCGCGAGCTGTCTGATACCCGCTTCGATGTGCTGCTGCATATGCAGCAGGCCCTGCGAGCCAGCGTGTTGTCACTTGGGCTCAAGGCCGACGTGCGAGTGGGCTACGACAAGGCCCGCGCCAAGGATGCTCAACACTGGTTCACCCACCGTCAGCTTGCGCCTCATCCACGCGCCCATGTGCTCGAGTCCTTTCTCGACTTCGCCCGACTGATGGGGATCGAGGAGCCGAGTCTCGAGTGGAATCTGGCGATTCCCCCGGCGGCCCACGACGAGGCGCGCTCCCTTACCGGCGATACCCGTTATCTGCTGATGAGCCCATGTGCCAACCCACGGCTGCGCAACTTCCGCAACTGGTCTGCCGAGGGGTATGCCGCCGTGGTCCAGCACGCCTGGGAGCAGCATGGCCTGCGTACCGTGCTGACTGGAGGGGGCAGCACTCAGGAGCGGGAGGTAGGGGAGCGTATCCAGGCCCTCTGCCCGGCCGAGGCGGTGATCGATGCCATCGGCAACACCTCACTCAAGGGGCTGCTGGCGCTGATCGATGCCGCCGAAGCCGTCATCGCTCCGGACTCGGGCCCCGTGCATATGGCCAACGCGCTGAATACGCCGACGGTGGGGCTCTATGCCACCACCAATCCTGATCGTGCCGCGCCCTACCGCTGGCGCGACTTCGTGGTCAATCGCTACCCTCAGGCGGTGCGCACCTACCTGCACAAGGAGGTCGAGGATCTATCCTGGGGCCAGCGAGTGCGGCATCCCGATGCCATGTCGCTGATTCGCGCCGATGATGTGATCGAGCGCCTCAAGGCAGCACTGCAGTATGCCGCTGACCACTCCACGGAAAGGACGCTTGCCGACGATGAGACTTGATCTGACCGCCCTGGAGCACTCCCGTCTACTGGTGGTGGGGGATGTCATGCTCGACCGCTACTGGCACGGCGGTACCTCGCGTATTTCGCCCGAGGCGCCGGTGCCGGTGGTGCGTGTCGAGGAGAGCGAGGACCGCCCAGGGGGCGCCGCCAACGTGGCACTCAATATCTCCTCCTTGGGCGCCCATGCCGCGCTCTCCGGCCTGGTGGGTGATGACGATAACGCGGACCGCCTGGTGAGTCGCCTGGAAGATGCCGGAGTGAGCACTCACTTCCAGCGCAGCCCGGGTGTGCCAACGATCACCAAGCTTCGCGTGATGAGCCGCAACCAGCAGTTGATCCGCCTCGACTTCGAGGAGGGGCTGGGAGAGGCGGACACCTCCGGGCTGCTGGAGCGGGTGGAGGCGGCGTTGCCGGACTGTGATCTGGTGATCCTCTCCGACTACGGCAAGGGGACGCTCAACCGCGTCGAGGAGCTGATTCGCCTGGTGCGGGCCAGTGGCAAGCGGGTGCTGGTGGATCCCAAGGGGCGTGATTTCTCGCGCTATCGTGGCGCCAGCGTCATCACCCCCAACCTGGCGGAGTTCGAGGCGGTGGTGGGTCACTGCCGTGACGATGCCGAACTGGCCGAGCGAGGCGAGGCCCTGCGTGCCGAGCTCGAACTGGAGGCGCTGCTTATCACCCGCAGCGAGAAGGGGATCACCCTGATTCGTGAGGGGCACGACCCGCTTCACCTGCCCACTCGGGCGCGAGAGGTCTATGACGTCACCGGTGCCGGCGATACCGTGATCGGCGTGCTGGGTCTCGCCCTGGCGGCCGGGCATGGTTTCCCCGAGGCGATGACCCTGGCCAATCTGGCCGCCGGCCTGGTGGTGGCAAAGCCGGGAACCGCGACCCTCTCCATCGCCGAGCTCTACACCGCCCTGCATGGCGACAAGCTGGCCGAGTTCGGAGTGATCGAGGAGCCGACGCTCATCGACGCGGTGCGGGCCGCCCAGGCGCGTGGCGAAAGGGTCGTGATGACCAACGGCTGCTTCGACATCCTTCATGCCGGCCATGTGGCCTATCTGGAGCAGGCCCGCCGGCTCGGTGATCGGCTGGTCGTGGCGGTCAACGATGACGCCTCCATCGCGCGCCTCAAGGGCCCCAAGCGGCCCATCAACCCCCTGGCGCGTCGCATGCAGGTGCTTGCCGGCCTGGGTGCCGTGGACTGGGTCGTCTCCTTTGGCGAGGAGACTCCACAGCGGTTGATCGAGTCGGTGCTGCCCGACGTGCTGGTCAAGGGTGGCGACTACCGCCCCGACCAGATCGCCGGCGGCCAGGCCGTGCGCGACGCCGGAGGTGAGGTGCGAGTACTGGGCTTCGAGGATGGCGTCTCCACCACGGCGATGATCTCCACCATCCTCGACCGCGAGAGCTGATGGGCTGGCCCCGGCAGGCCTACTCCGCGGCGCTGCATCTGGCGGCTCCCCTGCTATGGCAGCGTCTGCGCCGTGAGCATGGACTCACTGACCCCAGGCCATTGCGCCTGGGGCGCATTCCCGAGACGCCTCCCGAAACGCGTATGTTATGGCTGCACTGCGCCTCGGTGGGGGAGGTCCAGGCGGCCAGGCCGTTGATCGAGGAGCTGCTCGCACGCTACCCCGGCCATTCCCTGACCGTGACTACCATGACCGCCACCGGCGCCGAGCGCGTCCGTGCGCTGGCCCAGGGGCGGCAGGATGGTCGGCTGAGTCATCACTTCGTGTCCCTGGACTTCCCGCGCGCCGCGTCGCGCTTCGTCGAGCGCCTGCGGCCCGAGCTGGCGCTGTTCTTCGAGACCGAGCTGTGGCCCAACCTGCTTCACGCCTGCCGCCATCGCGAGATACCGGTGGCGGTGGTCAATGGCCGGCTCTCTGCGCGCGCCCTGGGAGGCTATCGGCGGCTGCGTCCGTTGATGCGTGAGGCGCTGGGCTGTGTCGACTGGCTGGCCGCCAAGTCCAGTGAAGACGCCGCGCGCTTTGCCGAGCTCGGCATGGCGCCGCGGCGTACCACCGTAGTGGGCTCGCTGAAGTTTGATATCGCCCTGGAAGATGGCGCCCGACAGGTAAGTGAGCGCTTGCGTCAGCTGCTGGGGCGGCCCCGGGTCTGGGTGGCCGGCTCTACCCACGCGGGCGAGGAGTCGCACCTGCTGGCCGCTCACGCCCTGCTGCGGGAGCACTCTCCCGAGGCCCTGCTGGTACTGGTGCCGCGCCATCCGCAGCGCTTCGATGAGGTAGCGAGCCTGTGCGAGTCCCACGGCCAGGTGCCGGCTCGGCGCTCTCGAGGCGAATGGCCCGGGCAGGCTACTTCGGTCTATCTGGCCGACACCATGGGGGAGCTCACCGTGCTCTATGGCGCGGCGGACCTGGCCTTTGTCGGCGGAAGCCTGGTGCCGGTGGGTGGTCACAATCTGCTCGAGCCTGCGGCTCTTGGCGTACCGGTGCTTACCGGCCCCGAGCTGGCCAACTTCATGGATGTGGCAGAGGCCCTGCGCGGCGCCGATGCCCTGGTGGAGACGCCCGATGAAGAGGCGCTTGCCGAGGCGCTGATCGCGCTCTTTGCCGACCCGGCCGAGCGCCGCCGCCTCGGCGAAGCGGGGCGCGATGTGGTGGCCGCCAACCGTGGGGCCCTGGCAAAGACCCTGAAGGGGCTGGACAGACTGCTAGCGGGGAAGTGAGTACTCACTTCGCCTCGAGGCCTGTCAGGCGGGGGAGAGGCGTTCCACACCCTGGGTGGTTCCCAGCAGCAGCACGTCGGCACCGCGGGCCGCGAACAGACCATTGGTGACCACCCCCACGATGGCGTTGATGCGTGCCTCCATGGCCTGCGGGTCGTCGATCATGAAATCGTAGCAGTCGATGATCTGGTTGCCGTTATCGGTGACCACCCCCTCCCGATAGACCGGGTCGGCACCCAGCTTGACGAGTTCCCGGGCCACGTAGGAGCGGGCCATGGGAATCACCTCCACCGGCAGCGGAAAGGCACCCAGGCGCTCGACCCGCTTGGAGGCGTCGGCGATGCACACAAATGTCTCGGCACAGGCGGCCACGACCTTCTCGCGAGTCAGCGCCGCGCCACCGCCCTTGATCATATGTAAGTGAGCGTTGACTTCGTCGGCACCGTCGATATAGAAGGGCACCGTGCCCACGGAGTTGAGCTCGAATACCTCGATGCCATGGCTGCGCAGTCGCTCGGCGCTGGCTTCGGAGCTGGCCACGGCACCGGCAAAGTCGTGACGCAATTCGGCCAGGCGGTCGATGAAGCGGTTGGCGGTGGAGCCGGTGCCGATACCGAGCACGGTGTCGCGATGCAGGTGGGGGCGCACCTCATCGATGGCGGCCGCCGCGACGGCATCCTTGAGCTCATCCTGGTTCATGGGGCGTTCTCCTGAGGGGGTCGGCGAGAAAGGGTCGATATTATAGGCCAATCGCCACTGTCTGCCGATGGTCAATGCTGGACGCTGGGCCCGCGAAAATGCTACCAATAAGGGTTCCTCGCAGCGCAGCATTCATGCTGCGCCCTCACGCGTCACGCCGCTGGATACCAGGATGCTCGAAGCTACCGTCAAGAAGATTCTCCAGGCCCGGGTCTATGAAGCCGCTCGGGAAACCCCCATCTCGCCGGCCCCCTTTCTCTCCCGTCGCTTCAACAACACCATTCTGATCAAGCGTGAGGACCTGCAGCCGGTTTACTCCTTCAAGATTCGCGGCGCCTACAACAAGATGGCCCTGCTCAGCGAGGAGCAGAAGGCCAAGGGCGTGATCGCGGCCTCGGCTGGCAATCATGCCCAGGGTCTGGCGATGGCGGCGAAGCAGATGGGCGTCAAGGCGACCATCGTGATGCCGCGTATCACGCCCGATATCAAGGTACAGGCGGTGCGTGCCCGCGGGGCCAAGGTGGTGCTCAAGGGGGATGCCTTTGCCGAGGCGGCCGAACATGCCCAGGCCCTGATCGAGGAGCATGGTTATACCTATATCCCGCCCTTCGACGATATCGATGTGGTGGCGGGACAGGGCACCATCGCCGTGGAGATCCTGCGTCAGCAGGCCGGTGCGTTGGATGCTATCTTCGTGCCGGTGGGCGGCGGCGGCCTGATTGCCGGCGTGGCCGCCTACGTCAAGTATCTGCGCCCGGATATCAAGGTGATCGGTGTCGAGGCCGAGGATAGTGCCTGCTTCAAGGCGGCACTCGAGGCGGGCAAGCGGGTTACCCTCGATCAGGTGGGGGTGTTTGCCGAGGGGGTGGCCGTGGCCCAGGTCGGCAAGGTGCCCTTCGATATCGCCCGCGAGCTGGTCGACGAGGTCATTACCGTCAATACCGACGAGATGTGCGCGGCGGTCAAGGATATCTTCGAGGAGACCCGAGCGGTCTCCGAGACGTCCGGCGCGCTCTCCCTGGCGGGGCTCAAGAAGTATATCCAGCAGACCGGCGTCGAGGGGCAGACGCTGCTGTGCATCAACTCCGGCGCCAATACCAACTTCGACCGCCTCCAGCATATCGCCGAACGCACCGAGCTCGGTGAGCAGCGCGAGGCGATCCTGGCCGTGACCATCTCCGAGCGGCCGGGCAGCTTCAAGAAGTTCTGCAAGACCATCGGCAAACGCATGGTCACCGAGTTCAACTACCGCTATGCGGATCCGGAACATGCGCATATCTTCGTCGGCGTGCAGGTGAAGCCCGGCGGAGAGGATCGTCAGGCGGTGATCGACAGGCTTCGCGATGCCGGTTATGCGGTGGAGGATCTCACCGATAACGAGCTGGCCAAGCTTCATATTCGCCATCTGGGGGGCGGTCGACCCAAGCAGCAGTTCGATGAGGAGGTCTACCGATTCGAGTTTCCGGAGCGTCCGGGCGCGCTGATGAACTTCCTCACCCACCTGCCCCATGACTGGAATATCTCGCTGTTTCATTACCGGAATCACGGTGCCGCCTATGGCCGGGTGCTGGTAGGCATGCAGGTGCCCAATGGCGATCGCTCCCATGTCGAGGAGTATTTCGACGCCATTGGCTACCGCTACTGGAAGGAGTCCGACAACGCCGCCTATCGGCTCTTCATGGCGTGAGGAGGCGTGCTGGGAGGAAGTGAGTGCTGACTCGCTCAGTGGACCTCGCCAGGCGGAAGTTTCATGAGGTGAACGTTGAGTCAGGGCGGTTGTCTTGATGGTTGCATCGGCTTATAGTCGCCGACGTTTAAATCCTGCTACCCGGAGTCTAAGATGAAGCGCAAGCCCGATGTGGTCAGGGCCCTGGTGCTGTTGTTCGGTATTGGCGTCGTGGCAACCGGCTATGCCCAGGCGCTGGTCGGCAACTGATCACGAGCTGTCGAGCCCCTGCCAGATTGTCAACGGGCCGATGCCGAGAGGCGTCGGCCCGTTGGCGTTTCCAGGCGGGTGTATCAGGGGCGTACCAGTCGGACGTCGCTTGCGATGGCATCGAGCGGCACGTCCCACGAGGCCACCGGCAGCGAGTCGACCCGTTGACAGTCATGGGCCAGGCCAATCAGCCGTGGCCGTGGCCCCGGTCGGCGGGTAAAGGCCAGGGTGCGATCATAGAAGCCGCCCCCCATGCCCATGCGCTGGCCGGCATCATCGAAGCCCACCAGTGGCAACAGGATCAGGTCGAGGGTCCAGGCGGGCATTCGACGCGCACGATGGGCCCCATGGCGAGTGGCGGGCTCGGCGATGCCAAAGCGATTGCGGATCATGGGTGTGTTCGCATGGTAGTGCACGAACCAAAGCAGGTTGTGTGACAGGGGCTTGAGTACCGGAAGGTAGACACGAGCGCCACGCTGCCGTAGCCAGCCGATCAGCGGAGTGGGGTCGATCTCGCCGTCGTTGGGCAGGTAGAGCGCCACGCGACGGGCACGCTGTACCTCGGGCAGGCGTCGCAGTCGGCGACACAGATGTTCGCTGGCCAGTCGGCGCTGCTCGGCGCTCAGGGCGCGGCGGCGACGGCGCAGCTGTTGACGCAGCTCGCGACGTGAGCCGTTGAAGCTGGTCAAGGAAAGAGGTGCGGCGGGTGTCGGCATGAGATGGTTCATGTGGACGAGGTTCCCCAGAGTGCCGCTGTCGTTCTGGCCCTTGAACCCATTGGTTCAAGGTGGGTGGCCGCAGCCGAACCGTCAGGCTTTCCGACGCACGGACATGCACACGGGTTCGGCTAGCATTTGGCCCCCTGGGTACTGCGCATAGGCTCGAGGGACGATAACGACTGGCAAACACCCCAGGGAACAACCCCATCGTACCAGAGCCGGTGGAGGGCGGCCAATGGATTCCCGGTTCAGGGTCAGCGTGGCTTGGTATCGGCCAGGGCACGCTCCAGGCGTTCGCTCAGGGCGTCCAGGCTGCGCTCCCCTTCACGCCGACTCTCCAGCGCCTCCAGCAGCTCATGGGTGATGTTGAGTGCCGCCATGACGGCGATGCGCTCGTTGCCCAGTAGATTGTTCTGGGAGTGGATGCCGGTCATCGCGCGATCCAGGTAGCGGGCCGCACGCTCCAGCTTGGCTTCTTCCTCGGGGGGGCAGGCAATGACGTAGCTACGTCCCAGGAGGGTAATTTCGGCGGTCGGCCGTGTCGCATCACTCATCGGGGGGCTCCGGCTCGACCCCGCAGGTCACGCTGGCCGCGCGCCACCGGGGGCCGATGCGTTAACATCCAGTCAGTACCGCATGGCCCGTCACTATAAGAGAGCCCTTCTCGAGGGGTCAACGCGCGGTGACGATTGCCGCCCCTCTTCCGTACACCCCGCCACCATGGAGCTTCCATGTCACTGATCGATGAACGCCAGGATTTCTCCACTATCGCCGACCTCTTCCTGCTTCACGGCAGCATGCAGTCGCCGGCCTTCAGCGACGGACGACTGTGCGCCCGACTTGCCATGCACGATATCGACCCCGCCGTCTGGCTGGAGGAGGTGTGTGAGGTGCTTGGCGTCGAGCAGCCGCGTGACGAGCCATCCGCCGAGCGTTTCCTGGCCTGGCGCCGCCAGACCCTGGATGCCCTCTCCGGTAGCGAGCTCGGTTATGAACCACTGCTGCCCGATGAGCTCTTCTCCCTGGCCGAGCGCGCCCGCGGGCTCAAGGAGTGGACCCAGGGCTTTCTGGAGGTCGTCCAGGATGCCGGGGAGGAGCCTCGCGAGAGATGGTCAACGGCGCTACGCGAGGCGCTGGAGGACTTGGAGGGGATCGCCGCCATGCCGGCCGACCTCGAGGAGAGTGCCGAAAACGAGAATGATCTCTTTGCCCTGGTGGAGCATGTCCGCATGGCCGCCATGCTGCTCTACACCGAGCAGCACCCGGGCAAGCCTCAGGTCGAGGATGCCGAATCCACCACGCGTCACTGAGCAGCCCATCACACCCCACCGCCGCCAAGGAGCTGCCATGTTGTCCGAGACGTTGCCCGAGACCCTGTCGCGCCCGGCACCCATTGCCAACGCCGAGTATCGTCAGCGCCGTCAGGCGCTGATGGCGGCACTGCCTGGCGATGCCGCCGTGCTGCTGCCTGGTGCCTCTCTGGTTACTCGCTCGCGTGACAGCGAGTTCCCCTTTCGCCAGGACAGCGACTTCCATTATCTCACCGGCTTTCCCGAGCCCGACGCCCTGCTGCTACTGTTGCCGGGGCGAGCCGAAGGGGAGAGCGTGCTGTTCTGCCAGGATCGCGACCCGGCGCTGGAGGCCTGGACCGGTATCCGCCTGGGGGCCGAGGGCGCCATTCGCGAGCATGGTGTCGACCAGGCCTTCGAGAATGCCGAGCGCAGCGAGCGCCTGGCGGCACTGCTCGATGGGCGGCGTACGCTCTACCTGGCGCTGGACAGCGCCGAGGCGCGGGGACTGGCCGAGGGGGTGCGTGCGGACCTGGTGGCTCGCCAGCGTCAGGGGGTGTGTCCACCCCAGGCCATTGCCGATGTGACCCCGCTGCTTCACGAGGCGCGACTGATCAAGAGTCAGGCGGAGCTTGCCCTGCTGGGTCATGCCGCCGAGATCTCGGCGCGTGGCCATCTGCGCGCCATGCGTGCGGTGCGTCCCGGGATGGCAGAGTATCAGCTGCAGGCGGAGCTGGAGCACGAGTTCCGCTGGCAGGGGGGGAGTGGTTCGGCCTATGCCACCATCGTCGGTGGTGGCGCCAATGCCTGTGTGCTGCACTACATCGAGAATCGCGCCCTCCTCGAGGAGGGCGACCTGGTATTGATCGATGCCGGCGCCGAATTCGACCTCTATGCCGGTGACATCACCCGTACCTTTCCGGTCAACGGCCGCTTCAGTGACGCCCAGCGGGCCCTCTATGAGGTGGTGCTCGAGGCTCAGGAGCGCGCGGTGGACGCGGTGCGCCCCGGCACGACCCTGGCGGTGATTCATGCCGAGGTGGTGCGCGGGCTTACCGCCGGCCTGATCCGGCTGGGGCTGCTCGAGGGCAGTGTCCAGGCGCGTATCGACGATGAGAGCTACCGGCGCTTCTACCTCCACTCCACCTCGCACTGGCTGGGTCTCGATGTCCACGATGTGGGTGCCTACCGTCGCGATGGCCAGCCCCGGCCGCTGGTGCCGGGCATGGTACTCACCGTGGAGCCGGGGCTCTACGTGCCCGATGACGACGACATTCCCGAAGCCTTCCGCGGCATCGGCATCCGTATCGAGGATGATGTCGCGGTGACCGATGAAGGACATCGGGTGTTGACCGCTTCCGTGCCCAAGTCAGTTGCGGAGATAGAGGCGCTGATGGCTGAGAATTGAGCGTGCCAAGTTGAGCGGTATTATTAGTTATGTAATTTACATTATGAATCACTCGTCTGAGGTGGCGCGATGAGTCCCGAAGTGACACTCCCGACAACAGAGGCGGTGGATATCGCCATCGTGGGTGGCGGTCTGGTGGGTGCCAGCCTGGCCTGTGCATTGATGCCGCTGATCGAGCGGCACGGTCTCTCGGTTGCGGTGATCGAGGCGTCGCCTATCCTCGACCTGGCCGCGGCACCCTGGCAGCCCAGCTTCGATGCCCGGGCCAGTGCGATCTCCCTCGGCACCGCGCTGCACTTCACCGAGATGGGGGTATGGCAGACGATAGCCGAGCAGGCCACCGCCATTCGCCGCATCCATGTCAGCGAACGAGGCCACTTCGGGGCCACCCGCCTCGATGCTCGGGAGCTGGGGGTCGAGGCGCTGGGCCATGTGGTGCCCAACGCCTGGCTGGGTCGTGTCCTGCATCAGCATCTCACCGGACTGCCGTTGGCCTGGCACTGCCCGGATCGCGTCGAGACGATCGAGCCGACGGCGGAGGGCTACCACCTGGGGCTAGCCTCCGGCACCAATCTGCAGGCGGGGCTCACGGTGCTGGCCGATGGCGGGCGCTCGGGCCTCAAGGAGCGCCTGGGGATCGCCAGCGAGGTGCGCTCCTATGAACAGGTGGCGTTGATCGCCAGTGTCGAGATGAGCCGGTGTCATCAGGGTGTCGCCTGGGAGCGCTTTACGCGCGAAGGCCCCATTGCCCTGCTGCCGCTCCAGGGCCAGACCATGGAGCTGGTGTGGACCCACGCTGCGGGAGACGAGCGGCGACGCCTGAACCTGTCGGAGGGTGACTTCCTGGCCGAACTGCAGACGGCCTTCGGTGACCGGGGGGGGCGCTTCCGGCGTGTGGGCAGCCGTCATACCTATCCGCTGAGCCTGGTGACCGCGCGCGAGACCACGCGGCCCGGACTGGCAGTGATGGGAAACGCGGCCCACTCCCTGCATCCGGTGGCCGGTCAGGGCTTCAACCTGGCGCTGCGTGGGGTGATGGATCTGGTGGCGTCGCTGGAGGCGGGGCTGGCGCACGGTCGCTCGGTCGGAGATACCGAGGTGCTGCAGGCCTTCGAGGCCCGCCGCGCTGGCGACCGCCACAGCGTGACCCGCTTCAGTGACGGTCTGATACGGTTGTTCGGCATCGACAGTCGGCTGCTGGGTCATGCCCGTGCCGCCGGTCTGGTCGGCCTCAACCTCGCCGGTCCCCTGAGGCGTGCGCTGGCGCGCCGCGCCATGGGGCTGGAGCGATGAATCGCGCCGGCGAGAAATGTGAAGAGTCGAGAAGAGGCGAAGGCATGAGTGTCACGGGAGATGGGGGAGCGAGTCGCTCGGCCGATGGCCACCATGAGGTGGTGATCGTTGGCGGAGGCATGGTGGGGGCCGCCCTGGCGGTGCTGCTCGGCGAGGCCGGGGTCGAGGTGGCCCTGGTGGATGCCAGGCCCGCGCTGCTGGATGCCGACACCGTGGGGCGAGGGCAGCCGGCGCGCCGGGTCAGCGCGCTGACGCCGGTCTCGCAGCGGCTGCTGGAGGGGGTGGGCGCCTGGGCATGGATGGCATCACGACGCATCAGCCCCTACCGCCATATGCAGGTCTGGGACGCCGAAGGGAGCGGTGAGGTCAACTTCTCCGCCGACCAGGCCGGCCTGCCGGTGCTCGGACATATCGTCGAGAACGATGTCACCCTGGCGGCGCTGGAGCGACGGCTGGAGGCGCTGCCTTCGGTACGCCTCTGCCTGGGGGCACGGGTCGAGGGGCTGGAGGGCGGTGTCGAGGGGCGGTGTATCGTGCTGGCCGATGGTCGCCGGCTGAGCGCTCCCCTGGTGGTGGCCGCGGATGGTGTCCGCTCCCCGCTACGCGACATGGCGGGCATTGCGCTCAGCGAGCGTGAGACCGGACATGTCGGCCTGGTGACCACGGTGCGTATCGAGAGGCCCCACGGCGAGGTGGCGCGGCAGGCCTTCCTGCCGACGGGTCCACTGGCCTTCCTGCCCCTGGCGGTAGAGGAGCGGGAGCATCACTGCTCCATCGTCTGGTCTACCTCTCCCGCCGAGGCCGAACGCCTGGCGGGACTCCCGCGTGATGACCTGGGGGAAGCGCTGGCGGCGGCCATCGATCATCGGCTGGGCGCGGTAACGGTGCTCGACGAGGCGACCGGTTTCCCGCTGGTACAGCGCCATGCCAAGCGCTATACCCTGCCCGGTTTTGCCCTGGTGGGTGATGCCGCCCATGGCATTCACCCCCTGGCCGGCCAGGGGGTCAACCTCGGTTTGATGGATGCCGCTGTGCTGGCCGAGGAGCTGCTGGCGGCCCGTCGACGAGGCATGGGGCTGGGTGATGAGCGGACCCTGGCACGCTATGCACGGCGGCGGCGCGGTGATAACGCCGGCATGCTGGCGCTGATGGATGGGTTCCGACTGCTGTTCGGGGCGCGCCATCCGGCGCTGACCCTGGGGCGCAATCTGGGGATGGGTAGCGTGGACCGCCTCGTTCCGCTCAAGCGGTTGCTGCTGCAGCAGGCCACCGGCCAGCGCGGTCGCCTGCCTGTCAGTTGCCGCTGAACCGCCTGGCTCAGCGGTCGCGCTGGCGGACCACATCGAGGGCCTTGAGCAGGTTGAGGGCCTCGCTGAGCTGGTAATCCTCACGTAGCCGCTCGCTCTGCTCGGTCCTCTCCCGCGGGGCCTCCTGCGCGCCGAGATGGCCCTCCAGGTCGGCCTCGCGAACCCCGCGGCCATTCTCGGTGACCTCCACGCGCCCGCGCACCACCCTGACGTCGGGTTCGATGCCCTGGGCCTGGATGGAGCGCCCACCGGGCGTGAAGTAGAGCGCGGTGGTGAGCTTGAGCCCCTCGCCGTTGCCCAGCGGCATGATCTGCTGGACCGAGCCCTTGCCGAAGCTCTCGGTGCCCATCACCACGCCACGCTTCTGGTCCTGAAGGGCGCCGGCGACGATCTCCGCCGCCGAGGCGCTGCCGCCGTTGATCAGCACCACCAGCGGAACGTCGGGAGCCGCCGTTGTGGCATTGGCCGAGAAACGCATTTCGGTATCCGGCAGACGCCCCTCGGTGTAGACGATCAGCCCCTCTTCCAGGAAGGCGTCGGCCACCGCGACGGCGGCCTGCAGGACCCCGCCGGGGTTGTTGCGCAGGTCGAGCACCAGCCCGTCCAGTTCTCCGTCGCGCTTCAGCTGGCGGATGTGTTCGCTCACCTGCTCGCCGGTACGGGTCTGGAACTGGCTGATGCGCAGATAGCCGAAGCCGGGGGTCAGCAGTTCGCTCTTCACGCTCTCGGTGCGGATATTCTCGCGTGTCAGCGGGATGCGGCGTGGCGAGCTTTCGCCCTGGCGCAGGATGGTCAGCTCGATCTCGCTGCCCGGATCACCGCGCATCAGCTCGACCGCCTCCTGCAGCGACAGACCCTCGGTAGGCGTGTCGTCGATGCGCAGGATCTGGTCGCGTGCCTGCAGGCCGGCCCGCGAGGCGGGGGTGTCGTCGATGGGCGTGATCACCGTCAGCTGGCCATCCTCCATGCCCACCTCGATACCGATACCGCCGAACTCCCCCTGGGTCGACTCGCGCAGGCTCTGGAAGGCCTCGCTATCGAGATAGGAGGAGTGTGGATCGAGCTCGCTGAGCATGCCACGCATGGCGTTGCGCAGCAGGCTGGCGTCATCGACCTCCTCCACATAGGCGCGCTTGATGCGCTCGAACACCTCGGCGAAGGTCTGGATCTCGGCGATCGGCAGCTCATCATCGGCGACCTGGGCGGTCGCCGTCAGCGGTAGCGTCAGCAGGGCCAGGGGCAGCAGCCCGGCCAGCAGGCGTCGAGGCGAGCAGGAGCGAGAGAGCCTGCCCGGCAGGGAAAGCGCTGGGGTCATGCGAACTCCGCTGTTCCGGAACGGTGAGCGACCAGCATAGCCCGCCGCCGGCCTGCATGGAAAGCGGCGTTCAGCGGCGGGCGATCCACGACTGGGGATCGATGGGGGTACCGGCGCGACGCACCTCGAAATAGAGAGCGGGGCGGCGATGGCCCCCGCTCCTGCCCACGGCGCCGATCGTTTCGCCCCGCGAGACCGGCCGGCCGACCTGGGCGGTAAAGTGCTGCAGGTGGGCGTGGAGCGTCATCACGCCGTCGCCATGGTCGATGATCAGCAGATTGCCGAAGCCACGCAGCCAGTCGGCGAAGACCACCCGGCCGGCATGCACGGCGCGTACCGGGCTGCCCTCGGCGGCCAGGATGAGAATGCCGTTGCGATGGACGGCATCGCCGGCGCCGAAGCGCGAGGCGAGGTTGCCCTGGGCCGGCCAGGGAAGCTCGCCGCGGGTGCGTTCGATGGCGGTGGAGGGGGGCGGGCGCTGCAGGCGGGCCAGCTGCTCCTGAACGTCGCGCAGCACCTGCTCGGCGCGCTCGCGATCCTGCTCCAGGGAGGCGAGCCGGGCGGCCTCGCCGCTGTGGCGGCTCTCCAGCTCCGCGACCAGATTCGAGCGTTCGTGCATCTGTTCGGCCAGCTCGGCGCTGCGGGCGGTCAGCTCGGCGGCGAGGGCGTCGAGGCGGTCGCCGCGGGTCTCGAGCTCGCCTCGGGTCTCGGCCAGGGCCGCGTCGAGGCGTGCGAGCTCGTCGAGGCGGGCTCGTCGGGCGCGGGCAAGGTGGTTCAGGTAGTGCTGCAGTCGGTCCAGTCGTGCCGGATCGTCCTGATTGAGCAGCAGCTTCAGCTGGGGCGAATGGCCCAGGCGATAGAGCGCATCGAGCTGGGCATGGATGGCCTCGAGCTGGGCGCTACGCTCGGCGTCGAGCTCGTCGCGGCGCGACTGCAGGGTCTCCATCTCGGTGCCCAGCTCGCGTCGCTCGGCCTGGAGCTCATCGAGGCGGCGATGGGTGGTGGCCAGCGAGGTCTCGATCTCCTCCAGCTGGCGAGCCGCCGCGTCGCGCGCCTGGCGGGTGGATGCCAGGCGCCGGTCGGCCTCCTCGATGGCCTCGCCGATGGCGTCAAGGCGCTCCTGTACCGCCTCCTCGCTGGGCTGGGCCGCCAGCGGCCCAGTCAGGAGCAGCGTCAGCAGCAGGGTGCCCGGGAGGGTGGCGCTCCTGAACATCCTGCCGCTCAGTCGAGCTCGAGCAGGGCGCGTCCACTCATCTCCTCGGGGGCCGGCTGCTCCATCATCGTCAGCAGGGTCGGGGCGATATCGCACAGGCTGCCGTCGTCGTGGAATCGAGCCGGGCGCTCGCCGACATAGATCAGCGGCACCTGGAAGGTGGTATGGGCGGTCTGGGGGGCGCCGGTCTCGGGATTGATCATCTGTTCGGCGTTGCCGTGGTCGGCGGTGACCAGGCAGGCACCGCCGGCGCGCTGGATCGCCTCCACCACACGGCCCACGCAGCCATCGACGGTCTCGATGGCCTTGACCGCGGCGTCGAAGTCACCGGTGTGGCCGACCATGTCGCCATTGGCGTAGTTGCAGACGATCAGGTCGAAGCGGCCGGAGTCGATCGCTTCCACCAGGCGGTCGGTGACCTCGTGGGCGCTCATCTCGGGTTTCTCGTCATAGGTCTTCACGTCCCGGGGAGAGGGCACCAGGATGCGCTCCTCGCCACGGTACTCGGCCTCGCGACCGCCGGAGAAGAAGAAGGTGACGTGGGGGTACTTCTCGGTCTCGGCGATGCGCAGCTGGGTCAGGCCACGGCTCTCGATCACCTCGCCCAGGGTGTTGTGAAGATCCACCGGCGGGAAGGCCGCCGGCGCCGGGATATCGGCGGCGTAGCGGGTCAGGCTCACCAGGCCCTCGGCGGCGAGCCGCGGATGTACACGGCGGTCGAAGCCCTCGAAGCTCTCGTCGACGAAGGCCCGGGTCAGCTCCCGGGCGCGGTCGGCACGGAAGTTCATGAACAGGGCGGCATCGCCCGTCTCGAGGGTGATCGCTTCCCCGGCCGGGCGTACGCTGGTGGCGGCCACGAACTCGTCGGTCTCGCCGCGCTCGTAGGCGGCGCGCAGGCCCGCCTCGGCACTGGCGACGATATGCTCGCCTTCGCCCTCGGTGAGCAGGCGGTAGGCCTTTTCGACGCGCTCCCAGCGGTTGTCACGATCCATGGCGAAGTAGCGGCCGATGATCGAGGCCACGAAGCCATTGTCGGCGCCGACCAGCTCGGCGAGACGCGCATTGGCGTGCTCGATGGAGGCCAAGGCGCTCTGGGGCGGCATGTCGCGGCCATCCAGGAAGGCGTGCACGAAGATGCGTGTGGCGCCGCGACGGGCCGCCAGCTCGGCGGCGGCGAGGATATGTTCCTCGTGGCTGTGTACGCCCCCCGGCGAGAGCAGGCCCAGCAGATGGACCGCACGCCCCGCGGCCACGGCCGCGTCGATGGGCGCGGTGAGGACCTCGATGGTATCCAGGTCGCCCTCCTCGATGGCCTTGGTGATGCGCGTGAAGTCCTGGTAGACGACTCGGCCCGCGCCGAGATTCATGTGGCCCACCTCGGAGTTGCCCATCTGGCCATCGGGGAGTCCGACATGGCGGCCATCGGTATGGATCAGGGTGTGGGGATGCTCGGCCCACAGGCGATCCATGACCGGGGTATCGGCGGCTTCCACGGCGTTGTTGGCCGGGTCGGGATTGTGGCCGTAGCCGTCGAGGATGATCAGGGCGACGGGGCGCGGGGCGTTGGTGGTCATGGCGAATGTCCTCGAAGCGTGAAAGGCGCGACCCGGCCCGGGCGGCTGGGGCCTCTCGTGCATGCCGATACCAAGGCCCAGGGGGCGATGCGGGGCGTTCGGGGTCGCGGTAGGAAGTGTCTTGCGGCATCATATCGCAGGCGGCATCGTGCGTCATGGCTCCCCGCGGCCAACGGCTGCGGCGGTTCCCCCGGGGCGGCCTGATTCGTCGGCGCCGACCTCGTGTATACTAGGCGCCCGGGCGCGCCCCAGCGCCCCTGTTTATTTACGTGTTGTTTACGAGCACCGAGACGAGAGTTATTCGTACCCATGATCGATCAGCTGTTTGAATTCGTGCAGAACCACCCGCTGCTGGTGGGCGCCTTCCTCCTGGTGCTGACCGCCTGGATCCTCTACGAGGCGCGTAACAGTGCCGCCAGCGGCGTGACCTCCGGTGAGGCGACCCAGCTGATCAACCGCGAGGATGCGGTGGTGCTGGACACCCGGGAGTCGGGTGACTTCAAGGCTGGCCATATCGCCGGTGCCCGCAATATTCCTCAGAGTCGCCTCGACGAGCGCATGAACGAACTCGAGAAGGTCAAGGAGAAGCCGATCATCGTGGTCTGCAAGCACGGCCAGTCTGCCGGGGCGGCCGTGGCCAAACTCTCCAAGGCCGGTTACTCTCGAGTGCTCAAGCTCAAGGGCGGCATGATGCAGTGGCAGGCCGATGGTCTGCCCGTGGTCAAGAAGTAGTCTTTGTTTACCGTATAAAAGGACCTTTCCCATGGCGGAAGAGAATAACCAGAGCGCCGACGGCCAGGCCGCCGGCCAGCAGGACCAACAGGACAAGCCGCAGCTGCAGTTCGCCGTGCAGCGCATCTACGTCAAGGACATCTCCTTCGAGGCACCCAACTCGCCGGCGGTCTTCCAGCAGCCCTTCAAGCCCAAGGTGGGCCTGAACCTGGATACCACCAGCACCCAGGTGGGTGACGGCCTCTACGAGGTGACGATCAAGGTCACCGCCCAGGTGACCCACAGCGAGGAGGGCACGACCTCCTTCCTGGCGGAGCTCGAGCAGGCCGGCCTGTTCCGCATTACCGGCATCGAGGGCGAGCAGCTCGACCACACCCTGGGCGCCTTCTGCCCCAATGTGCTCTTCCCCTATGCCCGTGAATGCATCGATAACCTGGTCAATCGTGGTGGCTTCCCGCCGCTGATGCTGTCGCCGGTCAACTTCGAGGCGATCTACGCCCGCAAGAAGCAGCGTGCGGCCGAGCAGGGCCAGGACGCGCCGGCAACCCAGTGATGCAGCGCGAGTGACCCTGAGGTGATGACCAAGAGATCGCCGCGTATCCACGTCGCCGCCGACCTGCGTGTCGGCGGCGACGTCGTTCTGCCCGAGGGGCCAGCCCGCCATGTGGCGCGGGTGTTGCGCCTGGGTGAAGGGGCCACGCTGCGGCTGTTCGACGGCGCGGGCCTCGAAGCCAGTGCGGTGCTGGTGGAGGCCTCACGCAAGCGGGTGGTCGCGCGCGTCGAGTCGGTGACCACCGGAGCCTGTGAGTCGCCGTTGACGGTGCACCTGGGTCAGGCGATCTCCAAGGGGGATCGCATGGACTACGCCATCCAGAAGGCCGTGGAGCTCGGCGTGGTCGCCATCACACCGCTCTATACCGAGCATGGTGATGTGCGCCTGAAGGGTGAGCGCGAGGCGAAGAAACTCGCCCACTGGCAGGGCGTGGCGGCCAGCGCCTGCGAGCAGTGTGGACGCGCCGTGGTGCCGCCGGTGCACCCACCCCTCGCCCTGGCCGACTGGCTGGCCGGGCGCGACGAGGCGCTGCGCCTGGTGCTGCATCCGGCGACCGGCGGAGGGCTGGAGAGCGAGCCATCCCCCGACGGCGTGGCCCTGCTGATCGGTCCCGAGGGCGGGCTGGCCGAGGCCGAGGTCACGGCCGCCCGCGAGGCTGGCTTCGAGCCGCTCTCCCTTGGCCCGCGCATCCTGCGTACCGAGACAGCTCCGGTGGTGGCGTTGTCGCTGCTGCAGTACCGCTTCGGGGACTTGTGAAGATTGGTTGGGCGAGGCCCGGCCAGAAGCAGACGTTTAGGAATTTCTGTTGTAATGCTTGCAGCAGGGGCGTGACGTCAGGAGCGTCCCTTGTCTGCACTTGTTAACTATAATGCTCTCAGGCGCACATATAGTCGAAATACTGGATTAATGAATTCATATATACCCTGTCCTTCGGGAATACGCCTAAGAACTGGGCCAAACTTTCTATCAAGAAGCCTCGGTAAATTTTGATCCAAATAGTCAACATCAAAATCCTCGGCATCTTTCCTGGCATGCTTTATAAAAATTCTACCGACATCCTCATGGAACAAAGTGGTTTGCTCTGACTGTTCGGCCAAGAGGTGCAACAGCATTTGCCTGTTCTCGGACGTGCCTATCGCTTTCTGATATGCGCTCTCCAAAGTTGGGAACGCAACTCCATTGCGGATATCGCCAAGCACCTCGCGGTAAATATCTTGACTAATGACGGAAACACCCTTCTGGGATGCTTTTGTTACGCATGACTTGCCAATCATTTGAACAAAATAGGGGTAGCCCTGAGAAACTTCCGCTATTTCTCTCTTTACGTCGACGTCGAAAGTTAGGTCTCCGCTATATAGCTCTTCAGCTTTGTCGATAACAGCTATTGCTTCCGTGTTTGGCATAGGTCTTACGTGAATGGCACCCTGTTCGAGCAAGCGTTCAACTGACGCATGATCTTCAATAACATCGGTTAAATCTTGCCCTATGCCACAAATCCCAAATTTCACATCTTTGGAGCTAAGGGATTTAATTAGGGAGCCCAATCCCTTTTTATCACTCAAAACATCAAATTCATCTAAAAGAATAAGAAGTCCATCTCTCCCCATCCTTTTCTTAACCTGGTGCTGAACGATAGACGATAAAAAATTCCTGAATGTTTGAACTGTATCATCAGGCACAACTTTAGCATATTTTGTAGACTCAATGCCCTTTGCGCCCCAATTCACGACCTTCAAATCTGCGCCAGCAGATACTTCTTTTGCTCTTGTAAACTCAACGATCTCTTTTCCATCATCTGGCACCAACCGAAGAAGACCATCTTCATCATCTTGGTCGTTGATCAATCTGGAAAGTAGGCTTTCGCCGGAATTTATCAGTGAGTCGCATGTATAGAAGACAGTTAGATATTTCCGTGTCTTGAGCGGAATTTCATGTTTCAAACCCGCATTTTCGGCCAAAGTGTAATCGCCAAGAGCCATTTGCTGAATTTGACGAAAAAGTGATGATTTACCTACGCCTCGTTTACCATAAATGGCGATTAGACTTGTTGGCGAGTTTAGAGCCTGCATGCAAGATCTAATCAAATCCGCGCGACCGACAAATCTATTTACGTCAGTAATAACGTCAGACGTAAAGCCCGTTTCTGGATCTAACATCCTAAACTCCAATAAATTATAGTTAACAGCTGTATTATATAGCATGCTCGATATTCCACTTGAACGAGCACGCGCGTTCAAGAATGTTCTGCTACGCGCTAGCAGCTCACCTAAGCCATTGAAATAACCGAACATTAAGTTTTGCTCAGCTACATAACACCAATCGCCGCGCATGCAGCATAACACTGGTGAATATGCTGGCTGCCTTTGCCGGCATGGCCGCTTTAGTCGATTGCAGCCATGATATATGTTCTGCTTTGGCTACCTTCTCCGCGTTGCATGCAGGCAGCTTTCATTTTTCTGAGGCGACTTCGGCTAATTTAGCACCGTCGGATGTGTGATCCTATGTTACGAAAGACTGAGATGGGCAAATATTGATCGGGTGCAAGCCAGGCGGCCATTTCCTCTGCCGTGAGTGCGTTGAAAGCGGCGGCTGTTATGCGATAAGGCGCTCAATAGCCCGGCACCGGGAAGGTGCCGGGGCGGGGCTGACTTACTGAAACTGGGCGCTCATCGTGTCCATGGCAGGTTCGCCGTCCTGGGTGGTGACGCCGTCGAGCCATTCGGCGACGACATCCTGGTGCTCGGCGATCCACTCGCTGGCGACATCGTCGGCGCGGCGCTCATCACGAGAGTAGGCGTTGACCCATTCGCTCTGGATATCGCTGCCCACCACGAACTGCTCGAAGAAGCGCGCCAGGTTGGGGTCCTGCTCGGCAAGGTCGGAGCGTACGACCGTGGCCACGTGGCCTTCCAGCTGAGCGGCGCCGGAGTCGTCGGCGTCTTCCAGGTAGTGCATGTCATAGGCGACGTTCATCCAGTGCGGCTGCCAACCGATGAAGGCGGCCCACTCGTCGGCGTCGATCTTCTGGCCCACCTGGGCGAGCATCGCCGAGGCGCTGGACTCCTGGAGGTGCCAGTCGCCGAGACCGAAGCGGTCTTCATCGATCACCTTGAGCACGGCATCATTGATCCCCGAGCCGGCCTCGATGCCGTAGATGCGGCTATCGAAGCGATCGGCATGCTTGTCCAGGTCGGTGATGCTGCGCACGCCGGCCTGCCAGGCGTCGTCGGTGACGGCGATGCCGGTGATGGCCGAGGGCACGTTGTCGACGATCTCGATGATCGAGCCCTCCTCGAGCAGCGGGGCCAGCATATCGCGCTCCTGCGGATACCAACCGGCCAGATAGACATCGAGATCACGCTCCACCAGGGCGTTGAGGATCACACTGACCGCCAGTTCGCGCTGGCGCGTGGTGTAGCCAAGCGCTTCGAGCAGCTGGCTGGCAACCTCGCTCTTGACCGTGATGCCGGGCCAGGGCGGCACGCCGAAGCGGACTTCATCGAGAGTCGGCTGCTCAGGCTCGGCCTGTGCGGTGAGCGGCGTGAACAGGGCGAACATGCCTGCAGACAGCGCCCCGGCGATGAGACGGTGACGAGTGGTGCGTGTGGCAATCATGGGAACTCCCTTTATCGATCTATGAGCGTGCACACCCTGCATGAGGCGGCTGAAAAATGCCATGGATGCCGGTCCTGTGGCATGGATGTGGCACCGGCGTCGCAGGGGTACCCGGGTTCAGGCGTCGGACCACAGCTGCCGGTAGATCTCGATGATCTCGTCGGCGTCGGGCACGCGGGGATTATTGCCGGGGGAGCCGGAGGCCAGTGCCTGTTCGGCCATTTCTGGCATCAGTTCGAAGAAGTGCTCTCGCTCGATACCGAACCGCTCGGGCGTAGGCACCTGCAGCTCTTCATTGAGGGCCTTGAGCTCGTCGAGCAGCTTGTGATTGGCTGCCTCGTCGCCGTCCTGTTCGTCGGCCACGCCGATGGCACGGGCGCAGTCGGCGTAGCGCTCAGGCGCGGCGGGAATCGAGAAGGCAGTGACGCTGGGCAGCAACATGGCGTTGGAGAGCCCGTGGGGCACATGGAAGTGGGCGCCGATGGGGCGGCTCATGCCATGCACCAGGGCCACCGAGGCGTTGGAAAACGCCACACCAGCCAGGGTGGAACCCAGCATCATGGCTTCGCGGGCCTGTTGATCATCGCCGTTATGATAGGCCAGGCGCAGGTTCGGGCCGATCAGCCGCATCGCCGAGAGCGCCTGGCTGTCGCTGTAGGGGTTACGCTTCTGGCTGACGTAGGCTTCCATGGCGTGGGTCAGCGCATCGATGCCGGTGTCGGCGGTGGTACGTGGCGGTAGGCTCAGGGTGAGGCGGTAGTCGACCAGTGCGGCGATCGGCATGAAGCCCAGGCCCACGCAGAGCATCTTCTCATCGCTGGTTTCGTCGGTGATGATGGTGAAGCGTGTTACCTCGGAGCCGGTACCCGCGGTGGTGGGGATGGCGATGATCGGCAGGCCCGCTTCGTTGACCTGGCGGGGAAACTTGTAGTCGCGCATTTCGCCGCCGTGCCTGGCGAGTATCGCGATGGCCTTGGCGCTGTCGATGGGGCTGCCGCCGCCCAGGGCGATCAGGCCGTCGTAGTCGCCGTTGCGTGCCATCTCCACGCCGGCCTGAATCGAGCCGACGGTGGGCTCCGGCACGGTGGCGTCGAAGACATCTGCCGTAATCTTGTGTTCGGCCAGCATGTCTTGAAGCTGACTGATATAGCCGAGCTGCACCATCATCTTGTCGGTGATGATCAGTGGACGCCGGCAGCCGAGGCTAGCCAGCACGGCAGGCAGTTCTTGGCTGGCGTTGTCGCCGACCTGCATCAGGCGCGGCAGGATAATCTGAGTCGACATATGGGCTCCCATGTTATTAGTTATCGGGCTGTGAGTATGATGCCTTTGTATCTCGGTACCACGGCAGCATAATAGTAATAACACTTCCTGCGGAAACCGTTCTTATGCCCGACTCCCGTGATCGCCGTTCTGCCCGCGCTGGTACTCCTCGTCGGGAGCCCATGCGCCGTGCGCGCGAGCCCAGGGCCAGCGTGGGCGAGGTGGCCTATCTGCCGGTGGTGACGGTCAACGATACCGGTGCCTTCCTCGACTGGGGGCAGCCCCGCGATCTGTTGCTGCCCTATGGTGAGCAGCGCTTCCAACCCAGTGTCGGCAAGCGAGTGCTGGTCCGCATCTACGAGGACCAGCAGGGGCGGCCGGTCGCCTCCCAGAAGCTCGAGCGCTTCGTCGCCGACGAGGCCGAGGGGCTTCGCGCCGGCGACGAGGTGACCCTGGTGGTCGCCGAGCAGACCGACCTCGGCCTCAAGGCGGTGGTCAACCACCGTTTCTGGGGCGTGCTCTATCGCGATGACCTGACTCGACCGCTGCGGCGTGGCCAGCGCCTGACCGGCTACGTGAAGCGGCTGCGCGAGGACAACCGCCTGGACCTCTCGCTGCTGCCCCCGGGCGAGGCGCGCCTGGACGTGGTAGGTGAGACGGTGCTCAAGGCGCTGCGTGAGAGCGGTGGCTACCTGCCGCTGGGTGACAAGAGCGATGCCGCCGAGATCAAGGCGCGTCTGGGAGTCAGCAAGAACGCCTTCAGGCAGGCCATCGGCCGGCTCTACAAGCGTCGGCTGATCACCCTGGAGCCTACCGGCATCCGGCTGGCGCCCAGCGGCGAGTAGCCGGCATACTGGCCCTATTCATACTCTCGACCGGAATCCGACCCCATGAGCGAACGTGCGCTGAAGATCGGCGTGGTGATGGACCCCATCGCGGACATCACCTACAAGAAGGACACCTCCCTGGCCCTGCTGTGGGCCGCCCGGGATCGCGGTGCCTCGCTGCACTATCTCGAACCCGGTGATCTCTTTCTGCGTGATGGGCGAGCCTTCGGGCGCATGCGCGACCTCGAGGTGCATCGCGACCCCGGTCACTGGTATGACCTGGGCGAGCCCTCGCCGCGTCCCCTGGCCGAGCTGGATGTGATCCTGATGCGCCAGGACCCGCCGGTGGATACCGACTTCCTCAATGCGGTGCATCTGCTCGGCTTCGCCGAGCGCGAGGGGGTGCTGGTGGTCAACCCCACCCGGGCGCTGCTCGAGTGCAACGAGAAGCTCTTCGCTCAGCAGTTCCCCCAGTGCTGTGCGCCGACCCTGGTCTCCTGCAGCGAGACCGAGCTGCGCGCCTTTCATGCCGAGCATCAGGATGTCATTCTCAAGCCGCTGGACGGCATGGGCGGCAGCGGGATCTTTCATGTCGGCCCCGAGGGGCGCAACCTGGGGGCGGTGATCGAGACCCTCACCGAGCGCGGTCGGCGCCAGATCATGGCCCAGCGCTACCTGCCCGAGATCAAGGATGGTGACACCCGCATCCTGCTGGTGGATGGTGAGCCGGTACCCTATGGCCTGGCCCGGGTACCGATGGCGGGCGAGACCCGCGGCAACCTGGCCGCCGGCGGCAACGGAGTCAGTCGCGAGCTCACCGAGCGTGATCACTGGCTGGTTGGCCAGGTGCAGCCGATGATTCGCGAGAAGGGGCTGATGTTCGTGGGGCTCGATGTGATCGGTGACTACATCACCGAGATCAACGTGACCAGCCCCACCTGTGTGCGCGAGATCGACGACCAGCGTGGTACCGATATCGCCGGCCTGCTGATGGATGCCATCGAGCGTCGCCTGGCGGCGGCGCGAGGCTGAGGCGCGAGCCGTCATGACGCTTGCCGTCGGCGACCCCATCCAGTATGCCCCGGTCACCCGCTCCTACCGGCGCTGGCTGGCCTGGTCACTGGCGCTGCTGCTGCACCTGGCGCTGATCGGCGTGGTGGCGAGCTGGCAGTTCGCCGCTCCTCCTCCTCCCGAGCGCTCGAGTCTCGACGTGGTGTTGGTGACTCGCCCCGCCGAGGCGCCGGTAAACGCCGAGGCCATCGCCGAAACCGGCCAGCAGGCCGCCGGCACCCAGCAGGAGGAGGCGCCTGCCGAGTCGCGTGCGGCCCCGGTGGTGGCCCCGGCAACGGCGCAGCAGGGGGCCAGGGATGTCGACCCCGCCACGCCGGCACCACCCGAGTCGGCCGAGCGGGTCACCCCCGAGGCACCGCCAGTCGAGGAGGCGCCATCGGTGGCGGAATCCGAGGCCGAGAGCCCGATGCCGCCGACACCCCGTGAGGCCCCTCAGACGGCGGCTGCCGAGGCCGAGCCTCGAGTGGCGACGCCGACCGCCTCGGGCCGTGATCTGCTCGCCGATGCCACTCGCAGCATCCGCGAGCAGGGCCTGGCGCCGACCTCCCCGGGCCTCGACAGTGCGGCCCCTCGTCAGGCCGCCCAGCGCGCCGCCGAGGCACGCTATATCGACGACTGGACGCGTCGAGTCGAGGCCTATGGCAACCGTGTGCATCCGGCACCGCGTCATCTTCAGGGCCAGCTGCGCATACGGGTGGTGGTCGGTCGTGGTGGCGAGTTGCGCCAGGCGGAGGTGGTACAATCGTCGGGACATCCCGAACTCGACCAGGCGGCGCTGGATACCGTTCATGGTGCCGCCCCCTATCGCCCCTTCGATGCGGGCATGGGCAACCTGGACACGCTCTCCATCACTCGCGTCTGGCGGTTCGGTCAAGGCAACAATTACGGCGTGCGTTAGAACCGCCGGGGAGTCTCATGCAATCCGTGGAAAACTTCGGCCTGAAAGATCACTTCCTGCTGGCGATGCCACACCAGGAAGATCCCAATTTCGCCGGCACGCTCGGCTATCTGTGTGACCATGATGAGAAGGGCACCATGGGGGTGATCGTCAACCGCCCCCTCGAGCTGACGCTGGAAGCGCTGTTCGAGCAGCTCGACCTCGGCGGCGAGGAGAGCCCGCATCGCAACGCACCGGTCTACTTCGGTGGTCCGGTGCACAAGGATCGTGGCTTCATTCTGCATCGCGGCGCCAGCGATGAGTGGGACTCCAGCATTCAGGTCACCGATGAGGTTGCCCTGACCACCTCCATGGACATGCTCCAGGCGCTGGCCGCCGGTCGTGGCCCCGAACATTTCCTGGTGTGCCTGGGCTGCGCCGGGTGGGAGTCGGGCCAGCTCGAGGCCGAGTTGCTCGACAATGCCTGGCTGACCGTGGAGGGGCGCAGCGATATCCTCTTCGAGGTGCCACCGGAGCAGCGACTGAATGCCGCCGCGGGTATTCTCGGTGTCGACCTCAACCTCATGACCCGAGAGGCGGGACACTCATGAGCAGTCCCCTGATGGCAGGAGGTCGTTGATGGCCAGGCCAGGCGAACGCCTGATCCTGGGCTTCGACTTCGGCACTCGCCGCATCGGTGTGGCGGTGGGCAACGAGCTGCTGGGCAGCGCCCGGGAGCTGGACCCCTTGCCGGCCCGGGAGGGCATTCCCGACTGGAGACAGGTGGGGCGGCTGGTCGAGGAGTGGCAGCCCGACCTCTTCGTGGTGGGCCTGCCGCTCACGGCGGCGGGTGAGGAGCAGGAGATGAGCACCCGTGCCCGCAAGTTCGGCAAGCGCCTGTTCGGGCGTTACGGGGTGCCCTGCGAGATGGTCGATGAGCGCGGCTCCACCGGCGAGGCCAAGGCGATCGCCCGGGAGCGTGGCCATCGGGGCAGCTGGCGTGACGAAGGTGTCGACGGCATCAGCGCGGTACTGATCCTCGAACGCTGGTTCGTCGCCCGTGAGGGGCTGCCCCGGGACGGTCTGACGCAGCGCTAAGGCTTCAGGCGGGGTCGGGCCGCTTGAAGTCTCCTACCGACACACCGGCGAACTTTTCCAGGAAGAATACCAGCGTGGCGGGGTGGCGGAAGCGCTCCTCGAAGGCCTCGCGCTCGGCGTGGCGACGGCGCGTCACGCTGGCGTGGTACGCATCGCCGGTCTTGACCACCGTGACCCGAGACTCGCGTTCACCATCACGACTCTCGGCCTGCAGCGGGCCCTCCCCCTCCTCCAGCATCGCCTCCAGCCGCCGGGCGGCTTCCAGCTCCTCGGGCGTGGCCCAGTGGGCCTGGTCGCGGTCGCCGTAACGATAGAGGATCACCACCAGCAGCAGCGAGAAGATCGTGCTGGCCAGCATCCAGGTGAGCATTTCACCGGAGAGCGAGAGGCTGAACACCGCCCACAGCTGGATCAGGGACACCACCGCCAGCACCGCCGCCAGGGGTCGCCACAGGCTCGGGCTCATGAAGCCACGGTTGAGGGTATACCCCCATAGCCCCACGACCGCCAGGGCCCCGAGTGCGAGGTGAACCAGCGATAGGGCACTGCCGCCGCCGGCCAGCAGGGCAATGCCCCCGACCAGCAGCAGCACGGTATAGAAGAGGGCCAGTAGCCGGTAGGCGCGTTGCAGGTTCATGTCGTGGTGCCTCTTGCCGCCAAGGGGAAGGGATTACCCCTCAGCATAGGCGAGGGCAACGACTCCGCGCGTTGCCTACAGCGCCGGGTCGTCAACGCCCAGGCGAGGCGGCACGAACCAGCGCACCGGCCGCAGCTCCCGCTCGATCAGCTCGTCCACCTCGAGCAGGGTGGCGAAGATCGCCATGCGTACCGGGATGCCGTTGTCGGTCTGGCGGAAGACCGCCAGGCGTGGGTCGCCGTTGAGGTCGACATCGAGATCGTTGGCCTCGGGGCGGCTGTCCCGGGGCAGCGGGTGCATCACCAGGGTGTCGCGCCCACAGCGAGTGTCGAGGAAGGCACGGTCCACGGTGAAGTCGCGTGACAGGCAGAAGCCCTCGCTCATCTCGGCGGTAAAGCGCTCCTTCTGGATGCGCGTGGTATAGACCACGTCCACATCGGCATACTCCTGGGCCAGGCTGTCGCGCTGCTCGACGCGGTGGCCCCGGGAGGTCACCAGGTCGATCAGCTGTCTGGGCATCTCCAGTCCCGGCGGCGCCACCAGGGTGATGCGCATGGGGGCGTAGAGGGACAGCAGCTTGATCAGCGAGTGGACGGTGCGCCCGTACTTCAGGTCACCGGTCATCAGCACATGGGCACCGGCAAGCGACTTGCCCAGCCGGGCGAACTCCTTGTCGATGGTGTAGAGGTCGAGCAGGGCCTGGCTGGGGTGTTCGCCGGGCCCGTCGCCGCCGTTGATCACCGGCACATGGGTGGCGGCGGCGAACTCGGCCACCGATCCAAGCTCCGGATGACGCATCACGATGGCATCGCAGTAGCCGCTCATCACCCGGCTGGTGTCGTAGAGCGACTCGCCCTTGGCCATGGAGGAGAAGGTGAAGCCGGTGGTGTCGCAGACGCTGCCGCCGAGGCGACAGAAGGCGGCATTGAAGCTGACCCGGGTACGGGTGCTGGCCTCGAAGAAGAGATTGCCGAGCACGGCCCCTTCCAGCACGCGGGTGACCTGGCGTCGCTGGGCGATGGGCTCCATGCGGGCGGCTACCCGCATCAGGTGATCGACATCGTCGCGGGACAGGGAATCGACGGAGAGCAGATGGTGACTCATCGGCATGGCCTCGGCTGGGGCGAATGAACGGCCGCTAGTGTAGCGCCGAGGGCGGTCGGGTTCACCGGTTGTTCATATAGTTTCATTTGAAACTTTTTATGACCTGGGTCAAGGCGAGTGCCCCCATCGTTCGCGATACTGTTCCCATACGAAGCCAGATCCGACAAAGCTATAACAGGAGCGATGCCATGAGCCCGACAACCGCCACCCGTCACGACGTTCCCAAACAAGCCTGGTGGGCTCGCCTCGTGGACAGCTGCTACCGAGCCACCACGCCAAAGCTGGTCCAGGAAATGCAGCATGAGGCCTCGCATGCCTACAACGAGATGCTCGAGGATCTGGACTTGCCTCTCGATGCCCATTTCGAGCGGGAGATGGCGCGTCAGCTCCAGAGCGGACAGCCTCTCGGTTTCAAGCCGGCCAGGACCCTGATGCCGGTGCTGATGCAGCGCTTCGGCCTTCAGGAGGCAGAGCTGGCCACCGATCCGGACTATGGTGCGATGCGCGCCACCTGCAACGGCTGCCCGGTCGTTGGCCGGTGCTGGAAGGCCATGCGGGGCGGCGCCGATCTGGAGGAGTGCCGCGGCTTCTGCCCCAATGCCGAAGCGTTCGACAGCCGCGCTGCCCAATAGGGAGTTGCGACCAGGAAATGAACCCTCAAGCCTCGAGTGATCGAGGCTTCGCCCTTTCTAGCCTTCCATCAGCTCGGCGAGCCGACGCGCGCATGCCATAACGGCAGTCGCTGCCCGCTCGATATCCAGGTCCTCCATCGCAACGACACCCACGGAGCTTTCCACCCCGGCACCGGCTCTACGGGTGACTATCGGACTGGCCACGCCTACCGCTCCCTTCTGGAGCTGCCCCTTCGTCATACTGTACCCCTGTTGGCGCGATTCCCGGAGCGCCTCACTGTCATTCGGCCGCGGCGGTCGGCCCGCGAGGATGGCGATGCCAGCCGCCCCCTGAGACAGTGGGTGGCGACTACCCAGCCGGTAACCGACTCGCAGCAGGCCTTCATCCGGCTCGGCCACCAGCATCACGACAGCCTCATCGCCCTCGGCCACGGAGACGAAGGCGGTAGCACGGGTCTGGTGGGCAAGCTGTTCCAGCAGAGGCTGCGCCACTCGCCGCAGTTGGGGCTCGAAGTGAGCTGCCAGCAGGGCCACGCCCGCCCCCAGTCTTAGCCCCCCCTCCTCGCCGCGAACGACCAACCCATGCCCCTCGAGGGTCGCCACGATGCGGTAGGCGATGGCGCGATGCACATCGAGAGCCTCTGCCAGCGTGGCGACGCTTACCGTTCCGTCATGTTCGGCAATGATCCTAAGGGCCCTCAGCCCCCTGTCTAGCGTCTGTAGCGTCGTGGACATGTCGCGACTCCTCCCTGAAGACGTGTGTGCTCTGCCAGAAGCGGGATTGACGCCGTTATCTCGAGCGTCTATGTTTCATCTGTTCGATAAACACTACAAGATGTGCGATAAAAGTAAAACATTAAATCTTATGGAGCGGATCATGCGCCCAGCTTCCTCTTCTGCACCTTCACCGGCCGGCATGGGGGGGTGCCCTTTTGATCGGTCGAGCACCACGGCGCCCAATGGATGCCCGGTTTCCGCCGAGGCGGGTAATTTCGATCCCTTCGATCGCCCCTATCAACTCGATCCGGCCGAGGCCCTGCGTTGGTCCCGGGATCAGGAGCCGGTATTCTGGAGCCCCAAGCTGGGGTACTGGGTGGTAAGCCGTTACGAGGACGTCAAGGCTGTTTTCCGTGACAATCTGACATTCTCTCCCTCCATTGCGCTGGAGAAGCTCACCCCAGCACCACCGGAGGCGGCAAAAATCCTCGAGGGCTACGGTTACGCGATGCGTCGTACCATGGTCAATGAGGATGAACCGGACCACATGGAACGGCGCCGCCTGCTGATGGATGCCTTCCTGCCCGAGAATCTCGAAAAACACGAGGGATGGGTACGCGAGCTGGTGCGTGACTATATGGATCGCTTCATCGACAAGGGTCGTGCAGATCTGGTTGGCGAGATGTTTCGCGAAATCCCCATGACCGTTGCGCTGCGCTTCCTCGGAGTGCCTAACGAGGATGCCAAGGAACTGCGTAAATTCTCGGTTGCGCATACGATCAATACCTGGGGTCGCCCCTCTCCACAGCAGCAGTTGCAGATTGCCGAGGATGTCGGCCAGTTCTGGAAGACGGCACAGGAGATCCTCGACCGCATGCGTGCCGATCCCACCGGTGAAGGCTGGATGTATGACTCGATCCGCATGCATGAAACGCATCCCGACATCGTACCGGAGAGCTATCTGCGCTCGATGATGATGGCGATATTGGTGGCGGCACACGAAACGACGGCCTTTGCTACGGCCAACGCCTTTCGGACTCTGCTGTCGAACCGAGAGGCATGGAATGATATCTGCGAAAACCCCACCCTGATTCCCAGCGCGATAGAGGAGTGCCTGCGTGTCGCGGGCTCCGTCGTCGCCTGGCGGCGCATCGCAACAGAGGACACGGAAGTCGGCGGTGTAAAGATTCCCAAGGGTGGCAAGTTGCTGATCGTGCAGGCATCGGCCAATCGTGATCCACGTCACTGGGAGAATCCCGACGAGATCGATATCTATCGTCACAACGCGGCCGAGCACCTTACATTCGGCTATGGCGCGCACCAGTGCATGGGCAAGAACATCGCTCGCATGGAGATGCGGATCATCCTCGATGAGTTTGTCCGTCGCCTACCGCACATGCAGCTGGTCGAAGACCAGACGTTCGAGTATCTGCCCAACACCTCGTTTCGCGGTCCGACGTCGCTATGGGTGGAGTGGGAGCCAGCCCAGAACCCTGAGCGTCTTACTCGCTCGGTGCTGGAGAATCCCACGCACTTCCATATTGGCGCTCCTATCAAGGATGATATTCTGCGTCGAGTCGTGGTCTCCGAGGTGGCCCGTGAAGCTGATGCGGTGATTCGAATCGATGTGGTCGATCCACATGGGCGTGAGCTTCCCGACTGGTCTCCCGGCGCACATATCGAGTTAGTCTCGGGTAAGTGGCGCCGCTACTACTCGCTGTGTGGAGAGCGCGGCGATCGTAGTCGCCTGTCTTTTGCCATTCTTCGCGAGCCCGAGGGGCGTGGTGGCTCGATTCATTTCCACGATACGGTGAAACCGGGCGATGTGCTGCATATTGCCGGCCCCAAGAACCACTTCCATCTGGACGAGACAGCCACACGTTATACGCTGATTGCCGGTGGTATCGGCATCACACCGATTCTTGCCATGGCCGATCGGCTCAAGGCGCTCGGCAAGCCCTATGCGCTCCATTATTGCGGCGCCGGGCGACGGACCATGGCCTTCCTGGAACGAGTCGAGCGTGACCATGGCGAAGCGCTGACCGTCCATGCCGGTGACGAGGGCTGCCGCCTCGACCTGCCAGGAGTGCTGGCCGGCCTATCCGAGGGGGAGCATGTCTACTCCTGTGGGCCCGAGCGCATGCTGGAGGCGCTTGAGGCACTGGCGGTGAACTGGCCCGAGGGTACACTGCATATTGAGCATTTTACTGCCCGCTCCAGCATTCTTGATCCCGAGAATGAGCATGCCTTCGAGGCAGTGCTGGCGGACTCCGATCTGACGGTACGGGTCGGCAACGACCAGACTCTGCTGGAGGCGCTGACAGCGGCCGGTGTGGATGTGCCTAGCGACTGCTGTGAGGGCCTGTGTGGTAGCTGCGAAGTAGCGGTTACCGAGGGTGATATCGATCACCGTGACCTGGTGCTCAGTCGTGCCGAGCGCGACGCTAGTGATCGCATGATGGCTTGCTGTTCACGTGCCAAGGGCAAGCGTCTGGTGCTCTCTCTCTAAACGACTGGCTATTCTCGAGCGCTCCTTGAGACGTAATTTATCTCCAAGGTAAGCATAGAAGGAAACTAATAATGAAAAAACTGACAACCCTGACCACCGCTACCGTCCTGACGCTGGGCATCTTCCAGAGTGCGGCGGCCACCGAGCTGCAGATCAGCACCTGGGCAGGTCCTAACCACGGGGTCAACTCAATCGTCTGGCCGACTTGGGGCAGTTGGATAGAGGAGGCTACCGACGGCCGGGTGAGCGTCAATGTGGTCCATGACATGGGGCCTCCTGGCGCGCAGATGGAGCTGATTGCCGATGGCGTTGCCGATGTTACCTGGCTCTTTCATGGTCTGATGCCGGGACGTTTCGAGCTGACCAAGCTCCCCGAGTTTCCTACCTTCAAGGACTTCTCTTCGGAGGCTGCCTCGGTGGCCTATTGGCGAACGCACCAGGAGTACTTTGCCGATCTCAACGAGCATCGAGGCGTCGAGGTCATCGGGCTCGGTGTCCACGGGCCCGGCACGCTCTTTCTCGAAGAGCCCATCGAGCGTCTGGATGAACTGCCCGGCAATCGGGTACGCATCGGCGGCGGCGTCATGGCGGATGTCTCCGAGGCCCTGGGCCTGACGGGGGTTGCCCTGCCGCCGGGCAATACTTATGAAGCGGCTTCCCAAGGCGTGGTCGATGGCGCCATGCTGACCCAGGAAGGGCTCAAGAGCTTCAGGCTCTCCGAGGTGCTGCCCAACACCGTGCTGATGCCCGGCGGCTTCTATCGCGGCAGCTTCTCGCTGGTAATGAACCCCGACACCCTGGCCTCGCTCCCAGAAGAGGATCGCGAGGCGCTGCTGTCGGTCTCCGGCGAGCGGCTATCGCGACTGTTCGGCTTCATGATGGACGTCGTTGACGGGCGCGGCATGGCCTTTGCCGAGGAGATGGGCAATACCTTCATCGAGCTGCCTCAGGAGGAGGTTGATCGCTTCATGACCCTGGTCGAGGACCTACCCGAACAGTGGGCCGAAGCGGTGGCTGAGAAGGGCGTGGATGGTGAGGCTGCCCTGGAGCACTTCTACGAGCAGCTGGAGGAGGCTGGCGAAGAGGAGGGGCTTACCGAAGACGATCTTGTTGAGCAAGGGTGATACCAGTATAGAGCTCGACCATCAGAGATTATTATCGTCACATACAGAGCCCTGGCGTGTTGCCGGGGCTTTTCGGCTCTGGCATTCAATCCCGTCAACACAGCCCCAGAATCCCCGTCTTTGAATACCCCCGGCCTGCCGTGCTGTCAGGTATATGATCCTGGGAAGGAGTCGGCCTGAGCACGCAGCCCCATGAGATGAATCCTGCAGTGACTTGGGCACTCTTTATTGACGATTAGACCACCGTGACTGGAATGCGGTTGTCCGTTTCCTGGCCACACTCGGTGAAGATACGCTGGTGGCATGTCCCGCAGACGGCTCGATCCAGCGCCGGGGCCATGGCCGCGATCGCCGCACTGGGCGTCTCGAAGCAGCGCTCCTCGCCGATCCTCTGCAGGTCACCTCGGCGGCGCAGTTCATCCAGCACATTGCCCTTGAGCGAGCTGATCACCAGCTCGCCGCCCTGCTGATGAAGGCGACGAATCTCCTGAAGCAGCATCTCGATGCCGGAGGTGTCGATGAAGTTGATGCCCTTGCCGATGATCAGTACCCGTGCGCCAGCTTCGGAGCTGAGCGCCCGAAGGCGGCGCTGCACATGGTCGCTGGCACCGAAGAACAGTGAGCCGTCGATGCGCAGGATCTTCAGCTGGGGACACTGGGGGAGCGCGTAGCGCTGGACGTTGCGAATATGACGGCGGGGGTGGTCCTGGCGGGGTGCCACTTCCAGGATGGTCGGGCGTGAGGTGCGCTTCAGGTAGAGCACCAGCGAAAGCAGCACCCCGATGTAGATGGCGAACTCCAGTGCGACGAGCAGGGTAGCGGCAATGGTCGTCGTCAGGATCAGTGCTTCATGGCGGCTGGCGCGTACCAGTTGGCCGATATGGGAAGCATCGATCAGGTTCCAGGCGATCAGCAGGATGCCCCCGGCCATGGCGGGCAGTGGCAGATAGGCGGTGATGCCCGGGGCCAGCACCAGGATCAGCGCCAGCAGCACGGCGGCGAATATGGCGGCCAATGGGGTGCGCGCCCCGGCATCGTAGTTGGCGCCGGAGCGAGTGAAGGAACCCGAGCTGGCATAGCAGGAGAAGAGGCCGCCAACGATGTTGGACAGCCCCTGGCCGATGAACTCCTGGTTGCCATCGATTACCTGGTGCGAGCGCAGGGCGATGGCGCGTGCGATCGACACCGCCTCGATCAGGCCTAACAGGGCGATGGCAAAGGCCCCCGAGGTCAGGGTCCGCAGGCTGTCCGGCGACAGCTCGGGCAGCGTCAGTGGCGGCAGGGTGCCGGGCAGCGCGCCGACCAGGGCGACCCCATGGGCTTCACCGTCGAGCAGTAGACAAGCCAGGCTGCCGGCGGCCAGACCCAGCAGCAGATGGGGCCAGCGCCGGTTGAGCCGCCGTATCAGGAGGGAGGTCAGCAGCGAGATCAGGCCGATGGCCAGCGCATAGGGATTGGTCTCCGGGAGCGCCTGCACCAAGGCTGACAGATCGGTCAGAAAGCCCTGGCCACCAGCGACGGAGAGCCCGAGGAGATGCTTCAGCTGGCTGGCCGCGATCAGAATCGCCGCCCCCGCCGTGAAGCCGATCACCACCGTATGGGAGATGAAGCTCACCAGGCTGCCAAGGCGCAGCAGGCCCATGGCCAGCTGGATCAAGCCGACCAGCAGGGTGACGGTCAGGGCGGCAGCAAGGTATTGCGATGGCTCCAGGGGGCCGAGGCCGCCGACCACGCTGGCCAACACGATGGACAGCGCGGCAGTGGGGCCGGACACCATATGCCAGGAGCTGCCAAACAGCGCGGCGACGATGGCGGCGACGATGGCGGTATAGAGGCCGACCTCCGGTGGCAGGCCGGCGATGAAGGCATAGGCAACGCCCTGGGGCAGCACCAGGATGGCACCGGTGAGGCCGGCCATCAGGTCGGCGCCCAGCATCCGGCGGTCGAGGGACCGGCCCCAGTGGAGGAAGGGCAGGCAGCGCGAGAGTCTGGACGCCATAAGCGACACCTCAAAATGAGCTAGCCAATCCCTGGCTGGGGTCTGCGGTAATCCAAGGGGGCCAAGATGATACGAGTCGTCCGACGCGCTCGGCTCTCGGCACGGAGCATTTACCAGACACCGAACAGGTAGCCGCGCTTGTGTGCCATGCCTGTCTGTTCGCAGACCCGCTGATTGCTGACGGTGATACGGCTATTGCGCTTTCTCGCCCAGTCACCGAGAGCGTCCTGCAGCGACTGCAGTGTCTCGTCGTGGCGGCGCTCTCCGGCCAGGTCATGCAGCTCGTCGGGGTCCGACTTCAGGTCGAACAGCTGAGGACGGTGGTGCTCGTAATGCACATACTTCCAGCGACCGTCGGTCACCATGAAGGCCCTGGCCTGATCAGGCGCCAGCGACAGGGTCAGCCGGGCTGGCCGCCAGGCGAAGTCGGCTTCGCTGAAGGCGTGGGTGCGCCACCTGCTGATCTCCTCCCCCCGCAGCAGGGGCTGCAACGAGTAACCCTCCAGTACATGGTCGTGGGCGCGGCTGTCGCCACCGCCGTAGTCGATAAAGGTGGGCACCAGGTCGATGGCTTCCACCAGCCGGTCAGAGACCGTGCCACGAGTGGCATCGGCCTGGGGTGAAGGGTCCACCACGATCATTGGAATTCGTGAGCTGGGCTCGTGGAACATCTCCTTCTCCCCCAGCCAATGGTCACCCAGGTAATCACCGTGGTCGGAGGTAAAGACGATCAGGGTATTGTCGAGCTGGCCGCGCTCTTCCAGGAAGGCCATCAGTCGACCGATATGATCATCGAGCTGAGAGATCAGTCCCATATAGGCGGGGATCACCCGTTCACGTACCTCCACGCGGGAAAATTCCAGCGACTCCGGGTGATTCATGAAGGCCTCGAGCACCGGATGGGGTTGCTCGCGCTCCTGCTCCGAGCGTACCGCCGGCAGTATATCTTTCTGCCCGTACATGGCGTGGTAGGGGGCCGGCGCCATGTAGGGCCAGTGGGGTTTGATATAGCTGAGGTGCAGGCACCAGGGAGAGTCGCCGGCCTCGGTGATGAAATCCATGGCGCGCATGGTCGTGTAGGCGGTCTCGGAGTGCTCCTCCCTGACACGGGCGGGCAGGTGAGAGTGGCGCATGTACCAGCCGCTCAGTAACTCGCCGCCTTGGCCTTCTGCCGAGTTGGCGGCGCTGTGCCAAGGGTTGTCGCCTGCGTAGCCATGCTCGCGCAGATAGCGGTTGTAGGGCAGGTCAGGGTCGGCCGACTGATCGGGATGCAGGCCGTCGTCTCGTTCGTAGGGTTCGAAGCCGCACTGGCTGATCAATACGCCCCGAGAGGAGTCGGGGTCGAGTCCCAGGCGAGACATGCCCTCTTCATCTCGGCGCATATGGGTCTTGCCCACCAGGGCGGTGCGGTAGCCCTGGGGTCGCAGATAGTCACCGATGGTTCGCTCGTCGACGCGCAGAGGAACGTTGTTATAGCTGGCGCCGTGGCTGATGGCGTAGCGGCCGGTGTAGAAGGACATCCGCGAGGGGCCGCACACCGGAGCCTGGCAGTAGGCCTTGGTGAAGTTGACGCCGCGCGCCGCCAAGGCATCGATATGGGGCGTATGGATGTGGGGATGGCCGTTGCAAGAGAGATAATCAGCCCGTAGCTGGTCGGCCATGATAAAGAGAATGTTGGGAGTCTTTTGATGCATGAGTGGGTCCGCCTGCGCTGGTAAGGGCGCCAGAAGGCTGTGCTGGGTGAAGCACCGGCCACGGCGCTGGCAATAAAGAATGATCCATACACTCCATTGACAGATGAGCTGCCGCAACAGAGGCTTTCACACAGTAAAAAGACGAGGCGACTTATGACCAAGCGGATTCGCTCTCTTGCCCGAGGCCTGACCGTTGTCAACGCCATCGATCAGGCCAGTGGCCCGGTCACTCTGGGCGAGCTTCATCACGCGACCGGCATGGACCGGGCTACCATTCTGCGCATTCTCGCCACGCTCGAACATGAGGGCTGGGTCTACCGTGGCCTGGGTGACAATCGCTATCGACTTACCTATCGGCTGCACGATCTGGGCGAACATGTCAGCGTCCATGATGCGGTGGCGCAGCTTGCCGCGCCGGTTCTCGAGCAGCTTCAGGAGGAGCTCATCTGGCCCTCCGATATCGCCATCTTCGATGGAGAGGGCATGGCGATCATCGAAACCTCCCGCCGGCGCACCGCCATCGTGCTCAATCGTGAAGTGGTTGGTTATCGGCCCAGCATGCTGAAGTCGGCCATGGGGCGTGCCTATCTGGGCTTCTGTGACGAGCGTCGGCTCGGCACGATCCTCGACAAGCTCAAGAAGAAGGGGGGAGAGGAGGCGTTGTTGGCCGCGGACAAGGGCTATATCGACAGGCTGCGTAGTGTGGTGCAGCAGCGTGGCTATGCCCAGCGGGATCCTACGGTGTTTCCACTACCCTCGGCTAGCGAGGAGGAGTTTGACGCGATCGCCGTGCCGGTCATCGTCATGGGGGATGTGCAGGCCTGTCTTAGCCTGGTCTGGATAAACACGGCACATCCTGAGAAAGGGGTAGAGGTCCGCTTTGCGGCGCGACTCCGCGAGGCGGCGGCGGTGTTGGCGGAGGCCTTCCATGATCAGGGCCTTTACTGAGTAGCTTTTTGCTGCGGGAGGCTCCACACGAATCATGCGACTTTAGTCGTCTTACCAGAGTGACTCGGGCCATTTATTTCACGAGGTGAAACCTGCCTCTGGGCGAGGGCGGTCGGGGGGACCTAAAGTTGCAGCCACAACAAACCATCCGGACAACAGTTCGGATGAAGGAGCCCTCGATGACCGCAACCCATCCCAACCGCTTCTTTCAACTGGCCCGCTGGCTCAGGCAAGCACTGTTTCTGCTTTTCGCCCTGACGCTGGTCGCCGGTGCCCTCTATACCGCACGCTTCGGCATCTATAACGAGACGCTGGCGCGTGTCGGAGGTCTCGGCCTCGGTATCCTGCTGCTGCTGACTCGCCCCAGCACGACGAAGCACCTCGCACGCCTGCTGCTCGACCTGGCGCTGACGGCGGTCTTCGTGGCGGCGCTGGTACGCTATGCCATGATCGCCAATTCGCTGGAGTTCGGCCTCTACTTTCTGGTACCCGTGGACGTGGTGCTGGGTGTGGGCGCTCTGGTGGTGGTGCTGGAGATGACCCGCCGCGCGGTGGGGCTGCCGCTGGTGCTGGTCTGCCTGGTGGCGATCGTCTATGCGCTGTTCGGCGAGTATGCCGGTGGCATGCTGGGCCACGCCGGGGTAGGAGTCGATAGCTTGATGCTGACGCTGTGGTACAGCTTCGATGGCGTCTTCGGCCGACCGCTGGCCGTGGTGGTGGGCACCATTATCGTGTTCATCATCTTCGGTACTCTGCTCGAGGCGCTGGGAGCGGGCGACGTGCTGCTGAAGCTTGCCATGCGCGGACTTGGCTGGCTGCGCGGCGGTGCGGCACACGCCGCGGTGCTGGCCAGCGCCCTGTTCGGCTCGGTATCCGGCAGCGCGGTCGCCAACGTCGTGGGTACCGGAGTCGTCACCATTCCGATGATCAAGCGCACCGGCTTCACCGGCCGCTTCGCCGGTGCCGTCGAAGCCGCGGCTTCGAGCGGCGGGCAGATCATGCCGCCGATCATGGGCGCCGTGGCCTTCATCATGGCCGACCTCACCGGCATCCCCTATCTCTACATCTGCCTGGCGGCGCTGATTCCCGCCCTGCTCTATTACGGCAGCCTGTTCGCCTGCATCTCGGTGGAGGCGAAGCGTCAGGGCATCGAGCGCCCCGATCGTTCATTGCTGCCGCGCATGGTCGCGCGCGACTGGCTGATGCTATCGGTGTTTTTGGTGCCGCTGGGCATGATCGTCGCCATGCTCATCCTCGGCTCGTCGCCCGCCATGGCCGGGTTCTGGGCCATTGTCGCCGCGCTGGTACTGGGCTTCGCTCTCAATCGTCAGGCGCGCTCCCTCACCGCGCTGCGAGCGGCGGTGGTCGGGGCAGCCAATGCCAGTGCCCAGGTGCTGGTTGCCGTGGCCGCGGTGGGCATCGTCGTTGGCGTGATGAACCTCACTGGTCTGGGGCTGCGCTTCGCCTCGGCGGCGCAGGCGCTGTCGGACGGCTCGCTGCTGATGTCGCTGATCGTCATGGCGATGGCCTGCCTGATGCTGGGCATGGGCATGCCCACGGTGCCGGCCTACCTGATCATCATCCTGGTCATGGGCCCCGCCGTGGAGGCGCTGGGCGTGCCCACCGTGGCGGCGCATATGTTCGTGGTCTACTTCGCGGTGATGTCGGCGATCACCCCCCCGGTGGCGCTGGCCGGCTATGCGGCCGCATCGATCGCCGATGCCAATCCGATGGGCATCAGCGTCTCTGCCTTGCGCCTGGCTCTGATGGGCTTCCTGGTGCCCTTTGCCTTTGTCTATAGCCCTTCACTGCTGCTGATCGCCGACTTCTCGGTCGTCGAGTTTACCTGGGCCTTGCTCCGTCTCGCTGCCGCCATCTGGATGTTGGCGCTGTTTGCCGGCCGGGGAGGGCGCTGGGCCGTGGCGGGCATGGTCGGGGCCATTCTCCTGGTGCTGCCGGGTCTCCTCCTGCAACTTGCGGTGCTGGCGATGGCCGTGATGGCAGAGCTCCTCCATCGCTTAGGAAAGCGTGACCCCACGAAGCAGACGACAACGCTTGGCCCTTGAGCGCCATGGATGCGCCGGGCGGCGCACCCTCTTTACCCTGAACTGGAGAACAACAATGCTGCATAGACACGTCACTGCCGATCTCAAGCGTTTCATGACAACCGGCCTTCTCTGCTCGACGCTGCTGACCGGCGGCGCGGCCAGCGCCGCCGAGAACCTGCGCATGTCGACGCTGGGGCCTGGGACCTCCCCGTATATCGTCATGAATACCTTTGCCACCATCGTCAACGACCAGGTCGAGGAGTACGCCATCCAGGTCAATGCCACGGGAGCCGCCACTCGCCACGCCGTGGAAACGGCCCAGGGACGCTCCGACTTCTTCATGTCCTCGCCGAACCTGTACCACATGATGGCGACGGAGACCGGGCCCTACAGCGAGGCCAGGGGGGTGGGGGCCTTGGCGGGCAATCTGCGCACCGTCTTCAACTTCCCCATGGGCTACTACCACGTCGCCACCTTCGCCGACTCGGGCATCGAGGGTTTCGATGATATCGAGGGCAAGAAGGTGTTCCTGGGGCCCCCGGGCGGTGCGGCCTATCAGACCGCGAGGCTCTATATCGAGGGGTTGACCGGCCTCAAGCCGGAAGAGGACTACGATGTGGTCAGTCTGGGCTGGGACGCCGCGTCACAGAGCTTCCAGGATGGCCATATCGACGTCTACTTCAACCCGACCCTGCCACCCAGCCCCGCGATCTCGCAGATCACCCTGACCAACGAGATTCGCCTGCTCGGCATTCCCGACGACAAGCTGGAGGATCCGGCGCTGCAGCCGCTCTTCGACCGACCCGGCTATCGGATTGGCGTGATCCCCGCCGGCGCCTATGGCGACAATCTTGTCAACGAGGGGGAGATCCGCACGATCGGCGTCACCGTCGGCCTGGTGGCCAACAAGGACGTCTCGGAAGAGGCTGTCTACGCCATGACCAAGGCCTTCTGGGAGGGGCTCGAGGCCCGCGCCGCACAGATTCCGGTGCTGAAAAACATCACCCTCGACGATGTCTTCCTCGATATCAACACGCCACTGCATGCGGGTGCCGAGCGTTATTATCGGGAGATCGGGCTGGAGATTCCCGAAGCAGCGTTAACCGAAAAGTAATAGAAGGCTCCAATAAATATATTATCGGCCTACTTTGCCGACAATGCTCGAGGAAGTACTCATGTCGGTGTCGATTCCCGGGTAATCAGTCACCCGGGGTCGGCAAAACTAGACCCACGAATGAGTTCCGTAGAAGTTCTCTGGCTGCCAGCAGCGGGTAACCCCTATTGATCATTTGATCATCCGGGCTCCTGCATCATAACGAATCCCAAGAACGGGGAAATGTCATGCGTGTTATATGGCGTGTGATGAAGCATCTTAATGTTTAAAATATAGGAAATTAATAAATTGAAATCCTCTATTGTGTTTAAAGGAGTTAAGTCATTTGCTCTCACCACTTTTGCCTTGGCTACGCCACTTCTGGCTCAAGCTTATGAGTTTGAAGTAAATGATACTACCGTCAGTGTCTATGGTTATGCCAGGTTGGATATGATATATGACGTTGATGCCGAGCTGCCGCCGGCGGGAGCCAACGCGGCCATTCCGCTGGATGACGATCCGCGAGCTGACATCACGGGGCATACTCAGCTCCACGCCAAGCAGAGCCGTATTGCCTTCGCCACTTCAACCCCGACAGACAGAGGAGAGTTGAAGACCGTGATCGAGGGCGACTTCTTTGGCGGTGGCGGGGATCGCGAGGAGTTTCGACTGCGACATGCCTATGGTACATGGAACGGCATTACTGCAGGCCAGACCACCAGCAACTTTGGCTTTATCCTTGGCATGAACCGCACCATCGACTTCAAGCGGCAGGCTGGCTTGCCGCAAAGTGCGCGTCAGGGGCAGCTGCGTTATACCACCGGTGGTTTCTCGGTAGCCCTGGAAGATCCCGGCAATCTGGGCGGCACCGTGGCAGACGGTTTCACCCCCCGTGGCGGTTATATCTCCCATGCCGCAAGCAAGGAAGCCCTGCCCGATCTGACCCTGCGTTACATGGGCAAGGCCGGCAACCTCAATTATGGCGTGTCGGGGCTGGTCCGGCAGCTGGAAGTGGAGGACGGTGCCCTCCTCGATGACAGTGCCCTTGGTTGGGGCGTCAATCTGGAGGCGGAATATCACCTGACATCGGCCTTGACGCTGCGGGGTAGCGTGACCCATGGCGACGGGATCGGCGGCTACATGGAGGAGGCCCCCGGGGCGCCGGCCTATGTCGATCCGGCCACCGGCGATGTCGAGCCCATCACCCTGACCGGCGGGACGGCCGGTGTGCGGGTGGCGGCAGGACCGGGCCATATCAACCTGGGCTATGGCTACGCTACCGCCGATCTGGACGACGCCATCGACGCCGGTGTTGCCAATGCCGACGTTGCCAATGAAACATTCACCGACTTGCATCTGAACTACATCTGGTCGCCGGTTCGTAACATCAGTTATGGCGTCGAGGTAAGCCGACAGACTCGAGAAATCGCCAATGGTGACGATGGCGACGCCGTACGTCTTCAGGGCATGGTGATGTACCGTTTTTGATCCAGCCCGGTAGCCACCGTGGTGGCTACCATAACAGCGGCCTGTAATGTGCTATTCCGATTCATTTGCCCCGGGGAGGCCCTCGGGGCATCTTTGATGCTCCTTGGTTTACGCTAATCCTGGGCCAACAATGCAGGCGGTGTTCTGCACTGGCTGAGGTGGGTATTGGCGGATCACTGGTATCTGCACAGCGCCAGCAGCCCGGCCTTGGAGCGCACGCCGAGCTTGGCGTAGGCGCGCTTGCGGAAGGTGTCGGCGGTGGAGGGGGCGATGTCGAGCTCGGCGGCGGCGGTCTTGAGGGTATGGCCGTGCAGGAGGAGAAGACAGAGCTCACGTTCTCGCTTGGAGAGTGCCTGAAGGGCCTCCGCGTCCTCGTGTCGGGCTGGGAGAGTAGCCGGGCGGGCCTGGCGGTAGTGGCGCCGGATCAGGCTGGCAATCAGCGGCGTCAGGCTCTGCAAGTCCTCCAGCTCCTGGCGGCTGAAGGGCCCGCGGGCCAGGTCTCGGTAGAGGTTCAGGTAGTAGAGGGTATCGAGGGCAGGGATCATGATGGAGGCCTTGTCGGCCAGGTCCGGGAAGGCGAACAGGTGGCTCCGGTAGGCTGGCGACATCTCCTCGGGCATGCTGATCAGTTCGGCATTCGCTTGTCCGTCGCCTGCCCGAAGCAGCTGGCGAAGCCGAGGGTAGTTGGGGTCCTGACGAAACAGCCCGCCGGCATAGAGGCGGGCCAGCCGCCCGGCTACCTTGGGATAACGGCTGTTATCCACCAGCAGATACGACATGGTGTCGTTGCGGGTATAGGCGAACAGGATGCACTGCTCCACGCCCAGGCTCCTGCGGAGCAGGGTGGTCAGATGATCACCGAATGCTTCATCGCCAAGCCGGGCCACGCAGTCGGCCAGGATGGCCATGAGCTCCGGCCAGTCCGAGTCCCGGTTGTCGAGCAAGCCAGTGGGCATGTCGGCTTCTACCTTGGTCGAAGTAAAGGCGTCGATTGTCCCCTTTTTTTTGGGACATGAGCAGAGGGTAGCACGGGGATAAGCTGCGTCCAGATCAGACCACAAGAACCCGAAGCCCCAAAGGAGATGTCCATGCGCCCCGCCGGACGCTTAGAAACCGACTCGCTCTACTTCGACTACCCGCATTTTCCCTTTGTATGCCCACCCGAACTGGAGGGCGAGGCCGTGCGCCACCCGGTGGCCATCGTTGGTGCCGGGCCGGTGGGTGTGACCGCCGCCCTGGAGCTGGCCCGCCACGGTATCGCCTCCGTGGTGCTGGATGACAAGGACACCGTCAACGACGGCTCTCGCGCCATCTGCATCTCTCGCCACAGCCTCGAGATCCTGCAGCAGCTTGGCGTCGATGCACCCTTCGAGCGGAAGGGGCTGGGCTGGACCCAGGGGCGCACCTACTTCCGCGACCGCGAGATCTATCGCTTCCGCATGCCGCACTCCGATCAGGAGCGTTACTACCCGATGGTCAATCTGCAGCAGCAGTACATCGAGCAGTTTCTGATCGACGAGGCTCACGCCAGCGAGCTGATCGAGATGCGCTGGCAGAGCAGGCTGACCTACGTGAGTCAGGGTGATGATGGTGTCACTCTGGAGGTGACCACGCCCGAGGGTACCTATCGGCTGCAGTGTGACTATCTATTGGCGGCCGATGGCGGACGCAGCCGGATTCGCGAGTCCCTCGGTCTCTCCCTGCATGGCCAGGCCTACGAGGGCCGCTATGTCATCGCCGACGTGCGTCTGAAGTCCGACTTTCCGACCGAGCGTCGCGCCTTCTTCCACTCCAGGGCGATGCCCGACACCACCATCCTGGTCCACAAGCAACCCGATGATATCTGGCGCATCGACTACCAGTTGGCGCCGGGGGAGGACTCCGACGATGCGGTTCGCGAGGAACGGATTCGGGAGAAGGTCGAGTTGATCGTGTGTGACGTGATGGACGAGGAGGGGGACTGGGAGCTGGAGTGGTGGAGCCTCTACAAGGCCTACACCCTGGCTCTGGATGACTATCGGCATGGGCGCGTGCTGTTCATCGGCGACAGTGCTCACTTGGTGCCGATCTTCGGCGTGCGCGGCCTTAACAATGGCCTGGCGGATGCCGCCAATGCCGGCTGGAAGCTGGCCTCTGTGCTCAAGGGGCAGGCCCCGGAGGCCCTGCTCGACAGCTATAGCCCGGAGCGCCGTGGCGCGACCCTGGACGTGTTCGCCAATGCCGGCAAGAGCACGCGCTTCATGACGCCTCCGACGCGCGGCTATGCGCTGATGCGCGATGCCGCCCTGGCGCTGGCCTACCACAACGACTACGCCAGCGGCTTCGCCAACCCGCGTCAGGTGACACCCTATACCTACGCGGAGAGCCCGCTGACCCTGGCCGATGATCCCGCCTTCGAGGCCGGCCCCATTCCTGGCGCGCCGCTGATCAATCGCCGCCTGGGTGATAACGACTTTATGCTCGATCACCTGGGCAGCGGCTTCAATCTGCTTCACTTCAGTGAAGAGGGGCGGGTGGAGCCGGCGCTGCAGCAACAGCTGGAGTGCCTCAGGTCACGCGGCATCGATATTACCCTGCTGCGACTCACACGCTCACCGGGTGATGAGCAGACTCTGGTCGATGTGGATGGCAGCCTGTTTGCCGGCTATGGCGCCAGGCCAGGCAGCGCCTATCTGGTTCGTCCCGACCGTCATGTGGTGGCCCGCTGGATATCCCTCGACCCCGCCGAGCTTGACGCCGCCGTGACCACTGCCCTGGGAGGAGAATGATCATGACTGATACCACACTGCCCTTCGCCGACCTCGAGCGGGTCTACGAGCACCTGGCAACCACCCTGGACGAACTGCCGGAAGGCGAGGAGAGTCACTTCCTGGCCCAGCTGGCACTGGCGCTGGCCCATCGGGTGCCGGAAGTCGATCGGGTGATGGCGGCCATCGAGGAGGCTAAAGAAGGTGCCACCATCGACCCCCCGGGTGGGCTCTAGCAGCCTGTTGGTCTTTGCCACCTTTCGCCGGTGCTTTCCCGACGAGCTGACTGGCCTGTTCGTTCAGGTTCTTGAAGTGGCCCAGGCGGCCGTGGAATAGTCGCTTATGCATGTTCTTAACCGTGAGAGAATCGACCGCAGATCACCTGGTTCTCGTTGACGATTTGCGGGACCCTACAGCTAGACCACCTAACGTCATAGGAGCGGGATATGCAAACCACAGTCGGAGAATTTCTTTTTACACGGTTGCGTCAGGCTGGAGTGACCGAAGTGATTGGGGTGCCTGGCGATTTCAACCTCAATCTGCTGGAACAACTCGAAGATATGGACGGCATCCGGTTCGTCGGGGTATGCAATGAACTGAATGCTGCCTATGCCGCGGACGGTTATGCTCGGCGCCGCGGAATCGGCGCGTTGATGACAACCTATGGCGTCGGAGAGCTCAGCGCGCTATGCGGTATTGCCGGAGCGAACTCCGAGCACCTGCCGGTTTTCTCGATCAGTGGCGCGCCGCCCTTGTTTGCGACTCAGAATCGATTTCGGCTCCATCATTCGTTGGCGGACGGCAACTTCGACAACATGCTTTTGAGCATGGCGCCGTTCACCGCGACCGCTGTCCATATCGATTCGATAAATGCGGTCGAGGAAATCGACCGGGCACTGCATTTGTGCCTGCGCAAGCAGCGCCCGGTGCATATCCAGATCCCGTCCGACGTATCGCACCTAAAGATCGAGGCGCCAGACACGCCCTTTGACGTGCGCATGCCGGCCAGCGATCCCGAGCGGCTCGCGGCGGCGCTTGCTCATGTGCAGGATAAACTCGCGTCTGCAAAACGTCCCGCGATCCTTACCGACATGGACGCAGATCGTCACGACCTGATCGAGGGTCTGCGTATACTCGCTGGTCGCGCCAACATCCCGTATGCGCAGTTGCCGACGGCCAAGGCGCTGCTCGATGAGAACAGCCCCTTGTTTCTTGGCACCTACGCGGGTGAGGCCTCTTCCGCCGATGTGCGTGAGCGGATTGAGTCTTCGGATTTTCTCATCACGACATCGCCGCGGTTCATCGAGAGTAATTCTGGTAACTTTACCGCGCAGCTGCCGTTCGAGTCGGTCGTGGATATTCGCAATCACCGCGTGACGGTCGGCCCCGACTACTACGAAGGCGTCGTCGGTTCCGAACTACTCGCGCACCTCGTCGACACCTTTCCTGAGCACTCAGAGACAAACACTCTTGCCGATACATCAACCGCCGTATCGCCCCAGCAGGAGCCGGGCAACGCAAGCGATCCGTTGACCCACTCATGGCTATGGCCGCGCATGGCCCAGTTTCTGCGTCCTGACGACATTGTGATCGCCGAGGCCGGAACGTCGAATATCGGGCTTTCCGGCCAGCGCCTGCCCGCAAACACGGCGTTCGTGGCGTCGAATATCTGGGGTGCTATCGGCTACACGCTCCCCGCGCTGTTCGGCAGCATGCTCGCGGAGCCTAACCGTCGACATCTGCTGTTCATCGGCGACGGTTCGTTCCAGTTCACCGCACAGGAACTGTCGACAATTCTGCGCCACGATCAGCGGCCGATTATCGTGTTGATCGACAACGCCGGTTACACGATCGAACGCTGGATACTCGGGATGGATCGCACCTATAACGATGTCGCCGCCTGGGACTACGGACACCTGCCGAAGATCTTCGACGCGCAGACAACGATGCGTTCATACCACGCATCCACTCATGAAGAACTCGACGATGCGCTCGCGCATATCGAATCTTCCGAGCACGGCGCTTTTCTGGTTCTGCACCTCGACCCGAAAGACGCTCCGGAGGGGTTGAAGGCTTTCGGCCCGGCTGTCGCTGATTTCGACTACGGCCCGACGGGACCGCGCAATTCATGATGCCCGCAGACCACGACTGATCGCCTCCAGGCTTGCAAATACGAGTTGATGTCCAACGGTGAGCGGGTGCGAAAAGTGCACCAGTTCGTGTTGATGTCCAACGGTGAGCGGGTGCGAAAAGTGCACCAGTTCGTGGGCATGGCTCGGCTCATGTGTACCCGGACGCCTTACCTATAGGTTAGCCACCCTTGCGACCGCATCCACAGCGCCAGCTTGCGTGGAGCGTCATCGGGGATACGGTCGCCCAGGGCGTCTGCGATGACTCGTTCGGCAGGAAGGTCGGGCGTCGCTCTTAGTCGCCGCAGCAGCGGGGCCAGGTATACGCCATTGAGGTGCCATAGGCCCAGGGGCTGATCGGGGGTGACGACGACTTCGGCCTCATGAATCTCTCCCTCTGCCACCACCGGTCGTCGTGCGATGTATACCTGATCGGGAGTGACTTCCCGATGCAAGGGCTCGGCATCCGGCCAGTGGCACCGGGCCTGCCAGAAGGGCTGTTCGGCCCACTGATGTTCCTGGGCATAGAAGTCGCGGCCGATGCGCGCAAAGCGATAGAAGAGCCCGTCTAGGCGTGACTGATGAAACTCACGCGCCAGGGGCTCACGGGAGGGATATCGCAGCAGCGTATTGATTACCGCCGGCGCCTGCAGCGCCGACGACAGTGACTGGAAGATACCGTTGCCGGAGAGCGGATCCACCGCCATGGCGGCGTCTCCCACTCGCAGATAGCGCGATCCGACGCAGTCACCCTGCAGGATCGAGGTGCTGCCTCTTGCCCGGGGTGTGTCGGAGGGCTTCGTGAGGCCTAGGAAGGGTTCGGTCAGTGCCGGGGCTTGTTGGGCCAGGCTGGTCAGTCGGGTACTCATCCAATCCGCCATGGCGTGCCGAGGCGGCAGGCGTGTGACGGTTGGGTCCAGGGTGATCTGCACATGGCACTCGCCACCGGGGCGTCGCGCCAGCCAGGCCCAGCCGTCGGGTAGGCTGAGGGCCGCCGAGGCGGCCGGGCCGCTTGCACCCTGGAGGCGTTGTAGAAGAGTCACGCTGTTCGGCCCACGCGCTGCTACGGCCCCTGCCCCCGGAGCGGTTCGTCCTCGAGCCTCTACCAGGAAGTCGGCATTGAGACTCGCTATCCCGCGATGGGTTAACCACGATATCCGATAACCGTTCGCGGTCGGCTGTAGTTCCTTGACCTGGGCGTCGATCACGCTAACCCCCTGGGTCGCGGCGTCCTGAAGTAGGGCCCGGTCGAAGGCCCTGCGCTCCACTAGTCGCTCAACATTGGCGCTACTGGTCGCCGAGTTCCAGGCTACCTGGCGCGGCGAAGGTGCTTCAGGCACCGTCAAGGCTTTATCGAAGCCGGCATGTGCAAGGCCTTGCAGGGCCCGTTCGGAAATGCCCTCGATGGCGTCGAAGGGGCGCGGGCGCTGAATCAGTGTGACGCTATAACCCAAGCCAACCAGCCCCAGCGCGACCGTGCTTCCCGCCGGTCCACCCCCCAAAATGGCAACATGTGCCGTCATTGGCCTTCTCCCGCTCGCCGCTGTTCGGGGCCTCGGTAGCTGGCTTCGGCCATCAGCCAGTCGCGCACCCGGCTCGGTCGACGCTCGCCGCCTGCGCTCAGGTAGTTGGCTATTCGAGCGCTGAGATGGGCACAGCCCAGGCTGGCACCGGCATGGCGACGCTCGCCATTGATCGGCAGCACACAGGCGCCAAAGTCGGCGTAGGCGGTGTCCAGGTGAGAGATTTCATCCCGAGCGCATCGCGCGTCACCGGTCATGCGAAACACCCCAGGGTAGCAGGCGGGAAATGTGGGCTCACCGCGGGCTGGACTGGCGGCACACAGCAGGGTCCCTGCGCGTAGCGCTCGATAGCAGGCCTGGCGCAGCACTTCGCTATCACGGTGCAGGCCGAGGCTGAGGTTGATCAGCTCGACCCGCTGTGCCACCAGCCAGTCGATAGCGGCGGCCACCTGGGTGGGTGTGGTGATGGCTCGTGTCTGGAAAACCTGAGCCATCCAGAGCCTGACGCTGGGCACCTGATCGACAAGAATCTCGGCGACCCGGGTGCCGTGCCCCAGAAGATCTTCTCCGGGCGCGGTTTGCCACAGGGCGTGATCATGGATCTCGAAGCCAGCGCAGCCCTCGCAGTGTGCCCCCAACGCAGTTGCCAGGCCGCTGTCGATAACACCGATATGCACGCAGCCGTCAGCTCGCATCCAGCACCTCTGTGACGTGGCACGGCGTAAGCTGGCCTTCGGCAAGCCGGAAGTGCCAGTCGGCACCGGCCAGTGCGCTGGCATGATGGCTGATCAGGATCTGGGTGCGTCCGGCGAAGAGTTGGTCGACGGCGGCGATCACTTCTGCCTCGGTGGCCGCGTCCACCGCCGAGGTCGCCTCGTCGAGCACCAGGATGGCGGGATCCTGTAAAAGGGCTCGGGCAATGGCAATGCGCTGACGCTGGCCGCCGGAGAGCTGTTGGCCGCGTTCGCCAAGCGGAGAATCAAGCCCTGCCGGTAGACGTTCGACCAGTTCATCTAGACGGGCGGCGTGGGCGGCCTGCGCAATATCATCATAGCTGGCCTCGGGTGAGGCGTAGCGCAGATTGTCGGCCAGAGAGCCGCGAAACAGCACGATATCCTGACTGACCACGGCGATGGTGCGACGCAGGGCGGACAAATCCAGGGTGGCGATATCGGTGCCGTCCAGGCATAGCCGCCCGGCTTGAGGATCAAAATGACGCTGCAACAGATCGATCAGTGTCGATTTCCCCGCTCCCGAGGCACCACTGATGGCGATCTTGGTGCCGGCGGGTAGCACGGCGCTGACACCGTCAAGCACCGGCCGCGAGCGGTCGGGATAGCCAAAGCGCACGGCATCCAGCGTGATCTCGCCTCGCAGCGGAGACGGCAGAGGGCGTGGCTGTAACGGCGATCGCACATCGGGATGCTGCTGGCGGACCTCGTTGACCCGGGTCAGGCTGACGCTCATGCGCTGGATGGCCACGTATAATCCCATCAGGCTATTGACCGGCCCGGTGGCCATGCCCAGATACGTCGAGAAGGCGATCAGCGAGCCAAGCTGCCACTGGCCCTCGATTACCCACCAGCCACCGATCAAGAAGGCCGCCGCGCGTGTCAGCGAGGTCAGGGTGGAGGGAATGGCCTGCGTGAAAAACTCGGTGATCTGCAGGCCCAGCAGTTGGCCCAGATAGCGGTCGTTGAGGCCATCCAGGCGATGACGCTCGCGCTCCGACTGGCCGCTTGCCTGGATGAACTTGGCGGCGGGCAGGGTTTCGACCAGAAAGCTCGACAGGTCGGCCGAGCGCTCGCGCAGGCCGCGCGTCTGGTGCTCGACCTTGCGCCGCATCCAGTGCAGCCAGATCCCTTCCAGCGGCACCAGTATCAAAATCAGCAGTGCCAGCTTCCAGGAGAGCAATATCATCAACGTGACGGCACCGATAAGGCCGAGCAGGCTGCTGAGCGCCGAGAATAGGCTGTTCACCGCGAAACGCTGGATCTCGGCCACATCGCCGTCCAGGCGCGACAACAGATCGCCGGTGCGGCGCTCACCGAAGAAGCGCGGTGATAGCGTAAGCAGATGGCGGTAGAGATCGCTGCGCAGTGTGAACAGGATACGCCCGGAGAGTCGTGTGTGCAGGTAGCGGTTGATACCCGAGAGCAGCGTGCTGGCCACACCGGTGAGAATCATCAGGCCGGCCATCATCACCAGGGTGTGGTAGCTTCCGGCCAGCAGGCCGGCATCGATCAACAGCTTGGTCAACCAGGGCTGCAGTAGCACCAGAAGCGAGGCCAGCAGCGACAGCGTCAGCAGCCCGGCGATCGCCAGTCGATGCGGCGAAATAAAGCCGTATAGCCAGCGAAAGCCCTGCTCCAGGGCAGGGCGATCGTGGCTGTGGATGGCTCGGGTCAACCAGTGTAGCACTAATGATTTCCTCTACATTTGGCCGCTGGGCCCACCATGGTTGTGCCCTGTGACATACTGCTTTTCTTGGCTGGATTGATTATGGGGCTGTATCGTGGATTATTGCCACTCGCATGTCGGAAGTGGACATATCTCCGGGTAATTGAATGCTGGCTATCTGCTCGAGAGTCTCAGCATCGTGCACGGAGATATCACTGCTGGTACCCCCCGCGTAGACGGTATTGCCATCTCGTGAGACGTTGACCGTGTAGTAGGTGTGATCGAGCGGCTGTTCCTTGACGATGGTCTTGGCCGCAATATCGATTTTCGATACGGAATTAAAAACACCATAGAGGGTGTTGTCATCGGTCGGGTCGGTGACGAAGTTCATGATCACCTCCGTAAGTGGCGCGATTTCCATGCGTTCGGACTCCGCGGTTTCCAGGTCGACCCGGCTGATGCCCCACCACCACTCGGCGGTTGCCATATCCTGCTCATCGTCGGTGAAGCGGGCAGTACTGTAAGGCATGATGTATTCATTGGCCTGGCTGCCTTGGGTGTGCATGGCGAAGGCATCCGGCGTCATCCATTGTTCACCGCGATCCCAGTTCTGTAGCGGCTCGAGCAGGCGAATCTCGCCGGTCTCGGGGTTGATGGCCTGGAGGTCGCCGCCACCGAGAATCACCTCTCCCGTGCCGGTGGCGGCGATCTTGGTGATGCGGCGGTCCACGGGGAAGGTGCGTACCGGCTGGGCGCCGATCCCGTCGGCGATCTCGAAGACAGCCAGGCGCGGTTCGAGCACCTCATAATGATCGCTCATCAGCCGGACCGGATTCTGCACGGTATAGAGCTCCTGGCCGTCCTGGCTGACGGCCACCGACTGGAAAGACTTGACGGTTTCATTGCCGCTGGACTGTGCGGCATGAAAGGTGATCTCGCAGTTGCGGATATCGATGCCGACGACATCCTCCCAGATATTGGTGATCACGTAGGCGGTCTTGCCGTCCGTAGCGGGCACCATGATGCCTGAGCCGAATGGACCGGGAATGTCGCAGCTCCGCAGCAAGCTGTTGCTGGCCATGTCGATGACCTGCAGCTGATTGGGCCGGGTGACGGTCAGCAAGTATTCCCGATAGTCCCGTGCCGCTGGGTCTTTCGAGGATGTCGTGTCCGCGGCAGCGCTCGCACCGATGCCGGCCAGCATTAGCCCCCCGATCGTTGCCAGGGAAGAAAGCAGGAGTGAGGATCTCATCGTGACGTTGCTCCGTTATTGTTCGTCTTCGAAGATGCCGTCGATCTTGCGCCAATCCTCGTTGGCCTTGTCGACACCGTTACCCCAATCCGGATAAGTACTCATCGTGTCCGGTACCTGCGCCGGCCACCAACAGGCATCGGCACAGCCGTAGAGGTCCGACTCCATCGGCTGGCAGAGAGAGCTCAGGCCGCCGAAGGCGTCGATTTCCCAACCCGGGTCAGCCGTCGCGGTACAGCCGACGATGGTCTGCATGGCCACCACGTCCTCAACCTCTTCGGGTGATACTGCCCTCTGAAGTTGCACGGCCTTCTTGTTGAACGATTTGAGGTGCTTCATGGGTCAGGCACTCCTTCTGGGCGACACGTGCGAATCGAAGAAACCCGGGTTATCGATCATGATGCGGGAATAGGTATGAATGCCGAAGTCCACCCAGTCTCGCATCAGGTCGCAGTAATGATAGGTAGGACGTGTCGGGTCTCCGTACTTGGCATAGCTCTCGTGATAGCAACCGCCAGAACAGAGGTTACGTATATGACAGGTCTCGCAGCCTGTGCCGCTGCGATCGAGACGCTGTTCGACAAACTCCGCCAGTCGCGGCTTGTCGATACCCTGGTTGACGTCGCCGAAAAGTGGCAGGTCCGATCCGGTGAAGCGGTGGCAGAGATTTAGTCCCCCTTCATGGTCAACCGCAAGAAGGCCCACTCCAGCACCGCAGGGCAGTAGCTTCTTGTTGCCCTCATGCATGTCGCTCAGCAGCTGGTGCATATTGCCGAAACCCAGGCTGCGACCCTCGCGAGCGGCTTCGTAATAGCGCTCACCGAGGCGCTTCATGCCTGTAAAGACCTTGGCCAGCTCTTCTTCGGTAAGGTTGTAGGCAGCGATATCGCCGGAGGTCACCGGGCCGAAGCCGACCTCGGCGAAGCCCAGCTCGTGATGAAGGTGTTCGAAGATGCGCTCCACGTCGGTAACCCCACGGGTCAGGGTGACGCGACAACCCACTGGCCGGGAACGATAGCGGGACAGCAGCATCTCTACCTTGCCGCGGACTACATCGTAGGTGCCCTGGCCACCCACGGTAATGCGGTTCTTGTCATGCAATGCCTTGGGACCGTCCATGGAGATGGTCAGTCCGAAGCGGTGAGCATCCAGCCAGTCCACCAGCGTTTCGTTAAGCATGGTCGCGTTAGTGGTCAGGGTAAAATCCACTTCGGCATCGAGCTCGGCGAAGCGCTGCTCGCAGTAGGCCACTACGTCGCGAATCAGTGGCATGTTGGAGAGTGGTTCACCGCCGAAGAAGACCACGTTGTAGCGAGGCTGGTCCGGCGATTCGCTCAGTAGCATTTCGATGGAGCGTATGGCGGTGTCATAGCCCATCTTTTGACCCTGAGAAGGAGTCGTCAGGTCCTCCTTGTAGCAGTAGGTACAGCTCAGGTTACAACCAGTGTTGACGTTGAGCACTACGGTGGTCAGGGGAAAGCGGGTCACTTTCTGCGGCTTGGGGTTGATCTGTACCGGTGTTCCGGGTTCCTGAATGACCTCAAGCAACTTCAACTCGTCCAAGGTCTCTTCGATGGCTTCGGCTTGGTGGTAGGCCTCCAGAGTGGCGAGAGTGGATCGATCGACCTTGTCATGCTGGTCGAAGAGTGCCAGCAGGTCGCGGCTGAGAGCATCCAGTTCGAAAAGGCTGCTGCTGGGCACATGGAAGAGCATCTGTCTCGACTGAACGTCGACCCGATGCAGGTTGGGTTCGACAAGTTGCATGGCACCCATATTCACCTCGTTATTATCGAATGTCGGTTGTCGCCTAGGTGCCACCCGGAGTGGCACCACTTCAAGGCCTGAATACAGGAGGTTCAGTCGAGCACGCGCTGCACGTAGTCCTGCACTGCTACCAGCAGCCGACTTTCTCCGGAGAGCTGGTCCGTTCCGTCATCCACCGTCGCTACAGCTTTCAGGCGTCCGACATTGTTGGCCGACTTGGGGCGTTCCGGGTTGGGGCCGGCATCGCCGGGGGTGAAGATGCCGTGGGCATCGATGGTACCGGCATACTCGGCATCCTGTTCATGTGCGGCCGCCTCGTCGGCGGGGATGATCGACCAGTCGGCCGGCATATAGCCCAGGCGTAGGTCGTCATCGGTGCCTACCTCGCCATCCGCACCGGCGGCATAGCCCACCGCTCGGAAGGCTACGCGCATCTTGTCGAGCTGGCCGCCGTTGCCGCCGACGCGTGCCAGTGCATTGGTCGGCTCGACCTCCAGCCGCGCCAGACAATCATAGACCGCCAAGATGCTGTCGCCTGTCGCCTCACCCACGGTCACGTCGCGCGCTCCAGGTGAGCCCTCGGGTGCTGCGCTGATCCGCATCCGAATACGATCATCGCTGCGCTCAAGCACCTCCTCGACGCGAACACCCTCACCTAGAGAGACCTCACCGCTCAGGTGCTGGCCGATCAGGGTCACCTCGCCGCTATCACCGAGGCGCAGGTATCCCGGCTGAATCCCCAGTATTTCGGCGCCACCATGATCCTTGTAAGCATTCATTTCACCGCCCAGTCGACGGCTGTCGGCCAGGAACATTCGGCCACGCAGCGTTTCTCCTTCGGCATCGGCCGCCAGCACCTGACGCATCTCGACATCGTCCAGCATCAGCGTGCCGCGCCACTCGTAACCGGTAAAGACGCGTGCATGGCCTTCGCCCTCGAGCGGCGAACCGTCTGCGTAGCGGCCCTTCATCTGCAGCATAAATCCGTTGCCGTCTTCATCGGGAGTGGCAGTCATGCGGCCATCATATTCGCCCTTGCCAGGGATGAAACCGAGCACACGCCAGCTGCCGTTCAACAGGGGCTTTTCCTGGCTCAGCCACTCCTCCCAAGCTTCGCTCTTCAGCCCGTAGCGCTCAGCCAGTTCGGGGGCTAGCTCGTCATGGGCCAGTCGATACCACTCGCGATCGCGAGCCATGGCATGTAACTCGGTGGTGGGGAACTGGCCCATATGAAAATTGACCAGATACTGCCACTCCTGCTCGGTACGGCGCTGCAGGCCGACCCGCGCCGCCGAGTGGCAGCGGGCGCACATCTGCTCCAGGTCAGGGTCGATGCCGGCCTCCACCCGGTTATTGTCCTGCTCGAGCAGGTAGCGGAAGCCTTCGGTTTCATCGGGGGCCAGGCCCTGGGTGTCCGCCAGGTACTGAACCAGGGATCGCTTCTCCTCCTCAGGAATTTCTATGCCGCGCAGATGGATCATGCGATTGATCGTCATTTGCCAGCCTTCCGGCGTCTTGCGCTGATCGGAGATGCGTGAGAAGTATGCCGACTCCTCGGCGGTGGTGGTTTCGGTGTGACAGGCCGCGCAGCGTTCGCGCAGAATCTCCACACCTTCCTCGGCGAAGACCGGTGAGGCGGAGAGACCGACAAGTAGCGTGACCATCGCGCGCTTGCCGAGCCATCCAGCTAGAGAAATATGTCGTGTCATGGTTGTCGCTCTCTTCATCACTCGAAGACGTCGCCGTCGTTAGCCAGCGCGAAGTTCCCCTCGTAAGCATCCGTCATCTCCTGAGTGAGAGTCGCCTCCGATGCGCCGAGGAAGAGGGGGTGGATCATCACCAGAAGCTCTGGATCGATTTCATCAGCAATATTGGCGAGCTGCTGGGTAGTGGTGTGCGCATCCTGCATATACTCTTGCCACTCTTGTGGCAGAGTTTCTAGGCCGGTCGTTGACATCACTTCGTGTAGCAGGATGTCGGCGCCCTGAGCATGTTCGATCAAGTTTGGTGTCGGGCGGGTATCACCTGAGATGACAATGGTTTTATCCGGCGCCTCGATGCGATAGCCGAAGGCTTCACCCGACTCCCAGGTACCGTGGTCCACGTCGAAAGCGGTGATGGTGACATAGCGATCCTGATAGACGAGGCCCGGTTCCGAGGCGAGCTCCTCTACGAGACCGGAGTAGGGTGCTTCCTTGCCGATCGGCAAGCTTCCCAGGCGGTGCTGGATGTCTGGCTGATAGGCCGCTACTGCGCCATCGACCACGGTGCGTGTGCCGGCAGGCCCCCAGATGCGTACCGGCTCGTTACGCTCGAGTACCCAGCCACGCAGCAGCAGCTCGGGGATGCCGAGGATATGATCGGAATCAAGATGGGTCAGAAACAATTTATTGAGGAAAGTTGGATACATGAACTCCGGGTAGGAGGGCGACATCGGGAAAATGTCACGACTTTCCTCGTCGAGGAAGCCGGCCAGGGTTTCCATGAAACCGGAGCCGGCATCGAACAGATAGACCTCATCCTGGTTGACGATGACCGCGGTGGCGGTGCCGGCACGCCCCTCGACGATGTTGGGGGTGCCGGTGCCCAGGGTGACCACCCGCGTCGGGGCGCGCAGGTCCTCGGCCATGAGTCTTTCATCCGGCACCTGTTCGTCCGCCATGGCCACGCTGCCTGTCGAGGCTGTTAGGGTAACGAGCGCGATCGTGGTGAAGGTAAGGGTGAGAGAGGAAAGAGAGCTGTGCAGTCGCATGGGGAGACCTGCCTTGTTGTCTGATTATTGATCCCCTAGTGAATGACGGAGCGTTGCCTCCTGTCTTGATCGTGTTTGCCAACCGGTTTGACCCAGTGCGCCACACCGCCGATGAACTGGCCGGCGAGCCGCACTGCCCCGTGTGCTACAGAACAGGTCCGGCATGCAGGACCTTGCCCGGCCCTGCCGTCGCGGATCACTCTTATGCCAAAGGAGCATGGCGCGAGCGTATCCAAGTGCCGCAAGATGGTTTCTTGTGCAACAATACTAGCGCGAGCAGAGAGCTTATGCGTCCCTCACCCGCTTCCCAGCCGACCTTCGCTACCTGGTTGTCGTCGCTACGGCGCGTGTGTGGCAGCTTCGACTCCCAGCCTCCCCGGCACAACACCCCCTTCCAGGGTCGGGTCGGCACCCTTACCACCGGCGGCCTGGAGATCGCGGAGGTTAGTACCAACGCGCGGCGAATCGCCCGACTCCGTGATCGAGCCGGTGGCGAAGATGATCGTTACTGTTTCCTGATCGTACAGCGGCAAGGACATGCCGAAGTACGCTCGCGGGAGCGTTCCCTAACCCTGCGTCCCGGCGAGATGATGCTGGCGGATTCGGCTCGGGAGTTTGAGATCCTGCCCCAGGGCCTGATCGAGCAAGCTTCCTTCCACCTGCCTCGCCAACATGTGGCCGAGCGAGTGCCGCAAGGGATTCCCTTCGGCAAGTTGCTGGTCCACGGCCTCAGCGGTCAACTCCTGCAGTTGATGGTCAATCGTATCGTCTCCCGCCAACTGGTTGACGAGGCCGACCGTCTCGAGGGGGAGGCTCTCGGTGAAGCGCTGGTCGCCCTCCTGCTGCCGTTGGCCAGTGACATCAAGCAGAGCCCGATGCCGCTCGAGGGAACGGAAGTGCTCTATCAAGGGGCTCGACAGCTGATCGATCAGCAGCTTCAGGATCCCGAACTGACGCCAGCCGTTATCGCCCAGCGCTTGGCCGTCTCGGTCCGCCAGCTCTATCGCCTGTTCGAGGCTCATGAGGACACCGTGTGTCGCTACATCCAACGACGCCGGCTGGACTGTTGCGCCGAGGACCTGGCCAACCCCGCCCAGCTTGATATTTCCATCACCGAGATCGCCTTCCGCTGGGGGTTCACTGATTCGGCGCACTTCAGCCGCGCCTTCAAGAAGGCCCATGGCATCTCGCCGCGGGACTACCGTCGGCACCATAGCCTGCATTAAAGGGTTCTTCGACGTTTCATGTGGATTTGGCCTGATCGAACAGGCGGCCCACCGGGCTGCCAATCAGGTAGATCTGGCGATGAAGCTGGCCTCGTTCCGGTAACCTCGTGCGCGTGACCGAGCCGCCTGAAACAGGCCGTTCATGCCTTCCAGTCGTGCGTTCGTCAGTCCCGAAACCCAGCGCCTGACCACCGCATTGGCGTGTCGCTCCAACGTCGCCAGGGCTTCTCCCATCGGCTTCAGCAGTGGCGTCTCCGCGACCGCCGCCTTCATGACCTTGAGGTAGTGCGTGATCCGCCACCGAGCCGCGCGTGGCGTCGGCGCCTTCTGGATCCAGCGCAGCTTCTCCTTGATCACCCAGGCATCGGACGTGGCGCTCTGGTCGGCCACCAGTTCCTGGAGCGCCGCCAGTTGCTTGGGTGTCAGGTTCTCGTTTTCCAGGCTCTTCAGCAGGGCCCAGCGCAGCGACTTGGGGTGTTCCTGCTCGCGGCGCTCCTTCTTGCGCACCTCGATACGCTTGGCGCCATGCTCCGGGCACTGGGTACGCGGCACGCGAGCATGCAGGTAGCAGTGATGCTGGAAGAAGTTCAGGTGCCGCCACGTCTTGTCGGCGAAGTCGTGGGTCGGATAGGCCTCGCCGCACTCAGGGCAGGGGTAGAGACTGCCACGCTCGGCCTCGACGTAGAGGTCCAACCGGTAGGGCGATACGGCGGTATCCAGGTGCTGGTCCTTGAGAATCCAGGGCGCTTCCAGGCCCAGGCCGAGGGTCAGAATCTGGGTGCCGTCCATGCCATACCGCCTGTCGTCGTGGAAGTCATATCCTGGCCCAGCTCAGGGGACGAATTCCACACCTGGCGTCGAAGAGCCCACGGGAGAAGGCGACTTGCTGGCCGAAACGACGAAAAGGCGCTCGATGCCACAGGGCACCGAGCGCAAGGTGACGCGAAGCCGAGTCATGTCCAATCGAGGATCAGTAGGCGATACACACCGATTTGAGCTCGGTGAAGGACTCGATGGCCTCGCGGCCGAACTCGCGGCCGATGCCGGACTGCTTGACGCCCCCGAAGGGTAAGTTCGGGTCCAGGGTGACATGGGTGTTGACCCATACGGTGCCGGCCTCGATCCTGGGGATCAGATGCATGGCCTGTGAAAGGTCGTTGGTCCATAGGCTGGCCGCCAGGCCCAAGTCGCTATCGTTGACCATGGCCAATCCCTGCTCGACGTCATCGAAGGGAATCACCGAGAGCACCGGGCCGAAGACCTCCTCTCGGGCTACCGTCATCTGTTGGGTGACCCCGCTGAGCACCACCGGCGAGACATAGAAGCCCGTCTCGGGAACCGCGGCTCCGCGCAGCACCTGGGCGCCTTCCGTCTTTGCCCGCTCGATATCCGCCAAGACATTCTGCTGATGACGCTGCGAGACCAGTGGATTGATGGTCGCCTCGGGATCCAGGCCAGGGCCGGCACGCATCCCCTTGATGGCCTCGTGCAGGCGCTCGCAGAAGGCGTCATGGAGAGAGTGATGCACATAGAAGCGCGAGGCGGCGGCACACACCTGCCCCTGATTGAGCAGCCCGGCCATCAAGGCACCAGCCACCGCCTTGTCCAGGTCGGCATCGGCCAGCACCAGCATGGGGTTCTTGCCGCCCAGCTCTAGGGAGAAGCGTGCCATGTGGTCGACGGCGGCATGGCCGATCTGTTTGCCCACCGCGGTGCTGCCGGTGAAGGTGACCTTGCGAATATCGGGATGCTCGGCCAGCCGTTGTCCGGCGACAGAGCCGGCGCCCACTACCACGTTGAAGACACCGGCGGGCAGACCCGCCTCCAGCGCTAGCTCCGCCAGGCGCAGGGCGGTCAGCGGAGTTTCGGTAGCCGGCTTGATAACGATGGAGCAGCCTGCCGCCAGCGCCGGAATCACCTTCCACAGGGCGATCATCATCGGAAAGTTCCAGGGCACGATGCCGGCCACCACACCCACTGGCTGACGCAGGGTGTAGGCGTGGAAATCGGTGCTCTCCGGCATGTTGATTGAGACCTCACCTGTCTGCCCCCCCAGCTTGGTGGTCCAACCGGCGGTGTAGCGCATGAAGTCCACCGAAAAGGCCACATCGACCATGCGCGCGACCTGGATCGACTTGCCTTGGTTAAGGCTCTCGAGCTGAGCGAGCTCTTCACCACGCTGCTCCACCAGATCGGCGAAGCGCAGCAGGATGCGCTCCCGCTGGGCAGGTTTCATGCCGCGCCAGGCGCACTCATCGAAGCGTCGCTTGGCAACGGCAACGGCCTGGTCGACGACGCTGGCGTCGGCAAGGCCCAGGCGGGTGATAGGTGTGGCGCTGGAGGGGTCGAAGACCTCGGCGTGGCGGCTGCCACCGGGGGTATGCTCACCGTCGATAAAGGATCCGATGGCGCGGGAAAGAAAGTCATCCACGTCGGGTAGGCGGGAGATAGTGGACTGGCTCATTGGGCTTCTTCCTCGGACTGAATGTGTTGGCAGGAGACTCATCGCGTGCTGTGGTCATGACGCTAACACCAGAGTCAGAGGGCGGCTTGTACCAACATGCCACCCGAGTTGTCTCTTCTTGCCAGGCTCTCTTCGGTCGTCGATCGCGCGTCGAATACCGGAAATCAAGCGGCGGCGGCAGTCTTGAGGGTATGCCCGCGTAGCAGGAGCAGGCAGAGCTCACGCTGCCTGCCCAGTACTTCCGCCGCCTCGGGCTCGGCGAGTAGGGCCACGAGGCGGGCCAGCCCAGCCGCCCGGCTATCTCGGGATAACGGCTGGTGCCCACCAGCAGGTACGACATGGTGTCGTTGCGTATTAACGCACCATCGTGTCCGTCCGTTCCGGTCTATCATGACCGACCGTTCCAGGCCAACTTGACCGGCCAGTCCGATAACCCGCAGGGCGCCATGGCGATCCTCAAGAAAACCATAGCAGAGCTGCATATGCCGTAGGTCACGGCGAAGAGGGTTATGTTCTGGGCCACCTCGGCACTGGGCGTTGGAAAGCCTCGGTCAGGGCCGGCAGATGGCATCGGTGATGCGCATGGATGCCATGCTGGCGAAGCGGGCCAGAGCGAGCAGAGGAATGCCCCGTCGCGAGGTGCTCATGAGCCTACTCTTGCCGGAAGCTTGTCTGGGCGGTGCTAGAGGTCCTTCTGCCCTGCCAGATCAACCCAAGGTATGCCGCTAGCGAAAGGATCCCCCCCAGCGCGATGGCCACGGCCATGGTGCGCGAGGTGCCGTCATGGAACTGGCCGACCAGGGCACCACCCAGGGCGGCGATGGTCATCTGCAGAAAGCCGAATAGCGAGGAGGCGGAGCCGGCGCACTCGGGGTTGGGTGCCAGGGCGCCGGCCATGCTCTGCGGCATGACGATGCCGAAGCCGAACAGGAAAAGTACATGTGGGCCGATGACCGCCCAGGGCTGGTGCACGCCGAATATCGCTAATGCTGCCATGCTGCTGCCGGACAATGCACAGAGCAAGGTGGCAATCCACAATAGACGATCTCGACCGAGGCGATGGCTGTAACGACCGCTGCACAAGGTGCCTGAAAAGAACCCCGCCACGATCAAGGTAAAGCCGATACCATACTGGAACGGCGATAGCCCCATATACTCGATGAGTACGAAGGAGGAGCCCGAGAGGAAGGCGAACAGGCCGGCGAAGCCACTGGCGTTGATCAGGGTATAGCCGAGGAAGCTGCGCTGGGTCAGCAGCATCCGGTAGTTGGCGAGGATGATGCTTGGTGCGATCGACTGACGCTTCTCGGGGGGTAGTGACTCGGGCATCAACAGTGCCAGGATCAGCAGCATGATCACCGCATAGAGGGATAGCAGCACAAAGACTGACTGCCAACCGAAGAACAGTAGCAGCCCTGCTCCCACTACCGGGGCCAGGGCCGGCGCCAGTGCCATGGTGCTGGCCATATAGGAGAGCACTCGGCCAGCCTCGATGGGCCCATAGATATCGCGAACCGCGGCGCGCCCCAGCACCGGGCCGGCGGCACCCCCGAAGGCCTGCAGGAAGCGGCCGGCCAGCAGCCACTCGATACTGGGCGCGAAGGCACACAGCAGGCTGGCGGCCAGGAACAGGGAGAAGCCGGCGATCATCACCGGTCGGCGCCCGAACCGATCGGAGATCGGGCCGCAGAAGAGCTGGGCCAGGGCAAAGCCTGTCATATAGAGGCTAAGCGTCAGCTGTACCTGGTCGGGCCCGGTATTTAATGCTTCGGCCATCGCCGGCATCGCCGGCAGGTACATATCGGTGGCCAGCGGGCCCAGGGCGGTCAATGCGGCCAGCACCACGATGGTGGCGGGGGAGGTTAGCCTCAGCACCGGAGTCTCCTCGGGGTTGTGGTATCGCGAAAAAAAACGGGCAGGGAATCGGGGAAGCCCGACACCCTGCCCGCTCCATTAGCCTGCTAGTTTATCAGCCGGCGTCTGGCTGTGCCTCCGGGGCTGCCTCGGCAAAGGCGGGAAGCGCACGACAGTTGGCGGCGATACGCCGAATCATCGGATAGGGCGACAGGTCACACTCGAAGCGTTCGGCGTTGAATACCTGGGGCACCAGGCAGATATCCGCCAGGCTTGGCGAGTCGCCATGACAGAAGTCGCCGCTGCCCGCCTCGGCGGTGAGCTGGGCCTCCAGAGCCTGGAAGCCTTCGGCGATCCAGTGGCGGTACCAGCCGAGCTTGGCCTCGTCATCCACGCCGAGCTCGCTCACCAGATACTTGAGTACCTTGAGGTTGTTGAGCGGGTGGATCTCGCAGGCCACCAGCTGGGCCAGGGCGCGTACTCGTGCACGCCCTTCGGCATCCGCCGGCAGTAGTGCCGGTTCGGGATACATCTCCTCGAGGTACTCGCAGATGGCCAGTGACTGAGTCAGCTGCGCCCCCTCGCTGGTCTCGAGTACCGGTACCAGGCCCTGGGAGTTACGGGCGAGGTTGGCCTCGCCACGCTGTTCGCCCTTCACCAGGTTGACCGGTGCCTGGTCATAGTCCAGTCCCTTGAGGTTCAGGGCGATACGCACCCGATAGGCGGCCGATGAACGGAAGTAACCGTAGAGCGTCGTCATAGGGCGTCTCTTACTCGGGCTGATACTTGACGACCTGCTGGTCGATGGCACCGAAGATGCTCTTGCCTTCACGATCGAACATCTCGATGCGGACCCGGTCACCGAAGCGCATGAAGGGTGTCTTGCTGTCGCCATGGAGGATCTTCTCGACCATGCGCACTTCGGCCAGACAGCTGTAGCCTACGCCACCGTCCGCGACCGGCTTTCCGGGGCCACCGTCGGGGTCCGGGTTGGAGACGGTGCCGGAGCCGATGATGGCGCCGGCGCCCAGGTAGCGGGTGCGTGCGGCGTGGGCGACAAGCTGCGGGAAGTTGAAGATCATGTCGGGGCCGGCCTCAGGCTCGCCGAACTTCTCGCCATTGAGATGAACGGTCAGCGGCAGGTGCACCTTGCCGTCCTGCCAGGCGTCACCCAGCTCGTCGGGCGTGACGGCGATAGGGGAAAAGGCGGAAGCGGGCTTGGCCTGGAAGAAGCCGAAGCCCTTGGCGAGCTCGCCGGGGATCAGGCCGCGCAGGCTGACATCGTTGACCAGCATCACCAGCTTGATGTGCTGGGCGGCCTGCTCGGGAGTGGCGGCCATGGGGACATCGTCGGTCACTACCGCAATCTCGCCCTCGAAGTCGATGCCGTGCTCCTCGCTGATCGCCTCGATATCTTCGGTGGGCGCCAGGAACTTGTCTCCGCCGCCTTGATACATCAGCGGGTCGTTCCAGAAGGTCTCGGGCATCTCGGCGTTGCGCGCCTGGCGGACCAGCTGGACGTGATTCAGATAGGCGGAACCGTCGGCCCAGTGGTAGGTGCGCGGTAGCGGTGAATGCAGGGTGCTCTGGTCCAGATCGAAGGCGCCTTCTGCCTTGCCGTCATTAAGTTCGGCATAGCGTGCCTCGAGCTTGGGGCTTGTGGCGTTCCAGCTCTCGATAGCGTGTTGCAGCGTCGGCGCGATGTCGGCGGCGCTGACGGCGCGGGAGAGGTCACGAGAGACGAGAATCAGTTCACCGTCGCGTCCGTTCTTGAGGGTGGCCAGTTTCATTGAGAAGTCTTCCTTTCGTCAGGGACGGGGCTGATGGGCCCCGTGCATCGTTGAAATTGACTCGATCAGCGCTGCTCAGGGGTGAAGTTCGAGCGCAGGGTCGACCAGACATCTACATAGTCGCGCTGACGGTACTCCGTGGCGAGGGCAGCCTCGGTGGGATGATAGACGTAGCGGCTTTCGAACATGAAGGCCAGGGTATCCCCCAGGTGTTGCGGTTTGAGCTCGGCGTTGGTGGCCTTGTCGAACGTGTCGGCATCGGGGCCGTGGGGCGACATGCAGTTGTGCAGACTGGCGCCACCCGGCAGGAAGCCCTCGGCCTTGGCATCGTATTCGCCGTGGATCAGGCCCATGAACTCGCTCATCAGATTCCGATGGAACCAGGGCGGGCGGAAGGTGTTCTCTGCCACCATCCAGCGGGGCGGGAAGATGACAAAATCCAGGTTGGCTACCCCCGGGGTATCCGAGGCGGAGGTCAGTACGGTGAAGATCGATGGGTCCGGATGGTCGAAACTGACCGTATTGATAGTGTTGAAGTGCGCCAGGTCATACTTGTAGGGCGCATAGTTGCCGTGCCAGGCGACGACATCCAGCGGCGAGTGTCCGAGGCGGGTTTCCCAGAAGCGGCCCGAGAACTTGGCGACGAGTGAAAAGTCACCCTCCACATCCTCGTAGGCGGCCACCGGGCTCTGGAAGTCGCGGGGGTTGGCCAGGCCATTGGCGCCGATCGGGCCAAGACCAGGAAGTTCCACTGGGCTGCCATAGTTCTCGCAGATATAGCCGCGAGCGGCGTCGACGTTCTGTCCCTTGCGCACCTGGAACTTGACGCCACGCGGGATCACGGCAATCTCGCCATTCCCGACTTCGATCTCGCCGAACTCGGTGCGCAGCCGCAGCGTACCGAGCTGCGGTACGAAGAGCATTTCGCCGTCGGCCGTGTAGAAGAACCGGTCGGTCATGTCCTGATTGAAGGCATAGACATGCACCCCGACCCCGGTCTGGGCACCGGCATCACCATTGACGGCGATGGTCAGCAGTCCATCGATGAAGTCGGTGGGCTCATCGGGAAGAGGCGCCGGGTCCCAGCGCATCTGGTTGGGGTCGGCGGCAGGCTTGTCCAGGGGCGAGGTGTGTACCTGATGATTCTCCAGCGGCCGATAGGCACTCTGCACCACCGAAGGGCGAATGCGATAGAGCCAGCTACGCAGGTTCTGGTGACGCGGCGCCGTGAAGGCAGAGCCTGTCAGTTGCTCGGCATAGAGCCCGTAGGCACATTTCTGGGGTGAGTTCTGCCCCTCGGGCAGTGCTCCCGGCAGGGCCTCGGTGGAGAAATGATTGCGAAAACCGTTCTGGTAGCTCAGTTGTTCGGCCATTACCGTATCCTCTTGGGTATATCTCTGTTTTGTTTGGTCCGTTACGACTGTCCCGCACCGTCTCGGGCGGCGATGCTCAGGGCCTCCTGGAGGACCTGCTGATCACCGATGTGGTTGGCGAGCAGAAGAATGAGGCGTGCGTTGATCCGCTCGCTCTCTGCCTCGCTGCGCTCACGGTGAGCATCGGTCAGGGCCGAGTAGAAGGCATCTGGATCGGTAAAGTTGGGGGCCAGTTCAAGCGGTGGCATAACGGGACTCCTGCTTTGTAAGCTCCTTGCCCAGAGTGCGGTCAATGGCCTGGGCGATTGCTTCACACTGGCACGCCTGCCAGCGGGCAGTAACGTGCTGGTCGGGCCGAATCAGATAGGCTGCTCCTGGAGTCAGGCCGTAGCGCTGGTCGACCAGACCATCGGCATCCTCGACCAGGGTGGTCCTCGGTAGCTGCAGCAGTGCTCGGGAGGCGGGGCCCAGTACCAGCAGGTCAAGGTCTGGATATGCTTCAAGCAGCGACTCGAGTTCAGGAGCCAAGGTCTCGGCCTCGCTGGTGGGGAGGCGCCCGTCCAGCATCAGCACGAAGCGGTCGCCGAGCTGATTGAGCAGCCATGCACTCTTGTCACGCAGGCGCACGGGGGCATCCTTTGCCGGGCTGCCCGGGCAGAGGTCGGTGGGCATGCCGTCGACATCGGGACCGTTGAGAGGCGAGTCCTCGTATCGGCAAGGCATCGAGAGACGCCCGCTATTGACCAGGCTGCGTGCAAAGGGGTAGTGCTCGGCCAGCTCCAGTGCCGTGTCACGAAACAGTCGACTCACCCGGCTCTTGGGCGTGATGAAATCGGTGGCACGAGTGGAGTTGAGAATATTCTCTGCTGCCCCATGTTGGCGTTCGGTATTGTAGGTTTCGAGTAATGCTTCGGGCGCCTCGCCTTTCAGCACCCGGGCCAGTTTCCACGCCAGGTTATCGATGCCCTGGGCACCACCGTTGGCGCCACGTGCACCGAAGGGGGATACCTGGTGCGCGGCGTCGCCCATAAAGAACACCCGGTGGTGGATAAAGTTATCCATCTTGCGGCAACGGAAGGTATAGACGCTGGCCCACTCCAGCTCGAACTCCACCTCTTTGCCGAGCATCTGCTGCACGCGGGGACGGATGTTCTCTTCCTTCTTTTCCTCTTCCGGGTCGGCGTCCCAGCCCAGCTGGAAGTCGATACGCCAGACATTGTCCGGTTGCTTATGCAGCAGCACCGACTGGTTGGGGTGGAATGGGGGGTCGAACCAGAACCAGCGCTCGGTGGGAAAGTCGGCCTTCATGATCACGTCGGCGATCAGAAAGCGGTCCTGGAAGATCTGCCCCTTGCATTCGAGACCCAGCATGTCGCGAATCTTGCTGTTGGCGCCGTCTGCTACCAACAGATAGTCACAGATCAGCTGGTAGTCACCGTCCTGGGTGGCGACCGTAATCTTCGTTTGGTCGGGGCTGGCATCGACGTCGGTGACCTTGTGTAGCCAGCGCAGATCGATATGATCCTTCAGCTCCTCGGCTCGGTCGACCAGATACTCTTCAAGGTAATACTGTTGCAGGTTGATAAAGGCCGGCACGCGATGCCCCTTCTCCGGGAGCAGGTTGAAGTCGTAGACCTCGCGCTCCTGGAAGAAGACACGGCCATGCTGCCATGTTACGCCCTTGTCGAGCATCGGTTGAGCGGCACCCAGTCGGTCCATGATCTCCAGGGTGCGCTTGGAAAAGCAGATGGCGCGTGAGCCGACGCTAACGGTGTTGTTATCGTCGAGCAGGATGCTGTCTATACCTTGTTGTGCCAGGTCGATAGCGGCGATAAGGCCGGAAGGCCCTGCGCCAACTATCACGACCGGGCAGTGGCGCACCTCATCGCTCTTCAATTCGTTCGGGCGTCGATATGGGTAGACGGGATTATTGTAGGTCGTTGGCATTCGTTACTCCCATGGGTCGCCGGCTGCGCTGCAGCGGCGACCACTCACGGTCCTGGGGATGGCTGAGAGGGGAGAGGCTTACTGGCTCTCGACGACTTCCTGCAGCGAATGCCACATCTCTGTATCGCGTTCGGCGGTCCAGATGCGTGGATCCGGATACTCACCACCAGCCTCGTCGTAGCAGCGGGTGATGTCGAAGGGCAGGCAGTGATCGAAGATCACCCAGTGGCCGTACTTGGGTTTCAGCTTGGCGTAGGTCTCGGCGTAGCACTCGGAGAGAGCCTTTCCGGCAGCCTTGCCCGCCTTGACGCTTTCATACATGTCGGCGAGGAAGTCACGGGTACCCTGAATGGCTTCCTGGCACTGTTCGGGTGTCTGGAGTGCCTCACCACGACCCGGCACCAGCTTCTCCGGTTGCATGGCCTGCAGGCGGTCCAGCGTGGCGGGCCAGTGCTCATGGTAGGCATCGCCGGTGTAGGGAGTGGCACCGTATTCGACCAGGTCGCCGGAGAACATGACCTTCTCCTTGGGCAGCCAGACGATGGTATCGCCCTTGGTATGGCCGCGACCCAGATGAATGATCTGTACCTCGCGCTCACCCATGTACATCGTCAGCTCTTTCTGGAAGACGATGTTCGGCCAGGTCAGGCCAGGCACGGAGTCCACACCCTGGAACAGACGCGGGAAACGTCCCACTTCGGACTCGTAGTCCTGTTGGCCACGTTCGACGATCAGGTCGTAGGTGTGCTGGCTGGCGACGATGTTCTCGGGCTCGTAGGCAGAAGCGCCCAGTACACGCACGGCATGGTAGTGGGTCAGTACGACATGCTTGATCGGCTTGTCGGTGATCTCGCGGATACGGCGAATCACATCCTGCGCCATGATGGGAGTGGCCTGGGTGTCGATGACCATGACGCTGTCGTCACCGATGATCACGCCGGTGTTGGGGTCGCCTTCGGCGGTGTAGGCATACAGGCCTTCTGCCAGCTTGGTAAAGCTGACCTCTTTTATTTCGGTATCGGCGTGTGATGCGAACTTCTTGCTCATGCTTCCTCCAGTGTCGTCAGGTCGCGGTGGCTTAATTCTGAGTTGGCAGCATAGTTTCTTTTGAAACTAGGTGTCCAGCTCTTCAATACTTTTATCGCGAGGTCAAGACTTAATGGCGGCCAAAAACTGACGCAAATCAGTGGTTTTTGATCATCCTTATACCTAGGTCGTATGGGTGTGATCGTCAAATTAGTTGCACTGGATACTTAATGGCGGCAAGGTTTCCGGCATGGAATGCCCGTCACAGGCTTTCCCGAGACCCCTTTCGATGACCAGGAGCTCATAAAATGTACAACTCTGCTCGTATGATGCTGGGAGCCGTCAGCGTCGCTTCGCTGACCCTGGCGATGCCGGCCATGGCCCAGACCACGATCAACGTCAGCAGCTGGGGCGGACCCAACCACGGGATCAACACCATCGTGTGGCCGACCTGGCAATCCTGGATCGAGGAGGCGACCGAGGGGCGTGTCACCCTTCAGGTGACCGAAGACCTTGGCCCGCCCGCGGCACAGATGGCTCTGGTCGCTGATGGGGTCGCCGATGCCAGCTGGATCTTTCATGGGCATATGCCCGGCCGCTTCGGATTGACCCAGCTACCGGAATTTCCCACCTTCGAGGACTTCTCTTCCGAGGTGGCTTCGGCGGCATACTGGAGGACCTACGAGGAGTATCTGGCCCAGGCCAATGAGCATCGGGGGTTGGAGGTGATGGCCATGGGCGTGCATGGGCCGGGCCAGATCTTTACCAATGAGAAGACCGAGACCTTCGATGACCTGTCCGGCAAGCGGTTGCGTGTTGGCGGTGGGGTGATGACGGAGCTTGCCGGCGCTCTGGGTGTGACCGGGGTGGCGCTACCTCCCACCGGCGTCTACGAGGCGGCCTCCCAGGGCGTTATCGATGGTGCCATGCTCACCCTCGAGGGGCTACGCAGCTTCCGTGTCGCCGAGGTGGCCCCCTACACCCTGACGGTTGATGGTGGCTTCTACCGAGGTAGTTTCGCCATTGTCATGAACCCCATGGTCTGGGGTCGGATGTCTGACGAAGACCGCGAAGCCATCGAGTCGGTCTCTGGAGAGCGGTTGTCAAGGCTGTTTGGCCACATGATGGATGTCTCCGATCAGCGTGGTGTCGAGTTCGCCGAGGAGTTGGGCAACACGTTCACCCAGGCGACGGAAGACGATATCGCCATGCTGCGCGAAGTTTCGGATGAGCTGATCGACGCGTGGGCGAAGAAGGTCAGCACCGGAGACCTGGATGCCAGTGAAGCTCTACAGTATTTCCGTGATCAGCTGGCGGTGATGGCCGAGGAAGAAAGCATCGCCTCCGACCTTGAACAGTCTTGATGACACGCTGACAGAGGCCTGACTCATGCAGACCCCGACAACCTACTGGGCTCGCGTCGGCCGGGTCTTCCAGCTGATGCTGGAGGGGGTGGCGGGAGCCACCCTCTTCGGCATGATGCTGTTGACCACGGTGGACGTGACCGGACGCTACTTCTTCAATGCCCCGATCCTCGGCGCCGTGGAGCTGACCCAGCTGATGCTGGCGGCGCTGGTGTTCCTCTCCCTGCCGATCGTTTGCTGGCGCCAGGAACACGTCAGCGTCGACCTGCTGGACGCTATCTTCCCTGCTCGCCTGGTCTGGATACGCGAAGTGCTCGTCAATCTGTTGGTCACCGTGGCGCTGTGGGTGATGGCCCTGCGAGTCTGGGCTCTGGCCGAGCGCGCCTTCTCCTGGGGGGACGTGACCGAGTTTCTGCGCATTCCCTATGGCTATCTGATCGGGTTGATCTCGATCATGTTGGCACTCTCGGCCCTGCTGACCCTG
>NZ_JAVRGC010000006.1:0-230530 GCF_031846005.1 Halomonas sp. LES1
AAACCCCGGCCCATGGTCGGGGTTTCGTCGTTTTAGGGCCCCCCCATGGAGAGTCCCGGAGTGCCGGCCAAGTCATCGTCAGGCACTTATTTTAAAAAGCCCCGAGCTCATGATGAGCTCGGGGCTTTTTGCGTTTGCGGCGCTGCCAAGGGGGTGTGTTTGCGGCGCTGCCAAGGGGGTGTGTTTGCGGCGCTGCCAAGGGGGTGTGTTTGCGGCGCTGCCAAGGGGGTGTGTTTGCGGCGCTGCCAAGGGGGTGTGGCAGTCCGAGCGGGGGATAGGCGAGGCTGGTAGAATCAGTGTTCGTTTCGTATCACAGCAGGTCGTCATGCAAGCCACTTCTCGCCGCATCGTTACCAATCAGGCGGGGCCGCACCAGGGCCTCGAGACACGCGTGGCGCGTGCCCTGAAGTATCCGTGGCGCAAGCCTGTCGCCGAGCACACCCGCGAAGCCTTCGCATCCGCCGCACGCTGGAGAGAGGCGCGCAGCGACATGCCGCTGATCCTGGATGCCGGTTGCGGGGTGGGAATCTCGACCCGTCGGCTGGCGGGGGCCTTTCCTGATCATGCCGTCATCGGGGTGGATCGTAGCGAGAGCCGGCTGAGTCGGGATCATGGCCCCTTGCCGGAGAACGCCTTGCTGGTCAGGGCCGACCTGGTGGACTTCTGGCGGCTTGTCTTCCAGGCTGGATGGCGGCCGGCTCGTCATTACCTGCTCTACCCAAACCCTTACCCCAAGGCGACACTTCTCAAGCTGCGCTGGCATGGCCATCCGGTCTTCCCGTTTATCCTGGCGCTGGGTGGGCGGCTGGAGTTGCGCTCCAACTGGCGGCTGTATGTCGAGGAGTTTGCGCTGGGGCTCGAGCATGCCACCGGTGCTGCCGCCGAGATCGAAGTGCTGGATCCAGCGGGAGAGTATCTGACGCCCTTCGAGCAGAAATACCACCTTAGTGACCAGCCGCTATGGCGACTAGCACTCGAGTTGCCGTATCGTCCGGAGCTGATTGCGACGGTCTAGGTGGGCAATCCTGAAAGCAATGTGTTGATGGCAAGGAGAGACCGATGCGTTCTTGGCGAGAGCGCCTGACTCATATGGTGCTGTTCGAAGCGTTAGGGCTGGCGATCGTGATCCCGGCAAGCAGCGTGCTGACCGGTCACGATAGCGGCGCCATCGGAGTGCTGGCCGTAGGCCTGGCAAGCGCGGCGATGCTGTGGAATCTGATCTGGAATCGGCTGTTTGATAGCTGGGTACCGACTCGGCGTCGCAGCGTGTGGCAGCGAATCGCTCAGGCGGGCGGCTTTGAGCTGGGGCTGTTGATCATGACGCTGCCGGCGGTGGCGTGGTGGCTGCAGATCGGACTGGTCGAGGCATTCTGGCTGGACCTTGGCTTTATGCTGTTCTTCTTGTGCTACGCGCTGGTCTTCAACACGGCCTTCGATCGCATCATGCACCGCCGGCTGACCCGGGAGAGATGTCGATGAGCTACCTGTATCTGGCCATGGCCATTGTCGCCGAGGTGGTGGGGACTACCGCACTCAAGGCTTCGGAGGGCTTTACCCGGTTGGGGCCGAGTGTGGCTGTGGTGGTGGGCTATGGCCTGGCCTTCTATCTGCTTGCCCTGGTGCTGCGCACCGTGCCTGTGGGAATCGCCTATGCCATCTGGGCGGGGCTGGGCATCGTGCTGGTGACCGTGGCAGGCGTTCTGCTCTATGGTGAAAGGCCGGATCTACCGGCACTGCTGGGTATCGCCATGATCATTGGCGGTGTCGCGGTGATCCAGCTGTTCTCTACCGTCTCTGCCCACTGAAGGCCCACACTCACCCGCTTATGAGCCCTGTCATGCGCTGTTGCCTGCGTCCTGCTGCTGCCCTGCTGTTGCTGTCTCTTATCCTGCCCGCCCACGCATCCGGCTTCGAGACTCTTTCGCGTCTACTCGACAAGGGGTTCCGGATCAGCGCCGAAGCCAGGCTGCTGGATGATGATCGCGTGGTGGCCGCCATAGAGCCGCAGCGCCTGCTGTCCCCCGCGTCGGTCAGCAAGAGCTACCTGGCCGCGGCCGCGCTGGATCGCTGGGGACCACAGCACCGCTTCACCACTCGTCTGATCAGTACACGGGAGCCAGATAATCGCGGGGTCTTGCAGGGCGACCTGATCCTCGAGGGTGGTGGTGACCCGGCACTGACCAGTGAAGACCTCTGGCGTCTGGTGCAGCGTCTTTATCAGACGGGAGTGCGCAGGGTAAACGGCAGACTGCTGGTCAGCCAATGGCGCTTCGGTCCCGTTGAGTGCCTCACCTACGACCGCTGTGAGGCGCGAGAGCGGACTCGTCACGCCTATAGTGCGCTGCTCTCCTCGGCCGGGGTCAACTACGGCAACTGGTGTGTCAATGTGGCACCCGCCGACACGCCCGGAGAGCCGGCCAACGTCACCGGCTGTGATAGCCAGGCGGCCATCCTGGCCATCGACAACGGGGTGGTGACCCGCCCGGACAACAGCGGCACCGAGATCAGCGCGGTGCGCATTACCCGCGATGGCCGCGACGTGATGCAGCTGAGTGGCCAGATCTCCACCAATGCCCATCCTCGCGATATCTATCGGGCCAGCGCCGACCCGGCCGGCCAGATGGCGTTGACGCTGCTGGCGATGCTCGACCAGGCCGGCATCGCCGTGAGTGGCGGGGCGGATACGACCCAGCAGGCACCACCATCCACGGCGACTACGCTGGCCGCCGTGGATGGCAAGCCGCTGCAGGAACTGCTACTGCGCACCATGAACTACTCCAACAATTACATGGCCGATATGCTGGCCCTGAACCTGGTGGCGTCGCCACGCGCTGACCTGCGCTCGGCGGGGGCCGCCATCGAGGCCTTCGTGGCCGGCATTCCCGACCATGGGCCGGTGACTCTGTTCAGCGGGAGTGGACTGACGCCGGAGAATCGCACCTCGGCGCGTGGCGCCAATGCCCTGCTGGATAGTCTTTATCACCGCCCCTCCCTGTTCCCCAGCTTCGTGGCCGCCCTGCAGTCTCCGGACAATGGCGTCATGCGCTTTATTCGGCGTGGCTCCGATACCTTCCAGCGGCATGTGATGCTCAAGACCGGCACCCTCAACCAGCCGGTGACGGTAAGGGCCGTGAGTGGCTATTTCCGCACCGCCAGCGGCCGCTGGGGCGCCTTCAGCGTGCTGATCAACGGCACCGGCAATACTCCCTACCTGAGCTGGTCCGAGGTCCTGGATCCCCTGGCGATGGATCTCGAGCGCATGATCGATGACCACTGAACGACCCGGTCAACGCGCCAAGGAAAACACAAGGAAGACACGATGAAACCCGGACATACCGGCTGGCGTCATCTGGTGAACTCTACCCGCTACTCGATAAAGGGGCTGAAGGCCGCCTGGCGCCACGAGGCGGCGTTTCGACAGGAACTGCTCCTGTTCCTGCTGCTGCTGCCGCTGGCCGGATGGCTCGGCGATGGGCCGGTGGAGTGGATCCTGCTGCTGGGTAGCGGCCTGGTCGTGCTGAGTGTGGAGCTGCTCAACAGCGCCATCGAGAGCATCGTGGACCGCATCGGCCCCGAGCATCACGAGCTCTCCGGGCGTGCCAAGGATCTGGGGTCTGCAGCCGTCATGATGTCGCTGCTGCTGGCCGGCCTGACCTGGCTGCTGCTGCTGGGTCAGAAACTCTTCGGCTGATACATCGACCCGGCGGGTGCCAGCGGGGGCCTCGCTTCGCTATGCTGGGGGTATTCGCCACCCTGGACGCGAGACGCCGATGCCTCTGCCCGAAGACTTCCTGCCACTGAACGACACTCCCGAACCCCTCAGGGCGCCGCTCGAGCACACCCGGGAGCGGCTCGCCGAGGCGCTGGGGGAGGCCGAACACCTGGCGGAGATGACCGACCGCGACTCCCCCCTGGAGGACTGGCTCGGCCTCGCCGAGCCGCGTCGCGAGCAGCTGGCCCGGGTACTGGCCATATCGGACTTCGTGGCCGAGACGCTGGTGCGCTATCCTGACTGGCTCATGCACCTGGACGCCAGTGGCGAGCTCGACGCCTCTCCGGATCCCGATGTCCTGCGCGGCTGGCTCGAGGAGCGCCTCGAGGAGGTCGAGGACGAAGCCTCCATGCATGCCGTCATTCGGCGCTTTCGTCGCGCGCGCATGGTGGGCATCGTCTGGCGTGACCTGACACGACCCGGGGGTACCGACATGTGGGCCACCTCGGCGGCGGTGTCACGGCTGGCCGAGACCTGCCTGGAGGCAGCGCTGACCTGGCTGGAGACGTTCCTGGAGCCGCGCTGGGGTCGTCCCGCCCTGCGTCGCGACGGCAATGAGCAGCGTCTGGTGGTGCTGGGCATGGGCAAGCTGGGGGCCGGCGAGCTCAACCTCTCCTCGGATATCGACCTGATCTTCGCCTTTCCCGAGAATGGCGAGACCGAAGGCGGGCGCAAGTCCCTCGAGCATCAGGAGTATTTCACCAGGCTGGGTCAGCGCTTGATCGGGGCCCTGGATGCGGTGACCGCCGACGGCTTCGCCTTCCGGGTCGACATGCGCCTGCGCCCTCTGGGCGACGGGGGGCCGCTGGTCGGCAGCTTCAACTCGCTCTCCAGCTACTATCAGGACCAGGGGCGCGAGTGGGAGCGCTACGCCATGCTCAAGGCGCGGCCGGTGGCCGGCGATCTGGATGCCGGTGCCGAACTGCTGGCCGGCCTGCGCCCCTTCGTCTATCGCAGGTATCTCGACTTCGGGGCCATCGAGTCGCTGCGTGAACTCAAGGGCATGATCAATCGCGAGGTGCGCCGCAAGGGCATGGAGGGCAACATCAAGCTCGGCCCCGGCGGCATCCGCGAGGTGGAGTTCGTGGTTCAGGCCTTTCAGCTGATTCGCGGTGGGCGCGATACCGAGCTGCAGGTGACCTCCTTGAAGACCGCCCTGGAGCGCCTGCCCGAACTGGGTATGCTGCCCGTCGAGGTGGTCGAGGAGCTGATGCCCGACTATGTCTTCCTGCGCGACCTGGAACATGCGTTGCAGGCCCTGGAGGATCGTCAGACCCAGTGCCTGCCCGACGACGAGCTCGATCGTGAGCGGGTCGCGCTGGCGCTGGGCCTGGAGGGGTGGCCGGCACTGATGGCGTGCCTCGACGAGGTGCGTGGCCGGGTGCGTTATCACTTCGACGCGGTGATCGCCGAGCCCGAGGAGGAGGTGGAGGAGGTTGCCGAGGAGACCGCCGGCGGCACTCCCCTGGAGCAGTGGCGAGCACTGTGGCGAGGCGAGCTCGACGAGGAGGAGGGGGCCGTGCTGCTGGAGGAGGCGGGTTTCAATGACCCCGCCGCGGCGGCACGTCGACTCGGAGCGCTCTATCACTCGCGGCAGGTGCAGGGCATGCAACGCATCGGCTACGAGCGCCTGGAGGCCCTGCTGCCGCTGCTGCTCGATGCCGTCGCCGTGAGCGATGCGCCGGATACTGCCCTGGAGCGCGTGTTGCCACTCATCGAGTCGGTACTGCGGCGCACCGCCTATCTGGCGCTGCTGCGCGAGAACCCCGACGCGCTTGGGCACCTGATGACGCTCTGCTCGGCGAGCCCGTGGATCGCCGAGCAGCTGGCCCGCTACCCGATCCTGCTCGACGAGCTGCTGACGCCCGACACGCTTTACACCCCTGCCGACAAGGCGCGGCTCGCCGATGAGCTGCGCCAATCCCTGGGCCGTATTCCCGAGGAGGACGAGGAGGCCCAGCTGGAGGCCCTGCGCGTCTTCAAGCATGCCCAGACGCTGCATGTGGCCGCATCGGATATCGCCGGGACTCGCCATCTGATGAAGGTGAGCGATTACCTCACCTATATCGCCGAGGTGATCCTCGAGGCGGTGCTGGCCATGGCCTGGAAGCATCTGACTCGCAAGCACGGCTTTCCGCTGCTGGCCGATGGCAGCCGCGCCGATGCGACGCCGGCCTTCCTGATCGTGGGCTATGGCAAGCTGGGTGGCATCGAGCTGGGCTATGGCTCCGATCTGGATCTGGTGTTTATCCACGATGGCGCTCCCCAGGGCGAGACCGATGGCAAGCGCGTGCTGGACAATGCGATCTTCTACACGCGACTCGGCCAGCGCATCATCCATCTGCTCACCGCAGTGACGCCTGCGGGTACGCTGTTCGATGTGGATATGCGACTGCGCCCCTCGGGCAACTCCGGCCTGCTGGTCACCTCGCTCAAGGCGTACGCCGACTACCAGCGTCGCGAGGCCTGGACCTGGGAGCATCAGGCACTGGTGCGTGCTCGGGTCGTGGCCGGTGAAGCGCGGCTGGCCGAAGGCTTCGACGGCGTGCGTCGTGAGATTCTGGGGCGTGAGCGTGACGTGGCGCTGCTCCGCGACGAGGTCACCAAGATGCGCCACAAGATGCGCGACCATCTGGGGGGCAAGAGCGGGGAGGGGGAGTTCGACCTCAAGCACGATCCCGGCGGCATGATCGACCTCGAGTTCCTCTGCCAGTACGCCGTGCTGGCCATGGGGCATGAGACCCCGGCACTGCTCGAGTGGAGCGACAACATGCGCATCCTCGAGACGCTGGAGGCCAGCGAGCGCCTGCCGGCCAGGGAGTGCCAGCGCCTGCGGGAGGCCTACCTGGCGCTGCGCAGCGCCGCTCATCGCGCCTCGCTCACCCGTGAGCCGGCACGCGGTCGCGACGAGGCCTTCCAGGATCATCGTCGGGCGGTCATCGAGGCGTGGCAGCGGCTGCTGGAACCTGGCGGGTAAGGGTGCGCCGAGATAGGTAATGCCTCTGGCGTATCAAACGAGTGAAACAAAGCATTATCCAGGCGTTGGCGCAGCTCCTAGCATGGAACCGAAAGTATCTTTCTGGAACCTAGGAGCAAGTTATGACACATCGCCACGCCGGTCGCGTCATCGTCGATTCACTGGCGCTACACGGCGTCGAACGCGTCTTCGTGGTGCCCGGCGAGAGTTATCTCGCCGTGCTCGATGGCCTGCATGACGTCAGCAGCATTGATACCGTGGTCTGTCGTCACGAGGGTGGCGCGGCCTATATGGCAGAAGCCCATGGCAAGCTGACAGGACGGCCCGGCGTGGCGATGGTCACGCGTGGCCCGGGTGCCGCCAACGCCTTCGTGGCCCTGCACACCGCCTGGCAGGATGCCGTGCCCATGGTGCTGTTCGTTGGCTTGATTCCTGTCGCCGACCGAATGCGTGAGTCGTTCCAGGAGTTCGACCCCCACGCCTGGTTCGGTACCCAGTGCAAGCGCGTCTTTGTGCTCGACGAAGCGGAGCGCGCCTCCGAGGTGGTGGCCGAAGCGTTCTTTGCCGCCAGCTCCGGTCGTCCGGGACCCGTGGTGATCGGCCTGCCCGAAGATGTGATTACTCATGAGGTCTCATCGCGGCTGCATCCGGCGCTTCCGCTTTCCGAGGGGGCCGTATCTAACGCCGAGCTGGAGGCGCTCAAGTCGAGTCTGATGACGGCGCGCAAGCCGCTGCTGTTCGTTGGCGGCCAGCGCTGGACTCCCGAGGCAGCCGCGACGCTGACCCGCTTCGCCGAATGCAACGGTATTCCGGTGGTGCACGACTGGCGCGCTGCCGATCGGGTGCCTTTCGATTCACCGGTCAATTGCGGTCCCTTGGGCTATGGGCGCACGGACATGAGTCTGGCCATGTTCGAGCAGGCCGATCTGTTGATTGCGGTGGGAGCGGTACCGGGCGATGTCCCCACCGAGGGGTTCACCGCGCGTCAAGGCCACGACCGCACCAATATCCTGGTCAATATCGACACCGCGCTGCGCGGTCGCAGTGGCGCCGTCAGTCGTCATATCGTTGCCAGCCCCGTGGCGTTCGCTCAGGCGGTGGACGGCCTCGAACTCGGCCGTCGTGCGGAGTGGGAAGGCTGGCGGGCCGAGGGGCGGGCGGTGCAGGAGGCAACCTCTCTCCTGCCGGCTCCCGAGAGCTTGCCGTCCACGCGTGCCGGGACCGCCCACATGAGTGCAGTGGTGGGTGAATTGGTCAAGCATCTCCCTGACGACGCCGTCTACACCTTTGGTGCCGGTAACCATTGCGCCTGGGCGCAGCGCTTTCTGCCCACGCGCACCTTTCCTAGCCAGCTGAGTACCCGTAATGGATCCATGGGGTACAGCGTGCCGGCCGCCGTGGCGGCTTCCTTGGCGCATCCGGAGCGGCTATGTGTAGTAGTGGCTGGTGACGGCGAGTTCATGATGAACGGCCAGGAAATCGCCACGGCTGTCCAGTACGGCGCCGCCATGCTGATCCTGGTAATGGATAATGGCCAGTACGGCACCATAAGAGCTCATCAGGAAATGCATTTCCCCCATCGCATCAGCGGTACGGGGCTGGCCAATCCTGATTTCGCCGCGCTTTGCCGAGCCTATGGCGGTCATGGTGAGACCGTGATGTCCAACGATGAAGCGGCAGCGGCGGTAGAACGAGGCCTGCACGCGGTCGTCGAGCTGCGCCGCCCGGCGTTGATTCATGTGATCACCGATTCGCAGCATGACCTGCCCTGAAGGCGATTCCCACAGTCAGTACAAGGAGCCACGCATGACCCAGTATGCCGTGACCAACCCTGCCACCGGCGAGGTAGAAAAAACGTTTCCCACTGCTACCGATGATCAGGTTCGAACGGCGATTGAGGTGGCACATCGTGCCTTCAGCGATTGGCGTCAGAGCGATGTCGCCGCGCGTGCGGCTCTACTCAACCGGGTGGCAGGCCTCTATGCCGAGCGTCGAGAGGCACTGGCGGAGATTATCGCGCGAGAAATGGGCAAGCCACTCTTTCAGGGTGGCATCGAGATCGACATTGTAGTCTCCATCTATCGCTACTACGCCGAGCAGGGGCCGAGTCTGCTGGCCGACGAGCCCTTGTCTCCGTCGAGTGGAGGTAGTGCAGTGATACGCAAGCAGGGGCTTGGGGTGCTGCTGGGCATCATGCCCTGGAACTTCCCCTACTATCAGGTGGCTCGCTTCGTTGCCCCCAATTTGATGCTTGGCAATACCATCCTGCTCAAGCATGCGCCGCAGTGTCCGGAGTCGGCGGCGGCCATGGAGCAGATCTTCCGCGATGCCGGTGCGGCCGAGGGCCTCTATGTCAATCTGTATGCCAGCAACGAACAGGCCGCCACAGTGATCGCCGACTCGCGGGTGCAGGGCGTATCGTTGACTGGCTCCGAGCGCGCCGGAGCGGCGGTGGCCGAGATCGCCGGTCGCAATCTCAAGAAGGTGGTTCTCGAGCTTGGGGGGGCCGACCCCTTTATCGTGCTGGAGGATGCTGATCTGGAACTAGCGGTGCAGCAGGCACTGATCGGTCGTTTCGCCAATGCCGGTCAGGCCTGCAACGCGGCCAAGCGGATCCTGGTAGACCGTCGCCTGCATGACGACTTTCTGGACGCTTTCCAGCAGGCAGTGGAGAGCATTGCGGTAGGGGCACCCCAGGATGACGCCACCTTCATGGGGCCGCTCTCCTCCGAGTCAGCCCTCGAGACCCTGGAGGCTCAGGTGCAGGATGCCGTGGCCCAGGGAGCACGTGTCGTGACGGGGGGGCGGCGCCTGGATCGTCCGGGGGCCTGGTATGAGCCTACTCTGCTCACCGACGTGACACCGGAGATGCGTCTGTTTCATGAGGAGCTCTTCGGTCCCGTGGCGGTGGTCTATCCGGTGGATGGCGAGGAGGAGGCCGTTCGCCTGGCCAACGACTCTGCTTACGGGCTGGGGGCGGTGATCCATTCTCGGGATATCGAGCGTGCACAGCGTCTGGCGGCTCGTCTCGAGGCGGGAATGGTACATATCAACGAGGGTCCGGGGTCGGCCGCCGAGCTGCCATTCGGTGGCGTCAAGCGGTCAGGGTTCGGTCGTGAGCTGGGTCCCGATGGCATGGGAGAGTTTGTCAACCGCAAGCTGATCAAGCTGGCGAGTGGCACCAAGTCATGACCTGACGCCTATTGGCCCATGGCTGGCCAATGTTCATCATACGACAGCGCCTCCTCGGGAAACCGAGGAGGCGCTTCGTTACCACTCACTCAACTTCTCGCTCTTTGCGATAGTCCCTTCAGGTGTCGATCGAGGATCGAGCATGCCGCTCGGCACAGGCCAGCAGTCGACGGCACGCCTCTATCAACAGCGCTTCGTCGACGGTAAGGCTTAGGCGCACGAAGCCTGCTCCGGAGGGACCAAAGGCTTCGGCGGAGAGCACCGAGACGTCATAATCGTCGAGCAGGGCCTGGCTGAAGGCCTTGGCTGACAGGCCCGTGCGTCGAATGTCCACCAGCAAAAACATGCCTGCTGCGGGGCATACCGCCGACACCAACGAGCTGTCGGCGAGCGACCGGCAGACGGTATCGCGGCGTGCACGATAGGCGGCCTTCATCTCCTCGAGTGCCGCCGGTGGCCGGCGTAGCGCCTCCAGCGCCGCATCCTGGAGAAAGCTTGGGCAGCCGTAGAGCATGCACAGCGAGAGGTTGAAGAGGTGGCCGATCAGTCCATGCGGCGCCATCACCCAGCCCAGGCGCCAGCCGGTCATGGCATGGGACTTGGAGAGGCTGTTCACCACCACGGTGCGCTTCGCCATGTCGGGCAGGGTGGCAGGGCATAGATGCTCGCCATCGAAGACCAGGTCGGCATAGACCTCGTCCGACACCAGCCATAGGTCGTGGCGATGGCACAGCTCGGCGATACCCTCCCAGGTCGCGCGGTCGATGATCTGACCGCTGGGGTTGTGGGGGCTGTTGAGCATCAGCGCCTTGGTGCGAGGAGTGATGGCTGCCTCCAGCGCCTCCAGACGAAGCCGGAAGTCATCGTCGGGGCTCAGGGGCACCTGGCTGATACGCGCTCCCGTGGCCTTGATGGCCGCCTCATAGGTGACGTAGGTGGGTTCGGGGACCACCACCTCATCCTCGGGGTCGAGCAGGCACTGGGCCACGGCATAGAGCCCACACTGGGCGCCGTGCAGCACGATCACGTTCTCGGCGACGACGTCACTCACGCCGAGTTCGCGATATTGTGCGGCGATGGCCTGTCGCAGGGCTAGCTTGCCCTGCATGTCGGGGTAGTGGGTGTGTCCGGCGCGGAGGCTCTCCACCGCGCTCTCGACGATCGGAGCTGGGGTGTCGAAATCGGGATCGCCGACCGAGAGGATGGTCACATCCTCGCCGCGGGCGCGGCGTTGCAGCGCCTGTATATGGATATCCCAGGCAGCCGAGCCTTCACCGGCGATGCGCTGTGTGAGTCGGGAATAGTTCAAGGAAACCTCCGTCGCGAATTAGTGAGGAGTGTCATCACCGCCCGAAAGGCCGGTGTTGCCGAGTGCCTCGACCCGTCGACAGAGCGTGTCAAAGCGCGATGATTCGAGGCCGATAAGCACCAGCCGGGACTCGTTGGCCGGGCGTAGTGCCGACTGCCACCGGGCCTGTCCGCCGCTGAACTGCAGCAGTCGGGGATGGGCATGTCCGCGGCAGCGCATAAACCCCTTGGCCCGCGTCAGCACGTCGGCGTGCGCTTCGAGGAGCCGTGTAAGTTCATCGGCCTCCACCTCGCCAGCAGGTGACAGTGTGACGCTGCGCCATGGATGCCCCTGGCCCCGGGGGGCGGGGGCAAAGCGTGGCGGGGGGGGCGCGGCTTGTGGCTTGGGCGCCCCTTCCGGTGCAGCCAGCTCGAGCCGTACGGCGCCAGGGTTGAGGGAGTCGATCAGGCGGTCGACCTTGGCGCGGTGCTCCGGGTCATCCACCGTCCGGTTGAGCAGCAGCCGGTTGGCAGCGGCGACCTGCTCTCGCCAGGCCGTTCCGATCTGAGGGTGGTCGGCATTGGTGAGTGCCTGGCTGGCATCGATCAGACAGACGACGTCGGCCAGATAAAGCCGTGATGAGATGCGCGCAATATCGGCGATGCGCGCCGGGTTGGCGACGCCGCTGGCCTCGATGTAGATCGCCGTGGGTGGCGGGGTAAAGCGTAGTGCCTCGGCGAGCTGTTCGGCGAGGGTGCCCCCCAGGGTGCAGCAGATACAGCCGTTGGTCAGGCTGATCACGCGGTCGTCCTGATAGTCGATCAGGGCGCTGTCGATATTGATGTCGCCGAAGTCGTTGACCAGGATCAGCGAGCCGGCCGGCAGGCCGGCCTGAATCAGGGCGTTAAGGTAACTGGTCTTGCCCGCGCCAAGAAAACCGCCGATCACCGTCATGGGGATCGGCGTCGCCGCCGCCTCGGCCTCAGGCCTCATGGACCCGGCCTCCCAGCATCGTGGCCACCACGCCTACCTCGGCTAGCGCCTCCCCGTCTCCGGCCAGGGGGTCGCGATCGAGTACCGCCATATCGGCATACTTGCCCATCTCCAGGCTACCGACCAGGTGATCCAGCTTCAGCGTATAGGCCGCTCCCAGAGTCACCGCTTCCAGTGCCTGAGGGACGTCGATTCGCTCGAAGGGCCCCAACAGCTGGCCGGAAGCGGTCTTGCGGGTGCAGGCCACATGAGCGGTGAACAGCGGCCCCAGCGGGGTGACCGGGGCATCGCTGTGAATCGCCAGTGGAATGCCGTGGCGAAGCACCGAGGCGGCAGGGTTGAGCCGCTGAGCCCGCTCCCAGCCAAGCACGGTGTCGGCATGGACGTCACCCCAGTAATAGAGGTGGTTGGTGAGCAGGTTCATGCACACCCCGAGCGCCTTGGCGCGGCGCATCTGGGCCTGGTCGGCAACCTGGCAGTGGTGCAGGGTATGGCGATGGTCGAGGCGTGGCCACAGTTCCAGTGCCTCCTGGAGGCAATCGAGGATCAGCTCCACGGCTTCATCGCCATTGGTGTGGATCTGCAGGTGGACGCCTGCCTGGTGATAGGCCTGAATCACACGCCGTAGTTCCTCTGGAGAAGCATTCCAGGCGCCGTTGGGCATCCCGTTATGGTAGTGGGGCCACTTCATGCGGCAGGTGAAGGCGGGCATGGAGCCATCACTCATCACCTTGGCCAGACCGAAGTGAAGTCGCGGATTGCTCTTCTCGCAACAGGCGGCGAGCCGTTCGATACCCTCATCGATGGGACGGCCGAGGGTGCTCATCGCCGGCACCAGGCGTAGCGGGAAGTCATCTTCCTGGGTCACCGTCTCCAGTGCCTGGATGCCCTCGTCGGTGAGGGGATTGAAGAGGTCAGTGGCGGTGGTGACCCCTGCCTGAGTCGCCGCGCGGCCGAAGCGGCGCAGAGTGTCGGGCTGAGAGACGATATCGAAGACGTTGATGCCAAGACTCTCGTGGATGGCGTGCATGGCCGCCATCTCCTTGATCGAGCCGGTGGGGTTGCCCTGGTCATCGAGCAGGACACCTTCAATATGCGTATGCCGATCCAGTCCAGCCCGCTCGATCATGGCGCTGTTGACGGTCATGGCATGGAAGGAAAGATGCACGATCACAACCGGGCGATCGCTGACGGCGGTGTCCAGCGCGTGGCGGTCGACGACTTGGTCGCCGAAGAAGATAGGATCGAAGCCCCAGGCGATGATCGGCTCTCCGGCCGGCATGGCGTCGGCGGCGGCACGCAGCCTCGCCTGCATGGCGGCCGTGTCCTGAATGCCCTGCCACAGGGTGCCTTCCGGATCGCGACGAGGATAGTAGCCCAGATAGAGGTACTGCCAGAGGGCGCCCTCGTGGGCGTGGCTGTGCCCCTCCACCATGCCTGGCATGATCACCCTGTCGGCGAAGCGGTCGTCATGTTGCATATCACCCTGATGGCGCGCCAGCTCGGCCATGCTCTCGGCATTGCCTACCGCCAGAATGCGACCGTCGCACACCGCGATATGCGTCGCTTCGGGTAGCGACGGGTTCATGGTAATGATCTTCCTGGCACTGAACACCGTGGTGGTCATGGTGATACCTTGTTGTTGAAGAGTGGAGCTTGGATGGCTTCGATTATTGGGAAGGGGGGCGGCAAAGTATAATGTTGAACACACATCCCACCATGCGCCGGAGTTATCGCCGTGAGAATTGAAATCCGACAGCTCAAGGCCTTTATCGTCGTGGCCGACAAGCTGCACTTCGGTCAGGCGGCGACGGCGCTGCATCTAACCCAGCCGGCCCTCAGTCGAACCATTCAGCAGCTGGAGGAGGCTATCGGTGAACCCTTGCTGATACGCAGCAATCGCAGCGTATCCCTGACCGAGGCGGGACGGGTCTTCCTGGACAAGGCGCAGCGTATCGTCGAGGAGCTCGATGATGCCGTTGAGTTGACTCGTCAGGCCGGCAGTGGGGAGCAGGGGCGTTTACGGATCGGCTACACCGATATGGCGTTGCTAGGGTGCCTTCCCGAGGTGGTACAGGCCTTTCGAGAGCGTTATCCGGGCGTCGATGTGGAATTCATCTACGAGCCCAATGCTCCACAGCTGCAGCGACTCGAGGACGGCAAGCTCGACGTCGCCTTTGTTTCCGGGACCATGCAGATCGAAGGTTTCGATGCTCGCGTCGTCCAGAAGGAGCGCTTCGTGGCTCTGTTGCCTCCCAACCACCCCCTGGCCGAAAAGACGGAGATCGCGCTTGCCGATCTCAAGAATGAGCCCTACGTGATCGGTAATCGACGCAACTGGCGTGACTATCGCCGCCATCTCGATGCGATCTTCCTGGAGCACGGCTTCGAGCCAAGGGTGGCCCAGGAGGCGTTCAACAGCCAGGCGGTATTTGCCTTCGTGGCGGCAGGCATGGGGGTCAGCATCCATATCGAGTCGGCGCGGCGCTGGATCGGCGATCGAGTGATCGTACGACCACTTAGCGATGTCACCGCGACCTTCCATACCTCGGCGGTATGGCGATGCGAGCGTGATTCACCGCTCCAGCGCCATTTTCTGGAGCACCTTTATCATCGCCTCGAGCGCTGAATGCCGGGCTTGCGCTCGGCAATGTTGGCTCAGTCGAAGTCTGTGGCCGGGGCAAGCGGAGCGCGACGCGCATCGAGCAGCATGATGCCGGCCAGCATCAGCGCCGATGCAGGCACTCCGACAAACACTGGACTCCAGCCACCGGGCTCGCCCAGCAGCTGCCAGGCCATCGCCACCACCAGACCGGCCCACATGGCACAGGCGCCCGCGCGTCGGCTGGGGCGTGTCCACAGCACGCCAAGAAGAAGCGGCACCAGCAGGCTTGATACCAGGATTGCCGACCCCGTGATCCATAGCTGTATCAGCCGCGGTACCGCCAGCGCCAACAGCAGCGAGATCAGGGCCATGACGATGACCGCGCCCCGGCTGCACATCAGCAGCTGACGGTCGCTGGCGCCCCGAAAGTGGGGTTGAACGAAGTCGCTGACCAGCGTGGAGGCGCCGGCGATGAAGTAGGAGTCGGCACAGGAGACCACGGTGGCCATCAGCGTGATCAGCATCAGGGCAAAGAACCAGAAGGGCATCGCTTCCTGTATGACATGGTAATAGATCATCGCTGGCGGTTCGGCGACGATGCCCAAGCCTATCTTGGCAAAGACGCCGGTCAGCACCACTACCAAGCCGGTGATCAGTACTAGCACCACCGACCACCAGTAAGCCTTGATCGTGGTGCGCAGATCCCGGGCGGCCCAGATGCGTGACCAGAAGTCCTGGCGTACCAGCACGGCAGCGCCCAGGGTCAGCATGAACAGGGCGATCTTATAGGTCGAGATATTGCTCAAGGTAAGCAGCGCCCGTTGACCGCTGTCCCCGGCCTTGGTGACTATCTCTCCCCAGCCACCGGACATCACATAGATGGCAGCAAACAGCGACACGATGCCAATGGTCTGTATGGTGCCCTGCACCGCATCGGACCATACGACCGAGGTGAAGCCGCCCAGATAGGTCTTGAGGGTGAGAAAGGCACAGGCGATCAGGATGCCATGCGTCGTCTCGAGGCCGAACAGTAGCCTGAGAATGGTCGCGAGGGCCACGAACTGCATGCCGGTCAGCGCCGAGATCGCCACCAGGTTGGCAATCGAAGCCGGGTAACGGGCCAGTGGGCCGAAGCGCACTGCAGCGTAGTCGCCTACGGTGAAGAGCTCATGCTTATCACCTACCTGGCGCAGGCGTCGGACGAAGAAGGCCGTCAGGATGGCCAGTACACCGATCAGCGGGAATAGCATCCACATCTGACTGATGCCGATACGATAGGCATCGGCCATTAGTCCCAGCAACATGGCGCCGCCGATAGAGGTGCCAAGAATCGTCAGTATCATCGGCACCAGTGGTATGGAGCGCCCGGCCACGTTGTAGCCGGCGAAGGTCTTCACCTTGCGATAGAAGTAGTAGGCGTAGAGCAGGATGAAGGTCGCATAGACGCCTGTCAGCGCCACGACGGCAGGGAGCTGGTGGTCGGGAATCAGCATCTCGACTTCCTCTGAGTGTTATTGGAGGTGAAACGTCGTTATGGCATTGATGCTATGTCCGGGAGAGTCGCTCCGGACAATGCCGTTTCGCTTTCATGCGATGCGTGAGGTGCATGGTAGCGAGCGATAGAGTCTCTGCCGGCGGTAGGTAATGAGAGCGCCGAATCAGGAACTGACCGATAGCCGTGCTCGATCTCGCTGGTGGACATGCGCCTTGAAGCGACGGTGCTCATCGCGAATAACGGGAGCAAGGACGATCAGCCCGATGATGTTGGGAATGCAGATCAGCACCACTAGGGAGTCCATGAGTCCGACGATCAGGTCCAGACTGACCAGAGAGCCGCTGACGGTCAGCGACAGGAAGACAATCAGATAAGTGGCTTTCACCCGCTTGCGATAGCCGAAAAGCATTTCACTGGCCTGGAGACCGTAGTAGCAGGAGACCAGAATGGTGGAGAAAGCGAATAGAGTCACCGACACCGCCAGTATCAGTGGGAACCAGGGCAGTACAGTGGCGTAAGCTGCCGAGGTCATCTCGATGCCATTCAGCCCTTCTTCCAGGTAGGTGCCAGTGACGACGATGACCAGGGCCGTCAGAGTGCAGATCACGACGGTATCGATGAAGGGCTCCAATAGAGCGACGTGACCTTCGGCGGCCGGGAAGCGGGTTCGGGCAGTTGCGTGGGCAATTGCCGAGGTTCCCATGCCGGCCTCGCTCGAGATCATGGCCCGAATAAAGCCCTGGGTAATAGCGCCCCAGAGGCCACCGGTGACGCTGTCGGTATCAAAGGCCGAAGTCAGGATCGTCATCATCGCCTGGGGAAGCTGGGCGTAGTTGGCTATCAGAATTATCAGCGCCGCGGTGACGTAGAGGAGCGACATGGCTGGCAGTAGCTTCTCGGTGGTCTGAGCGATGCTCTGCATGCCGCCGATGACGATACCGCCCACGAAGCCTGCTATCACCGTGCCGAACAGCCAGGCGTTCTCGTCGAAGAAGCTACCTGCTCCACCGGTCACCGTCACGACCTGAGTGTAAACCTGATTCACCTGGTACATGTTGGTGGAGACAAATGAGGCCAGCATGATGGCTAGTGCAATGAAGCTCGCGAGTGCAGCCCCCAGTCGTGGCCAGCCACGCTCGCCAAGGCCTCGCTTGAGATAGTACATGGGGCCGCCGGAGACGGTGCCATCGGCGTGCACGGTGCGATATTTCACCCCCAGAGTGCATTCGGCATATTTTGTCGCCATGCCGAGAAAGCCCGCCACCATCATCCAAAGAACGGCGCCAGGACCGCCAATGGCAATGGCAATCGCCACGCCCGAGATATTGCCGAGTCCAACGGTAACCGACAGTGCTGAAGTCAGCGCCTGAAAGTGGCTGACTTCGCCGGGGGCGTCGGGGTCGTTGAACTCTCCTCGTAGCAGGCGCAGTGCCAAAGGCAGCGAACGGAACTGCTGGAAGCCGAAACGAACGGTGCAGAAGAGGGCACCTGCAATCAGCCAAAGCACAATAATAGGCACGGAGTTACCGGCGATAGGCACGCTGGTGAATACAATGCCCATGAAACCATAGACTAGCGTTTCGGCAAGGCCGATAAGAGATTCGGTTACCATGCGGCAGACACCTTGTTGACTTTGTTCTGGCGAGCGATGAAGTGCGCTTGCACATTGCAGGCTGGGCTCACTTACCTTATGAGCCTATCGAGCCGAGAAAGGCGCGCACAATAACGCTGGCAGTGCTTGGCGATGCCGTTTTCTGATGGTGCGATGCCGTCCGCTAATGATGACTACAAAACCGAATAATGACAGTATGTTAGAGTGATAGTGGGAAACGACTTCGTGGCCGCTTCGCGTCGAGGTGGTGTAATGAAAAACTGGGGCGTGCGTCCCCATGCGCCTGGAGAAAATGTGATGCGACACAATAAGGCACTGGTGCTGCATGGCCCCAATCTCAACCTGCTGGGCACCCGCCAGCCCGAGGTCTATGGCCATGAAACGTTGGACGACATCAATAATGCGCTCCATGAACAGGCGGCGCAGGGGGGCTGGGAGATCACCTGTCGGCAGAGCAATCATGAGGGGGAGCTGATCGACTGGATCCAGGCGGCGCGCCTGGACGGCACCGCGGCGATCATCATCAACCCGGCGGCCTATACCCACACCTCGGTGGCGATCCTCGACGCCCTGAACGCCTTCGACGGCCGGGTCATCGAGGTCCACCTCTCCAACGTGCACCGGCGCGAGAGTTTCCGCCACCACTCCTATGTCTCGCTGCGTGCCGATGGTGTGATTGCGGGGTTGGGGAGCCAGGGCTATCGCGCCGCCCTGGAGGCGGTGATGCGGTCGAACTAGGTGACTAGATGGGCAGCAGGCCGGCCTGGGTCAGCAGCCAGATCGACAGGCTGATGGTAAGAAAGGAGGCCAGGGTGCCGACCATCAGTGCGGCGGCACTGGTATCGCCCTGGTCGAACTGCTTGCCGAACAGCGGATAGACGCTGATCATCGGCGCGCAGGCGAACAGCAGGCCGCCCGCAATCATCATCGGGTCTGGCTCGGGAAGCAGTAGCAAGAAGGCCAGCACCGCCAGGGGGTGCAGCAGCAGCTTGCCGATCACTATCTGCCCCATATCGGCCGCCATGCCACGCACCTTCAGGCCATGCAGCATGCCACCGATGGTGAACAAGGCAGCTGGCCCAGCCGCCTCGGCGAGCATATCGATGGCCTTGGCAAGTGGGGTGGGCAGCTGCCAGCCGGTCAGGGCCAGCACCATGCCTGTCAGCAGGCCGATCAATACCGGGTTACGGGAGAGCCTGACGAGTGTCTTGCGCACTATCTGGTTGAGCCCTCCCCCATCATGACGGCTGGCCTCAGCCAGGGTGAGGGCCATGGGAATGATCAGCAGGGTTTCCACGACCATGTTCAGCGCCATGAAGATCGCCGCCGGTGGGCCGATGACCATCACCGCAACCGGATAGCCGATAAAGCCGCTATTGGCCGCCGACATGCCCAGGGCGTGAATGGCCGCGGCATCCAGCGCATGGCCGCGCCAGCGCGCCAGGGCGATCCCCACGGCGAAAACCAGTAACGATCCAAGGCCATAGGCCAGCAGGTAGCCGATATTCAAGGCTTCTTCGAGCGGGGTGGCGGTCAGGGCTCGAATCAGCAGCGAGGGCAGCGCGAAGAACATCACGAAGGTGGCGATGCCCTGCATATTGTCGCGACTCAGTACTTCGGAAAACGCCGCCAGGAAGCCGGCACCGATCAAGATAAAGATCGGAAGCGTGATCGTCAGAATCTCCAGCATGAGGCCTTCCTTGGCAGATCAGCTGATGGTAGTGCGAATCTCTTGCGCCTTCTGCTGTAGCAGCGGCAGATACTCTTGTATCAGGGTGTCGTGATCGATACGGGCGGCATTGGTGCTGATATTGATGGCGCCCAGTAGCTTGCCATTGGCATCGAAGGCGGGAACCGCCAGTGAGCGTAGTCCGGAGTCTAGCTCCTGGTCGGCGATGGCGTAGCCCAGGTGGCGAACCTCGAGGATACAGCGCTTCAGTTCTCCCTTGTCGGTGATGGTCTTGTCGGTATGTTTCTCCAGCGTGACGCGGGCGAGCCAGGCATCCAGCTCCGCCTCGGGTAGCTGGGCCAGCAGCACACGGCCCATCGAGGTATGGGCCGCGGGCAGCCGGGTACCTACCGAGAGCGTGATGGCCATCAGTCGATGTGGTGAAGAGGATCGGGCGACGTAAGTTATCGCCTCTCCGTCGAGTACACCCAGCGAGGAGGACTCACCGCACTGCTGGGTGATATCTTCGAGCACCTGCTGGATCACGCTGCGGTAGTTGTTGCTGGACAGAAAAGCGTAGCCGAGTTGCAGTACCCTGGGTGCCAGTTCGAAGTTTCGCCCCTGCTTGCTGATATAGCCCAGGGCATGGAGGGTCAGCAGGAAGCGCCGGGCGCGGGCGCGGTTCATGCCGGTACGCGCGGCGACCTCGCTGAGCGTCATGCGGGGGTGAGCATCGTCGAAGGCCAGGATTACCTCCAGCCCGCTGGCCAGGGCGGTGACAAAGTCGCGGTCGTCGGGGCTTAGCACGTCTTCCTTGGGTGTCATATTCGCTCCATCCATGCGCCATGCTGGGTTGCTCGAGGTCGATCTCCAATCTAGCATAATGTTCGAATCGCGAACATGTGTGCGTGGTTGGGCTTTAGTCGATTGGCCAGGCTATATCGGCCAGGGCCTATTCCGAACAGACCCGATCCGAACGATATCGAGAGACCACTATGCCTGCCTCCCTGCTGCAGCACCCCTTTATGAGCCAAACCGCACTGAGCCAGTGCAATGCCCAGGCTATGGTGGAGGCCATGCTGGCCTTCGAGCTGGGCCTCGCCGAGGTTCAGGAGGCCCACGGTGCCGTGCCAGTCCGTGCCAGCCGTTCCATGCGCGAGAGCCTCGAGGCGCATGTCTTCGATAGCGAGGCGATCGCTGCCGGCATCGCCAGCGGTGGCAATGCGGCCATTCCCTTCGTCAAGCAGGCACGGTCGGCACTGCCCGATGACCTCAGGCGCTACTTCCATCAGGGAGCCACCAGTCAGGACGTGGTAGATAGCGCCTTGATGCTGCTGCTCAAGCCGCGCCTGGCGACGTTGGAGTCTCTGCTGGTGCGATGCCGCAGTGCCGCCATCTCGCTGATGGAGACCCATGCCGGCACGGTGATGGTGGGACGAACGCTGATGCAACAGGCGCTGCCGATCACCTTCGGGGTCAAGGTGGCCCACTGGGCGGTCGGGCTGGAACAGGCGCGTCGCCGTCTGGCGGCAATCGAACTACCGGTACAGTTCGGCGGGGCAGTGGGCGTGCACTCCGGTTTGGAAGGGGCTGGCGGGGACAATCTGGGGCTCGCCTTTATGGATGCCCTCGCCGGACGGCTGGGGCTCGACGTTCCAATACTGCCCTGGCATACCGACCGCCAGCCCATCCACGCGCTGGGTACCGCCCTGGATGCGGTGGCCGGAGCCGCCGAGAAACTAGCCCTGGATGTGTCGCTGCTGACCCAGACAGAGGTCGGCGAGGTCGCCGAGCCTTCGGCTCCAGGCATGGGGGAGTCCTCCTCCATGCCCCACAAGCGCAATCCAGTGCGCTGCGCGTTGATTCGCGGTGCGGCCCGCCAGGTGCATGGTCATACCACGGTGTTGCTCAACGCCGCCGCCCAGCCGCTGGAACGGGGGCTGGGAGAGTGGCATGCCGAATGGTCACCGCTGATCGATAGCGCCCTGTTGCTGGAGGGGGCGCTGGAGCAGGCGGCAGTGCTGCTCGAGGGCCTGGAGGTGCATCCCGAGGCGATGCGGCGCAATCTGGCGGTAACGGGTGGGGGCATCATGGCTGAGCCGGTCGCCAAGCTGCTGGCGCCGACCTTGGGGCCCGATGTTGCCAAGCGGATCAGTGCCGAGGCCGCCGAAACAGCGCGTCTTCAAGGCATTGCCTATGCCGACGCCATTAATTGCCATCCCGAGGTCCAGGGTCGACTGGAAGCAGAAACGGTCGCCCGGGCAACGAATCCCGCCTTGTACCTTGGTAGCAGCAGGGATCAGGTACAGCGTGCCAGGAACTGGTTGATTGATGTTTAAGTTTATGAAAATAAATGGAAAATAATCGTTATCTACGAGGGGGGCAGTGCCTCCCTCGTGTGATTTAAATGGTAGCCAAATTGACGATATGGGTAATGGCGGAGTAGATTGTTCGTATCACAAATCAAAGTTCGCTTAGCGAACTTTAGTAAGAGAAACCGCCAGGAGAAAACCCATGGCTGAGTTCCTGAGCCTGCATGATGCGGTGGCGCGTTACGTCGAGGACGGCGCTACCGTGGCCATGGAGGGCTTTACCCATCTGATTCCCTTCGCCGCGGGCCACGAAGTGATCCGCCAGAAGAAACGTGACCTGACCCTGATCCGCATGACGCCCGATCTGGTCTATGACCAGCTGATCGGCGCCGGCTGCGCCAAGAAGGTGATCTTCTCCTGGGGCGGTAACCCCGGGGTGGGCTCCCTGCATCGCCTGCGTGACGCGGTAGAAAAGGGCTGGCCCCACAAGGTCGAGATTCTCGAGCATAGCCATGCCGCCATGGCCTGCGCCTTCGAGGCCGGTGCGGCGGGGCTGCCCCTGGCCGTGTTGCGCGGCTATGTAGGCAGTGAACTGCCGAGCGTCAATGACCAGATCAAGTTTATCGAGTGCCCCTTTACCGGCGAGCGGCTGGCCGCGGTACCCTCGGTGCGTCCGGACGTCTCCATCGTGCATGCTCAGAAGGCCGATCGCGCCGGCAACGTGCTGGTGGAAGGCATCGTCGGCGTCCAGAAGGAGGCGGTGCTGGCCGCCAGGAAGAGTATCGTCACCGTCGAGGAGGTCGTGGAGGATCTGCGCAGCGAGCCGGGCTACCATCCCAACGCCTGTATCCTTCCCGGCTGGGCCATCGACGCCATCGCCGTGGCCGAGCGGGGCTCGCTGCCCTCCTATGCCCATGGTTACTACCCGCGCAACAACGCCTTCTACAAGGAGTGGGATGCCATCGCCAGGGATCGCGACACCTTCACGGCCTGGATCGAAGAGAATGTCATGAACGCAGGAGGAAACGCCTGATGAGTGCCGCCGATAAGCGTCTGGACTACACCTCTTCCGAGATGATGACAGTGACTGCGGCCCGTGCCCTGGAGAACGGCACCACCTGCTTCGTTGGTATCGGCCTGCCCTCAGAGGCAGCCAACCTGGCGCGTCTGACCCACGCCCCTGACGTGGTGCTGATCTATGAGTCCGGGACCCTGCAGACCAAGCCCGATGTGTTGCCGCTCTCCATCGGCGACGGCGAGCTGGCCGAGACGGCCCTGACCACCGTGGCGGTGCCGGAGATGTTTCGCTACTGGCTGCAGGGCGGCAAGATCGATGTGGGTTTTCTAGGCACCGCCCAGATCGATCGCTACTGCAACCTCAACACTACCCTGATCGGCGACTACCGAGAGCCGAAGGTACGCCTGCCGGGTGGCGGGGGGGCGCCGGAGATCGCAACGAATGCCGGTGAAGTGTTTATCACCCTGAAGCACTCCAAGCGTGCCTTCGTGGACGAGGTCGACTTCGTCACCACGCTGGGCTTCGGCCGCGACGGCAAGGGCCGTGACGGCGTACCCAATATCGGCAAGGGGCCGACTCGGGTGATTACCGACCTTTGTGTGATGAAGCCCGACCCCGAGACCAGAGAATTGGTCGTGGTCTCGCTCCATCCGGGAGTCACCGCCGAGCAGGTCCAGGAAGCGACCGGTTGGGAGATTCGCTTCGCCGAGGTGCTCGAGAGCACCCCCGAGCCCAGCGAGAAGGAGCTCGAGATCCTGCGCGAGCTGAAAGCGCGTACCGAGCGAGCCCATGCCGGCCAGTAAGCCGATCAGGAGAGTCACATGACCGACGTATTCCTCTGCCACCCACGCCGCACCGCCGTGGGCCGCTTCGGCGGTACCCTGGCAAGCGTGCGCCCCGACGACATGGCCGCCACCATCTTCAAGGCGGTATTGGCCGAGGCGCCGGGCCTTGAGCCTGCCGCCATCGAAGAGGTCTTTATGGGCTGTGCCAACCAGGCCGGTGAGGACAACCGCAATGTGGCACGCATGTCCGCGTTGCTGGCGGGCCTGCCGACCTCGGTGCCGGGCACCACCCTGAACCGCCTGTGCGGCTCCGGCATGGATGCGGTGGGCACGGCCTTCCGTGCCATCAAGGCCGGCGAGATGGACCTGGCCCTGGCCGGTGGCGTGGAGTCCATGTCCCGCGCTCCCTATGTGATGGGCAAGGCCGACAGCGCCTTCTCCCGGGGGCAGAAGATCGAGGACACCACCATCGGCTGGCGCTTCATCAACCCTCAGATGAAGAGGGCCTATGGCGTGGACTCCATGCCCGAGACCGCCGAGAACGTGGCCGAGCAGTTCAGCATCTCCCGTGAGGACCAGGACGCCTTCGCCCTGCGCTCCCAGCAGAAGGCCGCCGCGGCACAGCAGACCGGGCGGTTCCAGGAAGAGATTACCGCCATCGAGGTCCCGCGCCGCAAGCAGGAGCCGCTGATCTTCGACCAGGATGAGCATCTGCGCGCGACCAGCCTCGAGAAGCTTTCCGGCCTGCCGACTCCCTTTCGTGAGGATGGCAGCGTTACCGCCGGCAATGCCTCCGGTGTCAACGACGGCGCCGCCGCCATGCTGGTGGCAAGTGCCGCCGCAGTCGAGCGGCATGGACTGACGCCCATGGCGAAGATTCTCGGCATGGCCACCGCCGGTGTCGAGCCGCGCATCATGGGCTATGGTCCGGTGCCGGCGGTCAACCGCCTGCTCGAGCGCACCGGCGTGTCCCTCGATGAGATCGAGGTGATCGAGCTCAACGAGGCCTTCGCCGCCCAGGCGTTGGCCTGCATGCGCGACCTGGGAATTGCCGACGATGACCCGCGGGTCAATCCCAACGGTGGTGCCATCGCCCTGGGGCACCCGCTGGGCATGTCCGGTGCGCGCCTGTTGCTGACCGCCGCCCATGAGCTGCAGAAGAGCGGCAAGCGCTATGCGCTATGCACCATGTGCGTGGGCGTGGGCCAGGGCATTGCGACCCTGATCGAACGGGTATGACAGGAGGCTTTATATGGCATTTCTGACTATCAACGGGCGCAGCGTCGCCTATCGTCTATTAGGCCCCAAGGCCAACCCGCTGGTCGTGCTGGCCCATCCGCTGGGCATGAGTCAGGCGGTATGGGATGACGTGCTGCCGATGCTGCTGCCGCGCTATCGCGTGCTGACCTGGGACCTGCCCGGCCATGGCGCCAGCCAGTCCTGGGGCGAGGGCCCCATTACCCCGGCTGACCTGGCCGCCGAGGCCCTGGCACTGGCCGAGCATGCGGGGGCAGGGCGTTTCCACTATGCCGGCACCTCCATCGGAGGTGCGGTGGGCCAGCAGCTGATCGCCGAACATGCAGAGCGCCTGCTTACCGCCACCCTGACCAACACCGGAGCCGTGATCGGCAACGCCGAGCTGTGGAACACCCGAGCCGGCCGGGTGCGCCAGGAGGGACTGGCGGCGATGTCCGAGGAGATCGTCCCGCGCTGGTTCGCCCCCGCCTGCTTCGAGGCAGAGCCGGCCCTCAAGGCGGGCTGGTGCACCCAGATGGGGCGCGGTGACGACGAGGCCTACGCCAAGCTCTGCGAGATGCTGGGTCGCGACACCTTCACCGGCAAGCTGTCGGGGAAGGGGGTCAAGGTACAGCTGCTGGGTGGCAGCGAGGACCTGGCCACCCCGCCGGCGACTCTCGAGGCCCTGGCCGAAGAGCTCGATGGCGCTCCTCTGGAGATCCTCGATGGTGTGGGTCATGTGCCCTCCGTGGAGGTTCCGGAGCTGTTTGCCGAGAAGCTGCTGGCGGTGCTGGCCGTGGACCTGGGGGACGTGGGCTCCAGAGGCGTCGACTATGCCACCGGTCTCGCTACTCGCAAACAGGTACTGGGCGAGGAGCATGTGGCACGCTCCACCGCGAATGCCAACAGCCTGGACGCACCCTTCCAGCAGATGATCACCCGCCTGGCCTGGGGGGAGTTGTGGAGCAACGAGGACCTGACCCGTCGCGAGCGCAGCATGATCACCACCGGCATCCTTGCTGCCCTGGGGCGTGAAGAGCTGACCCTGCACCTCAAGACGGCGAAGCGTATCGGATTATCCGAGTCGGAGTTGCGCCAGGTGCTGATGCATGTGGCCATCTATGGCGGCGTGCCGGCGGCCAACCACGCCTTTGCACTGGCCAAGGAGCTGGGGTGGGGCGAAACGGCGGAGTGACCCCCGGTCTGCTTCGATATCAGGCCAGCGTGTTGCCCAGCGTATGGCATGTGGCAATACCGTAAGGTCGCCATCTCGATAACAGGAGGTCTGGTGTGCTCAATGCGCGGATCAAGCTCCGTCATATCCAGGCCTTCCTGGAGGTGGCTCGCCAGCGAAGCTTTGCCCGGGCCGCCGAGCGGATGTCGATCACTCAGCCGGGGGTCTCCAAGACCATTCGGGAGCTCGAGGAGATCACCGATGCCAGCCTCTTCGAACGTACCCCCCGTGGCGTCTCCCTGACAGAGGCCGGCCTGACCCTGTTGAGGCATGCCGGCCCGGCGCTGCGTGCCCTGGAAGAGGGAGTGGGTGCGCTAGGCGAGGAACACGCCGGCAGCTGGTTGCGTGTCGGGGCTCTTTCCACGGTGGAGAGCCGATTGCTGCCGGAGGCGATCCTGCGTTGGCAGGCGAGCATGGAGGGAGAGAGCGGGGTCAGTGTAGTCACCGGCCCCAGCGCCTTCCTGCTCTCTCGGTTGCGTCGTGGTGAGCTGGACCTGGTGGTGGGGCGCATGACCGAGGCGCGGGAGATCCTCGATCTCTCCTTCGAGCACCTCTTCTACCAACGCCTGGTTCTGGTGGTACGAAGCGGACACCCGCTCGCCGACAAGGCTCATCTGGAACCACATCAGTTGATGGGCTTTCCCTGGGTGCTGCCGCCCCCTCAGACCACGCTACGCCAGCGGGTGGACAGCTTCTTCGTACGTCACGGCCTGGAGTTGCCGGCAAGCCAACTCGAGACGCTTTCCCTTCCAATCGGCCAACACTACGTTCAGGGGAGCGATGCCGTCTGGGTGGCACCGGAGGAGGCCGCATGTGAGGCGGTCGACGCGGGAGTGCTTGCCGAGCTGGCCCTGCCCCTGGAGGAGCGAGGGGGATCGGTGGGGTTATGCATCAATACCAGCCTGGCGCCCTCGCTGGCGCTGGAGACATTCTGTGAGACGCTGCGAGGAGTGGCATCGGGCACCCCATAACCCCTGGGTTATGGGTGGGGCCCAAGGTGTCAATTGGCAGCCCGTGTGACTACCGTCAGACTGATCTGGGTCAATGTAATCTCCCCTGAGAGGAATGAAATGCAATACGACAGCAAGCGATTCGTCGAGCGCGACCGCAACTGGCACCCGCCGGCCTATGCCCCGGGGTACAAGACCTCCGTTGCCCGGTCACCGCAGCAGGCTCTGGTCAGCATGCAGAAGCCCACGGTATCGGAGCTTTCCGGCCCCGACTTTCGTCAACTGCGAATGGGACCACACGATAATGACCTGCTGCTGAACTTTCGTCAGGACCAGAACCAGGGGCTACCCCAGGGCGAGCGCATCATCATGTTCGGCCGCGTGGTCGACCAGTTCGGCAAGCCGGTTCCTCATACTCTGGTGGAGATGTGGCAGGCCAACGCCGGTGGTCGCTACCGCCACCGGAATGATAGCTACCTGGCGCCGCTGGACCCCAGCTTCGGTGGTGTGGGGCGCACCCTGACCGATGAGCAGGGCTGGTATCGCTTTCGCACCATCAAGCCGGGCCCCTACCCCTGGCCCAACGATCCCAACAGCTGGCGCCCCTCGCATATTCACGTGTCGGTGATGGGCCCCTCGATCTCCACGCGCCTCATCACCCAGATGTACTTCGAGGGCGACCCGCTGATCCCGCTGTGTCCCATTGTCCACACCCTCAAGGACCCCGAAGCCGTGGAGACCATGATAGGTCGCTTGGACATGGCCCGCAGCAAGCCCATGGACTGCCTGGCCTATCGCTTCGACCTGGTGGTACGTGGCGAACTGCAGACCTACTTCGAAAATCAGTAACAGGGGTGACGAGATGAACCAGCCGAATTCCCGACCCACCAGCGAACTGATGCTGCGTGAGACCGCCTCCCAGACCGCCGGCCCCTACGTGCATATCGGCCTGGCCCTGGCCGCCGCCGGCAACCCGACCCGCGACGAGGAGATCTGGAACGAGATGGCGCGCCCCGAGGCCGAGGGTGAGCATATCGAGGTGGTCGGCACCGTGATCGATGGCAATGGCGATCTGGTCCGCGATGCCTTTATCGAGGCCTGGCAGGCCGATAGCAACGGCGAGTACCAGCCGGAATTCGACCTTGAGAAGCCGTTCAACAGCTTCGGAAGAACCGCCACCACCTTTGATCATGGCAGCGAGTGGTCACTGACTACCGTCAAGCCGGGCCCCGTGGCTCACGCCAGTGGTCAGTCCCAGGCGCCGCACATCAACCTGGCGATCTTTGCCCGCGGCATCAATATCCAGCTGCAGACTCGCCTCTACTTCGATGATGAGGCCGAGGCTAACGCCGCGTGTCCGGTGCTGTCGCGCATCGAGTCACCGACACGTCGCCAGACCCTTATTGCCAAGCGTGAAGAGGTCGACGGCAAGGTGCGCTATCGCCTCGACATTCGCCTGCAGGGTGAGGGTGAAACGGTCTTCTTCGACTTCTGATCGGAACGACTTGTCCATTCTGCCGTGACCCGATCAGTGACGCCGCTCTTTCGGGGGCGGCGCTGGTGTCTATGGCGCCGGCCACTAGCCTAGAGGGGGAACGGTTCCCCCTTCCAACACTGCCCCCCATGCACTTTCGATATAAGAAAAAGAGGTCACCATGTCCAAACCCTGCATTATCTGTGTTGCGATCACCGGCAGCCTGCCGCGCAAGGAAAACAACCCCGCCGTGCCGATCACCGTCACGGAGCAGATCGAGAGCACCCAGGCGGCCTTCGAGGCCGGCGCTACCATCGCCCACTGTCATGTGCGCAACGACGACCAGACGCCCAGCTCCGACCCGGAGAAGTTCGGTCGCCTGCTGGAGGGGCTGAACAAGCACTGCCCTGGCATGATCGTGCAGCTCTCCACCGGTGGTCGTTCAGGGGACGGCGAGGAGCGCGGCGGCATGCTGCCGCTAAAGCCCGATATGGCCAGCCTCTCGGTGGGCTCCAACAACTTCCCCAATCGCGTCTACGATAACCCGCCGCAGCTGGTCGACTGGCTCGCCGATGAGATGCTCAAGTATGACATCAAGCCCGAGATCGAGGCCTTCGATCTGTCGCATATCCACCAGGCGGTGAGCCTCTCCAAGCAGGGCAAGCTCAAGGCGCCGCTCTATGTGCAGTTCGTGATGGGGGTAAAGAACGCGATGCCGGCGGACAAGCCCACCTTCGATTTCTATATCGAGACCCTCAAGCGGCTGGCGCCCGACGCCCAGTGGTGTGGTGCCGGCATCGGTGCCAACCAGTACCTGCTCAACGAGTGGTCGATCGCCGCCGGCGGTCATACCCGCACCGGGCTCGAGGACAACGTGCGTCTCGATCGCGATAGCCTCGCCCCCTCAAATGCGGCCCTGGTCGAGCGTGCGGTGGCGCTGTGCGAGAGGTACGAGCGTCCGGTGGCCAGCTGGCAGCAGGCCCGCGAGATTCTTGGACTTTCAATGCCTTCAGGGTCGCCCTGAAAATGAACCGGAGATAACGATGCCCGGCCCGGCCTCAGCGTAGGTCGTACTTCTTCAAACGGTAGGCGTAGGCGGGACGTGTCATGCCCAGCCGGCGGGCGGCGGCGGCAATATTGCCCTCGCTTTCCTCCTGGGCCGCGATCAGCACCTCTCGCTCGATATCCTCGAGGGTCAGCCCGGCATCGAACAGGGCCTGGATATGTTGCCGGGGTGTGTCCTCCGAGTCAGGGATCTCTGTCGACGCCTCGAGTCGGCCCCGGTCGTTGAGTCCTTGCCCTTTCTCCTTTTGCAGCGTGGGGACTCGGTAGTCGCCGAACAGTGCCCGTTCGGTGATATGTTTCTGGTCGGCGGTGAGAATCACTCCACGTTCGATGGTGTTCTTCAATTCACGCACGTTGCCGGGCCAGGTGTACTGAGCCATGGCCGAGCGGGCCTGGTCGGAGAAGCCCAAGGTGCGGCGCTGATAGTGGTGCTCGCAGCTGGCGAGGAAGTGGTCGGCCAGAGTGGGAATATCCTCGAGACGGTCGCGCAGGGGCGGTACCGTCAGCGTAAAGGCATTGAGTCGAAAGAACAGGTCACGCCGGAAGGCTCCCTCCGCGACCCGCTGGTGCAGATCGTTGTGGGTGGCCGCGACTACCCGCACATCTACCTCCCTCACGTCCTGGCCACCGACACGTTCGATCTGGTGCTCCTGCAGGGCACGGAGCAGGGCGGCCTGGGCACGGGGAGAAAGCTCGGCCAGCTCGTCGAGGAACAGGGTGCCGCCGTGGGCCCGCTCGAAGCGCCCGAGGCGTGACTGTACCGCGCCGGTATAGGCTCCCTTCTCGACACCAAATAGCTCAGACTCGATCAGTTCCGGCGGAATGGCGGCGCAGTTGACGGCGACAAAGGGGCCCTTGGCACGCAGGCTCTGTTCGTGAAGGCGCCGAGCCAGGATCTCCTTGCCGGTGCCGGTCTCTCCGAGCAGCAACACCGGCACTTCCGAGACGGCTGCACTGTCGAGCATCGTCAACATTTCTCGAAAGGCGGGTGCCGAACCGATGGGACCCCAGTCATCGTCGGGCCGCTGATGGGTGAGGTCTCCCTCCAGGGTCGCAACCCGCGCCTGCAGCTCGTAAAGCTCATCGATCAGTGGGGCTTCACGCAGGAGGGAGGAGAAGGCCTTATGGTCGGACCACTCCTCGGCCAGCTTGCCGATGATCCGGCACCGGGCGTCGCCGCAGCCCAGGCACTCCACTTCTCGATACTGCACCTCGCGTCCCAGCAGCTGGGTGGCATAACCCGAGGCGTACCCCAGTAGCGTCCAGCACACCGGCGCGCTCTGTACGCCACGAGAACGCCACACCTCAACCTCGAACGAGCCCTGCCAGATGAACTCGCTGTAGAACCGGCCGGCTTCCAGATCGATATCCAGCTGGCCTGGTACTGCCTTGACGTGGCCCAGCAGCGCGTGAAGCTGTGGGCCAGCCAGGAAGCTGTCGTGCAGCCCCAGTTGCCTGCCGCGCAGTGACTCGCCGAGCTCGGCATCCTGCAGGCCGGAGTAGTAGCCCAGGCGGATGAAGACGCCACGGGCGCGCTCCGCTCCCAGGGTGGACACCAGCTCATTACGAAAGAACGCCGACGCCTGCAGCGACATCAGCAACATGCGTTGCTCGCCCAACCAGACCTGCCCCTCCTCCGGAAGGAAACGCAGGGCGTCCATCAGGTCGCGGGCGCTGGGGTACTGGGGAGTGCTGGCAGTCATGAGTCACTCGTCGACAAGTCGCAATGCCAGGATATCACCCAGGCAGTATCAGGAGGTGACGCCCTGGGGTGATGATTTAGGCAATGATGAGCAAATGGTTAACCGATATTAGCGAACGTATGTTCGTATTGCGAATGAATGTTTGCGTGTAATTCGCCTAATGCCTTGATTACCCATGGTTTTACAGTTTCGGCATGGTTCTTGACAGGTAAATAGGGCTGGAGTCCGCTGATAACCTTTTGATTAGACTAAAGTCTAGGGGTGGTTGGAGGCTCTATCGACGGCAAGCCCATAACGACCAGACGGGTGACATTGACCATGAAAAACATAACAAGGGTGCTTTCCCGGCACCTCTCCCCAGTGACGATCGGGGCACTGACCCTGTTCGGCTCTCTGCTGCTCCCCTCCGTGGCGGCGGCAGAGAGTGAAACCGATATGCGTGAACCCGCCGAAGTCTACCGGCAGGTCTGTTCCCACTGCCACGAAACGGACGTCGCCAACAAGGTGGCTCCGATCACCATGGCATTCCCCGAAGTGGCCCATGAGGCGCGTGGAAACTATATCCGTATGACGGTACGCAACGGCCGAGCCGCCATGCCGTCCTTCCGCGAAGCCAAGATCAGCGACCCTGAGCTGGAGGCGCTGATCCAGGCATTGATGGGCGGCGATCTGGCGCCCGCCGCGGATAGCGAGGAGTAGCGCCATGAAGCTGACACGGCGACAACTCATGAAGAATGGCCTGCTGTTGGGCGCCTCCGTGCCGCTCTCGCTGGGGGCCGCCTGGGCCTCCGATGTCGGCCTTGCTGATGATCCGGCACATGGCTCGATCAGCCTCTTCGGTGTCGATCGCTCCACGACCGAGCTAGGTCAGGGGTTGCGTCAGCAGGGCTGGACGCCGCGCTATGAAGGTCGTCTCGACCCGTTAGCGCTGAATGCACAGCCCGCCGGCGCGCTGGCGACTGGATTTACCGATGAGGCGGGCCTGGTACTGCTGACCAGTCTACTGGCCGGTCGCGGCCGAGTGCTGGCGTTGGGGCGACATGACGCGGGACAGCATCGCCTGCTGAGCCATCGCGGTCCCATCGCGGCGCCGTTGGCGGTAGATGCGGGCAGCTGGCAAGCCGCACTGGGGCGTGAATATGCCCGCCTGGCAACGGCCTCGGGTAGCGCGCGCCATAGCCAAGACATCAGGCGTCCGTACGGTGAGTCCGTCAGTGCCACCGAGCTGAGCTTCCTGGTTCGGCTGTAAGCCCCCGATCACAATAATCGAGAGACGACTTCATGAGCACCACACAGCGAATTCTTCCCAAGGGCGTGTCCGAAGCTGACTTCGACGCTGCCCTCGTTCGGTTCCGCGAGATTCTCGGGGCCGATAGTGTCCTGACCGAAGGCGACCAGCTCGCGCCCTATACCAAGATCATGATGGCCGGCGACGACAAGGACTACATCCCTTCCGCGGCGCTGCTGCCCACCACTACCGAGCAGGTTCAGGGCATCGTGCGCACCTGTAACGAGTACAAGGTACCGATCTGGACCATCTCCACCGGCAAGAACCTGGGCTACGGCAGCGCCGCCCCCGGCGAGACCGGCCAGGTGATCCTCGATATGCACCGCATGAACCAGATTCTCGATGTCGATCCCGAGGTCTGCACGGCACTGCTCGAGCCCGGCGTGACCTATCAGCAGCTCTACGACTACATCAAGGAGAACGACCTCAAGCTGTGGCTGGATCCGCCGGCTCCTTCGGCCATCGCAGGCCCCGTGGGCAATACCCTGGACCGCGGTGTGGGCTATACACCCTATGGTGAACACTTCATGTTCCAGTGTGGCATGGAGGTGGTGCTGGCCAACGGTGAGGTGGTACGCACCGGCATGGGAGGCATCGAGAACTCCAGCTCCTGGCAGGTGTTCAAGTGGGGCTATGGTCCCTATATCGACGGCCTTTTTACCCAGTCCAACTACGGCATCGTGACCAAGATGGGCCTGTGGCTGATGCCCGAGCCCCCGGCCTATCGTCCCTTCGTTATCCAGTACGACGACCTGGAGGATATCGAGGAGATCGTTGATGTTCTGCGCCCGCTGCGCATTGCCCAGATCATCCCCAATGCGGTGGTGATTGTGCACACCCTCTGGGATGCGGGGACTCATGTGCAGCGCAAGACCTACTACGAGGGTAGTGACTCCATCCCGCGCGAGGCCATCGAGCGCATCAAGCAGGATGAGGGCGTCGGCGAGTGGAACGTCTACGCGGCGCTATACGGCACCCCCGAGCAGATTGACGTCAACTGGAAGATCGTCGAGCAGGCCTTCGGAAAGAGTGGCAAGGCCAAGATCATGTACGGCGAGGAGGCCGAGAAACGAGGCGGTGGCTTCGAGTATCGTGCGGCCCTGATGAGGGGGGATATGAACCTTCAGGAGTTCGGCCTCTATAACTGGCGTGGGGGTGGTGGCTCCATGTGGTTTGCGCCGGTCTCCCAGGCGAAGGGCAGCGAGACCAAGGATCAGACCGAGCTGGCTCAGAAGATCCTCGGCAAGTACGGCTTCGATTACGTGGCAAAGTACATCGTCGGCTGGCGCGACATGCACCATGTCATCGACCTACTTTACAACCGCGAGGATCCGGAAGAGACCCAGCGGGCCCATGACTGCTTCGCCGAGCTGATCGATGAGTTCGCCAAGCGTGGCTACGGTCTCTACCGCACGAACACCGAGTTCATGGAGCAGGTCGCGGGGACGTTCGGCGAGCCACTGCGTGAGGTGCACAAGACGCTGAAGAATGCTTTGGATCCCAATGGCATCCTGTCGCCGGGTAAGTCGGGCATCCGCTCCTGATCAGCGGTCGAGTCACACGGGCCACCCTCGGCGTGGTGGCCTGCACACATCAAAGCACAATAGAAACGGTAAACCCCATATGCCCATGCACTTTCCCCTGAAACCACTGGTACCGATGGTCCTGGTTGGCTTGTTGGGCGGCCAGTCCGTGCTGGCCGCGGAACCGGAATCTGCCGCCAGCAACGCAACGATGTCCAGTAATACCACCGTGGTGATGCTGGGCACCGGCACGCCGGTGCTCAAGCATGAGCGCGCCGGTCAGGCCATCCTGGTGGTGGTCGACAAGGAGATGTATCTGTTCGATGCCGGTCCGGGGTTCGTCAGGAACTTCGATGCGCTCTCCGGGAAGGACTTCATGCCCGAGGATATCTACTTCAGCAACGACTCCGTCTACGGCGAGATGAACAAGGTGTTCGTCACTCATCTGGACTCGGATCATGTGATGGGCATGCCGGAGCTGATGCTGCGTCCCTGGATCATGGGGCGCAGCGAGCCGATGAAGGTGATCGGGCCCAAGGGGGTCGAGGCCATGACCACCAATATCCTGGAGGCCTATGTCGATGATATCGACCATCGCCTGCATGGCACCCAGCCGGCCAACCCGGATGGCTTCAATGTCGATGTCACCGAGATCAGCGAGACCCAGGTGGTGCATCAGGACGACAAGGTGACCATCACCGCCTTCAAGGTGCCCCACGGCAGCTGGGAGGACGGCATGGCGTTCGGCTACCGGGTGGAGACACCCGAGAAGACGGTAGTCATCAGCGGCGACACGCGCCACGAGGAGGCGCTCTATGAGCACTTCGAGGGCGCCGATATCCTGATCCATGAGGTCATGAGTGAGGGTGGTGTTCACCAGCTGCCACAGGATTGGCAGGACTACATGTACCACGCCCATACCAGCACCAAGCAGCTGGCCGAGATCGGCGATGCCATTGAGCCGGAGCTGCTGGTGATGACTCATCCCCTGCTTTTCGGGCAGACCGATGAGCAGCTTCGCGAAGAGATGGCCGGCTATTACGACGGTAATTTCGTACTGGCCTCGGACCTGGCGATCTACGACTGAGGCCGGTCTTCACTCATACATCGCGATGGTCCTGACGCCATCGTGATCCTCCAGGAGGAATCAAGAGATGACGGAACGTTACAGTGACTTCCATCTGCAACCCATCGCCGGCGAGTGGCGCGAGGGAGCGAGCGAGCGCAGCGCAAGGGTGACCAACCCCTTCGATGACAGCGAGCTGCTCGAGATTCGCCTGGCCGACCGCAATGACCTGGATGCCGCCTATCTGTCGGCGGAGAAGGCCCAGGCCGAGTGGGCGGCGACGCCGCCGGCGGAGCGCGCCGGCCTGATGCATCGCGTGGTCGAGATCTTCGACGCCCGCAAGGAGGAAATCATCGACTGGCTGATCCGCGAGTCGGGTAGCACCCGGCTCAAGGCCAACGTCGAGTGGGGTGCGGCGCGCGGCATCACGCTGGAAGCCGCCAGCATGCCGGGTCGCGTGCATGGCATGACCCTGGCCTCCAACGTGCCGGGCAAGGAGAACCGCGTCTATCGCAAGCCGCTGGGCGTGGTGGGGGTGATCAGCCCCTGGAACTTTCCGCTGCACCTGTCGCAGCGTTCCATCGCCCCGGCGCTGGCGCTGGGCAACGCCGTGGTGGTCAAGCCGGCCAGCGACACGCCGGTGTGCGGTGGCCTGCTGCTGGCGCGCATCTTCGAGGAAGCCGGCCTGCCCAAGGGGCTGCTCTCCGTGGTGGTGGGGGCCGGCAGCGAGATCGGCGACGCCTTCGTCGAGCATCGCGTACCGCGCATGATCTCCTTCACCGGCTCGACCCCGGTGGGGCGTCGCATCGGTGGCATCTGCAGCGGCGGTGAACACATCAAGAAGGTGGCCCTGGAGCTTGGTGGCAACAGCCCCTTCGTGGTGCTTGATGACGCCGATATCGAACAGGCCGTCAACGCCGCTGCGATGGGCAAGTTCCTGCACCAGGGGCAGATCTGCATGGCGGTTAACCGCATCATCGTCGATGCGTCGCGCTACGACGAGTTCGTCGAGCGCTTCGTGGCCAAGGTCAAGGGACTCAAGGTCGGTGATCCCGATGATATGGCCACCGTGGTTGGCCCGATCATCAACGCCAAGCAGCGCGAGGGGCTGGAGGAGAAGATCGCCATCGCCAGGCAGGAGGGAGCCACCGTGCTGTTCGAGGGCGAGGTCGAGGGCCAGCTGGTGCCGCCTCATGTGTTCGGCGATGTCACCCCCGACATGGAGATCAGCCGCGAGGAGATCTTCGGCCCGCTGGTCGGCATCCAGAAGGCGCGTGACGAGGCGCATGCCCTGGAGCTGGCCAACTCGTGCGAGTATGGCCTCTCCAGCGCGGTGTTCACCGCCGACCTGGCGCGCGGGGCGCGATTCGCCCAGGGCGTCAAGGCGGGTATGACTCACGTCAACGACATGCCGGTCAACGATGAGGCTCATGTGCCCTTCGGCGGTGAGAAGAACTCTGGCCTGGGTCGTTTCAACGGCGACTGGGCCATCGAGGAGTTCACCACTGATCAGTGGATCAGTGTACAGCATGCGCCGCGCGGCTATCCCTTCTGATTCTACGTCGCCTATAACGCCTGCCCCGCGGCAAGCGGGGTCAGGCCATGCCAATAACAGAGACAATGCATGATGACATTCAAGAACAGTATCCGGCTGTCGGCCCTGTTGGGGGCTGGCCTTGTCGCCACGCCTGCACTGGCCGTGAACGGCCACTATGTGCCGGGAATCGAGGGGCTTAGCGCAACGAGCTTGCCACCCGAGGGCCTCTACTACCGTGGCTACCTGATGCACTATGACATCGACAGCTTCAATGATCAGAGCGGGGATGCGGCACCTGGTCGTAATAGTGGCTCGGTCAACGCCTTGGCGCACCGCTTTATCTGGGTGACCGACCAGCGGTTCCTGGGAGCCGACTACGGGGTGGAGGCGATCGTGCCGATGCTCGATCTCGAGTTTGACCTCGATGTCGCTGGCGGGCGTCGCTTCGATGACGATGGTATCGGTGATCTTTTCATCGGCCCGGTGATCCTGGGCTGGCACGGCGAGCAGTGGGATGCCACCTTTGCCGCCGGCCACTGGTTCGACACCGCCGACTTTGACCGCCATAACCCGGCGTCGGTAGGCAAGGGCTACGGTACCACCATGCTGACCCTGGGCGGTGCCTGGCACTTCGATGCCGAGCGTCGCTGGAATTTCTCGGCGTTGTCACGCTACGAGATCAAGACCGAGCAGGACGCTACCGGCATTACCCCCGGCGATAGCTGGCTGGTGGAGTGGGGCTTCGGTCATCGACTGGACAGCGGCCTGGAACTCGGCCTGGTGGGCTACGACGCCTGGCAGCTCGAGGCAGATGACGGCGCAGCGATCGGCGCCAAGGCAGAGCGCCACGCCATTGGCGCCGAGGCGGGTTACCTCTGGCCCCAGGCCGGGGTGATGCTCAAGGGTGCCGTCTACCATGAGTACGATGCCGAGGCCGGTGGATTGAAGGGGCTCGAAAGCGAGGGCGATGCTATCCGCCTGCAGCTGACCAAGTTCTTCTGAGGCAAGGCGGCGTGGAGGCGCCTCGTACACTGATGGCACTCTAATGCCCCGCCGGACCGGCGGGGCCTTCCGATGAAGGAGACTATCCATGCAGATTCAAGCGGCAGTTACCGCCGAACAGGGCAGCGACTTTCAATGGCAATCGGTCGAACTGGCCGAGCCCGCCCTGGGCGAGGTGCGGGTGCGCATCGTGGCCACCGGTGTCTGTCATACCGATGCCGTGGCCCGCGACCTGGGGATCGCCCCATTCCCCATCGTGCTGGGGCATGAGGGAGCCGGCGTAGTCGAGGCCCTCGGCGAGGGCGTGACCGGGCTCGAGGTGGGCGATCATGTGGTGCTGTCGTTTGCCCATTGCGGTAGCTGCGGACACTGCCTGACCGGGCATCCTACCGTTTGCGACACCTTTAATGACTTGAACTTCGGTGGCGCCATGGACGATGGCAGCCACCGTATCGCCCGGGGTGACGAGGCGCTGGCGACCTTCTTTGGCCAGTCGTCCTTTGCCAGTCACGCCGTGGTCAATGCCCGCAATGCGGTCAAGGTCGACCCCGAGGTGGATCTGGCGCTGCTCGGTCCGCTGGGCTGCGGCATCCAGACCGGTGCAGGTACCGTGCTCAACCGGCTCAAGCCCGAGTTCGGCTCCAGCCTGGTGGTCTACGGCTGTGGTGCCGTGGGGCTATCCGCCATCATGGCGGCACGCATCGCCGGTTGCCACCAGATCATCGCGGTGGATGTTCACGACAGCCGTCTCGAGCTCGCCCGGGAGTTGGGGGCGACCCATGCCATCAACGGCCAGAATGAGGATACCCTCGAGCGGGTACGCGAGATCACCGGTGGCGGCAGCAACTTCGCGCTGGAGACCACCGGTGTGCCCATGGTGGTGCGCCAGTCACTACAGGCGCTGCGCCCGCTGGGTGTCTCGGCCATCGTCGGCGTCACCCCCGAGGTGACGCTCGATGTGCACCAGGACCTGATGGCCGAGGGCAAGTCGATGATCGGCGTGATCGAGGGTGACTCGGTGCCGCGGGTGTTCATTCCGCAGCTGGTGGCCTACTTCAAGGAGGGGCGCTTTCCCTTCGACAGGCTGGTCAGGTTCTATGCGCCGGAGCAGATCAACCAGGCCTTCGAGGACTCGGCGAACGGCACCACCGTCAAGCCGGTGCTGAAGATCGGATAGTATTGTGCCCCGCTGCATGGCGCCAGTCGTGCGTGGCCTGGTGCAGGGTGATGATCTTGTTGAGAGTCTGGATCCCTGCACTGGCAATACCGGTTTCATGCACATCGAGTGACATGGCGGTCTCGGGAGCAGCCTGCTTCGTGAACTGAACTGGGATAGCTCTACCTGAGCCCTGTCTTCTAAGACGACTTCGTAAATAGCGTCAGCTCTTCCCGGTGTCATCGGTTTGGATGACGGGCACCATGCGGCGTGCACTTAAAACTTCATGCTGATACCGCCTGCGATATTGTCATGGGCTTCTTCGTACTGGCCCGTCTCCAGAAAGAGGGTGGTGTTCTCGCCGAGGTGGTACTTGATGTCCGCGACGACGACCCGCTCATTCAGTGCCTCGTTATCATCGTGGCGCTTCTCGGCGTAGCCTAGACTTGTCGTCCAGCGATTGGTCAGGTCGTAGGTGACATTTGTCCCATAGGAATCGAAGTCGCCGGTAGGATGGTCTCGGTTGATTTCGTAGATGCCTGCCAGGTCCAGGCGCCCGAGTTCATGGCTCAGCGACGCCACCGAGCGGTGATAGTCATCGTCCGTGGGTAGCTGTTCGGCATTGGTGATGACGTGACCGATGCCTGCCTTGAGGCCTTCGGCGTTGTTATACACCAGTCGAGCGGCCCAGACATCCGAGTCTTTATTGTTGGCATCGTCCAGGGTCAGGCTAGTGCCTACGAAGCGGAAGCCTCCGCCGAACGTTGGCGATACATAGGCGATGACATCACTGGCCTGCTCCACCTGGCCGAAGATGGCGATGTCGCCGGTTTGGGCATGGAAGCGATTGTAGTAGTAGTTGTCGATCTCGGAGTAGAGTGCGTTCCACTGACCGGAGGGAATGCGGGGGGCAAACAGCAAGGAGCCATAATCGCTGATCAGTAACAATCTTGCCGTACGAATATAAATGTCGTCATCGGTGCCGCCGTTGGGATTGCCCGGCGTCCAGGTCAAGGCGTCATTGTCATTGACGGCGTTGGTGAAGTCGGCGACGAAGTCATAGCTGAGCTTGAGCGGGGTATCATCGAAGGTGAAAAGTCCGTCGAATCCCGCCTCCAGGCCAAAGGCCCAGGCATCGATGTCGCGGTCATCGACCTTGAGTGCGCCGGTCGCCAGTTCGCCCTTGAAATTGGGGCCGCTATGGGATTCTTGGGCCTGTGCCGGTCCGGCTAGGAGGATGACGCAAGAGAGGGGAGCAAGCCATAGGTGGGTGTGTTGCTGCATGGATGTATCCTTTGAGTAGTTTTTGTGATGTAAACGACAGGGGGGAGCTGGTGGGATTGTGGTTGCGGGGCCGCTCAGATCCGCAACTTCGGCCAGAGAGTCAACTCCCCGGCCGTAAGACGAATTCGAGTAGACACATCGGTGGCCACCGATGAACGCAAGTATCTTATAAACCTAGGATTCGAACTTATTTAAAGACATCCAGGTCATCGGCTAGTACCACGTCGCCGTCGTAGTCACGCTGGACTTCCTCGAGTGCTGACTCGATGGGGGCCCCGTAGTGCAGTACATGATAGAGCACCAGCAGGTCGGGCTGAGCGGCGTTCGCCAAGTCGGCCAGCTCGTCGGTCAGGGTATGAGCGTACTGATGATAGGCTTGCCACTGTTCCGGAAGCTCCTTCCAGCCGGAGTGACTGATGACCTCATGGATTAGGATATCGGCCTTTTCAGCTTGCCTTTCGACTTCCTCGTTGATCGAGGTGTCGCCGGAAATGACAATGGTCTTGTCGGGGGTTGTCACCTTATAGCCATAGGCCAAGTCCCAGTGTCCATGGGAGACGGGGAAGGCCTCGATCCTGATTCCATCCTCCTCGAACACCGTGCCCGGGGCGGTGATTTCGGTGACATCGGCATATGCCGCATCGGGGTTGGTGACCGGGCTCTTGTCCTTGAGCCGGGTCTCGGTGTCATCGGCCAGCATAGTATAGATGCCTTCGCTCATGGCCTGCGTGCCTTCAGGGCCGAAGACCTTGAGCTGATCCGTGCGGCGCCACCAGTAGGTGCCCAGCAATTCCGGGTAGTCCAGAACATGGTCGCTGTGCAGGTGAGTCAGAAAGAGGTGGTCGATATTGACGGGGCTTAGTGGAGCGATGTCGAGACGTTCGGCGGCCTGGGTCGCGCGTTCGATCACTCCGGCGCCGACATCGAAGACATAGGCCTCATCGTTGTAAATGACCGCGATACCGGCTCCCGCGCGCTCCCCATTGGGTACGGGGGTACCAGTACCCAGCATGACCACCTGCGTATCCGCAATAGCTGTGATGGAAGTACCTATTGCAAGTCCTGCTATCGCCATTGAGGTTAAGGTCTTTTTCATATTTATCCACCAAGAAGCGAATTATGGTTGTAGATTGAGATCGAAATGCATTTTGTACGCATAGCGAACCGTAGGTCGCTGTGCGTACATAAGGTTAGCATCATGTTGTCAAACGGCAACGAGACTAAAGTTGGAAATTTCTCCAGGCTTAATTTCAACAGTGGTCTCAGCAGAAATTGCGCTACTAAACTTTTCTGGCGGTATCAGCTCTCGGGTGATTGGGAAATGCCCTGCGAAAAACAATCGGTCCGGAGGTGGTGACCAACCACCCCCAGGCGATTTGAAACTGATACTACGAGGGTGTGGTTATGCTCGGAGTTGCTGGGGTAAGACTAAAGTCGCTTTTCGTGGCGCGGGCCAATGGTTTACTTTTGGCCTATTCTGCGAACTCATGTTCACTATGCGAACGACTGACGCAGCGACAACAATTCTCGGAGGATTACCATGAAAACCAAGTTCACCGCCTGCCTGCTGGTTGCGTCCATTGCCGGCCTGGCCGCGGCTTCTGCTCAATCGGCCACTACCCTGCGCATGGCCCACTTCTGGCCGGGTGCTTCGGGCATTAACCAGGATATCTTCGAGGAGTGGGCCGCAACCCTCGAGGAGGAGTCTGGGGGTGAGCTTAAGGTGGAGATGTTCCCCTCCGGTACGCTGGCCAAGCCAGACTCTCTCTATGAAGCGGCGTCCAAGGGAATCGCCGATATCAGTGCGACAGCGCAGGGCTATACCGCCGGTCGCTTCCCGCTGTCACAGATCGTGGAGTTGCCCGGGGTAGCGACCAGCGCGACCCAGGGGGCCTGTGTACTGCAGACGCTCTACGAGGACGGGCATCTGGACGATGAGTACGCTGACACCCGCCCGCTGTTCTTCTTTACCACCGGCCCCGGGGGGATTCACACCATCGATACCGAGGTGAAGGTGCCGGCTGACCTCGAGGGGCTGCGTATCCGTCGCCCCACCGCAGTGGCGGGAGAGATGCTCGAGAACATGGGGACAACCCCCGTGGGCATGCCGGCGCCGGATATCTACACCTCCATGCAGCGAGGTGTCATCGACGGTCTGAGCTTTCCGTGGGAGGGGCTAAAGGGCTTTCGTATCATTGAACTGGTCGAGTATCACACCGAGGTGCCGTTCTACACCCTGATCTTCGTGGCGACCATGAACCAGCGCGCCTACGACCGCCTTAGCCCAGAGCAGCAGGCGGTGATCGATGCCAACTCCGGAATGAAATGGGCAGAGAATGCGGGGACGGTATTCGACCGCCTCGACGTGGAGGGCAAGCAGGAGGCAAAGGCAGCGGGACATACCATCCGCGAGATCGAAAGCCCGCTGGAAAATGCGGACTGGCAGAAGCCGCTGCAGGACGGGATCGAGAGCTACCTGGACGAGCTCGAAGAGCGAGGACTGCCCGGTCGCGAGGTCTACGAGGCGGCCCTGGCCGCCAGCGCGTCCTGCGTCGCCGATCAGGGGTAAAGCCATATGCAGTCAACCTTGAAAAGGGCCAGCCACTGGCTGGCCCTGTTGTGCAAGCTAGTGGCCGGCATCGCCCTGCTGGGGCTGCTGGGGGTCACCATCGTTGATGTCACTACCCGCTATCTATCGCGGCTCACCGACGGGAGCGTGGCGTTGAGCGTGACCGGTAGTGTGGAACTGGTGAGCTATTTGATGCTGTTCTCGCTGCTGGCGGCCATGGCCGCCAATGTGGAGAAGAGCCAGGTGGTGGTGGAGGCCTTCTCCCATGGCCTGTCACCCACCATCAAGAACCGCCTGCACGGCGTCTATCTTCTGGGTTTCACGGCCCTTGGCCTGGTGCTCTTTTTCGGTCTGCTGGAGTCCGGCAGTTCGGCTGCTCGGTATGGTGAGGTGACTCAGGATCTGCGGATTCCCATGGGGCCCATCTATTACGCCGCCGCCGTACTCAGTCTGATGCTGGGACTACGGAGTCTGGTCCATGCCTTGTTGAGTGCCATCTTCGGCGTCGAAGGGGAGGTCTCCCATGGGGAGTGAGATGATCGGGGCCATCGGTCTGGGCCTCTTGTTGGTACTGATGATGCTACGGGTACCAGTAGCGTTGACCATGTTGATTGTCGGGGTGGTGGGTTTTGCCCAGGTGATCAGCTGGGATGCCGCCATCGCCCAGCTCAAGACCGTGCCGGTAGAAGTGCTCTCCAACTACAGCTTCAGTGCGGTACCGATGTTCATCCTCATGGGCGTGCTGGCGGCACACTCCGGCATGGCCGGCAAGCTGTTCCACTCTACCCGTGTGATCTGCGGTGGCTGGAAGGGTGGCCTGGCCATCGCTGCCGTCGGCTCCTGCGGCATCTTCTCGGCGATCTCCGGTTCCTCGCTGGCCACCGCCAGCACCATGACCCGTGTCGCTCTGCCCGAGATGGAACGCTACGGCTACAACCGGGGCCTGGCCACCGGCGCGCTGGCGGCCGGGGGAACCCTGGGCATCATGATTCCGCCCTCCATCGCCCTGCTGATCTACGCCATCCTTACCGAGCAATCGGTCGGCGACATGTTCATGGCAGGCCTGGTGCCGGGGCTGATGGGGCTGGTGATGTATGCACTGACGGTCAGCGTGGTGATGCGGATCAAGCCATCGCTGGCGGTGGCCGGCGAGTCGACCACCTGGACACAGAAGCTGGCTTCGCTCTCTGGCCTGGTGCCCTTCTTCGCGGTCTTTCTGGTAATGATTCTGGGCATCTACTTTGGCGCCTTCACCCCTACCGAGGGAGCCAGTGTCGGCGCCTTCGCCACCCTGCTCTACGCCCTGGTCAAGGGCATGCGCGCAGCCGCGTTATGGCGCAGCGTGCAGGAGACCCTGGCGCTCTCGGCGGTGGTGTTCTTCATGCTGGTAGGTGCCGAGACCCTGGGCTACTTCATCTCGGTGTCACGGATCTCCTTCTCGATTACCGATCTGCTCTATGGCATGGAGCTTTCGCCCATGGTCGTGGTGCTGTGCATCCTGCTGCTCTATTTCGTGCTGGGGATGTTCATGGATGCGATTGCCATGCTGGTAATCACGGTGCCGGTGGTTTATCCGATTATCCAGGCGCTCGGTATCGACCCCATCTGGTTCGGCATCATCACCGTGCTGACCGTTGAGCTGGGGCTGATAACCCCTCCGGTTGGGATGAACGTATTCGTGATCAAGGCCATGGCGCCTCATGTCGGGTTGGGCGAGATATTCAAGGGGGTAGCACCCTTTATCGTCTCGGATTTCGTGCGACTGGCCTTGCTGATCCTCTTTCCGGCGCTGACGGCGCTGTTCCTGATGTGAGCATCAGAAGTCCCTGGGCCAATCTCTAGACTAACAAGTGCCCCCGAGAGCCATGCTCGCGGGGGCGCTGTCGTTTTTGGGGTACTGCCGCGGGCATGATATCGAGGCCGCGCTTAGGCCTGGCGCCGCCGAAACTCACGCGGTGCCAGGCCGGTCAGGCGCTTGAAGAAGCGAGTGAAGTAGGCGGGTTCCGAAAACCCAAGGCTATCCGCAACCTGGGCGACCGTCATGTTGGTGTAGGTAAGCTGGCGCTTCGCCTCGAGCAGCAGCCGTTCATGCAGCAGTTGCAGGGCACTGCGATTGGCGAGGCGACGGCACAGCAGGTTGAGATGAGCGCTGGTCATGCCGAGCTGCTCGGCGAACCGTTCGACACTAGGCTGCTGACGAAACTGTTGTTCGATAAGTGCCTGGTAGTTTTGCAGATGTACCAGTCCTCGCTCCTGGGGGCGAGGAGCACTCGTGCTGCCGGTGTGGAGCGGTCTCGCGATCAGGCGGGAGATCTCGATGAACAGCGCCTCGGTGAGCGCTTCCAGGATGCGCTCGCGGCCGGGGGCGGGGTGGCGATACTCGTCTCCCAGCTGGTCCACCAGGGTCGCGATGCGCCGGGCCGGTCGATCGGCCTCGAGAGGGTAGGCGGTGGCCAGTGACATTGCTCCTGCCAGGGCACCCAGCTGCTGCTCCAGCCGTTCGGCCAGGGGGCTGGCCAGGGTGATGATATGGCCCTGGGTATCCGGTGAGAAGTGGAAGCCATGGATGCTCATGGCGGGCACTACGATGATCAGGGGAGCCTCATGGGAGCGCTGGCTCCCCTCCAGCTCAAGGCGGACGCGCCCGGTGGTCAAATGGAGCAGGTGCAGCAGGTCGGCATGGCGGTGAGGCTGGATTTTCCAGTCGTGCAGCCGGCTGCGCTCGGCAATCGATTCCCAGTGGAGTAGATCCGGGGTTGGCCAGTGGCGCGTCTCGCCATACAGCTTGAAGACGGGGACGGCGTTGGTGGACATAAGCTTTTCAGCAGGCATGTGACTAAAGTTGCAGGCTTGTATTGTGATTGTCCATATTTAACTACCAATATTGTCTTATTCGGGGCGGGTTTTCAGTAAAAAATACAATTCATATAGCGAACATCTGTTCACCATTCCAAACAGTGGAGTCTCCCCGTCATGAAAACTCAGGTCGCGATCATCGGTGCCGGGCCCTCGGGCCTTCTGCTTGGCCAGCTGCTGAGCCGCCAGGGAATCGACAATATTATTCTCGAGCGCAAGAGCGGTGAGTACGTGTTGGGCCGTATTCGTGCGGGTGTACTCGAGCAGGGTATGGTCGATCTGCTGCGCGAGGCGGGTGTCGACAAGCGCATGGATGAAGAGGGTGAGGTTCATGATGGTGTGGAGCTGGCCCTGGACAATCGTCGTGTGCGCGTCGACCTGGCCGGGCTGACAGGGGGCAAGACCGTGATGGTCTACGGCCAGACCGAGGTGACGCGTGATCTGATGGAGGCGCGGGAAGCGATCGGAGGCACGACCATCTACGAGGCCGACAACGTGCAGCCCCACGACCTCGAGAGCGATAGTCCCTATATCACTTTCGAAAAGGATGGCGAGACTCACCGTCTCGATTGCGACTACGTGGCAGGTTGCGACGGCTTCCACGGTATCTCGCGAAAGTCAATCCCGGCGGATCGCATCAAGGAGTTTGAGAAGGTCTATCCCTTCGGCTGGCTGGGTCTGCTCTCCGATACTCCGCCGGTGGCCGACGAGCTGATCTATGCCCGCCATGAGCGTGGCTTCGCCCTGTGCAGCATGCGGTCATCGACCCGCAGCCGCTACTATATTCAGGTGGGGCTAGACGAGAAGGTCGAGGAGTGGTCCGACGAGCGCTTCTGGGAGGAGCTCAAGCGGCGTGTTCCCGATGATGTCGCCGCCAAGCTGGTCACCGGACCGTCTCTCGAGAAGAGCATTGCCCCGCTGCGCAGCTTCGTGGTCGAGCCGATGCAGTACGGCCGGCTGTTCCTGGTAGGGGATGCGGCACATATCGTGCCGCCCACCGGGGCCAAGGGGCTCAACCTGGCGGCAAGCGACGTCAACACCCTCTATCGGTTGATGGTCCAGGTCTACCAGGAGGGGCGCACCGACCTGATCCCCAACTACTCCGCGACCTGTCTCAAGCGGATCTGGAAGGCCGAGCGCTTCTCCTGGTGGATGACTTCGATGTTGCACAAGTTCTCCGAAGAAGAGGACTTTAATACTCGCATGCAGCAGGCCGAGCTCGACTATGTGACAAGCTCCGAGGCGGGGCTGACCACCATCGCCGAGAACTACGTCGGGCTACCCTACGAGTCGCTGGAATAAGCCTGCTCTCTGGCGACCCTTGATGTGGAGCTATCGTGATACGGGCCCGCCTGATGGCGGGCCCGTAGTGTTTGTCGACTCTGCTTACCGCTTCTGATCCTCGTCCCCCTTCACCTCATAATCCCCCTCCAGCACCTGCTGTTCGTGGTGGTTTCCTCTGGAGGAGTGAGTCTCGCGATAGCGGGGCTCGCGGTAGCTGAAGCCGCCGCTGACATCTTCGGCCTGATCGGCACGCATCTGCTCCATGCGCTTCTTCAGGCGGTGGCGCAGCAGCGGCATCAGCGCCCAGCCCAGCAGCATGAAGATCAGGCCGAAGACCATGGCCACGATCATCAGGGTGCCGAACAGCAGCCAGGCGAGCAGCATCTTGAGGCTTTCGAGCAGGCCATTGCCCTGGCGTTGGCGTGCGCGCTGCTGCCACTGCTGGGCGGCGCGCCAGGCGGGATTCTGGCGGGGATCTCGGTGCGGGCCTTGGGAGTCGGGCATGTTAACCTCCAGGGGTCGCGTCGGGTGTGACGCAAGATGAACTGCCCCTTGGAAAGCCCGGGGACAGAGTTCGTTCCTTATAGACTACCTCTTCCACATGTCGGCAACGATCTCGTAGCTTCTCAGGCGGTCCTCCAGGGCATAGACGTCGGTGTTGAGCATCAGCTCGTCGGCGCCGGTCTGTTCGAGGAAGGCCTCCAGCCCCTGCTGCACGGTCCCGGGGCCGCCGACGATGGCGGCCCCCAGGAACTGTTGCAGCTGAGCCTCCTCGATAGGCGACATCTCCAGGTGCTCCACCGGGGGCTTGGCGCTGGTGCGTCGACCACGAATCATGCCCAGGAACTTCTGGCGCATGGTGGAAGCCAGGTAGTCGGCGTGGGCATCGGTCTCGGCGGCGACCACCGGCAGCCCGACCATGGCGTGGGGGCGCTCGAGGACCGCAGAGGGCTGAAAGTTGTCGCGGTAGAGGCGCAGTGCCTCGAACAGATACCCCGGGGCGAACTGGGCGGCGAAGGCGAAGGGCAGGCCCAGGCGTGCGGCGAGCTGGGCGCTGTAGCCGCTGGAGCCCAGCAGCCAGAGGGGGACATGGGTGCCCTGGCCGGGAACCGCGAGCACCCGCTGGTCGGGTCGCGGGTCGTCGAGAAAGCCTTGCAGCTCCTCCAGGCGTTGCGGGAAGTCGTCCACCCCGGCATAGGGGTCACGGCGCAGCGCCGCCATGGTGGCACCGTCGGAACCCGGTGCGCGGCCCAGCCCCAGGTCGATACGCCCGGGGTAGAGGGTTTCCAGGGTGCCGAACTGCTCGGCGATCACCAGGGGCGGATGGTTGGGCAGCATGATGCCGCCGCTGCCCACACGGATGCGCTGGGTGGCACCGGCCACATGGCCGATCAGCACCGCGGTGGCGGCGCTGGCGATGCCCTCGATGCCATGATGTTCGGCGAGCCAGAAGCGGGTAAAGCCCAGGCGCTCGGTCAATTGGGCCAGGGCCACGCTTTCACGGTAGCTGTCGGCGGCGCTGCCACCCTCGCGGATGGGGGCCAGGTCGAGAACGGACAAGGAAGTAGCGGCGAGGCGAGACATGAAAGCTCCGGTTGGCGTGGGGCGAAAAAGTTAGCCTGCTGAAGAGTATTGATGGGGGCGGATCGCCTTCGATGCAATGCCGCTTACGTCGAGACCGCTTCGCCGGGCGGGGGAGGGGCAACTGCCTCGAGCCTCAAGGTGGTCGAGTGACCTATCAATCCCCGCGAGGGCCTCTCATCGCTGGCCTACCGCTGGTGCAGGTCGTAAGCTTTGGGTATCAATGGTGAAATCGGACTTCCGCCATGCCTCCCACTCCTGTTACGGGTGAGCGTCGCCGTCGGGGAGCGACTCGACGGCGACACTCCGCTGCCCGGTATACACGCTTCGATCGTTGGCTCGATCGCCTGGTCGTACTGGCCGTGATCATCGCCCTGGTGGTCGGCGGTTCGGCGTTGATCGTCAGCCTGGTGCTGTAGCCTGGGCCCGCTCATCCCTCCTCGGCTGGATCATGCTGCAAGGACTATGCTGCAAGATGATGGCCGTGTCGCCGTGACGGCGACCAGGCTTGGTCAGTGGTGCCGTCGAGGGGCGGCGGGAGGTGACCATGAACAGTGCAGTGCGCCATGTCTTCGTGGTGGGGCTCAACGACTTCAACCGGGAGCGGTTAGAGAGCCTCAGGGGAGCCGACGGTTGGCGCTTTCATGGGGTCATCGACCCCGCGGCGGTCTACGACACCGAGGTCTTCGACATTTCCGCCATGCTCGATGAAGCCACCGAGCGGCTGGAGGCCTTCGATGGCAGCGTGGATGCCATCGTCGGCTACATGGACTTCCCGGTGTCGACCATGCTGCCGATCCTCTGCGAGCGTTTCGGCACTCGTTCCCCCACGCTGTCCAGCCTGCTCAAGTGCGAGCACAAGTACTGGAGTCGCCGAGTGCAGAAGGAGGTGATCGCCGATTATATTCCCGGCTTCACGGCCTTCGATCCCTTCGATGACGAGGCGCTGGTCCATATCGGCGAAGCCGGACTCTACTTCCCGTTCTTCATCAAGCCAATCAAGTCCTCGGGGTCGCGGCTGGGCTTTCGCATCGACACCCCGGAAGACTTCTACCACGCCATCGAGAAACTGCGTGAGGAGATCGGCCTGATCGCCGATCCCTTCAACACCGTGCTCGAGCGTGCCCGGCTGCCCGACGAGATCGCCGCCGTGGACGGCCACTTCTGCATGGCCGAGGAGATCATCGGCGGGTGGCAGTGCACGGTGGAGGGCTACGTCTTCGAGGGCGAGGTGGTCAGCTACGGCATCGTCGACTCGCTGCGCTATCCTCAGGTGCTGAGCTTCTTCCACTATCGCTACCCCTCGGGGCTGCCCGCCCCCATCCAGGACAAGATGCGCGAACTCACCGACAGGGTGATGCGCCACATCGGCTTCGACAACTCGGCCTTCAACATCGAGTACTTCTGGGACGAGGTGCAGGACCGCATCTGGCTGCTGGAGATCAATACCCGTATCTCCCAGTCCCACTGCGACCTCTTCGAGAAGGTCGACGGGGTCAGCAACCAGCAGGTCACCATCGACCTGGCCCTGGGGCGGCGCCCCGACATGCCGCATCGCCAGGGTGAATACGCCGTGGCGGCCAAGTTCTTCTATCGGGTGTTCTTCGTCGATGCCGTGGCCACCCGAGTGCCGAGTGACGCGGAAGTCGCCGCCCTGGAGGCGGATTTTCCGGGTAGCGTGATCGCCCTTCAGGTGGAGGCCGGGCAGCGCCTGTCGACGCTGCTCGAGCAGGACAGCTACAGCTATGCCCTGGCCTATATCTGGATGGGCGCCGACAGCGCAGAACGCCTCCTCGAGGACTACGAGCGTCTGGCGGCCCGACTGACGTTCGAGTTCGACGAGATCGAAGGCTGACGGAGGAGGACAGGAATGCGCATCGTCACCGATTTTCCGCGCCGGGTTATGGAGGAGGAGACCTGGATCACGCTGCCCGACGGCATTCGCCTGGGGGTGCGCATCTGGCGTCCCGTGGACGCCGAGCGTCATCCCGTTCCGGCGATCCTCGAGTACTTGCCCTATCGCAAGCGCGACCTCACCGCCGAGCGTGACGTCCAGGTTCACCCCTACTGGGCCGGCCATGGCTACGCCGGGGTACGGGTCGATATCCGCGGCACCGGCGATTCCGACGGCGTGCTCACCGACGAATATACCCCCCAGGAGCTCGATGACGGCTTGGCGGTTCTGGAGTGGCTGGCCGACCAGCCCTGGTGTACCGGTGACGTGGGCATGGTGGGCATCTCGTGGGGTGGCTTCAACGGCCTGCAGATCGCCGCTCTGCAGCCGCCTCAGCTCAAGGCGGTGATCACTCTGTGCTTTACCGACGATCGCTACGCCGATGACATTCATCATATGGGGGGCTGTCTGCTCGCCGACAATCTCTCCTGGGCATCGACCATGTTCGACGGCAACGCCTGTCCGCCGGATCCGGAGCTGGTGGGGGATCGCTGGCGCGATATGTGGATGCAGCGCCTCGATGGCAGCGGCCTGTGGCTCACTCAGTGGCTAGAACACCAGCGTCGCGACGACTATTGGAAACATGGCTCGGTATGCGAGGATTACGCGCGGATCCAGTGTCCGGTCTATGCGGTCAGCGGCTGGGCGGATGGCTACTGCAACGCGGTGTTTCGCCTGCTGGAGGGCATAGATGTTCCGCGCAAGGGGCTGGTGGGCCCCTGGGCTCACAAGTATCCGCATCTCGGCGTGCCCGGTCCGGCCATCGGCTTCCTTCAGGAGTCGCTGCGCTGGTGGGATCAGTGGCTCAAGGGCGAGCAGACCGGGATCATGGACGAGCCCATGCTGCGGCTGTGGATGCAGGATTCTGCCCCACCCTCGGCCCGCTACGACGAGCGCCCCGGACGCTGGGTCGCCGAACCCGACTGGCCATCGCCGAACATCCTCCCCTGGGCGCTACGGCTGACCCCGGGGCATGACCTGCTGCCTGAAGAGGAGATGGCGGGGAGCGACCCCGAGGCGACCCTGGATATCCGGTCGCCGCTCTCGGTGGGGCTCTACGCCGGCAAATGGTGCTCCTACAATGCCCCCCCGGACCTGCCCTATGATCAGCGCGACGAGGATGGCGGGGCACTGGTCTTCCAGACCTCTCGCCTGGATGCCCCCCTGGAGATCTGCGGGGCTCCGGTGGTCGAGCTGATGGTGGCCGCCGACCAGCCGGTGGCCATGGTGGCGCTGCGCCTCTCCGATATCGGGCAAGACGACAAGGCCACCCGGGTCTCCTATGGGTTGCTCAACCTGAGCCACCGCGACAGCGATGAGCACCCCGAGCCAATGGAGCCGGGACGGCGCTACCGCGTGCGCATATCACTCAAGCATATTGCCCAGCAATTCGCCGCCGGTCATGCCATCCGCCTGGCGCTCTCCACCAGCTACTGGCCCCTGGCCTGGCCGGCACCCCGCCCGGTCCGCCTGACCGTGTGGCCCGCGGAAAGCCGCCTGTTGCTGCCCCTGCGTGAGCCGCGGCCACAGGAGGAGGCAGCCCTGGTGCCCTTCGCCGAGCCCGAAGGCGCACCGCCCCTGGCCAAGACGCTGCTACAGCCGACCCAGGAGACCTGGCGGGTGATCCGTGATCTCGCCAGCGACAAGACGATGCTGGAGGTGATTCACGACGAGGGGCGCTATCGAATCGACGATATTGGCCTCGAGATTGCGGCTCGGGTCACCGAGCGTTACCAGTACACCTACGGCAATTATGACAGCGTCAGCGGCTGGACCGAGTGGAGGCGCAGCTTCAGGCGTGGTGACTGGGAGGTCCACACCCTGACCCGAACCCTGCTGACCAGCGACGTCGACAACTTCCGTATCCGTGCCACCCTGGATGCCTGGGAGGGCGATACCCGTATCTATGCAGGGACCTGGGACGAGACGATCACTCGGGATCTGGTCTAGCACTTGTCTCTACCCTTGCCCCTCGAACCTCAATGGCCGGGGAGGCCCGCGACTGCTATCTTGGCCCCTTTCTCGATAGGGATGCCCCGCCATGAGCGTGACCGCCGCCGACGCGCCCAGCAGGCCCAGGGCCTCGCGCAAGGAGATTTTGGGTTGGGCGATGTTCGACTTCGCCAACCAGGCCTACACCCTGCTGATCATCACCGTGGTCTTCGGTGAACTGTTCACCACGGTGATCGTCGGTGAGCGCGGCGGCGACTACCGGTTGGCCAACTTCCTGTGGAGCCTGGCGCTGGCCGTCAGCTATCTGCTGGTGGTGGTCACCGGGCCGCTGTGCGGCGCGGTGATGGACTACCGCGCCGAGAAGAAGCGCTTCCTGTTTGCCAGCTACCTGGCCACGGTGGCCGCCACCGCCATGCTCTACTTCGTGGCGCCGGGCTACGTGCTGCTTGGCCTCGCGCTGATCGTGGTCTCCAACTACGCCTACTCCATGGGCGAGTCATTTATCGCCGCCTTCCTGCCCGATCTCGGGCCGCCGGAGGATCTGGGCAAGATCTCCGGGTTCGGCTGGGCGCTGGGCTACGTCGGGGGGCTCTTCGCCGCCGGCTTCACCCTGGTGGCGCTGGGGGAGGCGACGGCGGAGAATTTCGAGCGTATTCGCTGGGTGGGGCCCTTCGCCGCCGGCTTCTTCCTGGTCACCGCCATTCCTACCTTCCTGTGGGTGAAGGAGCGTGGCACGCCGCAGCCCGCCGGCAAGCCCTACCGGGATATCGCCCGGGAGCGTGTCTCGACGACCCTGCATGAGCTGCGGCGCTTTCGGGACCTGGCGACCTTCCTGGTCTCGCTGCTCTTCTCCATGGCCGGGGTCTACATCATCATCGCCTTCGCCTTTATCTACGGCGCCCAGGTGATCGGCTGGGACGAGTCGATTCGCAACCTGATGTTCATCATCGTGCAGGTCACCGCGGCGGCCGGTGCCCTGGGTTTCGGCTTTATCCAGGATCGCATCGGCACCAAGCTCACCTACCAGTTCACCCTGGTGCTGTGGGTGGCGGCGATACTTGCCATCTGGGCCACCCCCGAGGTGACGGCCCTGCTCAATGGGCGCTTCGGGCTCGGCTGGGAGGCCCAGCATCTGTTTCTCTTCGTCGGCTGCCTGGCGGGGCTCTCGCTGGGCTCCAGTCAGTCCGCCAGCCGTGCCCTGGTGGGGCTCTTCTCGCCGACTCGCAAGGCCGCCGAGTTCTTCGGCTTCTGGGGGCTGGCCAACAAGCTGGCCGGTGTCTTCGGCATCATCGCCCTGGGGCTGCTGCAGTCGGTGGTGGGGCTGCAGGCCTCGATACTGCTGTGTGCGGCGCTGTTTGTCGTTGCCATCCTGATCTGCCTGTTCGTCGACCAGGCTCGAGGCCAGCGCGCCGCCGCGGCCTGGGAGGCACGCAACGGCCGCGCCAGGGGTGATCTCTCGGCAGAGTGATCCGTCGAGCGTGGGGAATCCACTAGCCTCGAGTGGGTCAAAGGAGATCGGGGCCTTGCCGGGAGTGACAGGATGAGCGATCAGGGCAGGGGAGTGAAGCGCACCGGGCTTGGCATGATGCTGCTGTTCTGGATGCTGTTCATCGCGACCGGGACCTGGTGGTTCCAGGGTTTCGTGGAGCGCCAGCGCAACCCCAACAGCCATCTGGTCAATGCCGTGGGTGAGGGCACGCCGGTGGTGCTCGAGCGCAATCGCGGCGGCCACTTCGTGGCCACCGGTCGAATCAACGGCGAGCCGGTGGAGTTTCTGGTGGATACCGGTGCCACCTATGTGGCACTGCCGCGGCAGATGGCCGAGCGGCTGGGGCTCGAGGCGACCGGCAGCGCCTGGTTCAATACCGCCAACGGCCGAGTGCGCGGTGATCTCACCATGCTCGATGAGGTCAGCCTGGGCGGCTATGTGGCCCGTGATGTGCGTGGTTCCGTTAGCCTGGGCCTGGAGGGCGATACCGCCCTGCTGGGCATGAGCTTCCTCGACCATTTCGATATCCGCATCCGGGACGCCCAGATGGTGCTGGAGCCCGCCGCAGAGTGAGCGTTGACCATCCCGCAACAGCCACCGCGCCGGTTCTTGTTGAAGACCTGCGCTGCGCCCAATGTCGTCTTGCCGCGGACAAGAGGGGGCAAGCAGACTATAGCGATACTCACCCCCGTGACGGAGCCTGTCATGACCCTCTCGCCATCTCTGCACCAGCGTCTCGGCATCGAGCTGCCTATCCTCCAGGCACCCATGGCCGGTGCCCAGGACAGCGCCCTTGCCATCGCCGTGGCGCGAGCCGGAGGGCTGGGGGCGCTGCCCTGTGCCATGCTCTCGCCCGAGGCCATGGGCGAGGAGCTCGCGGCGTTCCGCGCCGCCACCTCGGCGCCACTCAACGTCAACTTCTTCTGCCATGCTCCTCCCGAGCCGGACCCTGGCGTCCAGGCGCGCTGGCACAAGGCGCTCGCGCCCTTCTTCGCCGAGTTCGGCCTGGATATCGATGCAGTGACCCAGGGGCCAGGGCGTCGCCCCTTCGACCATCAGGCCTGTGATGTCCTGGAACCCTTTCGGCCCGAGGTAGTGAGCTTTCACTTCGGTCTGCCCGACGCCGCCCTGCTCGAACGGATCAAGGCCTGGGGCGCCACGGTTCTCTCCACGGCCACCACGGTGGAGGAGGCTCGCTGGCTCGACGCTCGGGGAGCCGATGCGTTGATCGTTCAGGGGCTGGAGGCTGGAGGGCATCGCGGCATGTTCCTGAGAGAGGAGATCACGACCCAGATGGGCATCCTTGCCCTGTTGCCCCAGGTGCGTGATGCCGTCGGCCTGCCCCTGGTCGCCGCCGGGGGGATCGCCGATGCCAGCGGGGTGGCGGCGGCCCGGGCGTTGGGTGCCGATGCCGTGCAGGTAGGCACCTCCCTGCTGTGCTGCCCCGAGACCACGATCTCGGCGATCCATCGCCGCGCGCTGCAGTCGGAGGCGGCATGTCATACGGCGCTGACCAACCTTTATAGCGGTCGTCCGGCCCGAGGCATCGTCACCCGGCTGATGCGAGAGCTGGGGCCCATGGCCGAGGTGGCCCCGGCCTTTCCCCTGGCCACCTCGGCAATCGCGCCGCTACGCGCTGCCGCCGAGGCCACGGGCAGCGGTGACTTCTCGCCACTCTGGGCCGGGCAGAACGCCAGTCGCTGTCGTCCGATCCCCGCCGCCGGCGTCATCGCCGAGCTTGCCGCCGGGATGTGAGACTGCCGATATCAACTGGCAACATCGATAAATGAGCAAGGAGAGCGCTGCAGCTTCCCCACTGCAACGGAGGTGCCTATGGCGAAGCAGACACATGGGCGTTGCGCCAGCAAGCCCGGTCAGATCCCCGCGGGTGGCTGGCTGGACATCCTGTGGCGCGTCAAGCAGGAGGTCACCCAGGATCTCGTCGCCATGATGGCTGCCGGTATTGCCTTCAATGCCATGCTGGCGCTCTTCCCGATGATCGCGGCCATCATCTCGATCTGGGCGCTGGTGATGGATCCTCAGGACCTGGCGGGTCAGATCATTCAGCTGAGCCGTTACCTGCCGCCCGAGGCCTCCAGCCTGATCAACGACCAGGCACGCAAGATCGGCGAGAGCACCAGTACCGGCCTCAGTCTCACGGCGCTGGGCAGCGTGCTGGTAGCGATGTTTATCGGCTCCAAGGGCGTGCTGTGGATGGTGCTGGGACTGAATGTTGTCTATGGAGAACAGGACAGACGCGGAGCGCTGCATCGCGGCCTGATCGTCGCGGCTCTGACGCTGGGGCTGATCCTCATGCTGCTGGTCACCGTTGCCTTTGTCGCCTTCTTCCCGCTGGCGATCGGCATGCTGGGGCTGGATACCCTGCTGGTAAGGGCCATCGCCTGGCTGCGCTGGCCGACACTGCTGGTGGTGATGATGCTGGTGATTGCCGTTTTCTACCGCTTCGGGCCCTATCGGCGGTCGCCACGCTGGAGGTGGCTCAGCGTCGGCTCTGTCGTCGCCACCTTGGTGTGGCTGACCGGCTCCATTGGGCTATCGCTCTATTTCGGTCGCGTGGTCAGCGTAAGCGAAATCTATGGGTCACTGGGCGCGGTGGTGATGCTGATGCTGTGGTTCTGGCTCTCGGCCTTTGTGGTGCTGCTCGGGGCCGAGTTCAACGCGGAAATGGAGCGCCAGACCTACCGTGATACGACCGTCGGTGAGCCTCGCCCCCTCGGAGAGCGCGACGCCTATGCAGCCGACACCGTGGGCCATGGGGGGCCATGGCGCGGCGTCAGTCCTGGGAAGTGCAAGACCTCCGACCCGGATGATTCCTTATGACGCTGGCCTGCCGGCGCCGCCACCGACATTGCTGCCTTGGGCTGTCGCAGATGGCAGCACCGCTCAAGACTTTTCCGGCGACTGGCCGTCGTTGGAGGGGTGAGTCTGCCCCTGTCGGCTGATATCATGGATATATGAACAGTAATCAAGGCATCGCCGCCCCCCTCGAAGACCCGCTGTATTACCTGGCAAACTTCGAGCATGTGCTGGCCTGGGTGGCCGAGCGCCACGGCGACCTGCTCGGCGATGATGAGCACGCCTTCCTGGCTCTGTTTGCCGGCCTGCCGCTTGGTTCACGGGCGCTGCTGGTGCGCATGGTCATGCGCAAGGGCGAGCACTTTCGCCCTTCGCGGCTGGCCTATCCCGAGATCGATGCCGAGATCGGCGATACCGAGTCGGCGCTGGCGCCGCTGGTGGCGGCCGGGCTGGTGGAAGAGGCGCCGGTGCTCGATGTGGCGACGCTCTTCACCCAGCTGCGACTCACCGAGCTGCGCCAGGCCCTGGCGGCAGAGATCGCCGAGGCGGGCCTGCCTGCGACCGTGGGCAAGGGAGCCCTGCGCGAGGCGCTGCTGGCGCGAGAGCCGGTGCCGCGACCGCTGAGCGCCTGGTGGCCGGAGGCCCCCGAACGAGTGGTGCGGGTGCGCATCATGGCGACCTGTGATCGTCTGCGGCTGATGTTCTTCGGCAACCTGCGCCAGGACTGGTCGGAGTTCGTGCTTGCCGAGCTGGGGCATCAGCGCTTCGAAAGAGTGGCATTCGGTGTCGACTCCCGGGCCTTTCACCGGCGTGACCAGGTCGATGCCTATCTGGCACTGCATGACCTGCGGCGGCGGCTGGAGGAGGGCGAGTCGCCTGCGGATCTGGCCGAGGCGCTGCCCGCCAGGCCCGGCAACTCCTGGCTGGCGTCGCGAGACGCGCGCCTGTGCCTCGCGCTGGGGCGTCGGGCGGAGCGTGACGGGATGGCCGAACTGGCATCGACACTCTACCGACGAGCCGGCTGGCCGGCACCCGAGGCCAGTGGGGAGGGGCGGATTCGCTACCTGCGACTGGCCGAGCGTCAGGGGCGCTGGCGTCAGGCGCTGATCCTGGCCGAGCCGCTGGCGCGTGTCACCCGCGACGACGTGGAGGCCCAGGCCCTGGGCCGGCTGCTGACGCGACTGCGCCGCCGCCTGAGCCTGGTGCCGGAGACGCCTGCCCCCGAACCCGCCCCCGAGCGTTTCACGCTGCGCCTGCCAGGCCCCGGCCGGGTCGAGCAGACGGTACGGGAGCACCTGCATCGCGAGGCGGCACCGGTCCATTATGTGGAGAACACCCTGCTGACCGGCCTGTTCGGCCTGCTCTGCTGGGAGGCGCTCTTCACGCCGTTGCCCGGTGCCTTCTTTCACCCCTTCCAGGCCGGCCCCGCGGACCTCTATCGAGACGACTTCGTGACCCGCCGCCGTGACCATTTCGAGGCGTGTCTGGCACGGCTGGATAATGGTCGATACCGCCGGACGATCCTGGCTACCTGGCGCGACAAGCAGGGGCTTGCCAACTCCTTCGTGCACTGGGAAGCGCTCGATGAGGCGCTGCTCACCCAGGCACTGGCCTGTATTCCCCCCGTCCATCTGCGTATCTGCTTCGACCATCTGCTGAGCAACCTGAGAGCCAACCGGGCGGGCCTGCCGGATCTGATACAGCTGTTTCTCGAGGCCTCGCCGGGTGAGCCGCGCTACCGGCTGATCGAGGTCAAGGGCCCGGGGGACCGGCTGCAGGACAACCAGCGGCGCTGGATGACTCTCTTCCATCGCCATGAGATACCGGCAGCGGTCTGCCATCTGGAGTGGGTGAGGGAGAGATGAGTGGCCCGCAGCCGCTGCGCGTCGGGGTGCGCACCCTGTGCGACGTCACCGCCCGGGAGGGCGACCTCGACCATCGCTTCACTCCCTCGCCCAGTGCCCGGGAGGGGCTCGAGGGGCAGCGCGAAATCGCCAGGCGCCGGGGCGCGGACTACCTCACGGAAGTGGCGCTGGCCGGCGAGGTGGCGGGGCTCGTGGTGCGTGGACGCGCCGATGGTTACGACCCGGCAGCCAATCGTCTGGAGGAGATCAAGACCCATCGCGGTGATATCGCGCGGCTGGCAAGCAACCAGCGCGCCCTGCATCGTGCCCAGCTGCGTAGCTACGGCGCCCTGCTATGCGCCGAGCGACACCTCGAGTCGGTCGAGCTGGCACTGGTTTACCTGGAGGTGGGCAGTGGGCGCGAGACGCGGTTCAGCGAGCATGCCACCGCCGCCGCACTGTGGCAGGAGCTGGCGGAGCGCTGCCGACGCTATCGTGCCTGGGCCGAACGGGAAGCGCAGCATCGCCGCCAGCGTGACGCTGCGTTGTGCGAGCTCGGCTTTCCCTTCGCCGACTTCCGCCCCGGGCAGCGGCATCTGGCCGAGGAGAGCTACAAGGCCGCCGCCACCGGTCGGGTGCTGATGGCTCAGGCCCCTACCGGTATCGGCAAGACGCTGGGTACGCTCTTCCCGCTGCTCACGGCGATGCCGCGACACGGACTGGACCGACTCGCCTACCTGACCATGAAGACGCCGGGGCGACGCCTGGCTCTCGAGGCGCTGACACGGCTGGGCGCCCACCCGAAGCAGGGCAGCCTGGCACTGCGCGTGCTGGAGCTGACCGCGCGGGAGAAGGCCTGTGAGTACCCGGGGCGCGCCTGTCATGGCGAGGCCTGCCCGCTGGCTGCCGGCTTCTATGACCGCCTGCCGGCGGCACGCGAGGCGGCGGCCGAGCGACGCTGGCTGGACCGCGAGTCATTGCGTGAGCTGGCCGTCGAGCATGGGGTCTGCCCCTACTATCTCGGACAGGAGATGGCGCGCTGGAGCGATGTGGTCGTCGGCGATGTCAATCACTGGTTCGATGATCATGCGCTGCTCCACGGTTTGGCGCGGGAGCAGGGCTGGCGCGTCGGGGTGCTGGTGGACGAGGCCCACAACCTGATCGCCCGGGCGCGAGGCATGTACAGCGTGTCCCTGGCTCAGCGCGACCTGGGAAGACTCAAGCGCAGCGCCCCGGAGCGACTCAAGGCCCCGCTGGGGAGGCTGCAGCGGCAGTGGCAGATTCTGGTGCGCGAGGCGGGGCTCGGAGAAGGCGGTGGGCCTGGTCGACCCGCTGTACGGCATCTGGAGACCCTGCCGCCCTCCCTGCTGGGCAGCCTCCAGACGCTGGCCTCCGCGCTCGCCGAGGCCCTGGGAGAGCATCCGGAACTGGGGGCAGAGTGGCAGGAGCTGCTGTTCGAGTCCCTGGCGTTCCTGCGCCTGGCCGAACGCCTTGGCGATCACACGCTGTGTGAGCTGACTCGCGAGGGGCGGGGAAGGGCGCGGCTGGCACTGCACAACCTGATTCCGGCGGATTTCCTCGCGCCGCGCTTCGCCGCGGCGCACTGTGTGGTGCTGTTCTCGGCGACCCTGGGGCCGGCCGATTACCAGCGTGATCTATTGGGGCTGCCCGAGGGCAGCGTCTGGCGAGAGGTCCCATCCCCGTTTGCCGCCAGCCAGCTGGAGGTCTCCGTTCGCGCCGATATCTCGACGCGGCTGCAAGACCGGGAAGCCTCGCTTGATCCCATCGTGGCTGAGATCGCCGCGCAGCATGCGAGGCGCCCCGGCCACTATCTGGCCTTCTTCAGCAGCTTCGCCTATCTGGAGGCGGTCTTTGCCCATTTCGTCGCCTGTCATCCCCGGATCCCCGCCTGGGCCCAGGAGCGACGCATGAGCGAGACGGCACGCGATGCCTTCCTGTCACGCTTCACCGACGATGGTCGTGGCATCGGGTTCGCGGTGCTGGGAGGCGCCTTCGGTGAGGGCATCGACCTGCCCGGTGAGCGACTGGTGGGGGCCTTTGTGGCGACCCTGGGGCTCCCGCCGGCGGACCCCCTCAATGAGGCACTCAGAACGCGGCTGCAGGCTCGCTACGGGCGCGGCGACGAGTACGCCTACCGGGTCCCGGGGATGGTCAAGGTGGTGCAGGCGGCGGGCCGGGTGATTCGCGACCCCGAGGATAGTGGCACGCTGGTGCTGATGGATGATCGCTTCGCTCGCGACGAGGTACGCCAGCACCTGCCTCGCTGGTGGGGGGAGCCGCTTGTCAGGGCGGCCGGGCCGACAGGGCGTGTTCCGGACTGATGCAGGGGCAGGAAAAACCTTAACAAGGAGTTACTGTACCCGCAGCCAGGGCTGTGCTACCTCTTAAGTGGTCAATTCAGATCAATGGAAGTGACAAGGAGGTACTGGCATGGGTATCGAAGTAACCGGTCTTTTAGGGCTCATCTGGCTGATCATCGTCATCTGGGCCATCGTCAAGGTGGCCAAGAGTGCGGCCAGTGGCCTGGCCAAGGTGATCTGGATCATCGTGCTGCTGGTCTTCCCGCTGGTGGGGTTGATCGTCTGGTTCCTGTTCGGCCCCAAGGGATAGCCGTGCCAGGAAAGCAAGTGGCACATCGGGCCGCCCTCGGGCGGCCCGATATTTTTCTGCCTCAGGCGGGTGGCGGGTTGTCACGTGGTTCGTTGCGGTCGCACTTGACGCATTCGAGCGGCAGGCCGAGGCGCGAGCGTCTCCCCGCCGCGGTGATGACCCAGGGGCGCTCCACCCAGGGCGGCTGGTGGCGCACATGCTGGTTATGGCCACAGGCCAGCTCGGCCACCCAGTGGCCTTCCGTGTCGCGATGGTAGCCGATGATAGGCTGTTGCATGGCGTCAGTGCGGTTTCGGTGGCGCCTTGTAGTGACCCGGCACCGTGACGCGCTCGCCGCTCGGTAGGGTGCGCACATGGGTGGGAACGTAGATCCGCTTGATGACACTCTTGCTCATGCTGGACTCCCTGAGTCGCGTCTTGTGCTGTCGAGGCCTTTCAGTGTGTGCTCCAGGACCATGGCAGGCAATACCTCTCTGGGACCATGCCTCTCAGGGATCACGCCGCACGGCCCGTGTTGCTGCATTCATGCAGGCGCGAGTTGTAATTTCAGGTATCCTTTGACAAAAGGCGGCTGGACACTTTGCAAGGCTGCTACACAGCAATCAATGGAGCGTACACGAGAATGGTTGATAGCCTGCAGCCTAGGGAGCAGGATCATGTGCTGATAGTCGAGGATGATGAGCGCCTGGCGAGTCTGACCCGCGACTATCTGGAGGCCAACGGCTTTCGCGTGACACTGGAAGCCGATGGTGCCCGCGGAGTCGAGAGCATTCTTTCCCTGCAGCCGGACCTGGTGATTCTCGACCTGATGCTGCCCGGTGAGGACGGCCTGTCGATCTGCCGGCGTGTGCGCGACGACTATCCCGGGCCTATCCTGATGCTCACCGCCCGCACCGATGACATGGATCAGGTGCTCGGGCTGGAAATGGGGGCCGATGACTATGTCGCCAAGCCGGTGCAGCCACGGGTCCTGCTGGCGCGCATGCGTGCCCTGTTGCGGCGCTCCGAGCCCGTCGAGGAGAGCGGTGAAACGCGCCTTGCCTTCGGCGATCTGGATATCGACAACGCGACCCGCGAGGCGTGGCTGGCGGGCGAGCGCATCGAGCTGACCAGCGCCGAGTTTGACCTGCTGTGGCTGCTGGCCAGCAACGCGGGCAAGGTGCTGACCCGTGAAGAGATATTCTCTCAGCTGCGCGGCATCAAGTATGACGGCCAGGACCGTTCCATCGATGTGCGCGTCTCGCGCATTCGCCCCAAGATCGGTGATGATCCCAACCAGCCGCACCGCATCAAGACCGTGCGCAGCAAGGGCTACCTGTTCGTCAAGGATGCCTGAACCATGCGCCGAGTCCTGGCCGACAGCACCTTCCTGCGTGTCTATCTGCTGCTGGCGCTGGCGCTGCTGCTGACCTTCGGTCTCGGCCTGCTGGGTGTGGCGCTGGTTGACCAGGTACGCCGAGAAGCCCATCGCGAACAGCTGGCCGAGGCGCCGATGCGTCTGCTGACCGAACGACTCTCGAGGCTGCCACCCGCGGCGCACCAGGCCTGGCTCGAGGCGCAAGGCAGACGCCTGGACATGCAGGCCAGTATCGGGCCGCTGGAGGAGGCCTCACTAGGCTACTTCTCGCGGCGCCGCCTGGCCGATGGCAAGGTGCTGGTGCAGCCGCGTGACGATCAGGGCTGGCGGCTGTTTTCGCTGCTGCCCGGGGGGGAGCGCCTGCTGCGTGTCGATCTCGTCAACCTGAGCGAGCATCAGCTGCGTGGCCTGACCGAGCTGCTTGGCCGATGGCTGTCGGAGATGCCCCCCTCTGCACGCCATTCGAGTCTCGAGGACCTGACCCGCGGTAGCCTGTCGGTGTCTCTGGAGGAGGCGCCTCCTCAAGGCCTGGATGACTACCAGCTGCGTCGACTTACCGCCGGTGAGGTGGTGATCGAGCTGCTGCCTGGGCGCTGGTCGGTCGCGATCTATCTGGCGCTTCAGGATCTCAGTGGTGATGCCAGCTGGCTGGTGGTCGGCCCGGTCCAGGCCTTCGAACCGATGCCTGGGTCGCTTCAGCTCCTGCTGGTGCTGATCATGCTGGCCGTGCTGGGCGTGACCATCTATCTGATCGTGCGCGGTGTCGAGGCGCGCATGGTGCGGCTGGAGCTGGCCGCGTCGCGTATCGCGGCCGGACGACTGGATACCCGGGTCAAGGTGGAGAGTGCCGATTTCATCGGGCGTCTCGGCATGGCACTCAATGGCATGGCGGCGCAGGTGCAGTCGCTGCTGCGCGCCCAGCAGGACATGATTCGTGCGGTATCCCACGAGTTGCGTACCCCGGTGGCCCGCATTCGCTTCGCCGTTCAGATGGTCGAGGACATGACCGAGGACCCGGCGGTGCGTCGGCAGCTTCAGGGAGCCGATGGGGATATCCAGGAACTCGATGACCTGATCGACGAGATCCTCACCTATGCCCGGCTGGGCAGCGAGGCCATCAATGGGCGCCAGATGAGTGCCGTGCCGGTGGAGTGTCGCGAGATGGCCGAACGGGTCATCGAGGCGCTGGCCCTTCTGCATGAGGGGCTGACGCTCGAGCTTGCCGAGGGCCCCAGCATGGAGGTGCTGGCCGAGCCGCGTTACCTTCAGCGCGCCCTGCAGAACCTGGTGGCCAACGCCTGCCGTCACGCACGCTCCCGGGTGGTGATCCGGTTGCAGCGAGAGCCTGCCCTGGTGAGGATCGATGTGGAGGATGATGGTCCCGGCGTGCCGCTGGCCGAGCGCCAGTCGATCTTCAAGCCCTTCTCGCGTCTCGACGACAGCCGCACGCGCAGCGCCGGCGGCTATGGCCTGGGGCTCTCCATCGTGCACAAAGTGATGAGCTGGCACGGTGGCAGCGTCGGTGTGGACGACAGTCCCGCGCTTGGGGGGGCACGCTTCACCCTGCTGCTGCCCCAGCGCCGCGAGGCCGAGTAGCCTCAGGCCGGCTTGATGCCGTCGAGTACCGCGAAGGAGGTCTCCCGAGCGGTACGCAGGAAGTCCTCCATCCATGTCGCCTGGCGTGTCTCCTCCCGAATCGCCGCGAAGAGTGTGCTCCACACGCCCTTCTCGCCGAGTGCCACGGCCTTCACGTAGTCGCGCTCCAGGTACTCGGTCAGGGCCCAGTTGGGCAGTGCACAGACACCGCGGCCGCTGGCCACCAGCTGCATCATCATGATGGTCAGCTCGGCGGTGCGTATCTCCCTGGGCTGTATGCCTGCCGGGTCGAGGAACTGGGTGAAGACGTCCAGCCGTGAGTGCTCCACCGGGTAGGTGATCAGGGTCTCTTCGCCGAGGGCCTCGGGGGTGACGAAGCCCTTGCCGGCCAGAGGGTGTTGACGGGCCACTGCCAGCAGTCCCTCATAGCGAAACAGCGGCTCGTAATGCACCCCGGGCAGGGGCTGGGGGTCGGCGGTGATCACCAGGTCGAGCTGCTCGCGGGCCAGGGCCGGGAGTGGGTCGAAGTGGTGTCCGCCGGGGATATCGATCTCCACTTCCGGCCAGTGATCCCGGAAGTGGTCGATGGTAGGCATCAACCACTGAAAACAGCTGTGGCACTCGATGGCCATATGCAGGCGCCCCTGCTCGTTGCCGGCGAGTCGTGCCAGGTCGCGCTCGGCCATGCGCACCTGGGGCAGCACCTGCTCGGCCAGGGTCAGCAGTCGCTGCCCGGCCCTGGTGAACTCCACGGGGCGCGTCTTGCGCACGAACAGCGGGCTGCCCAGACGCTCCTCCAGATCCTTGATCTGGTGGGAGAGGGCCGACTGGGTCAGGTGCACCCGTTCGGCCGCCTCCACCAGGGAGCCGGCGTCGCGCAGGGCGATCAATGTGCGGAGGTGTCGCAGCTCGAGCATGGGTGAGTCACTTTCATTTAAAAGACTTGGAAGCTTAGTTTGATTCACCACTAATGGCCAGCCGGAATCCGCCATATGCTTCATGCAGATCGTTCCAGCCATGACCGTTGGAGGCCGGGGAACGTGGGGGCTGTTATGCTTGGCTCCATCATGAAATCCTGATTCCCGAGAGGAGATGCCGTGTCCCGCCTTCACGCATTCGCCGCCCTGGGCCTGTCACTGCTGCTGGCAGGCTGTGCCACCGCCCCGGCGCCGATCACCACCGATGAGCATGCACCGCTGTTGCCCTCGACCCTCTTTCCCGGCGATGCCGAGGCCTTTATCGCCTGGCGGTGTTCGCCGGACCAGGGGCTGGTAACCGCCGGCGCCGAGGACGAGTTGAGAGTGTGGTCGACCCATGGCGCCTGGCGGCTCACGCCAGCCGTGGTCGCCGGTGGGAAGCGCTACGAGCAGGGGGAGCTGAGCTTCTGGAACACGGCCGATGGCGCCGTCGTCGAGTCGCCGCGTGGGCGGCTGATGTGCCAGGCGAGCATGCGTCGCCTGGCGCTGACTCGCGAACAGCGCCCCGGTGTGATGTTCCATGCCCGCGGCAATGAACCGGGCTGGACGGCAAGCCTTGCCCACGACCGACCCGAAGTGCTCCTCAGCCTCGATTACGGCAGTCGTGAGCAACGCCTTCCCTATCGTGTCACCCAGATGGATAACGAAGCGGGGAGGGTGGTCCTGGCCAGCGGTCGTGGTGATACCCCCTTCGAGCTGCGAATCGAGGCGCGGGCCTGCTTCGATGACATGAGCGGCGAGCCCTTCCCGGCCCGTGTGACCCTGAACGTGGGGGGCGAGCAGTATCGAGGCTGTGGTCAGGGTATCGCCCCCTGAGCGAGGCGAACCACGGGGGCGAGGCCTGTCCGTTCCGGTCAGATCGCTGGCCGGCTGGATAAGGAGGCCCCCGACAAGAGTTGATTTTTCGCTTATTTCGAACGTAATGCGCGTTTTTATGCGCTTTTTATTTCACTTCGTTCATCTATCATGGATGTCATTCACTTTTACCTGATCCAGGGAGACCTCCATGACCACTCGTGTCCTTATGCTTACCGCTTCCATTCTCGGCGAAAACGGTCAGTCGAAGGCCCTCGCCGACCACTTCATCGCCAGGGCCGAGGCGCGTGATGGAGTGGAGGTCACCCATCGCGACCTGGTGGCCGAGGAGCTGCCGCATCTGGGGCTGGCCGAGCTGGGTAGCTGGCAGGTTCCCGTGGCGGAGCGCAGCGATGAACAGCGTGAGCTGGTCGCCCGCTCCGATGCCCTGATCGCCGAGCTTCACGACCACGATGTGATCGTCCTGGCGGTACCGATGTACAACCTTGGCATCCCCAGCCAGCTCAAGGCGTGGTTCGATCGCGTGATGCGCGCCAGGGTAACGTTCCGCTATACCGAGAACGGCCCCCAGGGCCTGTTGGAGGGCAAGCGGGCGGTGATCCTGGCGGCGCGTGGCGGCCAGTATGCCGGCACCGAGAAGGATACCCAGACCCCGCATCTCAAGCTGATGCTGGGCATGATGGGCATTACCGAGGTGGACAGCGTGTTTGCCGAGGGGCTCAACATGGGCGGGAGTCATCGAGATAGCATGCTCAATGAGGCGCGGCAGGCCATCGATGGCCTGGTGGAGCGCCTGTAACTCCAGTTACCGGCTCTTAAGCTGAAGCACCCGGACACAATACAGCGGGGCGGTCATCGGGCCGCCCCGCTGTGTGTCGGTTGTGCGTCGGCGGCGAGGGAAGGCGCACCGGCTCAGATGCGGGTCCAGGGTGGGGCGGCTGCGAGGATGCGCGCCTGCACCGGGCAGTCATCACGGTGGGCGCCGGGCAGGTAGCCGGTACTCATCAGGAACTCGCCGGTGATCTCCGGCCCGGTGAACTTGAAGGTGCGCTTGAAGAGCCTGACCCAGTCGCCGTGGCTCAGCGGATGGTGGTGGTCGAGCCAGCCACGAAAGCCGCCGTGGCGAGCCCGTAGGGCCTGGATAACGCCGGCGTTGTGGATGACCGCCTCGATCTTGAGGCGATTGCGGATGATGCCTGCATCCTCGAGCAGCCGCCGGCGTTCCGTCTCCCCGTAGCTCGCCACCCTGTCGATGGAAAAGTTCTCGAAGGCTCGTTGGAAGGCCTCGCGCTTCTTCAGCACCGTGAGCCAGGAGAGCCCGGCCTGGTTGATCTCCAGCGCCAGGCGCTCGAAGAGGTCATCATCGTCGCCTACCGGGAAGCCGTACTCGTGGTCGTGGTAGGGACCGTGGAAGGGGTGCCCTAGGGCCAGATCACAGTAGTCGCTCATGGACGGGCCCCCCTCTCTGGATAATCCATCGAGTCATTACACCTCCCTCCTGTTGGGGTTTACACTGAGAGCTTACGCTACACGACAAGGAGTCTCACATGCAGTACCTGCATACCATGGTGCGTGTCAGCGACCTCGATGCGTCGCTGCGTTTCTATTGTGACCTGCTGGGCCTCAAGGAGGTGCGTCGCAAGGAGAACGACAAGGGGCGCTTCACCCTGGTCTTCCTGGCCGCCCCCGAGGATGAGGCCCGCTCGGCGGAGCTCAAGGCGCCGGAGCTGGAACTGACCTACAACTGGGACCCCGAGGAGTACGACGGCGGGCGCAACTTCGGCCACCTGGCCTACCGCGTGGATGATATCTACGCGCTCTGCGAGAAGCTTCAGGAGGCCGGCGTGACCATCAATCGCCCGCCTCGAGATGGCCATATGGCCTTCGTGCGAAGCCCCGACGGCATTTCGGTGGAGCTGTTGCAGAAGGGCGAGGCACTGCCGCCCCGCGAGCCCTGGGCATCCATGGAGAACACCGGCACATGGTAACCCTGACGCGTATGCCCCGGGCGCGCATGGCCCGTGCGGTGGCGTCACTGGCGGCGCTCTCTGCGCTGGCCCTGCTGGCCGGCTGTGGCAGTCATGCACCGGCGCCTGGCGAGCCGGTCGGCAGTGACCTGAGCGGCCCGATGGTGGAACAGCGCTGGAACCTGCTGCTGGTGGGCACCAGCGAGCGGCTGTCGATGCCCGAGACACCCTGGTTCGAGATCGGCCGTGACGGTCGCCTGGTCGGCAGCGACGGCTGCAACGAGATGCATGGCCAGGTGCGTCTCGGGGATAGCCAGCGCATCGAGGTCACCGAGCTTGCCACCACCCGTCGCGGCTGCCCCCAGCTGGATGACGCCGCACGGGTCACCACCATGCTGGAGAGCGCCTACCGCTACCTGATCGATCACGATCGCCTGGTGTTCTTCGGTCCCGACCAGCGGGTGCTGGGGGGCTGGCGCGAGGCCAACTGAGGCGGCCCCGGGTCCTGTGACCCGGCCTATAGAAAACGGAAACGAGAAGTGGAAAAGAGAAGCGCCCCGCCGAGCTGAAGTTCAAGGGCTCGGCGGGGCGCTTGCGTTGCGGCCTGTCGGCATGTTGCCTATGGCAGCTCTTCGGCCTCCGGGTCCTCCTTCTGTGCCGGGATCAGATCCTCGCGATTCAGCTTGATCGCGAGCAGCAGTGCCGAGGCCACATAGATGGAGGAGAAGGTACCGATCACCACGCCGATGATCAGGGCGATGGCGAAGCCCTCGATCATGTCGCCACCCAGCAGCAGCAGGGCGACCAGCACCAGCAGGGTGGTGCCGGAGGTGGCGAGGGTGCGCGACAGGGTCTGGTTGAGCGAGTCGTTGAAGATCGCCGGCATGTCGTCGATGCGTGACTTGCGGATGTTCTCGCGGATGCGGTCGTAGACCACGATGGTGTCGTTGAGCGAGTAGCCGATCACCGCCAGCACGGCGGCCAGCACGGTCAGGTCGAACTCGAGCTGGAACAGCGAGAAAGCACCCACCACGATGATCACGTCATGCATCAGGGCCAGCAGCGCGCCGATCGCGAACTTGTACTGGAAGCGGAAGGCCACGTAGAGCATCACGATGCCCAACGCCACCAGCAACCCGAGGCCGGACTGGTCGCGCAGCTGATCGCCCACCTGGGCGCCGACGAACTCGGCGCGTACCAGGTTGACCTCCTCGCCACCATGGCGCAGCAGCTCCACCACGCGGTCGCCGACGTCGGCATCGAAGGCCTGCTGCAGACGAATCAGCACCTCGTTGGCGGCGCCGAAGGTCTGCACCGAGACGTCACGGAACTCGGCGGCCTCCAGGGTCTGGCGCACCGCATCCAGGGAGGGCGCCACGGCGTAGCGTACCTCCACCAGGGTACCGCCGGTGAAGTCCAGGCCCAGGCTGAGCTGCTGGAACAGCAGCGAGAGGAGCGATGCCAGGATCAGCAGGGCGGAGATCCCGAAGGCGATCTTCCGCTTGCTCATGAAGTCGATCTGTCGATTGGCCAGGCTTTTCATGATCACCTCTTATATCCAGAGCTTCTTGACCGGCTTGCCGCCATAGACGAGATTCACCATGGCGCGGGTCACCATCAGGGCGGTGAACAGCGAGGTGAGAATGCCCAGCGACAGGGTCACGGCGAAGCCCTTGACCGGTCCGGTGCCGATCGAGAACAGAATCACCGCCACCAGCAGGGTGGTGATGTTGGCGTCGACGATGGAGGTGAAGGCGCGCTCGTAGCCGGCGTGTATCGCCTGCTGTACCGAGAGTCCCGTGCGCAGCTCCTCGCGTATTCGCTCGAAGATCAGCACGTTGGCGTCCACGGCCATGCCCAGCGTCAGCACGATGCCGGCGATGCCGGGCAGGGTAAGGGTGGCGCCGAGCATCGACATCGCCGCCACCAGCAGGGTCAGGTTGAGTGCCAGTGCCAGGTTGGCGAAGATGCCGAACACCTTGTAGCGGATCAGCATGAACAGCACCACCAGCAGCAGGCCGATCTGCACCGACATCACCCCGCGCTTGATGTTCTCCGCCCCCAGGCTGGGACCGATGGTGCGCTCCTGCACGAAGTAGATCGGTGCGGCCAGCGAGCCCGAACGCAGCAGCAGGGAGAGCTCCGCCGCCTCGGTGGGAGAATCGAGCCCGGTGATGCGGAAGCTGTTGCCCAGGGCGCTCTGGATGGTGGCCAGGCTGATGATGCCGCGCTCGGTGTAGGGGTCGCGGACCACCGTCTTCTCGCCATCGACCACCTCCACGCTGTCGCGGGTCTTGTGCTCGATGTAGACCACCGCCATGTTGCGGCCGATATTGGTGCGGGTGGCGCGGTTCATCAGGGTACCGCCGGTGCCGTCCAGGTTGATGTTGACCTGGGGGCGACCGTTCTCGTCGAAGCTGCGGTTGGCGTTGGAGACCTGGTCACCGGTGATGATCACGTCGCGCATCAGGTCGGCGCTGCGTGACGGCGCATTGCGGAACGTCAGGGTCTCGATCTCGCTGTCCGACGTATCGGGGCGCGCCTCGAGGCGGAACTCCAGGTTGGCGGTGGCACCGACGATGCGCTTGGCCTCCGCCGTGTCCTGGACCCCGGGTAGCTCGACCACGATGCGGTCCGGCCCCTGGCGCTGTACCAGCGGCTCTGCCACCCCCAGCTCGTTCACCCGGTTGCGCAGGGTGGTCAGGTTCTGGTTGATGGCGTAGTCCTGAATCGCGTTGACCGCCTGGTCGGTCAGGGTCATGGCCAGGGCGGCGCCGCGCCCATCACCGAGATTCTCGTACTGGAAGTCGGGGAACTCGCGGCTGATCAGGCTACGCGCGGTGTTGCGATCGTCGGCATCGGTGAAGGTCAGCGTCAGGGTTCGCCCATCGATCCGGGTGTCACGGTAGCGAATGCGCTCGTCGCGCAGCTGCTCGCGCATGGCGCTGGCGTTGACCTCCAGGCGCTGACTCACGGCGGCCGCCATGTCCACTTCCAGCAGGAAGTGCACGCCGCCGCGCAGGTCGAGGCCCAGGGTCATGGGGGAGGCGGAGAGCGACTGCAGCCATGCCGGGGTCGACTCGGCCAGGTTGAGGGCGACCACATACTCTTCGCCGAGCATGGCGGCCACGCGGTCGCGGGCGGCGAGCTGGGCGTCGGGATTGCCCAGGCGCAGCAGGGTGCTGGTCGGACTGCTTTCGACGTCCTTGATCTCGATGCCGGCATCGGCCAGGGATGACTGAATGCGCTCGAGCTGGCGCTCATCGACGGTGGCATCACCGCGCTCGCTGCTGATCTGGATCGCCGGATCCTCGGGGAAGAGGTTGGGTAACGAGTAGACCAGGCCGACGAGCAGGACGATGAGTATCAGCAGATACTTCCACAGGGGATAACGGTTGAGCATGCGAGCCCTGTCCTAGGTTGCTGACGAAGGGGGGAGCTGACGCGATCACACTACGGCGGCCACCGGTATGGCCGGCGGCGGTCGAAGATCGGCGCCGGCGTGTCGAGATGCCGGCACCGGGCAGGAGACGGGTCAGATGGACTTGATGGTGCCCTTGGGCAGCACCGCGGCAACGGCGCTCTTCTGTACGTTGACCTGGGTGCCCTCGGCGATCTCCATGGTCAGGAACTCGCTGTCGTCGCTGACCTTGGTGATGCGGCCGAGCATGCCGCCACCGATGACGATCTCGTCACCCTTGGCGAGGCCGGCGATAAGCTGCTTGTGCTGCTTGGCACGCTTGGCCTGGGGGCGCCACAGCAGGAAGTAGAAGATCGCAACGAAGCCGACCAGCATGACGATCTGGGCGATGCCGCCACCGGCGGGGGCATCCTGGGCGTAGGCCGGGGCGATGAAGAAATCCAGCATTGATGAGGGTCTCCTGATTGGGGTAGGTAAGGGGGACTGTCTCGCTCGGGAGGCAGTGACAACCGGTACCGGGCCCTGAAGAACCGGTACCGGTTGCCGTCAATTCGGGGCGGGAGGCACCGGCAGGCCGCGCCGGGCATAGAAGCCTTCCACGAAGTTCGCCAATGTACCCGCTTCAATGGCACCGCGCAAACCGGCCATCAGTCGCTGGTAGTGGCGCAGGTTATGGATGGTATTGAGCATTGAACCGAGCATTTCACCGCAGCGATCCAGATGATGCAGATAGGCGCGGGAGAAGTGCTGACAGGTATAGCAGTCGCACTCTTCATCCAGCGGGCCGGTGTCGTGGCGGTGGCGGGCGTTGCGGATCTTCACGGTGCCCGTGGCGGTGAACAGATGGCCATTGCGGGCGTTGCGGGTCGGCATCACGCAGTCGAACATGTCGACGCCCCGGCGCACGCCCTCCACCAGGTCCTCGGGCTTGCCCACCCCCATCAGGTAGCGGGGCTTGTCCTCGGGCATCCAGCCCGGCAGGTAGTCGAGTACCCTGATCATCTCCTCCTTGGGTTCGCCCACGGAGAGCCCGCCGATGGCCAGGCCATCGAAGCCGATCTTCATCAGCCCCTCGAGGGAGCGTTCGCGGAGTTCGGGGTACATGCCGCCCTGGACGATGCCGAACAGCGCAGAAGGCGAGGTGCCATGGGCATCGCGTGAGCGTTCTGCCCAGCGCAGCGAGCGCTCCATGGAGAGCCGTGCTTCCTTCTCGGTAGCCGGGTAGGGGGTGCACTCATCGAAGATCATCACCACATCGGAGCCCAGCGAGCGCTGCACCGCCATGGACTCCTCGGGGCCCATGAAGACCTTGGCGCCATCCACCGGCGAGCGGAAGTGGACGCCCTGCTCGGTGATCTTGCGCATGGCCCCCAGGGAGAAGACCTGGAAGCCGCCGGAGTCGGTGAGGATCGGCTTGTGCCACTGGGCGAAGTCGTGCAGGTCGCCGTGGCCCTCGATCACCTCCATGCCGGGGCGCAGCCAGAGGTGGAAGGTGTTGCCGAGGATGATCTCGGCGCCGATCTCCTCGACCGACTGGGGCGTCATCCCCTTGACGGTGCCATAGGTGCCCACCGGCATGAACGCGGGGGTCTCGACGCTGCCTCGGGGAAAGGTGAGGCGGCCGCGGCGCGCCCGGCCATCGCTGGCCAGGCGCTCGAAGGTCATGAAGCATTCGTCTCGCATGGAAAGTCTCAACGCTGGGACAAGGCGTCCGGAGGAAAGTCAGGCAGGCAAACGCTGTCGAGGAACACGGAGCTTACTGGTGTAAATGAGTGTTTTAAGACAGCTTTTAACGCAGCATGGCCGAACTCAGGGCGTCTTGCGGGTCAGGAACATGGCATCGCCATAACTAAAGAAGGCGTAGCGCTCGGCGACCGCCTCGCGGTAGGCGGCGAGGGTGGTGTCGTAGCCGGCGAAGGAGGCCACCAGCATCAGCAGGGTGGACTCCGGTAGGTGGAAGTTGGTGATCAGGGCATCGACGCAGCGCCATTCGTAGCCCGGATAGATGAAGATATCGGTCTCGCCGCGATAGGCGGCGATCTCGCCATCCGTGCTCTTGGCGCAGGCACTCTCCAGGCAGCGTACGCTAGTGGTGCCCACGGCGATGACGCGGCGGCCGGACGCGCGGGCGGCCTCTACCTTGGCGCAGGTCTCCTCGCTCACCTCCAGCCACTCGCTGTGCATCTGGTGTTCGCGGATATCATCGACGCGTACCGGCTGGAAGGTGCCGGCCCCCACGTGGAGGGTGACGAAGGCGCGCTCGATGCCCTTCTCGGCCAACCGCTCGAGCAGGGGGTCGTCGAAGTGCAGCCCCGCGGTGGGTGCGGCGACTGCGCCATCGCGTCGCGCATAGACGGTCTGGTAGCGCTCGCGGTCGCTGCGCTCGTCGTCGCGGTCGATATAGGGCGGCAGCGGCATATGGCCATGGCGCTCGAGAAGCTCGATCAGCGGCGTCTCGCCGAGGAAGCGCAGTTCGAACAGGGCGTCGCGGCGGCCCTCCACCACGGCCCGGACGTCGCCCTCGAAGACCAGCTCGGTGCCGGGCCTGGGTGACTTGCTGGAGCGCAGATGGGCCAGGCCGCGGTGGGCGTCCAGGGGGCGCTCGAGCAGCATCTCCACCCTGCCTCCGCTGGCCTTGTGGCCATGTAGCCGCGCCGGGATCACCCGGGTGTCGTTGAACACCAGCAGGTCGCCCGGTTCGAGAACCTCGAGCAGATCCGGGAAGCGGCGGTGGGATAGCTCCCCGCTCGGGCCATCCACGCACAGCAGCCGGCAGTCGGTACGCTGCTCGGAGGGGTAGCGGGCGATAAGCTCGTCGGGAAGCTCGAAATGGAAGTCGGCGCGCTGCATGCGGTTCGGGTCCGGTGGTGTCTGGCAAGCCGCCAAGGATACCGGCTTGGTCGCCTGAAGTCAGGTCCGCGATTGACCTGCGGCCGGGTGCACGTATAATGCTTCGCGCGTTGCCGGCGTGGCGGAATTGGTAGACGCAGGGGATTCAAAATCCCCCGGGTGCAAGCCCTTGTCGGTTCGAGTCCGACCGCCGGTACCATATATGGAACAGCCGCTTACGAGCGGCTGTTCGCGTTTCTGGCCCTTCTCTTCCACCTTGCCTCGCCTTCGTGCAGCGTCCTCTTTTGCGCCGGCACGGCCATTGGGTCTGCGCCGACTCGGCCATTGGGTGCTGAGTAGCGTTCACACCCACTCCCTGAGCCAGGCGTGCATGAATCAGTCGACACTGGTATCCCGAAAGCCGGCGTTGATCAGGCAGTAGAGGCCGTAGCTGAACAGGCCGAGGGCCACCACGCCGAGCAGCCAGGGGCCGAAGGGGCGGGCGGCCAGCACCGTCAGCGCGCCACCGAGACCCTGGGCCTGACTGGGGTCGGTCTGCCAGGCCGACAGGCACAGGAACAGGCCGATGATCATGAAGACCACACCCCGTGCCAGGAGGCCCCAGCGGGTAATGCCCTCGAAGAAGCGGCGCTGGCCGGTCGACATCTGGCGATGATGCCAGTTGTCGAGGTAGCTTCGGGTGATGGCTCGCCATAGCTGGCGCAGACCCACCCCCAGGAATACCAGGCCGACACAGAAGACCAGAATCACGCCTCCCTGGTGACTCATCAGCAGGGCCGTACGGTCCTGGGCGGCGGTTTCACCCGATGACATCGCCGCATTGAGCAGCAGGTCGATGCAGTAGACCCCGAGGCTGGCGTGGGTCAGGCTGCTGATCGTGAAGCCCAGGCGTGTGACGACTCCCTTGGGACCGCGGCCTGCGTCCTCGGTGTCGAGCAGGGCCTGCAGCAGTCGCCAGAGGGCATAGGCGAACAACCCGGCGCCGAGCAGTCCCACCATGATGTCTCCGAATGGGCGCTGGATCAGCTGGTTGATGGATTCCTTGGTGCCCGCATGGCCGCCGCCAAGGCCGGTGGCGGCCATCACGGCCAGGCCCCCGATCAACAGGTAGACGACCCCCTTGGCGATATAGCCGATGCGCGCCGCTACGGAGAGGCCCCGCTTGAGATGCTTCTTGGGGCGGGAGCTGGGAGGTGTCATGAGGTCTCCATATCGCAGGTGTGGCTCAGGCCAGGCTGACGACGACCACCGCCAGGGTGCCACCGGTGAGCAGGTAGCCCGCCAGGGCGAACAGGCCATCATCGGCGAGCAGCGCCAGGCCGAACAGGGTAAGCGCGAGACCGGCGCCGTTGGCACTGAAGGGGATGAACTCCATGGGCGGCATGGCCAGCGCAATCACCAGGCAGACCAGGGCCACGGCAATATGGGCCGGAGGGCGGGTCAACGAGGTCAGACGCTGATGCAGTAGCCGATCCGTCCAGCCGGCGGGGCGCTCCAGCCAGCCCAGCAGGCGATGAAAGCGCTCGCGCGCGATGCGGCGCTCAAGTAGCCACCGCGGTAGCCAGATGCGTCGCCGCCCCAGCAGGAGCTGGCTGCCCGCCAGCAACACCAGGCTCGCCATCAGTGTCGGCATACCCGGGATATCGCCGACCAGGGGAGCCAGCGTTACCAGGCCGGCGAGCAGCAGGAAGGGGGCGAAACTGCGACGCCCGACCGTCTCCAGAATGACACCCAGGCTGATGCTGGCTTCATGCTGGCCGGCCTGACTGACCCGTGCCAGCAGGCCGCTCAGACTGGTGGGCCCACGCTCAGCGCCCACGGCGGGTCACCAGCAGCAGGATTCCCAGCAGGATCAGTGCCGGGCCGATGAAGCCGGCCGGGCTGGCGACTTGCCAGCCCACGATGGGAAGCAGAATGCCCAGGCCGATCATCAGCCAGGCGAACGGTCGAACCGACATGATATGTTCCATACTGAAATGGATCTCCAGTCTAGTCGCTCGCCAGGCAGGCTGCAGCCCGCCATGCACAATGGACTGCGCGCGAATGGGCGGGATGACACAAGGACTGTTGCGGCGTCGCGGGATGTCGTATGGTGGAGCTTTGCAGTCCTTCGCCCACTCGCGGGTGAAGGACTGTCTTTGTTGGTTTCTTGGATAAGCGTTCAATGAACGTTTATCAGCGTGCAGGAGGTGTCATGCTGTCCCGTCCCCCTATTACCATCAATCGGCTCGATGCCGATCGTCTGCAGCGCCTGATCGATGAGGCCAGCGACAAGGACCGCTTCGTGGCCGATGCTCTCGAGGAAGAGCTCGAGCGTGGCGAGGTGGTGGATCCCGAGGAAATTCCCGAGGATGTGGTCAGCATGAACAGCCGCGTCCAGTTCACCGACATGAAGCGTGATCGCCAGATGACGCGCACCCTGGTCTACCCCCATTCGATGGGTGAGGTGGAAGATGCCATCTCGGTGATGGCGCCGGTAGGTGCCGGCCTGATCGGCCAGCGAGTCGGCGACATCATCGACTGGCCGCTGCCCGACGGTGGTCAGGTGCATCTGCGGATAGATGCCGTCCTGTGGCAGCCCGAGCGCGAGAAGCAGTACCACCGCTGAGGTCGCCGCGATGCCTTTCTCTCTATGGCTCTCTCTGGCGGCGGTGTGTGCCATGGGAGCCATGTCGCCGGGCCCCAGCCTGGCCATGGTCCTGCGCCATACCCTGGGCGGTGGCTGTGCCCCGGGCGTGGTGGCAGGGCTCTCGCATGCCCTGGGCGTCGGCTTCTATGCGCTGCTCACCGTGTGGGGGCTGGGCGCGCTGATCGTGCGTGAGCCGATGCTGTTCCAGATCATTGGCTGGGGTGGGGCGGCATACCTGGCCTGGCTGGGCATACGAGCGCTGCGAGCCGGGCGCAACGGCCCGCTGGAGGCGGGGATGGTGGCGACCACGCGGCGCCAGGCGGCTCGCGATGGTGTGCTGGTGGCGCTGGGCAACCCCAAGCTGATCCTGTTCTTCATCGCCCTGCTCAGCCAGTTCATCAGCCCCGGGATGAGCCTGATGGCTCAGGGGGTGATCGTGCTCACCGCCATGCTGATCGATGGTGGCTGGTACGTGCTGGTGGCCCTGGGGCTCTCGCACTCCCGGGTACTGCCCTGGCTTCAGGCGCGTGCCCACTGGATCAATCGCGCCACCGGCGTCATGCTCCTGGCGCTGGCGGCGCGGGTCGTCGCCGGAGCGCTGCCGGGCTGAATGCCTAACCCGGCTTAACGCCTAGCCGGGCAGGCGCGCCAGGATCTCCGCGACCGGAGCTCCCATGGGCAGCACGCCATAGGCGGGGCTCACCTCGCTGCCCAGCCGCGTTCGGCAGAAGGTCTCGCCGACCGCATTCGGGGCATGGCGCAGCAGCAATGCCCCCTGCAGGCACTGGGCCAGGCGCTGGACGAGCCAGCGTACCCTTGGTTCCCGCTCCGGCGGAGGGGCGTCGAGCAGTCGCTCCAGATCATTCAGGGCGGCGTCCAGCTCGCTCTGTTGCCCACGCACCGAGGCCAGCTCCTGCCATAGCGCCTCCAGCACCTCGGGGTGGCGTGCAAGCGCCCGGAGCACGTCCAGGCAGATGACGTTGCCCGAGCCCTCCCAGATCGAGTTGACCGGCGCCTCGCGATAGAGCCGCGCCAGCGGAGCCTCCTCCACATAGCCGATGCCACCCAGGCACTCCATGGCCTCGGCAATGAGCCCCGGGCCCCGCTTGTTGTGCCAGTACTTGGCCAGTGCCGGCAACAGCCGGGCCAGGGCGCGTTCGCTGGCGTCGCCCCGGGCCGCGCCGTCGAAGGCGCGGGCGGTGCGCAGGGCAAGGGCGATACCGGCCTCCACCTCCAGCGCCATGTCGGCGATCACCATCCGCATCAGCGGCTGCTCGGCTAGTACCCGGCCGAAGACGTGGCGGCCCTGGGCGTGGAGCCAGGCCTCGACCAGGGCCTGGCGCATCATGCCCACCGGGGCGGTGGCGGCATCCAGGCGGGTCTGCTGCACCATCTCGAGGAGGGTGGCGATACCGCGATCGGGCGCGCCGATGGGCTCGGCCCAGGCGCCGTGGTACTCGATCTCAGCCGAGGCATTGGCACGGTTGCCGCACTTGTCCTTGAGTCGCTGAAGCTCGATGGCGTTGCGTTCACCATCGGGGGTGAAGCGCGGTACCAGAAAGCAGCCCAGCCCCGCTCCGGTCTGGGCCAGCGTCAGGAAGGCGTCGGACATGGGGGCGCTGCAGAACCACTTGTGACCAGTCAGTCGCCAGCCACCCTCGGCGGGTTCTCCCTGAGGGGTGTCGCTGGGCTGGACCTGGGTGGAATTGGCTCTGACATCGCTGCCGCCCTGCTTCTCGGTCATGGCCATGCCGAAGGTCAGACCCTGTTTCCGGCTCGCCGGCAGGGCCCGAGGGTCGTAGTGGTTGGCCAGCAGCCCCGGTGCCCAGCGGGCCGCCACGCCGGGCGAGTGACGCAGCACCGGCATGGCGGCATGGGTCATGGTCACCGGGCAGCAGAACCCCGGCTCGGCCTGAGTCATCAGATAGAGGGCGGCGACATGGGCCTGGTGGCCGCCACGGCCCTCCTGCTGCCAGGCCACGGCGTGCCAGCCGCCCTCGATGGCCAGGCCCATCAGCTGGTGATAGGCGGGGTGGTAGCACACCTCATCGAGCCGCCGGCCGTGGCGGTCGAAGAGTCTCAGCTCGGGGGGGTGACGGTTGGCCTGCTCACCCAGGTCACGAACGCGCTCGCTGCCGATATCGCGACCCAGCGGGGCCAGCTGCTCGGCGACCCAGGACGGCGCCTCCCGGGCCAGGGCCTCACGCAGAGGAAGATCGTCGACCAGCAGGTCGCGGTCGCCGACCGGGGGCGGTTGATTGGCGACCTCGTGGGTAGCCAGATGAGTACGGGGGGCGTGATCGGGCATGACGTGTCTCCGCATCGACGGCCTAGCTTGAGCATGGAAGTCGCAGGGCGCGCGGTCAACGTGACGTCATGTCCGGGACTGGTTAGGCTGAAGGCATTTTTTCGGGAGCACAGCCATGATCAATGATTCGCGTCTGCCGGCGCCGCATATCGCCCGCGAGCGCATCCAGCTGGTGGATTCCCGCAACCGCCCATGCGGCAGTGCCTGGCGCGCCGAGATGCGTCGGTTCCGCTTCTGGCACCGCGCCACCTATGTGGTGGTGTGCAACACTCGCGGCGAGCTCTGCGTGCAGCGCCGCACCCTGACCAAGGAGGTCTTCCCCGGCGGGCTCGACCTGGCCGCCGGTGGCGTGGTGGGGGCCGGGGAGGCGGTTCATCTGGCGGCCCGTCGCGAACTCGAGGAGGAGCTGGGCATCCACGGTGCGACGCTGGTGCCGGCGGGGGACTTCGTGCATGCCCGGGATGGCAACCATATCTTCGGGAGTCTCTACCTGGTCGAGCATGATGGGCCCCTGGCCCTCCAGGCCGAGGAGGTGGCCGAGGCGTTCTGGCTGCCCCCCGCCGAGGCCCTGGCTCTGGAAGGCATTACGCCGGATACCCGACAGGCCGTTGAGATTCTGCGTGATGCGGGGCTGCTGGAGGGCACTGCATGAATCGCCCCGTGAACCTCACCCATCTGGACACCGTGACGGCAGCTCTCGAGGGGGCGGCGGCGCCGCCGCCGGCTGGGTAGGCAGGGCATCACGGGGTAGCGCTGCCGTGGGCGGCGTGGCATCGTGAAGGATATCGACTATCGGGGCCAGCGCATGACCATCCACGATCAACGGTCTCTCACCGCCCAGGGCGAGCCCTTCAACTTCGGCGCGCTGCGTGGCCAGGTGCTGCTTATCGTCAATGTCGCCAGTCGTTGCGGCTTCACGCCACAGCTGCGAGAACTGGAGCGACTCTATCGCCGCTATCGCCAGCGTGGCTTCATGGTGATCGGCTTCCCCTGCAATCAGTTTGGCCGCCAATCACCGGAGTCCGCGCAGGAGTTCTGCGCCTTGAGTGCGCGCGACTACCAGGTCAGCTTTCCGCTGATGGAGAAGGTGAAGGTCAACGGCGGTGATGCCGACCCGCTGTTTGTCGAGCTCAAGCGCCAGGCACCCGGAGTGCTGGGCACCGGTATGATCAAGTGGAACTTCACCAAGTTTCTGGTGGGGCGCGATGGTCGGGTGATCCGCCGCTTCTCGCCCCGCGACGGTGAGGCTGAGCTACGCATCGCCATCGAACTAGCCCTGGATGAGGCCTGAGGGGGCTCGAGATCCGCTCGTTCCCGCCTGACGCTGCGAGGGCCTGGTCATCATGGGGGCGTCTCGCCGCGTTCCACCATCAGGCGGCCGATCAGCTCGTTCCAGCGATGCCGCGTCATCATGGTCGTCAGCCCCGAGAAGAGCGCCCAGCTCTTGCGTCGCCACCCCTTGAGCCGCAGGTTGTGGGCCACCAGCTGCTTCATCAGCGCATATTCGTCGAAGCGCCGCCACTCGCCGACCACCGACACCTGGTGGCGCGCCAGGACCGGTGCCAGCTCGATGCGAAACACCCACTCCAGTTCGTTGACCGTCAGCCCGTGGCGTTCGATCACCTCGAGCATCTGCGCATAGTCGCGCTCGCCCGGCTCGCGCTCCAGCCATAGCGGTGCCAGCGCCAGCCACAGCTCACCGCGTTCGTCGACCAGGGTCTGGGCATCCATCGTTTGCTCCCGGGGTTCTAGGCAAGGGTAACCAGCTTCAGGACGGCATCCTGCCCCAGCTACCGGTCGGGCTCAAGGGCGGACAGCGGTGGACGTGAACGGCTAGAATAGGGCGATTACCACTCCATGACAGGGTGGCCAAGGCCGCCCACCACACAAATAGCGAGGTCTGACGTGATCATCAAGCCCAAGGTACGCGGTTTCATCTGCACCACCACCCACCCCGTCGGTTGCGAGAAGAACGTACTCGAGCAGATCGAGGCGACCCGGGCCCGCGGCCTCGACAAGGCGAACGGACCCAAGAAGGTGCTGGTGATCGGCGCCTCCAGCGGCTACGGCCTGGCGGCCCGCGTCACCGCCGCCTTCGGCTACGGCGCCGATACCCTGGGTGTGTTCTTCGAGAAGCCCGGCAGCGAGAAGAAGCCGGGCACCGCCGGCTGGTACAACAGCGCCGCCTTCGACAAGTTCGCCAAGGCCGAAGGGCTCTACAGCAAGTCGATCAACGGCGATGCGTTCTCCCATGAGGCCCGCGAGAAGGCGATCGAGCTGATCCAGCAGGACCTGGGGCAGGTCGACCTGGTGGTCTACTCGCTGGCCTCGCCGGTGCGCAAGCTGCCCGACTCGGGCGAGCTCAAGCGTTCCAGCCTCAAGCCGATCGGCGAGACCTATCGCGCCACCGCCATCGATACCAACAAGGACGCCATCATCGAGGCCGAGGTCGAGCCCGCCACCGAGCAGGAGATCGAGGATACCCGAGCGGTGATGGGCGGTGAGGACTGGGAACTGTGGATCGATGCCCTGGATCGCGCCGGCGTGCTGGCCCCCGGTGCCCGCAGCGTGGCCTTCAGCTATATCGGTACCGAGATCACCTGGCCGATCTACTGGCACGGCGCCCTGGGCAAGGCCAAGGAGGATCTGGATCGCGCCGCCGGCGAGATCAATCAGCGTCTTTCGGCCAGCGGCGGCGGCGCCAATGTGGCGGTGCTCAAGTCGGTGGTGACCCAGGCCAGTGCGGCCATCCCGGTCATGCCGCTCTATATCGCCATGGTCTACAAGGTAATGAAGGAGAAGGGCCTGCACGAGGGCACCATCGATCAGCTCAACCGGCTGTTCGGCGAGCGCCTCTACCTGGGCGAAGGACAGGGCGGCAGCGCCGAGACCGATGAGGCCGGCCGTCTGCGCCTGGATGACTGGGAGCTGCGCGACGACGTTCAGCAGGCGTGCAAGGAGCTCTGGCCGCGCGTGACCACCGAGAACCTCTTCGAGATTACCGACTATGCTGGGTACAAGCACGAGTTCCTGAAGCTGTTCGGCTTCGAGCGGGATGATGTCGACTACGATGCCGACGTGGATCCCGTGGCGGAATTCGATGTCGTAACCCTGTAAGGGCAGGACGCCCCCGGCGACCTGCCCTGACATTCGCCGACCCGGAGGGCGCCATGGATACCCGCGAGAGTCAGACCCCGGAAGAGGAACTGCAGCGTCTCAAGGAAATCAACGAACCCGAGGACTTCGAACACCCCGAGCCCGACGAGACACAGCCCGAGGCCCGCGACCCCGCCCGGGGCCTGTCCTGGCTGTTGCCGCTGGCCATCGTGCTGGCGGTTGCCGTGCTGGGTTATCTACTGGTGGTGGGCATGAGCGGCTAGCCGCGCGCGACCGGTAGGGCTGCCGCGAGGCGGGGCTTTGGCTACAATGGGCGACCCTGTTGTTGCGAGAGCCCCGCATGCCCGATACGCCAGCCACTCCCATCGCCTCCACCCAGCGTCGGGTCGGGGTGGTGGTACTGCCGGGGTTCTCCCTGCTGGCCGAGGCCTGCGCCACCGAGCCGCTGGCGGTGGCCAATCGGCTGGCCGACACCCCCCTCTATTCGCTCGTCACCCTGGGGCTGGATGATCGTCCGGTTCCCAGCGGCTCGCGTCAGGTGCTGACTCCCGATCGCGCCATCGCCGAGGATGACGCCCTCGACCTGCTGCTGGTCTGCGCTCCCTGGGGCGAGGCACCGGCGTCGACGCTGCTTGTCTGGCTACGCCGGCAGGCCGCCCAGGGACGCAGCCTGGCGGGCATCGGTGGCGGTGCCGAGCTGCTGGCCAGCGCCGGCCTGCTCGACGGTTATCGTGCCACGGTGCCCTGGCCTCGGTTCGAGGCGGTGGCGGGCGCTCATCCCAGGATCCGCCTCTCGCGTCAGCTGTTCGAGATCGACCGCGACCGGCTGACCTGCGGCGGTGGTACCGCGGCCATGGACATGATGATGACCCTGATAGCGACGCATCATGGCAGCGAGCTTGCCGAGCGGGTCTCGGCGCACTTCGTGCTGGAGCGAGTGCGCATGGCCGACGAGCCCCAGCCATCGGCGCCGCTGGCCGGCGCTCCTCAGAGCCTGGTCGATGCCGTGACCCTGATGGAAGCCAATATCGAGGAGCCCCTGACGACCCATGAGCTGGCCGAGCATCTGGGGGTCTCCCGTCGCCAGCTGGAACGCCTGTTCAAGAAGCACCTGCAGGCGGTGCCCAGCCGCTACTACATGGGGCTGCGGCTGCAGCGGGCCCGGCGACTGCTGCGCGAGAGCGACCGGCCGGCGGGCGAGATCGCCCTGGTGACCGGTTTCTCCTCGGCGGCGCACTTCTCCACCACCTACCGCAATCACTTCGGCCTGACGCCGCGAGAGGAGCGCCTGAGCTGATCAGGCCGGCCTGGCCAGCAGGGCGCGAACCAGCGAGCCCATCATCACCGGCGTATCCTGCTCGATAACGAAACCGCCGGCCTTGAGCAGCGGACGGGCCTGACGGGTAATATCGGTGGCGATGGCCGAGGTCAGGGCGTTGAGGGCCCGGCGACCCACGCCGGAGGGGCGATCATCGGCCTGAAACTTGTCCAGCACGCAGAGCTGGCCGTCCGGCTTCATCACCCGCCTTGCCTCGGCCAGTCCCCGCTGCGGGTCGGGCATCACCGCGAGTATCAGGTGCATCACCACCACATCGAAGTGGTCGTCCGGGTACTCCAGGCGCTCGGCATCCATCACCGTGGTCTGGACGTCCATGCCCAGCGACTCGGCGCGGCGCGCGAGGCGCCGCACCATGGCCGGTGCGAGATCGCTGGCGTGGAGTTCGACGTCCCGGGGCAGGAAGTAGAGATCGAGCCCGGTGCCGGCACCCACCACCAGCACCCGCATGCCGCGCTGCCAGTGCACCTGGGAGAGGGCGATGCGGCGTGCACGGCGGAAGGCGCGCCGGGCCACGGCGTCGTAGATGGGGGCATAGAGGCTATAGCGCCGCCGGTTCCAGGCAGTGGTATTGAACATGCGCGGCTCCTCGCAGGGGAACGTCTCCAGCCTAGCCCAACCAGCCGGAGTGGGGGGCTTTTTCACAAGTTGGCGTCCCAACGCTGAAAGCGGTGGATGGCGCGCCTCTCTATACTCGATGACTGGCGTATCCTGAATGCGCTTTCCCGACTTCACAGGAGGATGTCATGAGCCAGACCCCGACCCGCGCCGACTTCGACCACTACATGGTGCCGAACTACTCCCCCCAGCAGGTGATTCCGGTGCGCGGCGAAGGCAGCCGACTGTGGGACCAGCAGGGCCGTGAGTATATCGACTTCGCCGGCGGTATCGCCGTCAACGGGCTTGGGCACTGCCACCCGGTACTGGTCGAGGCCCTCAAGGAGCAGGCCGACCGGCTCTGGCACCTCTCCAATGTCTATACCAACGAACCTGCCCTCAAGCTGGCGCGTACCCTTGTGGAGCGCACCTTCGCCGACAAGGTGTTCCTGTGCTCCTCCGGGGGAGAGGCCAACGAGGCGGCGCTCAAGCTGGCCCGGCGCTGGGCCTTCGACCAGGCCGGTGAGCACAAGCACCGTATCGTCTCCTTCTCCCAGTCCTTTCACGGGCGCACCTTCTTCACCGTCAGCGTGGGCGGCCAGCCCAAGTACGCCCAGGGGTTCGGCCCGGTGCCCGGCGGCATCGTCCATGGCGAGTACAACAATCTCGACAGCGTACGTGACCTGATCAACGACGATACCTGCGCGGTGATGGTGGAGCCGATGCAGGGCGAGGGTGGGGTGCTGCCCGGTCAGCGTGACTTCCTGCAGGGGCTGCGCGACCTGTGCGATGCCCACGACGCCCTGCTGATCTTCGACGAGGTGCAGACCGGCGTAGGCCGTACCGGCTCGCTCTATGCCTACCAGCAGCTCGGCGTGACCCCGGATATCCTCACCAGCGCCAAGGCCCTGGGCGGTGGCTTCCCGGTTGGGGCCATGCTGGCCACCGATCGCGTCGCTTCGGCCTTCACCATGGGCACCCATGGCTCCACCTATGGTGGCAACCCGCTGGCCTCGGCGGTGGCACTTGCGGCCATCGAATATATCGATACCCCCGAGGTGCTGGAGGGCGTGAGGCAGCGTCACGACCTCTTCCGTGAGCACCTGGAGGCGATCAACGCCAAGTACGGGGTGTTCCGCGAGGTGCGCGGCATGGGTCTGCTGGTCGGTGCCGAGATGAGCGAGGCGTGGCGTGACCGGGCCAAGGATATCCTGCCGCTGGCCATCGAGGAGGGCGTGATGGCCCTGGTCGCCGGGCCCAATGTGCTGCGCATGGCGCCCTCGCTGGTGATTCCCGAAGCCGATATCGCCGAGGGCATGGCACGCCTGGAGCGAGCCGTGGCACGCCTGGTCGACGCCTCGTGAGCGAGAGAGGAGACGCCACCATGCTCGTCGTGCGTCCTATCGCCGCGGCCGACCTGCCCGCCCTGGAGCGGCTGGCGGGGGGCGCCGTGCCGCGGCTTACCAACCTCCCGGTCCATCGCGACCGTCTCGAGGAGCGTATCGCGCGCTCGCGTCAGGCCTTTGCCAAGTCGGTGGAGTGCCCCGGTGACGAGCACTACACCTTCGTGCTCGAGGACCTGGTTCGTGGCGAGGTGGTGGGTACCGCCACCGTGCGGGCCCAGGCCGGCGCCCAGGATGCCTACTACACCTATCGCCAGGAGACGCTGATCCACGCCTCCCAGCAGCTCAACGTGCGTCGTGAGGTGCAGACCCTGGCGCTATCCCACGAGGTCTCGGAGGCGAGCCTGCTGTGTGCCTACTCGCTGGCGCCGCGCTACCGCGGTACCAGCGCCGAGAGCCTGTTGCGCCGAGCACGCCTGATGCTGATCGCTCAGTATCCCGAGCGCTTCGCCACACTACTGGCCATGGCCTTCCCGGGTTATCTGGACGCGGATGGGGAGTCGCCCTTCTGGAACAGCGTGGGGCGCCACTTCTTCGTGCGGGACTATGAGGAGATCAATACCCTGGCCGGGATTCGCTCGAAGAGTTTTATCGCCGAGGTGATGCCGCAGTTTCCGCTTTATCTGTCGCTGCTCACGCCCCAGGCGCGGGCCGCCATCGGCCGCGAGCATCCCGACCACGAGGTGGCCCTGGCGGAGATGCTGGGCGAGGGATTCCAGCGCTCCCGACATGTCGATATCTTCGACGCCGGTCCGGTGATCAAGGCCGAGCGGGAGCGCCTGCAGAGCTTTCGGCGCGCCGCCTGGCATCCGGTGCGAATCCGTCCCGCCCACACCCTGCCCGACGCCGAGCCGGCCATGGTCGCCAACCAGCGTCTGGCCGACTTCCGCTGTGTGGTCGCGCGCTATGCGCTATCCCCCACCGGCCAGCTGATGCTCTCGCCGGAGCATGCCGAGGTGCTGGGCGTGGAGGAGGGGCGCGCGGTGCTGGCCGCGCCGCTTTCCCTGCCCGGCGGCGAGGACCCGGCTACCGAGGCTCATGACCCGGGCTATGACGAGGGGGAGCTGTAATGCGTATTCGACCCATCGCCGAGGGTGACCTGGAAGAGCTCCAGGCGCTGGCCCGGGAGACCGGCGTCGGCTTCACGTCGCTGCCCGACAACCGCGACTTTCTGGCCGCCAAGATTGCCGCCACCACCGACACCTTCCTGGAGCGTACGCCCCCCGGGCGTCGCAACTACTTCTTCGTGCTCGAGGATGAGGTCAGCGGTCAACTCGCCGGCTGCTGTGCCATCGAGGGCGAGGTGGGCCGCGAGACGCCCTTCTATCACTATCGTCTGGGCACCCTGGCCCACTCATCGGTGCAGCTCGACCTGCATCGCACCATCGACACCCTGTTCCTGTGTTCGGATCACACCGGCGACGCCGAGGTGGCCTCGCTGTTCCTGCGTCCCGCCTATCGCGGCGGCGACCGTCGCGCCGAGCGCAATGGCGCCCTGCTCTCCATGGTGCGCTGGCTGTTCATGGCGGAGTTTCGCGACCGCTTTCCCGACAAGGTGCTCGCGGAGATGCGCGGCGTCTTCGACGAGCAGGGCAAGAGTCCCTTCTGGCACTGCCTGGGCAGCCACTTCTTCCCCATGGATTTCGACGAGGCCGACCGCCTGACCGGGCTGGGCCAGAAGAGCTTTATCGGGGAGCTGATGCCCAAGTACCCGATCTACACTCCCTTCCTCTCCGACGAGGCGCGGGACTGCATCGGCAAGGTTCACGAGCAGACCCGACCGGCCCTGGCCATGCTCAACAAGGAGGGGCTGCGCTGGGAGGGCTATATCGACATCTTCGACGGGGGGCCTACCGTTGAGGCCTATCTCGATGACGTGCGGGGAGTGCGCCTGTCACGACGCTGTGTGGCGGAGATCGACCCTGGCCTGAGCGAGGCGGGCGAGCGTCCGCGCTGGCTGGCCGCGACGACCGAGATGGCCCACTTCCGTGCCGCCTGGGTGGGGCGCGGCCCCGATGCAGATGGCACGCTGCACCTGACCGCCGCCGAGGCGGCCCGCCTCGAGGTGGAGGCAGGCGCGACTCTGCGAATCCTGGATACCGAGGAGGATGCATCATGAAGCCGACCCAGTCGCTGCTGATCGGTGAACGCTGGCGCGAGGGCGCCGCTGCGCCCTTTACCAAGCTGGACGGGGTAACGGGGGAACGACTGTGGCAGGGGGGAGGTGCCAGTGCCGAGGACGTCGCCGCCGCGGTGGATGCGGCACGCGAGGCCTTCCCGGCCTGGGCCAGGACCTCCTTCGCCGAGCGCCAGGCGCTGGTGGAGCGTTTCCGGGAGGTGCTGGAGAGCCACCGCGAGGATCTCGCGGCGGCCATCGCCCACGAGACCGGCAAGCCGCTGTGGGAGGCGCGCACCGAGGTGGGTGCCATGATTGGCAAGGTGGCGATCTCGCTGCGTGCCTGTCAGGAACGTACCGGTCAGCGCGAGCGTGACCTGGGAGAGGCGCGTGCCGTGCTGCGTCATCGGCCCCATGGGGTGATGGCGGTGTTCGGTCCCTATAACTTCCCGGGGCATCTGCCTAATGGCCATATGGTGCCGGCGCTGCTGGCCGGCAACAGTGTCGTGTTCAAGCCCAGCGAGCAGTCGCCGCTGACCGCCGACCTGACCCTGCAGTGCTGGCAGGAGGCGGGCCTGCCGGCCGGGGTGATCAACCTGGTGCAGGGCGGAGCGGAGACCGGTCAGGCACTGGCCGCCCACCCCGGTATCGATGGCCTGCTGTTCACCGGCAGCGCCAAGGTGGGGGGGATCCTGCACCGTCAGTTCGCCGGCCAGCTGGACAAGATCCTGGCGCTGGAGCTGGGTGGCAACAATCCGCTAGTGGTCCGGGACGTGCCCGACCAGGATGCCGCGGTGCTGACCATCCTGCAGTCGGCCTTTCTCTCCGGCGGCCAGCGTTGCACCTGCGCGCGTCGCCTGATCGTGCCCGAGGGGGAGGTGGGCGACCGCCTTGTCGAGGCGCTGGTGGATGCCATCTCGCGGTTGCGGGTCGCCGCCCCCTTCAGCGAACCGGCCCCCTTCTACGGCGGCCTGGTCAGCGTGGCCGCCGCCGATGGCCTGCTGGCGGCCCAGGCGGCCCTGGAGGCGCAGGGTGGCACGGTGCTGGCGCGCATGGAGCGACTCGAGGAGGGCACCAGCCTGCTCAGCCCGGCGCTGATCGATGTCACCGGCCTGGAAGTGCCCGACGAGGAGCACTTCGGCCCGCTGCTGCGGGTGCACCGTTACCGTCGCTGGGACGAGGCGCTGGAGCTGGCCAATGCCACTCGCTACGGGCTCTCCGCCGGACTGGTCGGTGGAACGCCCGCCGACTGGGATGACTTCCTGCTGCGCATTCGAGCGGGCATCGTCAACTGGAACCGCCAGACCACCGGCGCCTCCGGCGATGCTCCCTTCGGCGGGGTGGGGGATAGCGGCAACCATCGGCCGAGTGCCTACTACGCGGCGGACTACTGCGCCTATCCGGTGGCCTCCATGGAGAGCGAAGACCTGCACCTGCCCGACCAGCTGCCCCCGGGAGTGAGCCTGTGAACGAGAACCTGAAGACAGAGCAGGGTCTCACGGATTACCGTGAGGTCAATTTCGACGGCCTGGTGGGCCCGACCCACAACTATGCCGGCCTGGCGCTGGGCAATGTGGCATCGATGCGCCATGGAGGCCTGGAGGCCAACCCCAGGGAGGGCGCCCTGCAGGGGCTGGCCAAGATGAAGGCGTTGATGGACGCCGGCTACCCCCAGGGAGTGCTGCCGCCCCAGCAGCGCCCGGACCTGGGTGCGTTGCGAACGCTGGGCTTTAGCGGCAGTGATGAGCAGGTGCTGGCACGGGCCGCCGGCGAGGCGCCGCAGCTCCTGCGCGCGGTATGCTCCGCCGCGAGCATGTGGACCGCCAACGCCGCCACCGTGACGCCCAGCCGGGATGCCCCCGATGGCCGCGTGCACTTCACCCCGGCCAACCTGCAGTCGAGCTTCCACCGCTATCTCGAGCCCGCCACCACCGGGCGCGTGCTGGCGGCGATCTTCCGCGACCCGGCACGCTTCGCCCACCATCCGGTGCTGCCCGCCACCCCGGCCTTCTCCGACGAGGGGGCGGCCAACCATACCCGCCTGGCCGGGGAGCATGGCGAGGCGGGAGTGCATCTCTACGTCTATGGCCGCACCGCCTTCGGCTGGGGCCATCAGGAGAACCCGGCGCCCCGACGCTTTCCGGCGCGTCAGACCCTGGAGGCGAGCCAGGCGGTGGCGCGCCAGCATGGCCTCTCCGCGGCGCAGACGGTATTCGCCCAGCAGCACCCCGGGGCCATCGACGCCGGGGTCTTCCACAACGATGTGATCGCGGTGGGCAACGGGCCGGTGCTGCTCTACCACGAGATGGCCTTCCTGGACGAGGAGGGCACCCTGGAGGCGCTGCGCGAGCGCATGAGCACGCCGCTGATTCCCCTGCGAATCCCCCGGGAAGCGGTGAGTCTCGAGGATGCGGTGGGGTCGTATCTCTTCAACTCCCAGCTGCTCTCCAATGCGGATGGCTCCATGACCCTGGTGGTGCCCGGCGAGTGTCGGGAGAACGAGAGTGTCTGGCGTACCCTGCAGGACCATCTGCTGGCGGGGGCCAACCCCATCGGCGAGGTGGTGGTCAAGGACGTCAAGCAGAGCATGCGTAACGGTGGTGGCCCCGCCTGCCTGCGCCTGCGGGTGGTGCTGGCGGCCGAGGAGCGTGCCGCGCTCTCCGGCCTTGTGCTGCTCGATGACGGGTTGCATGCCGAGCTGGTGGGCTGGGTGAAGCGTCACTACCGCGACCGCCTGACCCCCGAGGATCTCGCCGATCCTGCCCTGGCCAGGGAGACACTGACCGCACTCGACGAACTCAGCCGGCTGCTGGGTATCGGCAGCGTCTACCCCTTCCAGCTGGAGGGGGCGTGACGGAGTCGAGGCGTAATGAGGCCTTGGCTGATGAGACGCTGAGTGATGAGGCGTCCCGCCAGCCGCCCGTGACGAGCACGCCGTTGGCTGCCTATCGGCATGCCCTGGCCCACCAGGGATTCGTCGAGGACAGGTATCAGCGGCTCGCCGCCGAGGCCCTCGAGGCCTGCTTCGATGTCGTGCATGACGCGGCACCGGCGGCCCGGGTGTCGGGCGTCTATCTGTGGGGACCGGTGGGGCGCGGCAAGACCTGGCTGATGGACGCCTTCCATCAGGGCCTTCGCGTGCCCGCTCGACGGCAGCACTTCCACCACTTCATGCGCTGGGTGCATCGTCGACAGTTCCAGCTCGGCGGCACCCCGGACCCGCTGGTCGCCCTGGCCCTGGAGCTGGCGGCCGAGATACGCGTGCTCTGCCTCGACGAGCTTTTCGTCAACGATATCGCCGATGCCATGCTGCTTGGCGGTCTCCTGACGGCACTCTTCGAGCAGGGTGTCGTGCTGGTCTGCACCTCCAATCAGGCGCCTTATCAGCTGTATGCCGACGGCTTCAATCGCGAGCGCTTCCTGCCCGCCATTGCCGCCATCGAGCGCCATATGCGTACCGTCGATCTCGGCGAGGGCCAGGACCATCGCCTGCATCCCGGGCGCCGCCATCAGCGCTACTGGGTCGTCGAGAGCGGAAGTCCCAGGGCGCTGCCCACTCTCTTCGACGAGCTGACGGCCGGCGAGCAGACGACCCAGGCCCCCATCGAGCTGGGACATCGCACCATCGCGGTGCGTGGGCGCAGCGACTCGGTCGTCTGGTGCGGCTATACGGAGCTCTGCGAGCAACCCCTGGCGGCGCTGGACTTCATCGAACTGGTCGACCGCTTCGCGCATATCCTGCTCGATGACGTGCCCCGCCTGAGTGAGGCGCCTCCGATAAGAGGCATCGCCAGGGGAACCGAGGATGGGGTCAGCCGTGTCGAGGCGGGAGATCGTGAGCTGCCACCACTGACGCGCCGGGACGATGGCGTGCGGCGCTTCATCGCCCTGGTCGATGAGTGCTATGACAGGCGTACGCCGCTCTATCTGGAGGCGGAGGTAGCCATGGAGCGGCTCTATCCCCAGGGGCACCTGGCCTTTCCCTTCCGGCGCACCCTCAGCCGATTGCGGGAGATGCAGCTGGCCCGATTCGGCACAGGAGGAGGCTGACTCCTTCGGAGTCGTGTGACATGGTCTATGCTGTGCGGCCATTTGAGGCCGGACCAGCGGGAGAGGGCATACCGTGAGTGAGTTGATCTACTGGCTGGACCTGGCGGGAGTCATTGTCTTTGCGTTGTCGGGGGTGGTGCTGGCCTGCCGCAAGAGCATGGACCCCTTCGGCATGCTGGTGCTGGCCGCCGTGACCGGTATCGGTGGAGGCACCCTGCGCGACCTCGTGCTCGGTGTACGGCCGGTATTCTGGGTCACCGACCCGACCTACCTGTGGGTCATCCTGGCCACGGTGGCCCTCGCCATCCTCGGGTTCCACTATATCCACCGCCTCTCGCGCGGCTTCCTGCCGGTGGCCGATGCCTTCGGGCTGGCGCTGTTCGTGGTGATCGGTGCCCACAAGGCGCTCCAGATGGGGACGTCGGGGCTGGTGGCCGTACTGATGGGGATGATGACCGGGGTGGCCGGCGGCATGGTGCGCGATGTGCTGGCGCGCCGTGTGCCCATGGTGCTGCGTGAGGAGATCTACGCCACCGCGGCGATCGCCGGTGGAACCGCCTATGTGAGTCTGGATGCGTTCGGGGCTCCCGGCCCCCTGGCCATTGCCCTGTCGCTGCTGACGACTCTCGGCATCCGTCTGGCCGCCATTCACTGGCATCTGGCACTGCCGACCTTCGCCTGGGTGGAGATCCCTAGAACTCCCGAGCCATCTCCGCCGGTCGCCAAGGGCGAGCCGCCGGCACCGCCTGCCGAGCCACCACGGCCCAAGGTAAGAGTCCGCATGATTCGTCCCGAGCAGTCACGGCGCAGGAAGAATCGCTCATGAGCCTGCCCCTGCCCAGCCTCCACGCGCGGCAGCTGTCATGGCTTGCCCTCTGTGTGCTGGCGCTGCAGCTTTCGGCCTGTGCCGTGCAGCAGCCCGATGCCGGCCCGGCCGAACGCCACCGGCTGGCGGCGGAGCGAATCCGGGCGACCTATGAAGCCGTGCTCCCCGAACTCTCCGGCGGCAAGCGCCGCCACTACGCCCAGCGCCTCTACCGAGTGACCGGCGAGGAGCGTTACCTGCCGGCCAACCGTGAGTATATGCTGCACCTGGCGGGGCGCCTGGAGGCCGAGATTGCCGAGCTCGCAGTGCCAGGGCAGATCGAACGGCTCGCCAGAGAGAGCGTCGAGGGGTACCCGCGGCGCACCGCAAAACAGCGTGCCCGGGCCGAGATGTTCACCCGGTGGGGCGAGTTCGCCTATGCCAAGGGGCTGCTGTTCCGACTGGTGCAGGCGCACTACCACGGCATGCTGGACGAGGTTCCCGGCCATGAGCGGGCGCTGGACTATCTGGAAGATCTAGCCTGGGAGGCGTTCCTGACGGACGCTGAAGTGCTGGAGGTCTATGCCGCCCAGGTCGCCAATCAGGTGCACTTCCTTCACCAGCTCGGCGTGATGGATCTGCGCCGGGAGGTGGAGGCCGCCTTCCGGCGGCGCTATCCCCCGGACACTCTGGCGCTCCTGTCGACCGCCGAGTATCGCAACTGGCTCTACGGGCTGACACATTTCGTCATTGGCGCCAGCCGTTACTACCAGCAGGAGGTGGATGCCGAGGCGTATGCCTGGATACTCGAAGCCTTCTCGGAACAGTCCGAGCGGATCATGCGCGATGCCACCGAGGATATCCAGGCGGAGGTGGCGCTGAGCTTCCTGCTCGCGGGCCGCGAGGGGCACCCTCTTGTGGACCGGGTACGCGATGCCCTGGCCGCGGCGGTGGACCCCGCCAGCGGCATGATTCCCTCGCCGGACGGCAGCACCGACCTGGAGGGGGGCGAGCACCGCAATGTGCTGGCGATCATGGTGCTTGGGTGGCAAGGGCGACTGTATACGGGGCCTGCCTGGCCGGCCCTCTAAAGATTGGTTCTGGTTTGCCTCCCAGGCCCGGGTAGGCCATCAGTTGACGGGGCGAGCCGAAGAGGGTGATGTCCAGTTCGGCGAGCATCGTCATCGCCGTGATCGGACTCATGCCGTGCGTCGGCCTCAGCGCCTCGGCCACTGGGGCAGCGACCAACCAGGCGGGCACCTGTTGCTTGAATTCAGGGCTTGCAGGCGAAGCCCTACACTTCCTGGTAAAGGCCATGGGCCCTGACCTTGTCGCGATCGTGAAGGCTAAGCTGCTGCTCCAGGCAGCTTTTTATTCGCGTATACAGAGGTTTGATGCTGTCTGGGAGGTCGCTTTCTGCCTGCTTCTGATCGATATAATACGCCGCTCTCAATCCGCAGTGATCAATGGTTTCTCCCGCTTTTTGAAAACGAAGCCCCGAGAGTTTTAGCAATCTGTTAAATCTCGGCTCCATCATGGCAAAGACATGTCGGCGTCCTGAAATTCCTACGATGGCGGTTGCGGCAAGAAATAGACTCAAGCTTATTAATGCAGTCTGATTTCCGTTGTTTTTAGAGACAATATTGCTTATATCCTCGCCTATTGTTCCCGTGGGGGGGGAGGTTTTTTTTCTGAAGCCTGGATGAACGGCAAGCCTGGAAACCTCGCAAAGCTGGTTTTTTGGATAAAAGGCTGGATGAAAGTCGGAGCCTTCTAAGCTGTCTCCACTGTACTCTTCAAGTGGCAGGTTGTTAACCGGATGGTTGGGGTTGTTGTCTATGGTGACCACCCTCAAGCAGCCTGCATCTATATTGCTTTCCTTGTGTTGAAGCAGGCATAGTATAGAGTTATGGTCATACGCGTCCTTTTCTATTGGGCTGTTTGTTTTCTCTCCTATATCATAGTGAAGTTCCTCATGGAAAACCGCATGACGGAGAGAGAAGGCACGCTCTTTTTGCGAGGCAGTATGAGCTATTATTAAGCTAAAGTTATCGAAGAGCTGGTCGGGGTTGATGCCGATACCGCTACCAGAGGAGTGGGACATGACCATTTTCTGGTTTTTTGTTGTGACACCTTTCACCGACTATCTCCTTTTGGCTCGCCCTGCGAGGCATGCTGTGTGGTCTTGAATGTTTCTCTAAGCAGTGATGGCCTGCCCAGGTGGAAGCCTTGTCCGTAGGAGATGCCGTAGGACTTCAGTATCGGCAGGAGAGCCTCCTGGTCGACGAATTCGGCGATAGCCTGCTTGCCGAACCCGGCGGCAATATCGGCAATGGCCTGGACGATGACTCGGCTCTCCTGGCTGATCAGGAGGCTGCGAATGAAAGACCCGTCGATCTTGATATAGTCCACCGGCAGTTGCCCCAGGTAGTGGAAGCTGCTGAACCCTACCCCGAAGTCATCCAGGGCGGTTCGACACCCGAGGTCGCGTAGTGCCTGAAGGACACCACGTGCCGTGGAAAAGTCGGTCACGGCGGCGGTCTCGGTGACCTCCAGGATAAGATAATGAGGGTCGGCTCCGCTGGCGGCCAGTTCCTCGGCCAGATACTGCTTCAGCCCAACATCGTGCAACGACTGTCCGGACAGATTGACCGCCAGAGAGATGCCTTGTTCCTGCAGTTGGTTGAGCGCCCGCAGGCTGTGGCGCAGTACCCAGCGATCGATCTTCACGATCTGGCCGCTGCGCTCCGCGATAGGAATGAACGCCGCAGGGGAGATCAGGCTACCGTCGGCATCGCGCATGCGCAGTAGAACCTCGTAGTGTTTTACGTCGTGATCCTCCAGCCGCATGATCGGTTGTACCATCAGTTCGAAGCTGTCCTCTGCCAGGGCACTACGCACACACTCGACCCAGTGCACCCGCTCCTGCAATTCGTCCTTGGCATTCTCGGAGTGCGAGAGCAGGTGCCACTGCTGGACGCCACTCTCCTTGGCCTTGTACATGGCCACGTCGGCGCTGGCCATCATGTCGGCTGGTGTCGTGCCGTGCGTGGGATACAGGGCAATGCCGATGCTGGCGGTCACCCGATGGCGTCGTCCTGTGGCAGTGAATCCCAGGTTATCGAGCAGCTGGTCGATGTGCTGGGCAACCTGAATCGCCTGGTCCGCATCGGCATGCTCCAGCAGTAGCGAGAACTCGTCGCCTCCCAGGCGGGCGATAGCCCCGCGATGCCCCAGGTTTCGCAAGAGAGTGTTGGCCACCTCGCGCAGCAGACGGTCACCGACATGGTGGCCGCTCAGCTCGTTGACCTCCTTGAACTGGTCGAGATCCAGTAGCAGCACTGCACCTTGCGACTCGCGCGAGAGCGCCATCTGTAGGGCGTCCTGGAAGTAGCGTCGGTTATAGAGCTTGGTCAGGGGGTCGCGTTCGGCCAGCCAGGTCAGGCGCGCCTCTGCGGCCTTGCGCTTGGTGATATCGAGCCCCACCGAGATTCGTGACTTGCCCTCGTCGCCGCCCGAGGGCAGGGGGGCATGGTACCAGGCGATGGTGTACGGACGCTGCCCGGAGATATGTAGGCTCCGCTCTTCCTGCTGCGGAATATCGACGTTGTTTACCGGCGAGGGGCGACCGGCCTCGAACAAGTCGACGAAATGGCGACCCAGGAGAGAGGCGTCGTCGAGGTTGAGCATTGTTCGAGTGTAATCGTTGACCAGGGTGATCCGCCCCCGGCTGTCCTGGGCAATGATGAAGACACGGGCGGTGTCCAGCAGGCTGTTGACGAAGTCTCGTTCCTTGGCCAGCTCATCGACGCGTTGTGCTAATTGGTCGCCGCGCTCCTGAACCTCCACTTCAAGTATCTCGAGCTGGCGAGAGAGTGCCAGGGTGGTGCCTTCCAGCACGTCGATTTCGTCTGGTAGCCGATAGTGGGTCGCGGGAATCGCGGCTCTGACATCGTCGAAGCAGCCGTTGGCAAGCGTTGGGAGTACGCCGGCGATACGACGCAGGCGTGCCATGGGGCGCAGCAGGATCAGCAGCAGCATCAGTTCGGCGGCCAGCCAGCCGATCAGGCCGGCTCCCATCAGGGTATGTGTGTCCTGGTTGATGGCTTGGATCTGCGAGGAGATATCGGAGATCAGCAGGAAGTAGCCGTTACCGCCACCGCTGGTGTCCTCGTTCATTCTTACCGCACTAAGCCCGAGGTCTCGCCCCCGGTCCTGCAGCTGCACAGGGTGCTGAAGCAGGTCACTGATGGGGCTGAGGTGCGAGGCCCGCTGCAGCAGGGGCAGGCTCTCTTTCTGGCGTGTCAGCGCCAACAGGTAACCGTCCCAGGGCGCAAGCTTGCGCCCCTCGGTCAGCTCCTGATCCTCCCGCGGGCCCGTGACCAGCAAGGCAACCTCGGCGTTGGAGACCTCCCTGATCTGGCGGGTCACATCGGCCAGCGAGCGGGAGAGCACGACCAGGCCGACGCTTTTACCCTCCACCAGTATCGGAACGGCGGCTACCTGTTGGCAGTTCCTCGTGCAACTAAGCCGTGTGAGGGGCATTTCCGTGCTTATGACTTGTTGTACCCAGGCATGGATCGGAGGGCTGTCCTCTTCTCGACTGGAGCCCCAGTGACCCAGGAGCCGCCCTTGGGTGTCCGCGACCCATATCTCGTCTACGCCAGCTTCGAGTTGCAGGGTTGGCCACTGGGAGGCCAACGCCCTGTCGATATCGTCTGTATTGCCAGCCTCGAGCGAGAGGCCCAGGTGCGGTGTGGCCGCGGTCAACCCTGCCAGCTGGCGAAGATTCTCGGCTGAGCGCTGGAGGGCGAGGCGAATCATGCGCTGCTGGCGTTCATGATCCTCGTTGCGGCTCTCCTGGAACTGATTCGTCAGGTTCTGATGTCCAAGCCAGGTGAACAGCACCACGAGGCAGACCAGCAATAGACTGCTCAGGGCAATGACGCGCCATGTCAGACTGAGTCGATGACGGAGCTGCAGGGATGAAGGAACAGTCATCTCTATGGAGTCCAGGTCTGGAGTATGGGGTCGTCAGAAACGCAACGAGAATTGAAACAGTAGCATGCTCCAGTAGCGCTCTGTTTTTGAGCTATCCGGGTTGTCCTGAAGTGGTAACCATCCAGTACCATCAATGTGATGATATTCGGCCGCGAGAAGGGCGCGTGGATTCACGTTCCATTGCAAGCCTATGGTGATGTCTTCGGCAAATCGTGAGTGTGCGGGGCCTAGGCCCTGCTCTTCGTATTTCTTTCCCGATCGGTCGTCTTTGTCTCGGATCAGCCTGTCGTAACGAAGTAGCCACTGCCAGTCATCATGGAAGCGCTTTGAATATTGAACATACCAACTTTCACCAGTGAGGTCCGATTCGCGCATTGAGCCACTACCTTTAAGCTCAAGGTTGCGAATCGCATATTCACTAGTTACTGCCCAGCTCCCCGTGTCATATTGTAAGGATAATATCCACGGCTGGAAGTTAAGTTTTCCGCTGCTAGGACCTAGGTTGATATCAAGGTTTACGTCTGCAGTGCTTACCGCTGCGTTAAAACGACCGTTGCTATGTTCGTAAAGTATCTGCGCAATCGATGATGTGTCTCCATTTACTTCACTGTTAAGGCTGGGCGGGAAGAGTTGCGTGCCCAAATCTCGAGTGGTGGGTGTGCCCACGCCGCCTTTAAATCGGACTACGCCGCTATCGAAGCGTTCTTCAGCGTAAATGCTGGCGCCATCTGCCGAGAGGCCCAGGGATCGGGTTCGGTCGAAGTAGATGGACTGAGGAAGCAGAATGCTCGGGCGAGTAAACGCCACATCACGCGTCTGGTTATAGAAGCCGAAGGGGTTCTTGAAACGACCGACCTGTACGCCGAAAGTGCGCTGCTGGTTCGACAGCACCTGATAGTCGATAATACCGTAGTCCAGGACGGGGCGGGCGTCGTCCCCGTCTCCACCGGCGCGTCGACTCAGTGCCTGTGCGGCAATTAATACATTCTCATGGGGACGGAGCGAGACGTTGGCGCCGATCTCGGTGAATTCAAAACTCCCCTCGCCTTCGCTGCTGGGGCCGAAGAAGTTGTTGTCATCGGTGATCACCAGAGCCTGACTCAGAAAACCATGCATCTGCAGAGTGTCCAGCACGCCATTGTCGGCCAGTGCCTGTCCCGACAGGCTCGTCAGGGCCGTCACCAGCAGAGGCGCGAGGTGTCTTTCAATCCATCGAAATGACTTGGACACGTTCATCCAGGTACTCCCTTTCCAGATAGCCTATTGCGCCGGGGGTGGTGGCGATACGCTCGACCATCTCGGCCTGGTGTCTCACACGATCCGGCGCCTGGCCGGTACCGGAGAAGACCATGCGGTCCCACGCCAGCTGCAGTTGATGGGGATAGACGGTCAGGCGCTGCTTGACGAAGCGCTCATGGACCGGATGGTTGTTGGGCAGCACGAACACCCGTACAGCCTGGCCATCAGGCCAGGTGCGCTGACGCATGGCGAAGATGCCTCGCGTGGTATCCCGTGTGAGATGCTGGGTGGTGACATCGCCGTGGGCAACCAGCAGGATCGTCTGCTCGCTGGCAATGGCTCTCCCTCCCGCCAGGGCAATCAGACAGAACAGCAGGGCAGCCTTCAGCCACGCCATGTCACGCCCTCGGATCGAGTGGCATCGCGAAACGGCAGCGAGGCGAGATGGCTGAGGAGTGTCATCTGCAAGGGAACTCTTGTCACGTCATGGGGCGGGTAGGGCGCTGAATGCCGCGGAGGTCCGGGGCAGGCTTCAACGTATTAAGCTACATGACGTGAAGAGGATGTAAAGCGATCGCCTCAACGCGGCTGCCCGGCGGCGGTGCCGCCGGGCGGGGGGCTTAGCCGAAGACCTGGAAGCTTTCGGCATTGATCCACAGGTGAACGGCAATGCTGGCGATGTAGCCCAGCGCGATCACCGGGGCCCAGCGCAGATGGCCCATGAAGGTGTAGTAGCCGCGGGCCTGGCCCATCAGCGCCACGCCGGCCGCCGAGCCGATGGAGAGCAGGCTGCCACCGACGCCGGCGGTGAGGGTGATCAGCAGCCAGTGGCCGTGGGACATCTCCGGCTCCATGGTCAGCACCGCGAACATCACCGGGATATTGTCGACCACCGCCGAGATCAGGCCCAGGGCGATGTTGGCCCAGGTGGCATCCCAGCCGGTGTAGAGCGCCTCGGAGAGCATGCTCAGGTAGCCCATGTAACCCAGGCCGCCCACACACATCACCACGCCGTAGAAGAACAGCAGGGTGTCCCACTCGGCGCGGGCGACGCGGTTGAAGACATCGAAGGGCACCACGCTACCCAGCTGGGCGAGCTTCTTGTCGTCGCCGCGGCGGGCGTAGCGGGTGCGCTTCTTCTCCAGCGAGCGGGGCAGGGTGCGACGCAGGAAGTAACCGAAGAACTGCAGGTAGCCGAGGCCTGTCATCATGCCCAGGACCGGCGGCAGATGCAGGAAGGTATGAGAGGCCACCGCGGTGGCCACGGTGAACAGGAACAGCAGCACGATGCGGCGTGCACCTCGCTTGAGCCAGACCTCTTCCTCGAGGCTGTCCGGCTTGCGGTTCTTGATGAACAGGGTCATCACCACCGCCGGGATCAGGAAATTGACCAGCGAGGGGGCCAGCAGCACGAAGAACTCCTGGAACTGGATCATGCCGGCCTGCCATACCATCAGGGTGGTGATATCGCCGAAGGGGCTGAAGGCACCGCCGGCGTTGGCCGCCACCACGATGTTGACGCAGGCCAGGTTGATAAAGCGCTTGTCGCCCTCGGCTACCTTGGTCACCACGGCGCACATCAGCAGCGCGGTGGTCAGGTTGTCGGCGATGGGCGAGATCACGAAGGCCAGGCTGCCGGTGATCCAGAACAGCTGACGATAGGTGAAGCCCTTGCGCACCATCCAGCTGCGCAGAACGTCGAAGGCGCGGCGCTCATCCAGGGCATTGATGTAGGTCATCGCCACCAGCAGGAAGAGCATCAGCTCGGTGAATTCGAGCAGGGTCTCGCGGAAGGCGTGCTCGGCCTCGGTGGGCATGCCGGCCTGCACATAGACCCAGCCGATCAGCGCCCAGATGATACCGGCGGCAACCAGCACCGGCTTGGACTTGCGCATGTGCAGCTTCTCCTCGCCCATGACGAGCGCATAGGCGAGGACGAAAATGCTCACGGCGATAACACCGACCACGGAGCTGGTGAGATCCAGCTCGCCGGTCACCGCGAAGGCGGCGGGGCTGAACAGTAGACAGACAAGCACGAGACATCCCGACCACCAGGCGGGTTGCCGGGGCCGTAGGGTGGGGTATCCGTAGGATGACATGGCGTTGGATTCCGAAAACGAGGTTCGTGGGAAGGGTGAGAAAGCGCGCATATTCTAACACCTGTAGTGCAGCGCAATATAGGCGCAAAGCCTTACCACCAAAGGAGTAGTGGTGCATTCAGACGACCTCGGCCTCCCTCCTGGCTCGTTTTATGGCATCATCTGCCATCCGGCAGCCGCCGGCCGCTTTCGGATCGCCAACGACGCAGGCAGTGACGCATGTTTCTCGATGAATTTCATACGCTGGCAGGGGACCGTCTCACCATCACGGCGGAGCAGGCCAGTCGATTCGCCAAGGGAGTCGCCGGCGATTACAACCCGATTCATAACCCGGAGGCACGCCGCTTCTGTGTACCCGGGGACCTGCTGTTCGCCCTGGTGCTGGCGCGTTTTGGCCTCTCACAGCGCATGGAGTTTCGTTTCCTCAGCATGGTGGGTGACGGCGTTCCACTGGTTTTCCAGGAGCATGCCGACGGACAGATTCGCGTTTGTGACGACGCCGGCAAGTCCTATCTGGAGGTCTCACGCAGCGGGGCGACCACCCACGACGAGGCAATAGTGGAGGCCTTCACCCGCTGCTATGTCTCGTTCTCGGGCAAGAACTTTCCGCACTACCTCAAGCCGCTGATGGAAGAGAAGGGCGTGATGTTCAATCCGCGCCGGCCGCTGGTGATCTACGACAGCATGGGCTTCTGTCTGGAGCGCCTCGAGGGTCTGACGCCATTACTCGAGCTGCTCGACTCCTCGCTGGAGGTCAATGGCAAGCGTGGCGACACCCTGCTCGAGTTCAGCATCCAGTCCGAAGGCGAGCAGGTGGGGACAGGCTCCAAGAAGCTGGTGGTCAGTGGTCTGTGTGACTACGACGCCGAGGCCATGGACGAGATCGTCGCCGAGTTCTATCGCCTCAAGGCCGCCTACGAGGCTTGAACGGGGCCTAACGTTACACCTTCACCTTGCCCCGCAGGGCCTTGGTCTTGCCCTTGCGGGTCTTGTTGTCCACCCGGCGACGCTGGGAGCCGCGGGTCGGCCGGGTGGGCTTGCGCACCTTGTGCTGTTTCACCGCCTCACGGATCAGTTCGCGCAGCCGAGCCAGGGCATCCTCGCGGTTCTGCTCCTGGGTGCGAAAGCGCTGGGCCTTGATGACCACCACACCCTCCTGATTGATGCGCTGGTCGCCGAGCGCCAGCAGCCGCTCCTTGTAGAAGGCGGGCAGGCTGGAGCGCTGGATATCGAAGCGTAGATGGATCGCCGTGGCCACCTTGTTGACGTTCTGACCGCCGGCGCCCTGGGAGCGAATCGCATTCAACTCGATCTCCCAGTCGCCAAGCTCCACGCTGTTGGAAATTTTCAGCATAAGGGATCTCTACGGGTCAGGTGCCGCGCAGCGGCTCGAGCAAGCCGCCCAGGCCGTTGTGGTCGATCTCGTGCATCAGCGCGAGCAGGCGCCCAAGCTCGCTGTCCGGGAAGCCCTCCCGGGCAAACCACGCCAGGTAGGGCCCCGGCAGGTCGGCGAGCAGCGACCCCTGGTACTTGCCGAAGGGCATGCGCAGCCTGACCAGGGTCAGCAGGTCCTCGGGGTTCACGTTGTCACCTCGTCGATGGTGGGGGGCGGCCATGCTACCGGGATCGGGTCGCCTTGCCCATGGCCGGCAGTTCCACAAGCAGCCCATCTCCCGATAGTCCCTGGGCCACGCGGCTGGCGAGGATCTCGAGGATGCCGGCGTGCTCACCCACCAGGCGTGTGGTGGCCACGCGCAGGCCGGGGGAGGCGGCCATGGCCTGGTCGCAGATCTCGGCGATATCGCCGCCCTCGCCGGCATGGCGCCCCGGGGAGAGAAACAGCATGGCAAGAATCACCTCGCTGCCGGCCAGCGCCTTCGCGGCGAGCAGGTCGGCCAGCAGCGGCTCATTGAAGCGATACGCATCGCCATCCCGGCGCTCCATGGAGGCATAGGTGACGCAGTCGGCCTCGTCGGCCAGCAGCACGCCGAGCTGCCCGGCCACATAGTTGCGCACCGCGGTGACCTCGGGCATCGGGCTGCCATGGTCGACCAGCACCACCTTCGGCGGCTGGCTTTCGCTCATCGTCCGGCGCGCCATGACCTCACGCACGTTATCGGCCAGCAGCCGGGCCAGGCGCAGGTCGAGCCCCGAGAGGGTGTCCACCAGCGGCGCCGTTACCTTGATGCCGAGGTTCGGGTACCTTTCCTGCACTTGTGCCAGGCGCTCCGGCAGATAGCGGGTCAGCGCCTGGCTGGGGCCGAAGAAGAAGGGCACGATCACCAGCTCGGTTACCCCCTCCGCCGCCAGACGCTCGGCCAGCGGGCCCAGCGTCGCCGCCGGCTCGCCCTCCAGCTGCTCGGCCGGGACCTTGTGGGAGTGCAGCAGCGAGGCGGCTTCCACCGGCTCCCCGGTTGCCGCGGCCAGGGCGCTGGCCAGGCGGCGCAGGTTGAGCACGGCCTGGGGGCGAAGGGAGCCATTGTCGACGAGTAGAATGCGTTGCATGCAGGGCCTCGAGATGGTCGCCTTGGGAGGCCTCACCCTAGCCGGCGCCGCCGTCGCTGAAAAGCGAGGCGGGGAAAGGCGGTACAAGGGGAGCTCGTATCGTGGAACAATGCGTCTATTAAGCCACTCGGCGTTTATTAAGCCACTCGTCATACGTGACATCAGCAGAGAGGACTCATGAACCCAACCATCGAGCTGCTCAAGTCCCACCGCTCCATCCGCAAGTTCACCGACCAGCCGGTTTCCCGGGAGCTGCTGGAGGAGCTGGTGAGTGCCGGCCAGGCCGCGGCCACCTCCAGTCATGTGCAGGCCTACAGCATTATCCATGTGAAGAAGCCGGAGAATCGCGAGGCGATCGCCGAACTGGCCGGCGGTCAGCGCTATATCGCCACCTGTGGGGCCTTCCTGGTGTTCTGTGCCGACATGAAGCGTCCCACCGATGCCGCCGAACGCACCGGGGCGCGGGTGGTGCGCGGCATGACCGAGCAGCTGCTGGTGGCCAGCGTGGATACCGCGCTGATGGCCCAGAACATGGCCGTGGCCGCCGAGTCGGAAGGGCTGGGTATCTGCTATATCGGCGGCATTCGCAACAACCCTCAGCAGATCAGCGATCTGCTGGACCTGCCCGAGCATGTCTATCCGGTGTTCGGCATGTGCCTCGGCTACCCGGCCCACGACCCCGACGTGAAGCCGCGTCTGCCGGTGGAGGCGATCCTCAAGGAGGATGGCTACCAGGATGACAGCGAGCTGGTAGCGGCCTACGACGATGCCATGCACGCCTACTACCAGTCCCGTAAGGGCGGTCCCAAGGACATCACCTGGTCACAGAACCTGACTCCGCTGTTCGATACCAAGCTGCGCCCCCATATGCGTGACTTCCTGGTCAAGCGCGGCTTCGAGATGAGGTGACCGTCATGCAAACGCTGCTCGACACCCGCACGGAAGTGACCCAGGCGGCGCGTGCCGCCATCGCCCATATGCCCACCGCCAGCCTGCCGGTGCTGATGGATGAGGGCTTCGCCCGCCGCCTCACCGATGCCGACTTCATGCGTATCGCCGTGCTGCTGGCGCAGAAGAGCTTCGATGAGGGCGGCTGCCCCATCGGGGCGCTGATCATCGACAACGCCACCCGGCGCATCGTCGGCAAGGGGCACAATACCCTGGTGCAGGAGAATCACCCCTACCACCATGGCGAGACCTCCGCCATCCGTGATGCCGGGCGAATCGACTTCAGCCGCACCACGCTCTTCACCTCGCTGAGCCCCTGCGAGATCTGTGCCACGCTGGTCAGCATGCGCGGCTTCAGCCGGGTCGTGGTGGGCGATGTCACCAATGCCTCGGGCACCGAAGCGCTGCTCCAGAGCCGGGGCGTGCGGGTCGATATTCTCGAGGATTCGCAAGGCATCGAGCTCTACGCCCGCTTCCGCGCCGAGCGCCCCGAGCTCGACCTCGAGGACTGGAAGGGGCTCTGCGCCACTAACTAGGCGCTGCGGCCGCCTCCAGTCCGCACCCGCTAGCCGGTCACTCCAGCACGATCAGATGGTTGGGCAGCTCGTTGCGCTCGTGGGTGGCCGGCACCTGCTCCTTGAGATGCTCGCCGCAGGCCTCGATGCACTCGAGGAAGCCCTGCAGCGTCTCGCCCTCCTTTACCCGCCGGGTGAATGCCGCCACGATGGACTGCCAGGCCTCGTCAGAGATACGCGCCGAGATGCCACGGTCGACCAGGATCTCCACATAGCGCTCGGCTTCCGAGACGAAGATCAGCATCCCCGTTCCCCCCTCGGTATGGTGGAGGTTCTGTTCCAGGAACTGCCGCCGGGCGAGGTTGGCCGCCCGCCAGTGGCGAACCGCGCGCGGGATCATTCGGGTGGTGATGGCGGGATGGCGGAATACCAGGCCCAGCACGATAAAGGTGGCCCACTGCACCAGAGTCAGTTCCCAGGCCGAGAACCAGCCGGGAAAGTAGTTGACCGCCCCGGGCACTACCAGGGCCAGCAGGCCCGCCCAGAGCAGCGGGATATAGGCGTAGTTGTCCGCCTTCGGCGCCAGTACCGTCACCAGCTCGGCATCGGTGTCGCGTTCGACCCGCTGAATTGCCTCGGTTACCCGGCGCTGCTCGTCTTCACTCAATAAAGCCATGGGGATCGTGATCTCCGAATCCTGATTGTCCTGTCGGTGTCGCCACCGGTAGGGGGAGTTACCAGCCGCCGGACGCGCCGCCGCCACCGAAGCCGCCACCGCCACCGCCGAAACCACCCCCGTCGCCGAAGCCGCCGCCTCCGCGGGATCCGCCACCCAGCGCACCGCCGAGTAGCAGGCCGGCCAGCAAGCCGCCGCGACCACCACGTACCAGGCTCATGACGATCACGAACATCACGAAGAAGAGGATCGATGCCGGCCCCTGCGGGCCCTGCTCGTCGGCTGGGGTGCCGGAAGTGATGCCGGAAGTGGTGCCGGAAGTGGCGCGGGTATCCATGGGCTCGCCCCCTAGCACCCGGATCATCGCCGCCACGCCTTCGCTGATCCCGCGGGCGTAGTCACCCTCGCGAAAGGCCGGCGTCAGGGTCTGGTTGATGATCGCCGAGGACTGGGCGTCGGTCAGGCGACCCTCGAGGCCATAGCCGACCTCGATGCGTACCTTGCGCTCGTTGGGCGCCACGATCAGCAGGGCGCCGTTGTCCTTTTCCTCCTGGCCGATGCCCCAGTGGCGGCCCAGTTGATAGCCATACTCCTCGATGGTGACGCCCTGCAGGTCGGGCAAGGTGGCCACCACCAGCTGCTCGGTGGTGGCTTCCTCGTGGGCCGCGAGGCGCTCGCTCAGGCGTGTTTCGGTGGCCGGGTCCAGCAGCTCGGCTCGGTCCACCACGCGCCCGGTCAGTTCAGGGAAGTCGATCTCCTGGGCCTGGAGGCCTTGTGCCTGAAGAGCAAGGGTCGCCGTCAGCAGCAGCGCCAGTAGCGGAATGCGCAGAAGATGACTCATTCAAACTCCACCTGTGGGGCCTGGTCCGCATTGTCGGTCGTGGCTTCGAAGCTTTCGCGAATCTCCATGTCGCTGTAAAGCACGCTGTGCCAGAGGCGGCCGGGGAAGGTGCGGATCTCGGTGTTGTAGCGCTCTACGGCGGTGATGTAATCGCGTCGCGCCACGGCGATGCGGTTCTCGGTGCCTTCCAGCTGTGACTGCAGGCTCAGGAAGTTCTGATTCGACTTCAGCTCGGGGTAACGCTCGGAGACCGCCATCAGCCGGCTCAGCGCACCGGTCAGCTGCTGCTGGGCCTGTTCGAACTGGCGCATCTTCTGGGGGTCGTCCAGCGACTCGGCGTCGATCTGGATGGAGGTCGCCTCGGCACGAGCCTCCACCACGGCGGTCAGGGTCTCCTGCTCCTGTCGGGCAAAGCCCTTGACCGTCTCGACCAGGTTGGGCACCAGGTCCGCGCGCCGCTGGTACTGGTTTTCCACCTGGGCCCAGGCCGACTTCACCTGTTCGTCATAGGTGGGGATGTTGTTGACGCCGCAGCCCGTCAGCAGCACCGCCATGACCAGCACGAGGGTGAAACGCCAGAGGCGAGAGTCGGGAAGTGGAGGGTGTCTCGTCGGCATGGGTGAGTCATCCTGTGATTGCGATTTTATGTCGTCTACGGTACAGCTCAGGTGGATGCGAAGGAAGCGATGCCATACCGAGATTCTGCCCGGTGGCGTCGTCGGTGCGACAGGTCCGGATGCCGGGCAGGCGGGTCCACCTTGATTCCCGTCGGACGCGCCCGCATGCAGGGGAGAGGACACGCCCTTATCATCGAACGCTTTTCAGTCCACCTCACGCTACCCGAGGAGAGCCCATGACGACCCTGGTGATCGGTGCCAACGGCCAGATCGGCCGGCAGTTCTGTGAGCTGTCGAAGGCCGCCGGCGAGCCCATCAAGGCGATGATCCGCGACACGGCCCAGCAGCCCTGGTTCGAAGAGCGCGGCATCGAAACGGTCATCGCCGACCTGGAGGGTGACTTCCGTCATGCCTTCGACGGTTGCGACCAGGTGATCTTCACCGCCGGGTCGGGCCCGCATACCGGCCCCGACAAGACCCTGCTGATCGACCTCTACGCGGCCATCCGCAGCGTGGATATCGCCCAAGAGCAGGGCATCGAGCGTTTCCTGATGGTCAGTGCCATGCGGGCCGAGAACCCCATGGAGGCCCCGGAGAAGCTGCGCCCCTACATGGCGGCCAAGTTCGCCGCCGATGCTCACCTGCGCATTGCCGGCGTGCCCCACCTGATCCTCAAGCCGGGCCGGCTCACCGACGTGCCAGCCTCCGAGCGGGTGGCCACCTCGCTCGCGGAAACCGGCGGCGAGAACCAGGTGTCACGCGCCAACGTCGCCCATGCCCTGTTGCACCTGCTCAAGGCACGAGAGCTGGTCGACCGCGAGTTCGTGCTGCTCGACGGCGAGCGGGAGATCGGCGAGGCCCTGCGCTGAGCCGACGCCATGTCCTCGACACCCAGGCCCTCGACACCCAGGCCCTCGACACCCAGGCCCTCGACACCCAGGCCCCCGACGATGCACGACCCCGACCTGCCGCCGCGCCTGCGCGCCCTGCTCGAGCGCCTGCCCGCCGAGCAGCTGCCGATAACCTACCAGCAGGCCGCCGAGGCGCTGGGTCTTTCACCGCCGCGCACCATCCAGCGCGTCGCCCTGGCCCTCGAGGCATTGATGCGCGAGGACGTGGCCGCTGGCCGCCCACTGATCGCCGCCCTGGTGGTCAGCCGCCGCGGCGAGCTGCCCCGGGCGGGCTTCTTCGAGCTGGCCGTCGAGCTCGGCCGCTTTCCCGCCGACCCGACCGAGCACGTGGAGGCCTATCGCCGGGAGCGGGCGAAGGCCTTGAGCGGCGGGGGGTGAGGGCGTCGCATATCGGCGCCAGGAGGAAGGCAGCCGCTACTTGAAGCGCGAGCGCGCCTCGAAGGGGGCGCCATCACTCTGCTGGAATCGTCAGCCCACGTTGCACGGCGGGGCGCGCCAGGAAGGCGGCCAGCACGCGATTGACCTGCGGGAAGTCGTCGATACCCACCAGCTCCCCCGCCTCGTAGAAGCCGCCAAGGTTGCGCACCCAGGGCAAGATCGCGATGTCGGCGATCGAGAAGGCCTCGCCCAGCAACCAGTCACGCCCCGCCAGCTGCCGGTCCAGCACGCCCAGCAGGCGCCGGGATTCGCCTACATAGCGATCCCGCGGGCGCTTGTCCTCGATCTCCCGGCCGGCGAACTTGTGGAAGAACCCCACCTGGCCGAACATCGGGCCAATGCCGCCCATCTGGAACATCAGCCACTGCAGGGCCTGATAGCGATCATGGGGGAGCTCGGGCATGAGTTGCCCGGTCTTGTCGGCGAGATAGACCAGGATCGCCCCCGATTCAAACAGCGGCAGCGGCTTGCCCTCCGGGCCGTCGGGGTCGAGGATAGCCGGGATCTTGCCGTTGGGATTCAGCGACAGGAACTCGGGGGAGCGTTGATCATCGCCATCGAAGCTGACCCGGTGCGCCTCGTAGGGCAGGCCGGTCTCCTCCAGCATGATCGATACCTTGACCCCATTGGGCGTGGGCAGCGAATAGAGCTGCAGGCGCTCGGGATGCCGGGCAGGCCACTTGCGTGTGATGGGGAAGGCAGCCAGGTCGGTCATGAGGGAAATCCTTGTGGGAACAACGAAAGTTGAGGAACGTCTTTTCCATCCTGCGTCATAGGGTTCATCCCGGTGAGCCGACAAGCCCGACCACGCTGACCAATACCAGCACCACGCCCAGGACTCGGAAGAAGACATGCGTCTCGGCAGATAGCAGGTAGCGGTGGACGCGCTTCCCGAGGACCTTGATGGGTGGAAGGCGAGCGGTGTGACGTCATGTCGATCCTCGTGGCGGCGTCAGGAAGCGGGCTCGGGATTGAGGCAGTTGTCGTAGAGGGTCACGGTCGCCGGCCAATCCGAGAACAGGCCCAGGATGCCCACATCCTTGGCCAGCACGTCCAGCACCAGCAGCTTGTCGCCCTCGTTGTCGACCACCGCATCGACGCTCTGGTGGTACCACTCGCCGTCCTCGCTGAGGGGACCGGAACGTTCGAAGCTCCAGGCGATCAGCTCGAGTCCGGCCGCCTTGGCGCGCTCGGCATAGACCGAGGGCACGATGCGTTCCTCGTTCTCGCCGGCCTCGGGACGCGCCTCGAGCAGCATCCACATCGGCGGCGCCAGGATCTTCACGCCCTGCTCGGCGAGCGCCTCCATGCTCGGCGACCAGCTCGCCGGGTCGCGATGATCGAAGGCCTCGTTGTCGTAACGGTCGTCCAGGTAGACCGCCTGAGCGGCGAACTCGGGGGCGTTGTCGATCCAGTAGCGCACGTCGTCCAGGTTGAACGACTGCGGGAAGACGTCCTCGGCCGGCACGCCGGCGTCCGTGTACTCATCGATCATCTTCTGGGCGTAGTCGGCCTGGCTCATGCCGTCGAAGGGCATCGCGACGCTCGGTGCCTTGAGCTCCGGCGTCATGCGCACGCCCAGCGACTGGAACAGCTCGATGCTCTCGGCATGGGTCATCAGGGTGCCGCGGGTGGCGTAGAGGTCGGTGCGCCAGCCGGGCGTGCCGTCGAGATACGCCGCCAGGGAGTCGGCCTCTGTGTTCACGCCGTCCATGCGCCCCTCGAGGCTCTGGAACTCGGCCAGGGTGATATTGCTGGTGCAACACTGGACCGCCTCGGCGTTGGTCAGTGCGCCGGTCTCGGGATCGAAGGCCGGTGGCACGCTGCACTGATCGGCCAGGTCGGTCTCGAGGATGTTGGTCGTGGCGTGCAGGTCACACTGGGAGTGGCGGCACACCAGCGCCTTGTCCTCGGTGAAGGTGACGTCACACTCCACGATGCCGGCGCCCATCTGGGTCGCGGCGATGTAGGATTCCCGGGTATGCTCGGGGAACTGCATGGCCGCCCCTCGATGGCCGATCGAGAAGTCCCGGCGCTGCCAACGATCGGTGTCGGCGGCACAGCGCAGCAGGGTCTCCTTGAGTTGGCGTTCGCGCTGGGTGCTCTCGTCCATGTCCTGGATCAGGAACAGCGGACGGGGTCCCAGGGTAATGTTCTGGGCCGCTTCCACGGCGGTGATCTTCTGTGGGCTGGTGGCCAGCGCGGACGCCGAGGCCAGGGAAACGACGATGCCAATGGCAAGTGCTAGGCCTATGCGTGGCAGCGCGCCGGTCCTGTTCATGGGGTAAGTCCTTTTCATGATGTGCCTCGTGAGTCGCTTGAGTGGTGGAGTGACTCGCTCAGCGTAGCAGAGCCCACGACCGGGGCTGCGTTCCCAGTGGAACCGGGATATGTGGAGAGATGACGACTCCACGGGATATGCTCGATGGCCATGATGGACGCCCCGACAGGCCGTCATGACCCTTGTGCCAGAACGATGCCCACCCGGCATGCCGCCGGGCGGTTCAATTCATTCTCGGGCTGGTGACGCCTCCGGCTTTATCTCCACACGGATCAGGCGCAGCGTGACCTCGTCACTCAGGTTCTCCACCGAGTGGGGGGCTTCCGGCGCCTTCCACATCGTCAGCGGGATGGTCAGGGGCGCATCCAGTTCTCGGGTGTCGAAGATGATGTTGCCGTCCGCGTCACGGTCGATGAACTCCCCCGCCGCCTGGAGATAGAGGACGCTGGGCCATCGATGGGAATGTAGGGGCTCCACCACGCCCGGCAGCAGGGTGACTTCCAGCACTCGCACCCTGTCGTTCTCCAGGAGGATCTTGTGGTTGTCCGGTGCGGCGACCACGGCATCCAGCTCTTCTGGCCAGTTGGCAGGGTCCCCCGTCTTGTAGGTGACGGCAGAAGCCGGCGCGGTGTCCTGGCTGAATGCCGTCATGGGGTGAAGGCACAACATGAGGATGGCAGGGAAGGTGATCAGGGGCTTTTTCATGGCGAGATACCGGTGGTCGAGCGCCCACGTGGAGGGGTGGCGGGTGTGGGTCACTCCAGTGTAGGGAGGTTTTCGGCGGAGAGGTGAGCAGGGGCGTCGCCCGGGTCCGCCCAGTCGCTGGCCAGGGCTCTCGCTCGATGCGCCTTCGGGCTCACGCCCCGCACCCGCTTGAACGCGGCGCTGAACTATCTGTTCGAGACGGTGCTCGACGGCCGCAATGCCTACATTGCCTACATTGCCTACGTAGCCGACGGGCCCGGCCGAGCACATCGAAGCCTATCGCCGGGAGCGGGCGAAGGCCTTGAACGGCGGGGGATTAGGGCGCTGCCCTTGCCGCCGTTGCTCGAGCACGCGGACGTCACGATGCGGCGGCGGGTTGGGCCACCGCCGGGGCGGGCCCCGGCGAGAAGCGATAGCCCAGCAGCCGCATGGCATTCAGGGTCACCAGCACGGTGGCACCGGTATCCGCCATCACGGCGATCCACATGCCGGTGAAGCCCAGCGCCGTGGTAGCCAGGAAGATGGCCTTGAGGCCCAGGGCCAGGGCGACGTTGGTCTTCACGTTGTTGAGAGTGGCGCGTGACAGATCGATCAGCTCGGCGATGCCGGTCACGCGGTTCTTGAGCAGTGCCGCATCGGCGGTCTCCAGCGCCACATCCGTGCCACCGCCCATGGCGATGCCCACGTCAGCCGAGGCCAGGGCCGGCGCATCGTTGATGCCGTCGCCCACCTTGCCGATCGGGCCCCTGCCGGCGGCCTGCCAGTCGCGGATATGACGCGCCTTGTCTTCGGGCATCAGCTTGCCGTGGGCCTCGATGCCCAGGCTGTCGCCGATGGCCCTGGCGGTGCGCACGTTGTCACCGCTGAGCATCACCGCCTGTACGCCGAGGCGCGAGAGGGCCGCGAGGCCCTCGCGGGCATCGTCGCGGGGTTCATCGCGTACGGCGATCAGGCCGAGCGGGCGCTCGCCCTCCACCAGCACGGCGAGGCTCTTGCCGGCCTCCTCCAGGGCGCTGACCTGTGCGCTCTGCCTGTCGTCGAGGAGCCCCCGGTCGAGGAGGTGATGGGGTGGCACCAGGCCAAGCTCACGCCCCTCGACCCAGGCGTCGATCCCCCGACCCGCCACGGCACGGCTCTCGCTGGCCCGGGGCAGCGTCAGACCCTGCTGCTGGGCATGGCCCAGGATGGCCTGAGCGATCGGGTGGCTGGAGTCCTGCTCCATCGCCGCCGCCAGGCGCAGCACCTCGTGTTCGCCCTGGTCGCCGGTCCAGTCAGCCACATCGGTGACCTGCGGCGCACCGACGGTAAGCGTGCCGGTCTTGTCCAGCGCCACCAGGCGTAGCTTGCCCAGCTGTTCGAGCACGGCGCCGCCCTTGATCAGCAGCCCACGACGCGCCCCCGTCGAGAGGCCGGCCGCGATCGCCGCCGGAGTCGAGATCACCAGGGCACAGGGGCAGGCGATCAGCAGCAGTGCCAGGGCGCGATAGATCGACTCCGACCAGGCCATGCTCGAGACCAGTGGCGGCACCACCGCCATCAGCAGGGCCAGCCCGACCACCGCCGGCATGTAGTAGTAGGCGAAGCGGTCGATGAAGCGTGCCACCGGTGCCTTGGCGGCCTGGGCCTCCTCGACCAGGCGAATGACCCGCGCGATGGTGTTGTCCTCGGCACCGCGGGTCACCTCCACCTCGAGGGCGGCATTCAGGTTCACCGTGCCGGCAAGTACCTCATCGTCGACCGAGCGCGAGCGGGGCACGGACTCGCCATTGACCGGTGACTCGTCGAGCTCGGAGGTTCCCGCCAGGATGCGACCATCGCAGGGAACGCGGTCACCCGGCCGAATCATGACGCGCTGGCCAGGGGTGAGGGAGGAGGCCGACACCTCGCGGGTCCCCTGCTCATCGATCAGCCTCGCCGTCGACGGCGCCAGGTTCGCCAGGGCCGAGATGCTGCGTCGCGCCCGAGAGGCGGCCACCCCCTCCAGGAGCTCACCCACGGCAAACAGGAATACCACCACGGCGGCCTCGGCGGCGGCGTCGATCGCCAGCGCGCCCAGGGCGGCAATGCTCATCAGCATCTCGATGGTGAAGGGGTTGCGCATCTTCAGCGCCCCCCAGGCCCCCTGGATGATGGGCACCAGGCCCACCACGGTGGCCGCCACAAAGGGCCAGTTGCCAAGGGCCGGAAAGGTCAGGCGCAGGATAAAGGCCAGCGCCAGCAGGCCGCCCGTGACCAGTACCAGCCGTCCCTTGGCGGTTTGCCACCAGGGGGTTGGCGAGTCGCTCGCCTGGTTTCGCTGATCACCGGTGACGACCCGATAGCCCAGCTCGTCGAGGGTACGCTCGATTGTCTCGTGGTTCGGAGAGCCCTGCGATGCCGGAACAATTTTCACCGAGCCGGTGACCGAGCTTGCCTGTACCTGTTCGATGCCCTCCAGGCGCCCCAGGGCGGACTCGACCTTGCGCTCGCAGCCGCCGCAGTCCATGCCTTCGACCCGGAGGGTCAGCGCCGAGGAGGCTTGCATAGTGGGGGAAGTTTCCATGGTGGCACTCCTGCTGGTAGGTTACTGTCTACAGCATAAACCTTGTAGCAACTATAGATTCAAGGAATAGATTCAAGGGATAGGTTCAAGGAATAGGTTCAAGTCGTTACGGGAGGTTCGTCAGCATGTCGGAGACCAACGCCGCCATCGGCATCGGGGAGCTGGCGCGTCGTGCCGGCTGCAAGCCTGAAACGGTGCGCTATTACGAACGTGTCGGCTTGATGAGTGGTGCGATGCGTACCGAGGGGGGCCAGCGCCGCTATGGTGAGGAGGCCGTGAGACGGCTGACCTTCATTCGTCATGCCCGGGACTTCGGGTTCTCGGTGGACGCGGTGCGTGAACTGCTGACGATGTCGGATCGGCCCGACATGTCCTGTCATGAGGTGGATGTCATCGCCAAGCACCACCTCGAGGAGGTGGAGTCACGGCTGCAGCGCCTCGAGGCACTGCGCGACGAGCTGCGCCGGATGGTGGGACAGTGTGCCGGCGGCAAGGTCGAGAGCTGTCGCATCATCGAGGTGCTGAGCGATCACCAGTTGTGCAACAGCGAGCAGGCCCATGGTGGCGCCGGTGATCTGAAACAGGGCCCTCATTCGTAGCGCTGTCGCCACTCCTTGACCGCGACCTGCTCCTTGAGCAGCTCCAGCATGTCGACCAGCACCTGCTCGGTGACCTGTTCGGAGTGCGGGTCGGTGCGCAGCCAGGCATCGAGGCCGCTTTCGGCCAGATGCTCCACCAGGGTGGAGAACTCTGGCGACTGCAGCCCTGCCAGGGCCTCGTTGACCAGACGACAGGCCAGGTCGGAGAGCGAGGCCTCGAGTCCCCGGGTCAACTGGCCGCCCATCGGCAGGCGCGAGAGCCGCTGGATCTCCGGGCTCTCCGTCAGGGTGCGGCCCACCAGGCCGCGCACGTAGCGCAGGATATCCGGGCGATTGTGGGTGTAGGCACTGCCCGCCATGGCCTCCAGGCGCTGGCTGATCTCCTGGATCAGTGCCTGCTGGCGAGGCCGCACCACCCGCTCCACCACGCTATTGGTGAGGGAGTCGCGAGAACGCACCTGGGCCTGGACGTTGTCCAGCATGCGGATGGCGATGCGGTCGGTGAGCTCCTCCATCAGGATGTCGTAGTACTTGGCGAGAACGGCATAGAGGTACCAGCGGCGTACATCGATCATGTCCAGCCGCTGCAGACGGTGCAGCAGCGAGATGACCCGCAGGACACGCAGCAGCCGGAAGCCACCCAGCGGGATGCAGCCGAGCACGTCGTACCAGTGCACGAAGGGGTAGAAAAACCAGCGGTGATAGCGCCGCTCGGCGATGGCCACCGCCCAGCCCAGCAGCACATCGAGAATAAATACCGCCACGAACGCCAGGTCGATGGTGAGAAAGTTGGCATGGATATGGCGCTCGTAGGCGCCGTGAAGGCCTGGCGTCACGGCCTCGAAGGCGCCGTTCAGCGGCGGCAGCAGAAACAGGCTGTCGAACAGCAGCAGGGCCAGGTTGGCGATGACCAGCGCAATGATCAGCAGGTCCCAGGCCAGATGAACGCGCTCCCCTAATGGGCCGAGAGACGTGTTGCGGGCATCTGACATGGCGCCTCCTGGCGGCGGCATCGTCGTTCGGGGCGGTTACTTGAAGCGTGAGCGAGCCTTCTCGAAGGAGTCGCTCATCGACTTCCAGGCGCGCTCGGCACCCTGCTTGAGGTCATCCCAGGCGTCATCGCCGGAGGCACGCATCTCCTCCAGCTTCTGGCGCAGTTCTTCACGCTTCTGCTCCAGCTGCTCGGCCTCCTGCTTGCGTTCCTCCTTGAGCCTTGCATCGGCCTCGGAGCTTTGCGCCTGTGCCTTCAGCTTGTCGATCTCGGCCTGCCATTCGTCCAGCTTGGCGCGCAGCTTCTGCTCGTAGGCGTCTCGCGTGCTCATCTGTCGCTCTCCTCGTTGTCGACGGTCTGGATAACCTCGAACCCCTCGAAGCGCGGTGGGCCCAGGAAGAGCCCCTGCGCGGCAGGGGTGGCACTATTGATGACATGCTCCTTTGAAGATGACATCTCTACGTCGGTGGGACAAGGGCGCGCCGGGCCAGCCCCGCGGTTGGCCTTGGATCCATCGAGAATAGTCAATTCCTGACCGCCTGGGTCATGGGCTTCCTGGCAGAGTTCATCGCCCAGACTCTTCTGGCTCTTCGACGTTGAACACGCTTCGCAGGTAGTGGACATATTCCGGGTCGCGGGTGGAGGCCTTGCCCGGGGCATCGGAGATCTTGGCTACCGGCTGACCGTTGCACGAGACCATCTTGATGACGATGTTCATCGGCGTCACTCCGGGCAGGTCGCAGGTCAGGCTGGTGCCGATGCCGAAGCTGGTGCGAATGCGCCCCTTCAGCGCCTGCTTGATGGCCATGGCCGAGTCGAAGGTCAACGCATCGCTGAAGATCAGCGTCTTGCCCCTGGGGTCGATGCCCAGCCGCTCATAGTGGCGGATGCACTTCTCGGCGAACACCAGTGGATCGCCGCTGTCGTGGCGCAGGCCATCGAACAGCTTGGCGAAGTAGAGATCGAAATCGGCCAGGAAGGCATCTAGGGTGATGGTATCGGTCAGCGCCACGCCGAGGTGGCCGCGATACTCCTGGACCCAGGCCTCCAGGGCGGCGCGCTGGCTATCCACCAGTCGGCTGCCCAGCTGCTGATGGGCCATCACCCACTCGTGGGCCATGGTACCCATGGGCGCCAGGCCGTGGCGGCGGGCGATATCGACGTTGCTGGTGCCGACGAACTGGCCCGGAAACTCCTCGGCCAGTACGCCGATAATCGCCTCCTGCACCGGCTGCGACAGCCGCCGTCGGGTGCCGAAGTCGGCCAGGCGGAAGTCGGCCAACTGGGCCGGCGTGTAGTCGCGGCGCAGCGCCGCCAGCTTGTCGCGCAGTCGGTCCACCGCCTCATCGATGCGGGCACCGGGATGCAGCACCCGATTGCGCACCTCGCTGATGATCGCCAGGATCACGATCTCGAACAGGATGCTGTGCGACCAGGGACCGTCGATGACGATGCACAGCTCGCTGCCTTCCATATAGGTGGACACGTACTCCGGGCGGAAGCGGTACAGCTCCAGGAAGCGAATGAAGTCGGGGGACAGGTAGGGAAAGCCGCTCAGGTAGGTCGACTCGTCACGGCTCAGGGCCAGGCTGGCCAGCCGATCGATCTGGTCGCGAATCTCGCCCAGGTAGGGCGCCAGGTTCTCGGCGTTGCGGCAGCGAAACTCCCAGGCCACGTTGGCGTTGGGGTACTTGTGGTGCACCCCCTGCATCATGGTCAGCTTGTACCAGTCGGTATCGAGCAGTGAGGTGATGATCTGGCCCGGTGCGCGATACGCGGCCGCCATGGAGTGCTCCCTGTGTGGTGATGGCATCGATGGTCATCGTATCGCCCGGGGGCGGCCATTTCGAGAGGCAACAGACAAGACACCCTTGCTTCGGTGGCATGGCGACCCGGGTCGGTGGCAAGGTCGAGTCAGGCATGTCCGCGTCGCCATTTCGGCCACACCGCGGGAGCGCACCCTCGAAATCCGACAGGAGGAGCCGCCATGAAAGCACTTTCGGGAACGGGATTCGCGATCTTCGGGGCCGCGCTGATTGCCATCAGCTATGGACTGGCGCGCTTCGCCTTCGGGCTCTTCGTGCCCCCGATACGCGACGAGTTGGGCCTCTCCTCCTATGTGATCGGCATCATCGGCTCACTGCCGCTGATCAGCTTCCTGCTGGCCACCGCGGTGGCCCCCGTGATCACCGACCATCTCGGCGCCCGCTATACGGCGGTACTCTCGGGACTCTTCGGTGCTGTGGGGCTTACGCTGATCAGTCGGGCCAGTGGGGCGCTGATGCTGGGCTCGGGGGTATTCGCATGTGGCATCTGCACCGGCTTGATGATGCCTGCGCTGACCGCGGCCATGCAGGCGACAGTCAGACGGTCGTTGCATGGCCGCGTCAGCTCGGTGATGAACGCGGGGACCAGCATCGGCGTGATCGTGGCCGTCCCGACGGTGCTGTTCCTGGCTGGCGCCTGGCGCCACGCCTATCTCTCCTTCGCCGTTCTTGCCGTTCTCGGTGTGATCGCCGCCTGGCTTCTGCTACCCTCGGTCTCGCGGGTCGTGCCGGCCGACGCGGCGGAACCGCCGCCACTCAATGAACTGCCATGGTCGCGTCTGATCCGGCTATCGCTCTTCGCCTACGTGATGGGTTTCGTCTCCTCTGCCTACTGGATCTTCGCGCCTGACCTGGTGGTCACCCTGGGTGGCCTTCCCCCGGGCGTTACCGGGTGGTTATGGCTGGCGGTGGGCATCGCGGGGCTTGGCGGTGCCGTGGTGGCCGATCTGGCCGATCGCAACAACCCGCCGATTACCCAGGCCCTGATGCTGATGATGCTGGCGGCGAGCCTGGCGCTACTGGCTGCCAGCCCCGCCAACGCGGTGCTGGCGGCCTTTTCCGCGCTGGTCTTCGGCCTGGCCTACATGAGCCTGACCGGTCTCTATCTGATGACCGGCATCCGGTTGCTGCCGGGCCGGCTCTCGATGGGGCCGGTGCTGCCCTTCATGGCGGTATCGCTGGGCCAGGCCACCGGCTCGCCGGCAGTGGGGGCGCTGGTGGAGGGCTTCGGCCATGCCGACGCCTTCGCCATGTTCGCGGCCCTCGGCATCCTGGTGGCCATGCTCTCGCCCTTCTACCCGGGCGCCATCGCCCTGGCGGAAGAGGAGGCCACCGAGGAGGAGAGCGGCCTTCAGGCGGCCTATGATCACCAACTCAAGAATGAGGAGGGCGAGCCGCTGGAGGAGCCCGTCGAGGGGGAAGACGAGGCACCCGCCTCCATGTCGTGAACGGCCCCGGTGGCCGGGTGATCACCCAGCCACCAATGGCGAAGGGCAGGGCGATGCCCGGGCTGCTACCCTGTGGGGCATATTAGAAAAACCACACAGGGAACGATCATGGACGATGCCCCCGAGCCCTGCATCACCCTGCACCCGCACTCGCGTCGGGTGCGTATCGTCATCGACGGCACCCTGCTGGCCGACACCACCCGCGCCATCGAGCTGCGCGAGCGCGACTACCCGCCGCGGCAGTACCTCTCCCGCGACGATGTACGGATGGATCTGCTGACCTCCTCCCACACCGTGACTCATTGCCCCTTCAAGGGCGATGCTATTTATTACTCCTTCGGCGAGCACAAGTATGTGGCGTGGAGTTATGAGCGGCCAAAGGAGGGAGTGGAGGAGATTGAGGGGCGGTTGGCATTCTATGGTGATGAGGAAGATAAATGAACATTTTCGACTCGAGCGGGTCATCGCATGGTTATCGTGGGAGCCCGGTTAATCGGGCGATTATTGAACACGCGTACACGTTGAAGTGCAGTATCAGTCTTGCGGTATAGTGCCTGTTGGGTATAAGCGAGGGCATATGTTTAGCCACGTAACATTCGGATGCTCGGATCTGAGTCGAGCTGCCAGCTTTTACGATGCCGTTCTTGAGGTGTTGGGGATTCATCGGCGACCAGTAACTCCAGACGGCGCCCCGGAGTCAGCGTGCTGGGGACTCGCCGGAAATTCTTTGCCGTGTTTTTATGTATATCAGCCGTTCAATGGTAAGGCAGCCAGCGCCGGTAATGGCAGCATGGTCGCCTTCGCAGCATCGTCTGTCGAGAATGTCGAAGCTGCGTACAAGAAGGCTGTAGAGAATGGGGCCGTAGACGAAGGTGCGCCAGGTGAAAGGCCTCACTATGGCCCCGGTTACTATGGCGCGTATTTTCGAGATTTAGATGGGAATAAGGTCCATATCGTCTATCGCGGCGATGTCGAGTAGCACAAGCAAGACATGCGCCGATTACTGGCGAACCTGAGCGGTCGAGAGGAGCTGGCGGAGAACTCTTTTTGCTCCACGAGGGGGCCTCGGCGGCCTGGCCCACGCCGGGAGAGGAAGCCATTCGCTCGGCCTGGACGGCGGGGCCCAACAACTGATGAGGAAAACCGATCATGAAGCTGCCTGACACGATGCTCGGCATCCAGCTTACCGGACATGGCGGACCGGATGTCCTTCACGCCCGCCACGATATCCCCGTGCCGACCCCGGGGCCGGGGGATGTGCTGATTCGGGTGGCTGCTGCCGGCGTCAACAACACCGACGTCAATACTCGACTCGCCTGGTACTCGAAGGGCGACGCTGACAGTGAGGATGCCAGCTGGTCCGGCAACCCGCTTCAGTTCCCGCGTATTCAGGGGGCCGATGTCTGCGGCCGGATCGCCGCCGTCGGGGAGGGCGTGAGCGCCGAGCGGATCGGCGAACGGGTGCTGGTCGAGCCAGCCCTCAGGGAGCATCGCGGCGTGCCGCTGGATTCGCCCTGGTACTTCGGCTCCGAGTGCGACGGCGGCTTCGCGGAATACACCACCGTAGCCGCGCGGCATGCCTATCGCGTCGACAGTGAGCTGAGCGACGTCGAGCTCGCCTCCTTTCCCTGCTCCTACTCCACTGCCGAGAATCTGTTGACGCGGGCCCGGGTCGCATCGGGGGAACGCGTGCTGGTCACGGGGGCCTCCGGCGGGGTCGGCTCGGCCGCCGTCCAGCTGGCCAAGGCGCGTGGGGCCTATGTCATCGCTATCACCAGCGCGGAGAAGGCCGAGATGCTGCGGGAACTGGGCGCCGACGAGGTGGTATTGCGAGACCAGGCGCTGCGCGATGCCCTCGAAGCCGGCAGCGTCGATGTCGTGGCAGATCTGGTCGCCGGCGAGCAGTGGCCGCAATACCTGGAGGTGCTGCGCCGTCAGGGACGCTATGCCGTCTCGGGCGCCATCGCCGGCCCCATCGTCGAACTGGATGTTCGAACGCTCTACCTCAAGGACCTGAGCCTGTTGGGCTGCACGGTGCTGGAGCCGGAGGTCTTCGGCAATCTGGTCGCACACATCGAGAAGGGGCGCATTGCCCCCCTGGTGGCGGCGACTTTTCCCCTCGAGCAGATTGGTGAGGCACAGGCGCTGTTCCAGGAAAAGCGTCATGTCGGAAAAATCGTGCTTGAGGTTGGCGCAGCGGGGTAGTCACCTGGACGCCGAATCGTGGCCACCTCGGGTGTATGGCACTTGCTGTCGATACGGCGAGAGTTAACTCAGCTCACATGATTGTCTTGACTCAGGTCGCGCCTATCATCCAGATGACGGCAGCTCAGCTGATGGTGATGTCCGCCTGGATATTCCCAACCCACTCACCCGCATTACCCGTCTCTCCACCGCGTCCAACAGTTGGCCGCGTCCGGTTTCCACCAGGCTGAGCCAGTGTCTGGCGCGGGTGATGCCGGTGTAGACCAGCTTTGGTCTCAGGGTTGGGTTGAGGGGGCCTCTTCGCTCCCTTCGTGACTGACCACCCGATTCCTGCCGCCGTGCTTGCCGGCGTAGAGGGCGCGGTCGGCCCGCTGGATCAGGTCGTCCAGGTCGGCTTCCTCGTCGCGAACTCCTGCGATGCCGATGGTGACGGTCAGGCGGTGGGCGGGCACCGCTTCCATCACCGTCAGCTCGCTGACCTGCCTCCGCAGGCGCTCCGCCACCATCCGTGCGTCCTTCAGATGGGTCTCCGGCAGGGCCACGATGAACTCCTCGCCTCCGAAGCGTCCGATCACATCCTGGGGCCGGAGGGATCGCTGACAGGCTTCGGCGATCGCGGTCAGTACACGATCCCCCTGATCATGTCCCCAGGTATCGTTGATGGCCTTGAAGTGATCCACGTCGATCATGAACAGGCAGAAGGGCGCCTGGGCGTGCCGCGAGCGCCGTAGCATCGCCTCGGCGCGGGTCATGAAGTGGCGGCGAGAGTCCAGGCCGGTCAGTGCATCCTGCTCGGCGAGCCTGCGCAGCTGAGCCTCGAGTGACCTGCGGTGCGTGATCTCCTCGACCAGCTGGCGGTTCTGCACGCGCTCCTCCTGCAGAAGCGCGAACTGCTTGCGCTGCAGCTTCTCCAGGCGCAGCAGGGTGAAGAAGCCTACGCCATTGGTCATGATAAGCAGCAGGGTGGTGCGCATCACGACCACGGCAGGGGCGTCCGCCGCCATCACGGACGCAACCAGAAAGCCGATGCCCAGATAGAGGCTGGCGACTGCCGCGACGGGCAGCAGATTGGGGATGAGCAGGTAGAAGGCCATGGTGGCGACCACCACCGCCGGCACCTGGGTCGAAAGGGTCTCGGGGCGCAAGGGAACGATCAGGATGATACCGGTCGCCAGTATCCAGAGTGGCAGGGCGTGCAGCCAGACATGGGGGGTGTCGTTGCCCCGCCGTCCGATCACGACGGCCAGGGTCAGGCATGAGACGACCACCAGGGTGCGCATGGTGGTCAACAGGAAGAACTCCGGGGTCAAGCCGGTATAAAAGTAGTCCGAGATGGCAAACATGGCGTAGATCAGGGACGCCACGCTTAGCGCCAGGCCGGTTTCCGTTCGGACTCGTGGCTCGATGCTCCGGCGATACAGCGCTTCCCTGCTCTGCTCGTGGAACTGACCGGTCAGCCGGTGCAAGTGATGTGTGGTGCCTGGTGCCGGCAAGGCCAGGTCCTCCCCGTCCAGTTTGGGTTGAAGGGCATGGCGCCTCTCGCTGGGCATGGTGGCCCTGAAGGTGCCTGGATCCCGGGTCAGGGTATCGGAACCGGGCGTTGCCTGACGTTGAATCGGCCTACGTGGTATTCGCTGGCGCGGAGTCGTGCTGGGGCAGCGAGGCCGGTGATGCCAGACAGACGCGATCGCGGCCGCCGCGCCTGGCGCGGTAGAGCGCCTCGTCGGCACTCTTGAGCAGCAGCGGTAGCCGAGCGGGCCGCAGCTTAGGCTACGCAAATTTTTCTATTTTTTAGAATTTAAATTCCAATTTAAGCCGCTTTTGTTCGACTTTGTCGTTCCGCTAGTATGCTCACAAGCCGTTAGGGCATGAATCTCAAAGCCGAAACAAAGGAGGCACCTCATGAAGTTCAAACCGACCCTTTTCGCTCTGTTCATCGCCGCTCTTCCGATGGTCGCTCAGGCCGGCCAGGCCTCCGAGCGCAGCATTCAGTTGCACGAACCGCTGTCCACTCCCGAACAGGCCACTATCCAGGATTCTCCGGAGCCCGTTGCGATGATGACGATTGCCCAGACCTTCGAGCATGCCGACCAGAGCACTGCGATGGCCAAGGCCCGAGCAAACCTGAGCGCGCAACACCAGGACGTTCCACGTGTGGAAGCGTCCAGCGATGCTCTGCAGTTGAGCCTGAATGCGACCAAATGAAAGGGTGTAGCCGAACGAGGCTACTGAGAGGAAAGGCACGAAATGTGTCGTCGATACAGCAGTGCCTTCCTCTGCCGGTTAGCACGATCCAGCCGACACGATAATGGCCCGCTCATCGAGCGGGCCATTATCGTGTCGGGGCGTCTTTCTTTGTCATTCCGGCCGAATAGATTCATCGATTGATTCGATGAGCCAAAAGAATTTTTCGTGCAGATAGAGATGTGCCCCGCCAACCTGGCGGGGCACATCGTGTGGGTCTCTGGAGTCGGGTCTCCTGCTTCAGTGAAGCGTTACAGCCACCAGAAGCGCAGGGCTTCCTGTGTCAGTGATTCTGCGCCATCTTCCCTTAGGTGCTGGCCGTCCTCGCGCTGCTGGTCGTTGGAAGAATCCGCCTGCATGGCCACGCCTGTGCTTTCTTCCTGCAACGCCTTACGCTGACTTTCCTGATACTGGGAATCCATTGCCATCAGGGGGCCTGTGCTCAGCATCAGTGTCATCATGGCCAGTGCGACGTTTCGAGTTTTCATGGCAATACCTCGTGTCTATAGGGTGATAAGTGGCCTGTACTTGGCAGGGCGACGTAGAGGCAACCTCTCTCGCCGATAGTTAGAATGATAATTCAACCACTATGTAGAATAAAAAGTGCTTATATCGCACTTTTCATTCAATAAAATTGAATGATTTTGGGGCGGGGGCTAACAGCCGCTGACAGCGACAGCCTGCCGCGCGACTGACAGCATCCGGTGAACCCCCGTAGGAGCAGAAGCCTGCCCCTCGAGGGTCAATGTCGTCATTCAGCCAGTTTTCCGGGTGTTCAGGTCTTCCCGGGGGCTCCCAGCCCACTCACCCGCATCACCCGTCTCTCCACCGCGTCCAGCAGCTGGCCGCGGCCGGTTTCGACCAGGCTGAGCCAGTGTCTGGCGCGGGTGATGCCGGTGTAGACCAGCTCCCGGGTCAGGATCGGATTGGGGGCATCGGGGAGGAGCAGGGCGGTGTGGGTAAATTCCGAGCCCTGGGACTTGTGCACCGTCATGGCGTAGACCGTCTCCACCGCCTGCAGGCGGCTGGGCAGCACCCACTTGATCCGGCCACTGCCGTCCCCGGCCGGGAAGGCGACGCGCAGTGCCTGAACGCCGCGAACAGGCCCCTCGGATGGAGCTCGCGGCCGCGGCAGCGCCAGGGTGATGCCGATATCGCCGTTCATCAGCCCCAGGCCGTAGTCGTTGCGGGTCACCAGCACCGGCCGGCCGGGGTACCAGAGCCGCCGGCCGTTGCCGGTGTCGATCAACCCCTCCTTCTCCAGCGCGGTGCGGATGCGCTCGTTGAGCCCCTCCACGCCCCAGGGGCCGCGGCGCAGGGCGCAGAGCAGCTGAAACTGGCCGTGGGCGGCCAGCACCGCGCGGGCCCAGTCATCCAGGGTCTCCCGGTCGATTTCACCGTTCGTTTCCGCCGGTGGCGCGGTGTCTTTCATCGTCTCCAGATAGTGGCGATACCCCACCGGTGGCGGCAGCGGCTGGCCGCGCAGCCGGCGACCCTCGCCGGCGCCGGGGAAGCCTTCGGCGTGACCCGAGACCACCAACCGTTCCAGGCGGCGGTCGTGGTCGGTGTCGAGCTTGAGGTGCGAGAGATCGGCGTAGCCGTGTTCGAGCACGCGGCGAATGTCGGCGCGCTTCTGCCTGCCCGGTACATCTCGATTGACCGGGTCACGCCTGACCGGGGCACGCTTGACCGGGTCGCGATTGACCGCACCGGCGAGCTGGCCGATGCCGCTCTCGGCATCGAAGCGGTGACTGACCCGCAGCATGGCGATGGCCTGGTCCAGCGGCGCCCCAGCGGGGTCGAGCATCTCCGTGGGCAGCACCTGGCCGGTGGCCTCGCTGAGCCAGTCGGCGGTAGCCGGCGTGTAGTGGCCACCCTCGGCCCGGGCACACAGATCGCCCAGCACCGAGCCGGCCTCGACCGAGGCGAGCTGGTCCTTGTCACCCAGCAGCACCAGGCGGGCACGGCGCGGCAGGGCGTCGAGCAGCGCGGCCATCATCTCCACATCGACCATGGAGGCCTCGTCCACCACCAGCACATCCAGCGGCAATGGATTACGCGCGTTGTGGCGGAAGTGGCGGGTATCGGGGCGCGAACCCAGCAGGCGGTGCAGGGTGGTGACCTCGGTGGGGACCGCTTGGCGAAGTCGCTCGCTGTTGTCCTGGGAGGACTGATGAGTCGCCGATAAATTGGGCTCCCACAGGGTGGCCAGGCCGTCCAGTCCCAGGGAGCTGACCTGCCCGGCGATGGACTCGTTGAGTCGCGCGGCGGCCTTGCCGGTGGGGGCGGCCAGGCGAATGCGCAGCGGGCGCTGGCCTTCGCTCAGGGCCAGGGCCTGCAGCAGGGTCAGCAGCTTGACCACGGTGGTGGTCTTGCCGGTGCCGGGCCCGCCGGTGATCACCGCGAAGGGCGAGCGGATGGCCAGGGCACAGGCGGCCTTCTGCCAGTCCAGGGTGTCGGATGACGGGAAGAGGGCGGCAAGCGCCTGGGAGAGCGTGCTGGTCTCTGCCGCATGGTGAGCATGATCGGTGCCCCCACCGGCGTCGCCCTCCAGGCGGGCGGCGATATGCTGCTGGATCGAGCGCTCATGATGCCAATAGCGGCGCAGGTAGAGCCGAGTGCCCTCGAGCACCAGCGGGGTACTGCCGGGGCCGTCGCCGATGATCGTCGGGTGAGCGAGCGCCGTCAGCCAGTCGGCGAGGCTGAGCTCGGTGAGCAGCTGGCTGGGTCGAGGCGGTGGGTCCTCCAGGCTGTCGCCCTCCGGCGGCAGCGAGAGTGCCAGGTCGGGCTCGGCCAGGGTCTGGGTCAGGTCCAGGCAGACATGGCCGCGGCCGAGCTGGTGGCTGGCGAGTGCCGCGGCCAGCAGCAGCGGGGTGGGGGTGTCGGCCACCTCCCGGGCCAGGAAGGCGGCGAAGGCGCGGTCCAGGGCGCGCAGCCAGCCGCGATCCACCCAGCGGTCGAGCAGGGCGAACAGTGCTGCGGTGTCGTGCAGGGCCTCGGCGGTGGGTGAGAAATCGCTCACGGTGGACTCCCTGGACCTCATGGCTGTGCCTCCGGGGTGGTAGCGTCGGCGTCACGAAACAGGGCATCGAGCGCCTCGATCAGCTGGCGTGGCGGACGTTCGCGATGCACGCCGCGGGAGGGGGCATGCTGGCCGCGCAGGAATACGTAGAGCGCCCCGCCCAGATGACGGTCGATATCGTAGTTCGGCAGGCGTGCCCTGAGCAGTCGATGCAGGGCCAGCAGGTAGAGGCAGTACTGCAGGTCGTAGCGCCGCTCGAGCACCGCATCGCGCATGGCCGCCTCGGAGTAGGCCTCGTCGTCACGGCCCAGGTGGTTGGACTTCCAGTCCAGCACGTAGAAACGCCCCTCGTGTTCCACCACCAGGTCGATAAAGCCCTTGAGCATGCCATTGAGACGGTCGCGCTCCAGTGCCGGGCGTGCCGCGCCGCCCAGGGTGTGAGTGCTGACCAGCGCGTCCAGACGCGTGGTATCGACCCTGTGCGCGGCGAACCAGAACTCCAGCTCCACCTGGTAGCGAGTGCTCTCCAGCCGGTCGAGGCGCAGTGGCGCCACCGGGCCTTCGGGGGCGTTCGGCACCGGCAGCTCGCTTGCCAGCAGGCCGCGCAGCCAGGCCTGCAGCGCCGGGATGCGATCGCGCCAGCCACGCAGGTTGGCGCGCCGCGCCAGGGTGTCGTCCAGCCGCACGGGCTCGGCGGCCAGTCGCGAGAAGCCCTCCTGGCCGGCCCACTCCAGCAGGCCGTGCAGGAAGGTCCCCGCCGCCGGGCCCCGCGGGAAACGGTGAATGGAACGATCTGCGCTTGGCCATACGGCGTTGATATCTTGCTCGAAATGCTCATTTAACGGCGTGTGAACTCCGCCTTCTCGCAAGATATCGCCTTGTCTGGCCTTCGCTCGATGGCGTTCCATGTCTGGCGCCACCCTGTCGCTGGGCTCGTCGCGCAACTCCCGGGCGGTGGCCTCCAGAGCGGTTTCGGGCTCTATCAACAGTGCCGTTTCGGGTTCTTCCAGAAGAGCGGACTCCTCCTCCCCACCGCCGATGCGTCCGCTGCCCATCTGTAATGCGGAATAGCTGGCGATCCACCAGTGCTCCCGGGCTCGACGAACGGGGCTCAGGGCCTCGCGCAGGGGCGCATCGCTGGTCTCGAGAGCCACCACCCGGTTGTCGGCCTCGGGGGCCGGCAGCACCTGTAGCTCCGTCTCCTTCGCCCCCTGGGCAAGGGGGAAGAGGGCCTCGAGCAGTCCATCCGTCGCGGGTGGCGAGAGCGGCGCCCCGGCGGTCAGTACCTGGCCGATGGCGCTGCGCTCCAGCTCCTTGAGCGGCGCGAGGCCCAGCCAGGTGGCATGCCGCGCACGGGTCAGGGCCACATAGAGCTTGCGCAGGTCCTCGCCCAGACGCTCGTCGTCGGCGCGTGCCAGCACGGTTTCGTCGGGCTCCAGGGAGAGCCGGGGGCGCCCCGCCTCGTCATGCCAGGTCAGCGGCAGGTCGCTGGCCTTCTTCGCCCGGAAGGCGCAGATAAAGGGCAGGAAGACCAGCGGGTACTCCAGCCCCTTGGACTTGTGGATGGTGATCACCTGGACCAGGTCGGCGTCACTCTCCAGGCGCAGCCGGTGGCTATCCGCCTGGGCCGGCGGCTGGGCACGGGCCTCGCCGAGGTGGCGGAGCAGGGCGTGCTCGCCGTCCAGTTCGGCACTGGCCTGCTGGAGCAGTTCGCCCAGGTGGAGAAGGTCGGTGAGGTGGCGTTCGCCGCTGGTACTCTTCAGCAGCCGGGTGGGCACGCCGAAGTCGGCCAGCAGCCGATGCAGCATGGGCAGCACCCCCTGGCGCTGCCACTGGCGTTGATAGGCCCGGAACTGCAGGACGCGCTCCTCCCAGACCAGCTCGTCGTGCTGCAGGGCATCGAGTGCGGCGAGGCTCATGCCCAGGCTGGGCATGGCGAGCGCCGCATGCAGGCGGCGCTCGCTGTCGGGCTCGGCGCAGGCGGCCAGCCATATCTCCAGCTCCAGGGCCGCGGGCGTCTCGAACACGCCCTCCTTGTCGGAGAGATAGACGCTCTTGATGCCGCGCTCGAGCAAGGCATCGCGGATCGCCCTGGCCTCGCCGGCGTTGTTGACCAGCACCGCCAGATCCGAGGGCGCCAGCGCTCTGAATGGCTCGCCGGGCTCGCTGAAACCGGTGCGCCCGGCCTGTCCCTCGCGCAGCAGTTCGGCCATATGGGTGGCACAGCGCGCCGCCATCTCCTCGAAGTAGGCACCCTTGGCGATACCCTCTTCGGCGGCACCGTCCTCGGTGGGTAGATGCCAGAGCGTCATCGCGGGCACCGGGGCCCCCTCGCGGGTCAGCACATCCTTCCTGCCCTTGGCGGCGACCGGCAGGAACGGCACGGGGTTGTCGCCTTCGGTCGAGCGAAACAGGAAGGCGCCGCGCCCGGCCGGGTGCGACTCGGCGAACCGAAACACCCGGTTGACGGCCGCCACCATCGCCTCGGCCGATCGGAAGTTGGTGCCCAGGGTGACATGGCGGCCGGCGGTGTCGCGGCGGGCCTGCAGGTAGGTGTGGATATCGGCGCCGCGGAAGGCGTAGATCGCCTGCTTGGGATCGCCGATCAGCAGGATGCCGCTGGGGGTATCGGGGTCCGGCTCCGCCGCGAGCCGATAGACATGGTCGAACAGCCGGTACTGCACCGGGTCGGTGTCCTGGAACTCGTCCACCAGCGCCACCGGGAACTGGCGCCGCACATGGGTGGCCAGGGCCTCGCCGGAGGGGCCGGCAAAGGCGACATCGAGACGCTCGAGCAGGTCATCGGGGCCGAGTTCGGCGCGACGCTGCTGTACCCGCCGGCGACGCTCGTTCATCCAGCGTACGGCGTGGGCCAGCAGGTCGGCATGGGCATCGGGCAGGGCCTGGAGCCGGTCGGGCAGTTCGGCGATGGCCTGCAGGGCGGGGTGGTCCAGGGGCGCGCCGTCCTTCCAGATCTCGGCGATGCCCTCCGGGGTCAGGCGCTTCCAGGCGGCGTCGGTCAGTGCCGGGGTGTCGAGTTCGGGGTCGTTGACCCAGTCGCGCAGGGCGCCCAGCCAGTTGGCGCGGCTTTTGCTGTTGAGCTTGCGCTGATCGAAGGCCTTGCCGGCGGCGGCTGTCTCCAGGGCCTCGTCGAGCTCATCGAGCCAGGCGGGCCAGGGCGCCTTGAGCTCGCCCAGCACTCGCCTGCGTTCTGCCTGCATGCTGGCCAGCGCCCCGGCGGGGGACGGGGCATCGTGGAGCAGGTCGGCGTCGCCCTGCAGGCGGCGTACGTCCTCGGCCAGGGCGTCGGGGCTCTCCCAGTAGCGGCTGACGACCGCCAGGGCCTCGGCATCCAGGGCGTAGTAGAAGCTGCGCCAGTAGTCCCGGGCAACCTCGAGCTCGAGTTCCGACTGGTCGAGGTTCATCTCCAGGGAGAAGAGACTGCCGCTCTCGAAGGCGTGCTCGCGCAGCATGCGGTGGCACCAGGAGTGGATGGTGGAGACGGCGGCTTCGTCCATCCACTCGGCGGCCAGCTGCAGGCGCCGAGCGCAGGCGGGCCAGCGCTCCCGGGGGTAGCTGTCGCGCAGGGCCAGCAGCGGGTCGCTCGAGGGACCGGAGTCAGCGGGGGAATTATCCACTGCCGGTTCGTCGAAAAGGTCCCTTGCCATGGACGGGGCTTTCCCTGAGGCAGGCCTCTGCGGAGGCGCTGTGAACCCCTCCCTGGGCGCTACCGATGCCGTCCCTGGCATAGGACCTCCGCGACGACCTGCCCCAGGCGCCCCTTCGGTGGCTTCTTCTACTGCCTTACTGAAATTGGACGGAGCTTCCGATTGAAACACCTCGGCGGCTTCCACCAGCCGAGCACGGATGCGGTCGCGCAGCTCCCGGGTGGCGGCGTTGGTAAAGGTGACCACCAGAATCTCCGGCGGGGTAAGGGCGCGGGGGAAGCTAAGGGTGTCGGTCTCGTCCCGCGGGCCCAGTACCAGGCGCACGTAGAGCAGGGCGATGGTGAAGGTCTTGCCGGTGCCGGCGCTGGCCTCGATCAGCCGGCTGCCGGTGAGCGGCAGGTGGATCGGGTCCAGGGTCGGGGGCGTCTGGTCCTGTGGGGTCATGTCCTGTCTCCCTTGCCCTTTCCGGTGCTTCCCCTGGTGCTCTTCCCTTTCGGCTTCTTCACCGCATGTAGCAACGGGGCGTAGAGCGCCTCGGCCAGCTCGGCGAAGCCGCCGGCCTCCGTCGAGTGCAGCATGATCTCCAGCTGTGGCCACTGGCGCATCAGGTAGGCGTCGCGGCCGCGCTCGCCATGGTCATTGTTGAAGCCACTGCCGTAGTAGGCGGTGACGAGGGCTCTCCAGGCCTTGTCATCCTCCGCGCCTGCCTCGCCGGCGAGGCAGTGTTGCATGGCCTGGGGCGTGCCGCCCTTCTCGAGCCAGGCGAAGGCGGCATCCCGGGCCAGCGGCAGGGGCGTGGCCATGCCGTGCTGCCAGGCGGCGACGATGATCGCCAGGTGCGCGCGGGCCTCCTCGGCGGGCAGCGGAGCGAGGGTGCCACCACCGGCGCGGGAGAGCAGCCGGGTGGTCATGGGCCCTTCCAGCTGGCCGGCGAGATGGGCGACCCAGGGGGTGAGCCAGTGCTTCCAGTGGTACCTGCCCTTGTTGACAAGGCTGCTGGTGGTAAGCAGCACACGGCAGCGCTCCATGGCATCGTTGACCCGCAGCTCGCCCAGCCAGTCCTCCAGTACCGGCGTGTCGCCCGGTGTCTCCCGGAGGTCGAGGGAGATGTCCAGCGGCTCCTGCATGGCGTGGGGCCACTCCTCGAGCACCTGACGATATTCGGAGAAGAGACTCTCCATGGGCTCGACGAGCTCGTCACGCATGCGCTCGGCGAAGCCGCCCATGGCCAGGCGCCCCTCGCGCTCCAGACGCTCCAGGGTGGCCAGCATGGCGGGTTCATGGGGCTCGCCGGCCTCCACCGCCGCGCGGCTCGCCTCGATCAGGGCATTCTGCAGCTGCCAGCGATCGAGGCCGTCCAGGGTGAAGGGTTCGCTGTCGAGGGACTCGGTGGCCTCGGTGTCGAGATGGACCTTGAGGCGAGTGTTGTAGAAGGCCTCCACCGGCGCCTTGAGGAAGTTGCCCAGCTGGGCCAGGGTCAGCGGGTTCTCCTGGCGGAATGGCGCCAGCGGTGTCGCCATGGTCGAGTCGGCCTCGGACTCGGCGTCGGGGCGATGCAGCTCGCGCCACTCGTGGGCGTAGGTGGCAAGACCCGAGCCCTCTCCACCGGTGCCCGGTGCCGCACCCCGGAAATAGTCGATGCTGAAGGGTTGCAGCGGGTGTTCGGTGGTCAGCGCGGCCAGCAGGGCGTTGCCGTTGGCCTCGTCCTCGCTTCCGGCCAGGCGCCAGCCCCGGGCGAGGTGATCGCGCAGCTGACCGAGCAGCACCGAGGGGGGCTGCTCCGTGTTGTCGATGATGCTGCGTCCCACCCAGCTGATGCTCAGCCGATCGCGGGCCGAGAGCAGCGCCTCGAGGAACAGGTAGCGGTCGTCCTCGCGGCGCGAGCGGTCGCCGGGACGGTAGTCCTGAGCCATCAGGTCGATATCCAGCGGGCGCTGCACCCGCGGGTAGTCGGCATCGTTCATGCCCAGCAGGCAGACGTGGCGGAAGGGGATGGCGCGCATCGGCATCAGGGTGGCGATGTTCACCGCCCCGGCCAGGAAGCGCTGCGAGAGGCTCGCCTCGTCGATCTGGGCAAGCCAGTGCTCGCGCACCACCGAGAGCGGCAGGGGTTCGCTGAGCTCGGCCTCCTCGGCGCTCTCTTGCCAGCTTTCCAGTGCCTGCTCGAGCCGGGTCAGCGCCATCAGGTCCTGGTCCGAGTCGGCCAGGAAACAGGCCTCCAGCAGGCCGCGCAGCCGCTCGCCCCAGGTGGCCACATCACAGGGCTCGGCCAGGGTGCGCCACTGGGTTTCCAGGGTATCGACAAGGTCAATCAGCGGGCCGGCCAGAGCCGCCTCCAGGCCGCCGATATCGTCATAGGGTTCCACGTCCTGCCAGGGCCCCTCGGCGGCGGCGCCTACCGCATAGCCGAGCAGCAGCCGGCGCAGGCCGAAGGACCAGGTGTTGGCGGTGAGGCCCTCCGGCAGGTCGAGGCTCTGGCGCTGATGGGCGTCGAGCCCCCAGCGAATGCCGGCACCCTCGATCCAGCGGCGCAGGGTGGGCAGGCCACTCTCCGGAATGCCGAAACGCGCACGCAGCGCCGGCACCTCCAGCAGGTCGAGCAGGTCGCTTACCGAGAGTCGCAGCTCCGGCAGGCGCAGCAGCGATTCCAGGGCGATCAGCAGCGGCAGGCGGTGGCGGCTGGCCTGGTCGGATAGGGTGAAGGGGATATGGCGCGGATCGTCGGCGTCGAGGCGGCCGAATACCGCCTGCACCGCGGCGGCGTACTGGTCCACGTCGGGCACCATCACCAGGATGTCGCGGGGCTTGAGGGTCGGGTCCTCGCTGAAGGCGGCGAGCAGCTGGTCGTGAAGGATCTCCACCTCACGCAGGGCGCTGTGGGCCACCTGAAAGCGCAGCGAACGGTCGTGGGCCGGGTCCACCGCCGGCCAGGTGTCGCGGGTCTCCTGGAGGGGGCGCAGCTCGAGGATATCGTCCTGCAGCTGGCGAAGCAGGCCGGGGTTCATCTCCGGGGAGGCCGCCGCTGCCTCGCTCTCGCCCAGGGGGGATTCGAACAGGTCGATGCGCAGCGACTCGCCCTCGAACAGACGACGATAGGCCTGGGCCTCGTCGAACTCATCCAGCAGGCGCAGGTAGTCGCGGCCCTGCTTGCCCCAGGCGGCCAGCAGAGGCTGGGCATGCAGATGCAGCTCGGTCTCGGCCAGGTCCGCCGGCATGCCGGGGCGCCGCTGCTGGCGCCGGCGCTCCGCCCGAAGGAGGTCCTTGTGCTCGATGATATCCGCCCAGTAGTGGCGGCAGGGGTTGTGCACGCAGAGCAGCACCTGGCTGACCCGCGCCATGGCGGCCAGCGCCTCTAGGGTCTGGGCGGGCAGCGAGGAGATGCCGAAGACGATGACCCGGCGGGGCAGGCCGTGAGGACGATGCGTTGTGTCGAGCTCCCGGCATGCCGCCAGAAAGCGTTCGTGCACCGCCGCGCGGCTCGAGGCGAGGCCCGCCTCACCATGGGCCCTGGCGATATCGTCGCGCAGCACCCGCCACAGCTCGGCCTGCCAGCACTGCTCCTCGGCGAGGGGGCGCGCCTCGCCCCGGGCGGAGATCAGCACATCCTCCCCCTTCGCCCAGGCGGCGAGCCAGTCGGCGCGATAGACCTGGTACTGGTCGAAGAGGTCCGCCAGGCGCTCGGCGAGCTGATGGCGCTTGCGCAGGTCATCGTCGCCTTCCAGGAAGCGTGCCAGGGGAGCGAAGGTGGAGGAGTCGAGCAGGGTCGGCAGCAGCCGCATCAGCCGCCACGCCAGGCGCGGCTTGTCGAAGGGGGAGACCGGGGGCACGGCGTCTTCGCCTTCTCGTTGGGAGAGCACGGCCCGGTAGGCCTGCCACAGGAAGCGCGCGGGCAGGGTCACGTCCAGGGCCGCGGCGATCCCGGCGCCACCCTGGTCGCGGTCCTCGGCGAGCGCCAGCTTCAGCCACTGGCTGATGCCGTTGCTCTGCACCAGGATCGTCTCGTTCTCCAGTGGCGCGAGCGGGTGGCGGCGCATCCATTCGACCGCCAGGCCCCGCAGGGCCTCCAGGCGGTTGCCATGGATCACCATGAACCCGGGAGTAAGCTCGGTTTCCTGGGAGAGGCATGAGGGCATGGCGAGTCCTTCGCAACGATAGGCGGACCCTCATGGTGCCGTAAATCGGCAGGGGCATGAAGCGGGGCATGCCCCTGCCTCGGGGCTATCGCCGTGACCGACAGGGTGATAGCGAAAGGCGCCGGAACGGTCTTGAGCGGTACTGCCATCTGCGATAGCCCTGGCCCCTGCCTATGGTTTAGGGCCGAGTCATTCAGGGAAGGGGATAAACTCCTCCTCGTCCCCCGCCACCCTGGGGAAGTTCTGGGCCTTCCAGTCCGCCTTGGCTTGCCTGATGCGCTCGCGACGGCTGGAGACGAAGTTCCATTCGATATGGCGATGGCCCAGGTGCTGCCCACCGACGATGGCGATGCGCGAGTCGCGTGTTGCCGTCAGCTCGATGTCGGGGGCATCAGTCAACACGGCCATCGCGTGCTCGGGGATGCGGGTGTCATCGGTGTTCAGCTCACCCTCGGCCACATAGACGGCGCGCTCCTCCGCCGCCGGTACCTTGATGCTCTGCCCGGCGCGCAGGTGCGCCTCGACATACAGCGTGTCCGCAAACACCTTGACGGGCGAGGTAGCGCCGTAGGCGCTGCCCATGATCACGCGGATCGGCACGCCCGCGACCTCGACACGGGGGATATCGGCGTCGGGGTAGTGGTAAAACGCCGGATCGGTCTCCTCGTCGGCTTCGGGCAGCGCCAGCCAGAGCTGAAGGCCGTTGAGGCGATGGGCCCTCTCGGTGACCTCCGGGCGCTCACGCTCGGAGTGGTTGATCCCCCTGCCCGCGACCATGAGATTGACGTCACCGGGGCGGATGGGCTGGTAACTGCCGACCGAATCCCGGTGCAGTATCTCGCCCTCGAACAGGTAGGTGACCGTGGCCAGGTTGATATGCGGGTGGGGCCGCACGTTGATGCCTTCCCCGGCGGGGAAGTCGGCAGGACCCATATGATCGAAGAAGATCCAGGGGCCGACCATGCGGCGCTTCTGGACGGGCAGCAGGCGACGTACCGAGAAACCGCCCAGGTCCTTGTCACGCGGCTCGATCAACAGGTCGATCGCCTGGCAGCCGACCGGACTTGTGCAGTCCTGGTCAAGGGCTTCATCGGGTTGCCGTGTCAGTGTGCTCATCGCTGTTCTCCTGCCTGCAGTTGCCGGGTCCAGTCGCCCAGGGCCGTTACCAGCTTGGCGATGAACTCGCGGGTGGTCTCATCGGTAAGACGGCCTTCGGCATCGAAGCGTTCATGGGCAGAGGCAATCATCACTTCCGGCTTGTTCACGCAGTGCATGTCCAGGAAGACCATGGAGCGCCGCAGGTCGTATTGCGCTCGCACGCCGCCCAGCAGACTCATGCTGGCGCTCATGATCGCGGCGGGCTTGCCGGCGAATGGCTGAGGCTGCTCGCGGGAGACCCAGTCGATGGCATTTTTCAGCACGCCCGACATCGAGTAGTTGTATTCCGGTGTGGCGAACAGCAGCGCGTCGGCTTCCTTGACCTGCTCCACGAGCCTGGTCACGGCAGCCGGTACGTTCTCGTCACGCTGGTCCTGGTCGTAGAGGGGAATCCGTGACAGATCGGCGAACTCGATGCTGATGTCGGCAGGGGCCGCGTCTCGGGCCGCATGAAGTGCCGCGGTATTGTAGGAATCCTTTCGCAGGCTGCCGGAAATGGCGAGAACCTTGAGTGTGTCAGTCATGACGTCTCCCTGGACGATGTGATTGCAGTTGGGGTCGAACCAGCGGAGGTCGGTGACACCGCCGGTCGACACTATCCCGAGGCGTTATGCCAGATCAAACAGTAGAATTTCCGAGGCCTCGCCGCCGGTCACGTCGATGGACTCGCCGGGCTCGAAGGCGGCGGCGTCGCCGGCCGAGAGCCGCTGGCCGTTGACCTCGGCTTCGCCGCGGACCACATGCAGCCAGGCATGGCGTACCGTCGGTGTCGCTGCCTGTTCGCCGGCATCGAACAGTCCGGCATGGAGGTTGACGTCCTGGTTGATGCTGACCGAACCATCGCGGCCCGCTTCGGAAACGACCAGTCGCCACTCACCCTGTCGCTGTTCTTCCGGAAAGCTCTTCTGCTCGTAGCTGGGAGCGATACCCTGCAGCTTCGGCTCGATCCAGATCTGCAGGAAGTGAAGCTCCTCACTCGAGGAGTTGTTGAACTCACTGTGCACCACACCGGTGCCCGCCGACATGCGCTGTACATCACCGGGTTGCATGACCGCCCCATTGCCCATGCTGTCCTTGTGGGCCATGGTGCCCGACAGCACGTAGGAGATGATCTCCATGTTCCGGTGCGGGTGGGCACCGAAGCCGGCCCCGCCCTGGACTCGGTCTTCGTTGATGACACGCAGCTTCCTGAACCCCATATGGGCGGGGTCGAAGTAGTCGGCGAACGAGAAGGTGTGTCGGGAGCGTAACCAGCCGTGATCGGCATGACCGCGTTCATTGGCGCGTCGCAGTATCATGTTGCCTCCTGGATGTCTCGGGGAGTTGATGTCTGGGGAAATGACACCGTCACACGATGGCGCCTTATCGAGGCCGTGACGCCGATCACGGCCTGGTCTCGAGTGCGGACCGACGAGCCTCGGTCTCCATCATCGACGGTTGAGGTCTTTCTTCTGCCCTTGAAAGGCTTATTGCACCTTCCTGGCCAGATGCTGATCCAGCGAGAACCGTCCGCCACCGCTGATCGCCAGTGATGCCGAGATGGCGGCCATGGCGAGGGCAAATTCATAGCCGTTGTTGCTCATGAACATGCCGTTGCCGATATGGACAGTGAAGATCGCGACCAGCATGGTGACGGTCAGGACCAGTGCCGCGGGGCGCGTCAGCAGGCCGATCAACAGCGCGAGGCCGCCGAAGAACTCGGCACTCCCGGAGGCGAGGGCCATCAGGTAACCGGGCTCCAGGCCAATGGAGGCCAGCCACTGCCCGGTTCCTTCCAGGCCGAAACCGCCGAACCAGCCGAACAGTTTCTGGGCGCCGTGAGCCATGAAGATGATGCCGGCGGGAATGCGCAGGGCGAGGGGAGCCAGGCTTGCCGGGGTCGCGAGTGCCTTTTGAACGAGTGCCGTAGTCATGTCGTACCTCCTGGAGTATGGGATAAGCCGGGTGGAGAGCGTCGTTGGTGGCTAAGCCCTCCGAAGCGATGTGTGCATGGTAGGCGTTCACTTGTATCGATGAAAAGCGGCTGTTTTTGCACTTTATGTTCGATATTTTAGAAATGTTTTGAGCGGAGCGTGCCGGTGAGCGAAACCATCACGTGCGCTGCCGGGGGGCTGGGCGCACTCGAGAATGGGGTACCATCGAGGAAGGATTCGATAATGGAGGCACAGTCATGAGCGACTATCTGCTGGGCGAGCAGGAGCTAAGCGCCGGAAAGATCTATCGGCTGTTCTCGGGCAGCATCTGTCCGCGACCGATCGCCTGGGTCTCGACCTTGGACGACCGTGGCAATGCCAACCTGGCACCCTTCTCGTTCTTCAATGTCGTCAGCGTCAACCCGCCGGTGCTGGGCTTTTCCCCCCTGCTCGATGGTGACGCCAATCCAAAGGGCACCATTCGCAACCTGGAGCAGGTGGGCGAGTGCGTGGTGCATATCAGCGGTGAGGGGTTGGTTCAGGAGATGAATGCCACCAGTGCCGGGCTCGAACACGGTGATGACGAATTCATCCATGCCGGGCTAGAGAAGGTCGCCATGGCTGGCGTTTCGGTACCCAGAGTGGCCGGGGCACCGGTGGCCTTCGGCTGTCGGCTGCGTGAGATCATCCGCTTCGGTGATCAACCACTGGCCGGCAACCTGGTGCTCGCCGAGGTGGTGTCGATCCATGTCGACGATGCCGTGTGGGATGGCCGGCACGTCAGCGTCGAGGGGCTGCGCCCACTCGGGCGAATGGCCGGCAATGACTACGCCCGCTGCAGCGATCTCTTCGAGGTGGAGCGCCCGGCCTCGGGGAGCGCCATGAGCGCCCAGCAGCGCGGCGGTTGAGCCGGATGGTGAGCTCGACGCCACTCACAACGCCTGACGGTCGCTATATCGTCGTTCGTGGCCGGCTATGGCGCTGCAGTGACCCCTCCCTGCCGGACTCCCAGCGCAGGGAGGAGGTACAGCGGCTGATGAAGGCCCGTCGCGATGTCGGCCAGGCCCGCCGCACCGGTGACACCCGTGCCGAGCGCGAGGCACGTGAACGGGTCGATGCTGCAAAGCGGGCGCTGGGCGAGCGCGGCCCGGTGTGGTGGGAGGACAATGCGCCGGACTATACGCGGCGCAAGGTCGAGAACACTCCCTATGCGGACTGGTTCGCTGGCTTGGGGGCTAGATAAGGATGCCCCCGTTTGGCTCAAGCCTGAGGCTGGCAAGGGCGCCCCTCAGCGGTAGGTGTCCTCAAACTGCTGGCGCAGCTGGTTCTTCTGCACCTTGCCCATGGTGTTGCGGGGCAGGCTATCGATGAAGAACACCCGCCTGGGTTGCTTGTAACGGGCCAGCCGTCCCTCGAGATGACCGAGCACTTCAGCCTCGTCGAGCCTGTCCCCAGGCTGTAGTACCACCACGGCGGTAACGCCCTCGCCAAGGTCGGGGTGGGGCAGGCCGATCACCGCCGACTCCACCACGCCTGCATGCTCATCGATTACCTCCTCTACCTCCCTGGGGTAGACATTGAAGCCACCGGAAATTACCAGGTCCTTGTCACGGCCAACGATCTGCACGTAGCCATGGCCGTCGATCATGGCCAGGTCGCCGGTAATGAAGAAGCCGTCATCCAGCAGCTCCTCACGCGTCTTCTCGGGCATGCGCCAGTAGCCGATGAAGACGTTGGGGCCGCGCACCTGAAGGATGCCGATCTCGCCATCGGCCACTTCCCGGCCGGTCTCGCGATCGATGATGCGGATCTCCACCCCCGGTAGCGGCCGACCCACGGTGCCGGCACGGCGCGTCCCGTCGTAGGGGTTGGAGATATTCATGTTGGTCTCGGTCATGCCGTAGCGCTCGAGGATGGCGTGACCGGTCTTCTCCTCGAAGGCCTGGTGAGTCTCGGCGGTCAGCGGTGCCGAACCGGAGACGAACAGTCGCATCCTGGCGGTAACCTCGGGAGTCAGGCGCGGGTCTGCCACCAGGCGGGTATAGAAGGTGGGTACCCCCATCAGCACCGTGCCGTGGGCCATCGCCTCGATGATCACGTCGGCATCGAACTTGGCCAGGAAGAGCATGCTGGCGCCGGCCATCAGGGTGACGTTGCAGGCCACGAAGAGGCCGTGGGTGTGGAAGATCGGCAGGGCGTGGATCAGCCGGTCCGTTTCGCTGAAGTGCCATGCCTCGGCCAGGGTGGCGGCATTCGAGCCGAGGTTGCGGTGGGTGAGCATGGCCCCCTTGGAGCGCCCGGTGGTGCCGGAGGTGTAGAGGATGGCGGCCAGGTCGTCTTCGTCGCGGGGCTCCACCGCCTCGTGCGGGGTCGCCGCGGCGGCCGCTTCCACCAGGCTGCCGTCGGCGGCGGTGCCCAGGGTCTGTACCGCAGGGCAGCCGGTCTCGGCGGCGAGTGCGCGCGCCTCCTCCACGGCGGCGGGGCGACAGACGAACAGCGCCGGCTCGGCGTCACCGAGGAAGTAGCGGATCTCGTCGCCGGTGTAGCCGGTGTTGAGTGGCAGATAGACGGCACCGATGCGCAGGGTGGCCAGGTAAAGCAGGATTGCCTCGGGACTCTTGTCGACCTGCACCGCTACCCGGTCGCCGGGCGCCACGCCCAGCTCGATCAGGGCGCCGGCCAGGCGTGCACTCATGGCCAGCGCATCGGCATATGAATAGTCGCGCCCCTCGCGGGTGGTGATGAAGTCGGCGTCGCCACGCTCGTGCATGCGGCGGGCAAAGGTCTCGAACAGGTTGTGGCTCATTTTGTCGCTTCTCCCTTGGCCTGCTTCCTGGCCTTGCGAACGAGGTCCTTGACCTCGCTCGAGCAGGCCACGGTTCCATGGGCCGTGTAGTTCTCGTGGTTTCGCTCGATATCGTTGAGCACGTAGAGGTAGTTGACCATCAGGCCGGCGCCTTGCTCGATCCCCTTGGTCGAAATGTCACCTAGCCAGTTGATGCGGTGCAGCTCGGCGCCGTTTCCCAGGTGAAAGCGGGCCACCGGATTGAGCGGCAGGCCACGGGTGTTCTTCTCTTCGGCAAGATAGCGTGCGGCTAGTGGCCGGAGCCGGGAGCCAAACGTCTTGGTGAGTTCATCGTTCCGGTGCCAGCCGGCATTCTGCATGTCGCCGATAGCGTCGCGGAGTTCGGTAGGTAGGTTCTCGTCGTGGCCACGTTCGGCCAGCCACTGGGCAAAGCCCGGAACTGGCGAGAGGGTGACGAAGTTCTTGAGCTGTGGCAGTTCCTGCTTGAGTTCCTGCACCACCTGCTTGATCAAGAAGTTGCCGAAGGAAATGCCACGCAGGCCAGTCTGGCAGTTGCTGATGCCGAAGAAGGCGGCCGAGTCTGCTTCCTCGGGCTCTTCTACGCCACCGTCCTCGCCGGCCAGGATTGGTTGGATACGCGCCGGTAAGCCCTTGCACAGCGCTACCTCCACGAAGATCAATGGCTCGTCGCCGATCGCCGGGTGGAAGAAGGCGAAGCAGCGTCGGTCCCGGGCATCGAGGCGTCGACGCAGGTCGTCCCAGTCACGGATCTCATGGACCGCCTCGTAGCGGATGATCTTCTCCAGGATCGAGGCCGGAGTGTTCCAGTCCATGCGTTTGAGCATCAGGAAACCACGGTTGAACCAGGAGCCGAACAAGTGTGCAAAATCGGCATCTATGGCCGCGAGGTTTGGGTGCTTGCGGAGCATGCCGAGAAGGTCCTCGCGTATACGAACCAGCGAGTAGGTGCCGTCGCGAGCCAGGTTGAGACGCCGGAACAGCTCCTGACGACGTGGTTCGCAGGCCTCGAACAGGGCCTCCAGGGTGGCGTTGTCGCGGCTCTCGCGGTATGCCGCGTAGGCGGCATCGATGGTCGACGGCTCGGCGGCAAACTCTTCACTCAGTCGGGTGAAGAAGGCCAGACGCTCATCTGCGGTTAGGCACTCGTACATTTCCAGAGCGCGGCTGGCCAGGGCGATGCTGGAGGCTTCGCCGTCGCTCTCGAGTAGTGCATGGCAAGCCGCCACCAGGTCACCGTGATTCGGCGACTCGCCAGACCCTCGCCTTCGCCTCAGCAGGGCGTCGCGCTGGGTAATGTTGTTGAACAGCTCCTGCAGGAAAGTCATGTTCATGGTGTCGACTCCATCAGCCCATCAGCAGGTTGGGCAGCCACAGGGCGATACCCGGGAAGAAGCAAAGCAGAATGATCGCCAGCACCATGCACAGGGCGTAGGGCAGGCTGCCCATCAGAATGTTGCGCAGCGATATATCCGGCGCGATGCCCTTGATGATAAACAGGTTGAGTCCGACCGGCGGAGTGATCAGTCCGATCTCCAGGTTGATGGTCAGCACAACCGCAAACCAGTAGGGATCGAAGTCGGCGGCGAGAATGATCGGCAGCAGGATGGGGGCTGTCATCACAATCACCGCTACCGGTGGCAGGAAGAAGCCGGCGACCAGCAGGAAGAGGTTGATCACCGCCATCAATACCCAGCGATTGACCTCCAGGTCGGCGATGGCGCCGGCCACGGTCTGGGTGATGAACAGTGACGAGAGCGCATAGGCAAACACCTCCGCACAGGCAATCACCAGCATGATCATCACACTCTCGCGCAGCGAGTCGCGCATGATCAGCTTGATCGGTCCGAGCTGCCACATGCGATAGATGATGATCGCCAGGGCCAGGCACAGGAAGGCACCGACGCCGGCCGCCTCGGAGGGGGTTGCCACGCCACCGTAGAGTGCGAAGAGGATGCCTACCACCACCGCCAGGAAGGGCAGCACACGAACCAGCGCCTTGAGATTGGTGTCGACGTTGGCCTTGATGGTCTCCTTCATCTGCCCGGCGGCCTGTCCCAGGGGATTGTTGTAGCCGCCGGCCATCTTGCAGGCGATCACCGTCCAGATCATGAACAGACCGGCCAGCATGAAGCCCGGCACCACCCCGGCGATGAACAGGCGACCGATGGAGGTCTCGCTGGCGATACCGTAGATGATCATGGTCACCGAAGGCGGGATCAGGATGCCCAGGGTGCCGCCGGCGGCGATGCAGCCGGCGGCGACGCCATCCGGGTAGCCGCGGCTGCGCATCTCGGGAATGCCCATCTTGCCGATGGCCGCGCAGGTGGCGGGGGAGGAACCGGAGAGGGCGGCGAAGATCGAGCAGGCGCCGATATTGGAGACGGCCAGGCCGGCGGGCAGTCGGCCCATCCACAGGTCCAGCGAGCGATAAAGGTCACGGCCGGTAGGGGAAGACGCTACCGCTGCGCCCATCAGGATAAACATGGGGATGGCCACGAAGCCGAACTCGGCGAGACGTTCGAAGAAGGTCTCGCCGAAGTAGGTGAGCTCGGGCAAGCCGCGGTCATAGAGCAGCGCCATCAGCGAGACACCGCCCAGCGCGAAGGCGATGGGGGTGCCAATGGCCATCAGTACCATGAGTGCGACGGCGACGATGATGCCAAGGGTAATAGGGTCCATGTCAGTCCTCCCCTCGCAGCATTTCGGCGACGTACTGCAGCGTCAGCAGGGTGGCGCCAACAGAGACTGGCAGCAGAGCCGGCCACAGTGGAGGGTTCCACACGGTGCCGGTGGTCCACTGGCCGTGGAAGGCCTCGACGACGTAGACCCAGCTGCCGTAGGCCAGGGCGGCACAGAAGGCCAGGCCGAAGAGCGAGGCGATCCACCACATGACCTTCTTGGCGATTCCGCCCAGGGCGTCGGGCAGCAGGGTGATGGCCACGTGGCCACCGGTCATCAGCACATAGGCGCTACCCATCAGCATGGCGCCGGTGACCGAGAAGATGGTGAACTCGGTCTGCCAGCTGGTGCTCTGGCCCAGCACGTAGCGCACGAAGACCATGTGGCAGATGGCCAGCACACCGGCAATGAACATCGCGGCGGCGAGATAGGCCGAGGCGCGGGAAATGGTATCCATCAGGCGGATATAGACGTGAACAAGCGGCAGGCGTCGGGAATGTGGCGAGGAAATGGCCATGGTCATGTCGTCCCTCATGAGTCAGGGGCGCCGGCCACCTGGGCCGGCGCCGATGGCTGAAAAACGAACCGCCTTACTCGACGGCCAGAGCGGCGTCGATCAGAGCCTGGCCGTTGGGGACGTTGTCGGCGAAGTTTTTGTAGGAGGTCTCCTTGGCAATCTTCAGCCAGGCGTTGTAGTCCTCCTCGCTCATGCTGACCACCTCTACGCCATTCTCCTCGTAGGCTTCGACCATCTTCTGGTCCAGGCCAGCAGCCTCGGCGGCGAAGAAGGCCTCGGCTTCCTCGGCAGCAGTGGTCAATGCCTGTTGCTGCTCGTCGTTGAGCTTCTCCCAGCTCTGGTTTGAGATCAGGACCGGCTCGTACATGAACCACAGTGCATGCTCGCCGGGCTCGGTGAGGCAATCTACCTGCTCGTAGATACGGTAGGAGACGAAGGACATCGAGGAGGTGTTGGCAGCGTCCAGGACTCCGGTCTGCAGTGCGGTATAGATCTCAGAAGAGGGCATGGAGGCGATCGAGGCTCCGGCGCCTTCCAGCATCTGCTCGAAGGCGGGGCCGGCTGCGCGGAAGGTCTGGCCGTCGACTGTCTCGGGGGACGTGATGCAGTTCTGGCTTGAAGCGAAGCCTCCGGCCAGCCAGGCGTCGGCCAGCACGCGGGCTCCACCTTCGTTGATGACCTCCTTGATCATATCCATGAACTCGGAGTCATTCAGACGCTGGGCGTGCTCGTGATTACGTACCAGGCCGGGCATCAAGGTCGCGGAGAACTCGGGATGACGGCCACTGGCGTAGTCGAGGGGCAAGGCAGTGATGTCCAGGCGGCCACGCGAAATGGCGGCCCACTGCTCGCGCGCCTTGAACAGCGACTGACCCGGATACACTTCAATTTCCAGGCCGACGTCGGCTTCGGCGACCTTGTCGGCGATCATCTGGACCATCTCGTCACGCACATCTCCCTGGCCGCCGGGGAACTGGTGGGAGGCCCGCAGGACAGTCTGGGCGGAGGCGGTGGTGCTGACGGCCAGGGTGGCGAGGGCCAGGCCCGCCAATAGTGGGCTGATTGAGCGTTTCATGGCATCTCCAGCTAAGGTTGTTCTTGTATGAAGTGTTTATCAGCAAGGCTGATGTATACTTCAATAGACCTATTGGTATGCCAGTGTCAATTTTGCGGTGTTAGACCAAGGTGGGTCTTCTACGGGAATGGAGGAAATCGTGCCATGAAACGCTCCAATGCACAGCGCCTCAGGGACGCTCTCGAGGATGACATCATCAATGGTCGACGAGCCCCGGGGGAGCGTCTGGATGCCGATGCGTTGTGTCATGAGTTCGGTGTGTCGCGTACACCGGTGCGGGAGGCAGTGCAGCAGCTGGTGGCCAGTGGTCTGGTAACGGTCTCGCCCAAGAAAGGCACCTTCGTGGCCAGAATTGGCATCGATGAGCTTATCGAGATGTTTGAGGTAATGGCCGAGCTGGAGGGTATGTGTGGCCGCCTGGCTGCTCGTCGCATCGATCAGGCTGAGCTGGAAGCGCTGCGCCAGGCCCATGAACGTTGCGAGGTCGCCGCCAGGGCTGGGGACTCGGACGACTACTACTATGAGAACGAGGCCTTTCATGACTGCATATACCTTGCCAGCCACAACGGCTTTCTGGCCGGTGAGGCGAGGCAGCTGAAACAACGCCTGAAGCCCTACCGACGGCTGCAGCTGCAGGTACGCCAGCGGCTCATGTCATCGTTGGAGGAGCATCGCGACATTGTCGCGGCGATCGAGTCCGGTGATGCCGCAGGTGCCGAACAAGCCCTGCGCGAGCATGTGTTGATCCAGGGGGAGCGGTTCAGCGACTTCGTTTCCAGCGTGCGACGCTTCGGCCTCGGTCGGGAGGCAATGGACGGTGGTGAGGCCTCTCGCTAGTCTCCCACAGGGTTATTCCAGCAGCATCGGCACCTCGCCCGCCTCGAAGGCGAGCAGCCAGCGCTTGCGGCCTATGCCGCCGGCGTAGCCGGTCATGCGACCGTCACTGCCGATCACCCGGTGGCAGGGCACCACGATGGAGATGGGATTTCTGCCGTTGGCGGCGCCTACCGCGCGCTGGCCGCCCTTGCTGCCCAGCTGCTCGGCGAGTTCGCCGTAGTTGCGGGTCTCGCCATAGGGGATCCTCTCGAGTGCGGACCACACCCGGCGCTGGAAGTCGGTGCCGGAGGGAGATAACGGCAGGTCGAAGTCGCGGCGGGTGCCGGCAAAGTACTCGGCCAGCTGCTCGCGGGCCTGGTCGGTCAGCGGGCCGGGGTGGGGTGGGTCGGTCTCGGTATCGACGAAGTCGATCTCGGTGATGCCGGTCGCATTGGCGCGAAGGCGAATCAGGCCGAGGGCGTCGGCCGCCGGTGGCCGGTAGTAGTCGATGGTGTCGCGGCTCATGCTCATGGCGTGCTCCTGGCTGTGCGAAGGCCTTCCCGGAGTCTACCCGCTTTGATGGGTGGTGCCACAGAGTGAAACGGCCCCGCGGGCAGCTCGTGCGCGCGGGGCCGTTGCGGGTGACGCCTGAACATCACTCCAGAGCGTCACACCAGTTCGCGATTCTCTTCCTGCGCCTTGCGACGATCGCGGATCACGGCGCGGCAGATCAGTGTCAGCACGCCCAGGGTCAGGGCGGGCCAGATCAGTACGTAAAAGGTAAACAGCGTGGTCATGGTCGATCTCCTCCGGGTGGCGCCGGGGTGGCCGGCGCTACCCATATGGTTGATGGGCGAATATCAGCGCTGGGTGGCGAGGCCTGCGGTCACCGGAGCCTCTTCCGGCCGCGTGGTCGGCTTGGCGTCCTGCGCCGAGTCGCTGTAGTTGCCCACGCGTTCGGCGATGGTGTCGAAGTCGAAGCGCTCGCGGCTGTTCAGGCTCATCACCACGCAGACCAGGGTGCTGGTGCCGTAGGCGGTCAGCGAGGCCAGCAGCACGGTGTAGTCGCGCAGGAAGCCGGTGGCGAAGATCAGCATGGCGATCATTGCCAGAGCCCCGGCGATAAAGCCGACGGTACGGCCGAAGAAGCCGAATGCCATCAGGCCGATGATCACGCCGCCGCCGATGCTGGCCAGCAGTTCGAAGAACAGGCCGCCGGGGCCGGCCAGGTCGACCAGCTCGAAGCGCGCCACACAGAACAGCACCATGGCGACCAGTACCGAGACGGTAAAGGCCTGGTTGGTAATGCGGTTCCAGAAGCAGCTGGCGATCACCGGGAAGACGATGGCTCCCCACAGGGCACCCACGAAGACCAGCATCACCAGGATATCCAGCGAGAAGCTGGCGAAGACGATGCCGACGACCGTGGCGGTGATCATGGTCAGGCGGCCCACCAGCAGCATGCGCTTGGGGTCGACATTGTCGCGGGCGATATTCTTGCCGTAGACGTCGGCCATCATGATCGCCGACAGTGCCGAGAGGTCGGAATCGGCGGTGGAGGAGAGCGAGCCGATCACCAGGATAAAGAACAGTGCGATGAAGATCGGCGGCAGGTAGCCGGAAACCATCTGCGGAATCAGGTTGTTCATGTTGCCGTTCAGCGGCTCCATGCCCAGCGTCAGCGCCATCAGGCCGATCATGCCCAGGCCGATGACGATGGCGCCGTAGCCCACGGTGGCGGTCAGGAAGGTCGGCTTGATGTGATTCTCGTTCACCGCGAACAGGCGCTGAGAGATGGTCTGGTTACCGATGGCATAGGCCAGCACGGCGACGAAGAAGGGAGCGCCCTGGTTGAGGATGGCATCGCTGGAGAAGAAGTTGGTCTGCTCCACGGTCAGATTGTCGAGACCGGCGACCAGCTCGGAGGGGCCGCCCATGGCGAAGAACACCGCGGGAATGATCACGATGGCAATGGCCATGAGCGCCACCAGCTGGGCGAAGTCGGTGAGTACCGAGGCACGAAAGCCCGACCACAGGGTATACATCAGCACGCCGACACCGGAGATGATGACGCCGGCCTGGAAGGAGAGCGGCGAAAGCACCGAAACCAGCGCACCGGCGGCGGTGAAGTTGACCATCAGGCTGATGATGCTGCCCAGCACGTTGGAAAATGCCAGGATCAGCTGGCTGGAGCTGCCGTGACGGGCGTGAATCAGCTCGCCAAGGGTGGCGGCGTTGGGGGCGAGCTTCCTGAAGCGCCGGCCGAACGGGTAGATGAACAGGATCATCAGCGCACCCCACAGGCCATAGTGGATGGGGCCCGAGACGCCATAGGTGTAGCCCGAGGTGGCGGCGGCGTAGAAGGAGGCGGCCCAGATCCAGGTGGCGGTCATGCTGGCGGCGCCGATGCCGAACCCGATGCGGTGGTTGGAGACCATGAACTCGTCGGCACACTCCTTCTTCTTGCGGATGCCGAGCGTGAGCAGGTAGGTGCCGCCGTAGAAGGCCAGCAGCAGCAGGATCACGGTCAGGGTGGAGAATTGGTATAGAGATTCGCTGTTCAAGGGCAGTCCCTCGGTAGGTGGATAGAACACGTCCTGGGCACTTCTTGTCGGTGCTGTAAGCAGGACGCAATGGGCCGAGCCGGGCAAAATCCGAACGATAGACAGGGGCTAGCGCGCACAGGAGGTCCTGGGCGGCGGCAGCGGCGCTGTAGCGGGTGGTCGGCTCTATGGCGGCAGGCGAGTGCCGCGACAATACGGTATTACCCCAGCGCGGGGGGAGCAGGTGGAGGGCGTGACGGCATACGCCTGCCCTTGTTGGCAAAGTGTAGCGACATGGATTCCTTCTCTTTCGATAACGTCATCGACGATCGGCCGAGGTAACGGCGATCCAGTCTGCGATGAGGCAAGACCAGGTGGGCGGGGCGCAGGGGCCATCGCCCGTCAGAGAGCCGCTGGAGGCACAGTGGCCTGATCCAGGGCCCACTTACCCTACCCACACAGGGGGGATATGTCCAATCGGTCTCGAATCAGAAGGCAATTGTGCTCAGCTACGCCGAAAAGCTCGCCTCGAGAAGGAGGGGGCCACGCGCTTCGGCTCCGCGGCGGCGACCACGCTTCCCGCGACCACCAGCACGGCCGCCAGCGGCAGTCGCCAGTCCGGCACGCTGACGCCCGCCAGCACCAGGAAGAGGGTGGCCACCACCGGCACGCCGTGGGCCAGGTTGCCGACGCGGTGGGCCAGGGGATCGCGCATGGCGCGGTCCCAGGCCAGCATGGCCAGTCCGTAGGGGCCCAGCCCCAGGGCGACGACGATCACCAGGGTGTCCCTGGCTGGAAGGGCGATGGTGCCCTCCAGGGCCAGGCTGGCGCCGCCGGTCAGCAGGCTGGCGATCAGCAGCAGGTGTGGCATGCGGTCTCCCAGGCGCCAGGCCGCGACCTGTCCCGCCAGGGAGTAGAGCGCCCAGCACAGCGCGCCCAGCGCAGCCAGCAGATAGCCCACCCAGGAGCCGGAGGCACCGCCGCTCAGCGCTTGGGGCCCCACCAGCAGCGCGGCGCCAGAGAAGGCCAGGCTGGTACCGAGCAGGCAGTTCCCCGGCAGGCGGCCCAGGGCTCGCCACTGGCTGGCCAGCAGAAACAGCACCGGCCAGGTGTAGAGAATCAGCGCGACCTGCTCGGCCGGCGCCCGGTTGAATGCGGCGAAGCAGGCGCCTACCGCACCGGCGGTCAACAGTGGCACGCCCAGGTAGACGACCACCCCTTCCACCGGACGCAGCGGGACATCCCGGTGACGGCGACGACGTGCCATGGGCAGGGTGCCCAGCGCACCGGCCAGCAGTGCCAGCGCCGAGAGGCGCAACGGCGGCAGGTCGCCCGCCTGATTGGCCAGCAGCGGTACCAGCGCCCACAGCAATACCGCCAGCGCCGCGGCGCCGCCGCCGAGCCAGGGAGAGTGTGTGAGGTGTGGACGCTGAAGTTGCATGGTCGAGGCCTCCCGTGAAGCGTGGATGGAGTCAGGCTGGATGTTGTCCCCATGCTAGCCGTGCCATACTCATCACAATATCGATCTTAATTGATCATTCTCATCAAGAGGATTGATGAATAATGCGTGCCCCGACCCTCGACCTAGCCCTGCTGCGCACCCTGGTGGCGGTGGCCGATACCGGAAGCGTCACCGCCGCCGCACGGCGCCTGGCCTTTACCCAATCGACCGTGAGCATGCAGCTCTCGCGCCTGGAGGCGGTGCTCGAGGTGTCGCTCCATGAGCGGCAGGGGCGGCGCATCCGCTTCACCGCCGAGGGGGAGCGCCTGCTGGAGCATGCCCGACGGCTGCTGGCGCTCAACGACGAGGTGCTGGCCGACATGCGTACACGGCGTGTCACCGGAGAGCTCAACCTGGGGATTCCCGAGGACTATGCCCCGCTGCTGACGGCGGTGTTCTCCTGGTTTCATCAGCTCTATCCGGATGTCGGTCTGCAGGTCACCTGCGGCGTCAGTGCCGAGCTGGTGGAGCGCGTGCGTGCCGATGAACTCGACCTGGCGCTGGTCACTCGTCAACGCCGTTCGCCGGGCGGCGAGATGATCCGCCGCGAACCGCTGACCTGGGCGGTGGGGCTGGAGCGTCAGCCACCCCTCTCCGACCCCCTGCCGCTGGCACTCTATTCGCCCGGCGCGGACCTCTTTCGTGAGTCGGCGGAGGATGCCCTGGCCGCCGCGGGTCGCGACTGGCGGGTGGCCTATACCAGCCAATCCATGGCCGGGCTTGCACCGGTGGTGCAGGCGGGTCTGGCCATCGTGGTGGTCACCCGCAGCATGCTCGGGCCCCAGCTGCGTGCCCTGGACGAATCCAGTGGTATGCCGCCGCTGCCGGCCGTGGAGCTGGCCCTGCACCGTGCCGCCCGCCGCCCGACCGAGCCCGCCCGGCGCCTGGCCGAGCTGATCCGTGAAGAGCTGGCGCCGGCCAGAATGAGCTGGGTCAGCCGGGACGAGTTAGGTCGATAGCAGGGTTGTCGCGGTTTCCGACAGGGTGATAGTGAAAGACGCCGGGGACAGGTCGAAGAGGGGGGGGGCCGAGGACCAGGGATGGCCGAGGTAGCCTACAAGGAAGTACTTGTAGCGCCCCCTTGTAGACCTGTCGCCGGAACAGTCTTGAGCGATGCTGCCATCTGCAATGGTCCAGGGGTCGACAGGAGTTGGGTCGATAGGGAGATGTCCGAGCGTTATACTCGGGTATTTACTCCTCTCTTTCCCCCGGCCACGCTGGCCCGCGACTGGAGCCGCCATGTTTCCCGAGTTCACACTGCGCTTCGCGCGCCTGCCCGAACGTTTCTATCTGCGCTTCGATCCCGTGCCGGTGCCCGAGCCTCGACTGGTCGCCTTCAATCGGCCGCTGGCGGAGGCGCTGGGCTTCGATCTCGACGCCTTCGAAGCGCAAGGCGCCGCCCGGTGGTTCTCCGGCAATCGTGTACCACAGGGCGCCGAGCCCCTCGCCCAGGCCTATGCGGGCCACCAGTTCGGGCACTTCAATCCGCGTCTCGGCGACGGCCGGGCGGTGCTGCTCGGCGAGGTGACCGATCGCCAGGGTCACCTGCGGGATATTCAGCTCAAGGGCGCCGGCATGACCCCCTTCTCCCGGGGGGCCGACGGGCGTGCGCCGCTGGGCCCGGTGCTGCGCGAGTACCTGATCAGCGAGGCGATGCACCGGCTCGGCGTGCCCACCACCCGAGCGCTTGCCGCGGTGACCAGCGGCGAGCGGATATTCCGGCGGGTGCCGGAGCCGGGGGCCGTGCTGACCCGGGTGGCGGCGAGCCATCTGCGGGTAGGCACCTTCCAGTACTTCGCCGCGCGTGATGATGGTGAGGCGGTGCGCATGCTGGCCGATATGGCCATCGAGCGGCACTATCCAGGCCTGCTGACCGCCGAGCAGGGTGAGGGCGAGCGCTACCTGGGCCTGCTCGAGGCAGTGGCCGACCGTCAGGCGTCACTGGTGGCGAAGTGGATGGGGTTAGGCTTTGTCCACGGGGTGATGAATACCGACAACTGCACCATCTCGGGCGAGACCATCGATTATGGCCCCTGTGCCTTCATGGAGGCCTACTCGCCGACCATGGTGTTCAGCTCCATCGATGAGCAGGGGCGCTACGCCTATCGCAATCAGCCCTGGATCGCCCAGTGGAATCTGGCGCGTTTCGCCGAGACCCTGATTCCGCTGATCGACGATGACCAGGAGACGGCGGTCGCGAAGGCCACCGAGGTGATCAAGCGCTATGAGCCGCGGTACGAGGCCGAGTGGCTGGCGGTGATGCGTGCCAAGCTGGGGCTGGAGCGGGAGGAGGAGGGCGACCGTGAGCTGGTCGAGGCCCTGCTCGAGGCGATGCAGGCCGGACGCGCCGACTTCACCCTGACCTTTCGCCGCCTGAGCGAGGCGCTGGAGCAGGACGCCCCCGCGCTGTTCGAACTGCTCGAGACCGGCGACGGCCTGGCCGCCTGGCTGCCGCGCTGGCGCGAGCGTCTGGCTCGGGAGACGGCCGATGCCGGTGCGATCGCCGCCCGCATGAACGGCGTCAACCCGCTCTATATCCCGCGTAACCACCAGGTGGAAAGAGTGATTGCCGCCGCCGTCGAACACGACGACTTCGGTCCCTTCGAGGCCCTCGGTGAGGTGCTGGCAGAACCCTTTGCCGAGCAGCCCGGCCGGGAGGAGTATGCGCAGCCTGCCCCATCCACCGAGCGGGTCTTTCGTACCTTCTGCGGGACCTGACCGGCTGCTGTCTCAAGCCGAAGCTGGGTGCACGGATCGCCAACTGACCCTCAATGATTGAACGGCCGGCCCGGCGATCTCAAGTTTCAATCGGCGGTCATGGTCTGGGTCCCGTATCTCTCGGGGCCAGGCCATTTCGTTTCTGCTTCCGTTTCAGGCATCAGCCGGCGCCGGTCGCCGGGATCACCATCTCCTTCGTCGCCCCCATCAGAAAGGCGCGGTTGGCCTCCAGCGCCTCGCGCAGGTAGTCCCACAGCAGGCGCACCCTGGCCAGCCGGCGCTGTTCCTGCCGGGCGGTGATCCAGAACTGGCGGTCCACCGCGATCTCCTGCTCCAGCACGTTGCGCAGGATCGGCGAGGTGCTGGCCATGAAGCAGGGGAGAATGGCGAGCCCCGCGCCGTGGACGCAGGCGGCGTGCTGCGTGGTCACGCTGGTGCTACGCATGGTGAAGTGGGGCGGCTTGCCGATGGTCGACGGCTCGAGCAGCGGCTCCAGATAGCTGAGCTGTTCGCTGAAGATCAGGTCGTCGACATAGCCCACCAGGCGATGGTCGCCAAGCTCGGAGAGATGCTGCGGCGTGCCGTGGCGGGCCAGATAGCCTTCGCTGCCATAGAGCCGCAGGCGATAGTCACACAGTCGCGAGATCACCAGGCCCGGGCTGACCGGGCGCTCCACGGTGATCGCCAGGTCCGCCTCGTGGCGGCTCAGGTTGACCACCCGGGGCAGGGCGAGCAGATCCAGGGTGATCCCCGGATGGCGCTCGCAGAAGGCCGAGAGCAGGGGGGCGATCACCCAGGTGCTGAAGCCCTCGGTCACGCCGAGGCGGATCTGGCCACTGATCTGGTGGTTCTTGTCGGTCAGGCTCTCGCCGGCCTCGAAGGCGTGACGGGCCATCTCCTCGGCGTGGGCGAGCAGCTGCTGGCCGGCCTCGGTGAGATGATAGCCATGGGTGCTGCGCTCGAAGAGCTGGGTGTTGAGCCTCTGCTCGAAGCGCCGGGTGCGCCGCGACAGGGTGGAGTGGTCCAGCCCCAGGCGTCGGGCGGCATCGGTAAGCCGCTGACTGCGGGCGACCTCGAGGAAGATCTGGATATCGTGCCAGTCCAGCATGATGGCTCTCCACTGGGTGGTTTTCTTGTGCATAAATGCACAAGCAATGTGCCCGAGTACCCGTTGTCATGCCATGCGACCTCTGGATAGACTCATCTTCACTCTCTTGCGTGTATTTCTACACACAAAGTCTAATGACGGATGATGGCAACGGCCGCTGATACGGCCCACAACGACAAGCCAGTCCTCCGCCAGCCACAGCATGACACCGGCACGACTCGATGCCGGTAGCGACAATCCAGAGGAGCACGCCCATGTCAGTCCGCGAAATCCCCATGTACATCGACGGCCAGCCCATCCAGTCCGCCAGCCAGGAGTGGCGCGACGTGGTCAATCCCGCGACCCAGGAAGTGGTGGCTCGGGTGCCGTTCTGTACCGCCGAGGAGGTGGAGCGTGCCGTGGCCAGCGCCAAGGAGGCCTTCAAGACCTGGCGCAAGGTGCCGCTCGGCAAGCGCATGCGCATCATGCTCAAGCTGCAGGCGCTGATCCGCGAGCATACCGATGAGCTGGCCGCGCTGATCACCGAGGAGCACGGCAAGACCCTGCCCGATGCTGCCGGTGAAGTGGGTCGCGGCCTGGAAGTGGTGGAGCACGCCTGCTCGATCACCTCCCTGCAGCTGGGCGAGCTGGCCGAGAATGCCGCCAACGAGGTGGATGTCTACACCATGCACCAGCCGCTGGGCGTGGGCGCCGGCATCACCGCCTTCAACTTCCCGATCATGCTGCCCTGCTTCATGTTCCCGCTGGCCATCGCCACCGGCAACACCTTCGTGCTCAAGCCCTCCGAGCAGGATCCCAGCTCCTCCATGCGTCTCGTCGAGCTGGCCCACGAAGCGGGCGTTCCGGCCGGCGTGCTCAACGTGGTTCACGGTGGCCCGGACGTGGCCAACCAGATCGCCGACCACCAGGACATCAAGGCGCTCTCCTTCATCGGTTCCACTCACGTTGGCTCGCTGCTCTACAACCGCGCCGCGGCCGCCGGCAAGCGCATGCAGTCGATGATGGGCGCCAAGAACCACTGTGTCGTGATGCCGGATGCCAACCGCAGCCAGGCGATCAACAACCTGCTGGGCTCCGCCTTCGGTGCCGCCGGCCAGCGCTGCATGGCCAACTCCGTGGTGGTGCTGGTGGGCGAGGCGCGCGAGTGGCTGGACGATATCGTCGAGGGCGCCCGCAACATGAAGGTAGGCCCCGGCACCCAGACCGACGCCGACCTCGGTCCGCTGGTCTCGCCCCAGGCCAAGGAGCGCGTAGAGCGCCTGATCACCGCCGGCGAGAAGGAGGGGGCCAAGCTGCTGGTCGACGGCCGCGGCTACGAGGTGGAAGGCTACCCGAACGGCAACTTCGTCGGCCCGACCCTGTTCGCCGACGTGACTCCGGAGATGACCATCTACCGTGAAGAGGTCTTTGGCCCCGTGCTCTGCGTGGTAAGTGTCGAGACCCTGGACGAGGCGATCGAGTTCATCAACGCCAACCCCAACGGCAACGGCACCTCGATCTTCACCAACTCCGGCTGGGTGGCGCGTCGCTTCGAGACCGATATCGATGTCGGCCAAATCGGTATCAACGTGCCGATCCCGGTGCCGGTCGCCTACTTCAGCTTCACCGGTTCGCGTGCCTCCAAGCTCGGCGACTTGGGCCCCAACGGCAAGCAGGCCATCGCCTTCTGGACCCAGACCAAGACCGTCACCGCTCGCTGGTTCGAGCCCGAGAACGTCTCCAGCGGCATCAACAGCACCATCTCTCTGGGTTAAACCTTTCGGCCCAGTGAACGGCGGCCCCGTCTCGAAAGAGGCGGGGCCGCTTGCGTATGGCCGTTTCGGGAAAGGCGTCACGCTACCAGCAGAAAACATGCTCTGCCTTTTGGGCGGAGGCTAGTAGCCTTCCACAGGGGACAGGGTTGCTGTGCATGGAGCACTCCAGGCTCTGACGGAAAGCGTATGGACAACATGGTAACGTTGACGTTAACTGTAAGGTCTCACAACAAGCACAACTCGAGAGTATTCATGACCAATTCAATCAGCCGCTTCCCCGTACCGGAATCGATCCACGACCTGCCCGACGACATCCGCGACGCCATCCTGGCGGTGCAGGAGAAGGCCGGCTTCGTGCCCAATGTCTTCCTGATGCTGGCGCATCGCCCGGCCGAGTTCCGCGCCTTCTTCGCCTACCATGACGCCCTGATGGAGCGTGAGTCCGATACGCTGACCAAGGCGGAGAAGGAGATGATCGTGGTGGCCACCAGCGCTCACAATCGCTGCCTCTACTGTGTGGTGGCCCACGGTGCCCTGGTGCGGATCTACAGCAAGGATCCGTTGCTGGCCGACCAGGTGGCGATCAACCATCGCACCGCGCCGATCAGCGAGCGGCATCGCACCATGCTCGACTTCGCGATGTACTGCAGCCTGGAGGTGGGCGAGCTTACCGAGGAGTGGGAGACTCGCCTGGAGTCGGCGGGCTTCACTCGCGACGATATCTGGGATATCGGCGCCGTCGCCGCCTTCTTCGGCCTCTCCAACCGCCTGGTCACCATGACCGGCACGCCACCCAACGAGGAGTTCTATCTGATGGGGCGGGTACCGCGGGAGAAGAAGTAGCCTCTATCGAGATAGGAAGCGCTGAAAACGCAGCTCAAGGGCCTCTTGGCTTGGCCGATCCTTGCAGTGCTTTGGCATAGAAATCATTTGGCCATTGAGCTGTTTCATACTTTCGAGAAGGGGCCCGTCTTGTGTTGAGAGGAGATCGGAATTTAGGTGAATCCGAAAGTTGGGGTCTATGCCAATCAGGTCGGCATCATAAGCTCTGTGGTGAAGACGGCTAAGAGATATGCCGTTGCTCACCTCGGCGGTACTGGCCTGATCAGAGTCGGGAATGATATGAGCTGCATCCAAAAGCTGTGGTACAGGGAGTCCTGTCATGGCACAGCGATTTGAATAAGCCCTCATGACTCGTGCTCGGAACTCTGCCTGGTGAACTCGGGTTTTGGCCTCTCGGATAACATAGCGCTTCTCGAGCTCGTCAGCCGTGTAGGTACTACTGCTTTCTGAGACATGGCTAATCTGGCTAGCACTTTGGTGCATACTGACATGGCATAACTCTTTGGTTAAATCGATGTTGTCTATATAGCAAGGCCATAGTGGGAGGTAGCGTCCGGGAGCTACGCCTACCAGGTAGATGATCGGATCCCTCCTTTCGTAGCTTATTAAGAGCTGGCGGTTCGCTGGCTTTTCTGATCCTCCAGCTTCAAGAGAGTACCAGAAGCCCCCCTCATCGCTTGTCCCATCAGAGTAAATGTTGATCCGGCCTTGTTTGGGCACCACAGTTTTGATGCTCAAAATTCCATCTGGCATTTGTTTTGGCTTGAAGATTCCGATCGCACGGCTTGCGATAAGAAATGACTCTCTGTCAAGAGGGACTGGTTGTGAAATGGCTTCCCAGGGGGCGTCATTCGAGTATTCTTGAGAAATGTCTTGAAGTCTTTTAAAGGCCGCATGCCGAATTCGGGTGTCAATGTTTGGCAAGGTTGTCTCTCAGCTCGTGCTTATAGTTTACTCTCATGCTAAGCGATGAAAATGGTTTTTACTTCATTTAGCGCCATGCTGGTAGTAATATAACATTAGATATATTTTAATTCTGTTTTTTATAAATTTTAAGGATTAGATTATGAAAAAGATAGCCATCGATATTGTTTCGGATATTGCCTGCCCCTGGTGTGCCATCGGCTATGCTCGGCTGGAGCTGGCCATGCAGCGGCTGGCGTCAGAGTTCTCGTTCACGGTTCGCTGGCACGCCTTCGAGCTGAATCCTGAGCAGAGCGGAGAGGGGGAGCCGATCCTGCCGGCGCTGGCGCGCAAGTATGGGCGCAGCGAGGAGGAGATGCGCGCGTCTCAGGGTCAGATGATGACCATCGCGGAGGAGCTCGGCATCAACTTCGCGAAGCTCCAGGAGCGGCGCACCTGCAACACCTTCGATGCCCACCGGTTGGTGAAGTGGGCCGGTGAGCAGGGCGAGGCCACCGCCATGAAGCAGGCGCTGTTCGAGGCCTATTTCGGCAGGGCGGAAGATGTCTCGGACCCCGATGTGCTTGTCCGCTGCGTTCAGGCCGCGGGGCTGTCCCCGGAAGGCGCCCGGGAAGTGCTCGAGTCGGCACAGTATGCCGATGCCGTGCGCGAGGATGAGGCCCGCTATCAACAAGCGGGCATCTCGTCCGTGCCGGCCTACATTATCAACGACAAGTACCTGATTTCCGGGGCTCAGGAGCCTGACACACTGGTGAGCGCGCTGCAGGAGATCGCTGCGGAGCCTGAATAGCCGGCGCAATACTGTTACCGCATCCGGACAGCAGCCCGAGCCTGGCACCACATATCCCGACCGGCGATGCCGTCTGCGCTCGCATGATCAAACGCTTTCATGAAGCGGTGGCGAAGGATGGCGTTTGGGTCATGGCGTCATCTCGTCCAGGGCGGAGGCGGCCTCGCTGGATTCGTGTGGCCACCAGAACCAGCGCAGCGCCTCTTCATCTGCACAGCTGCTCGAGGGCGGCTCGATGGCAGACGTGCGCGCGCTATCGACCAGCGCCTGCGCCTGGGCGAAGCACTGCTCGAAGTCTGGCGGAGTCGGTTCGGGGTGGGGTGCGTCGGGGCTCAGCAGAGCGCTCAGCGAGGGCGTTTCGCAGGGCGCCTGAGCCTGGCGAGCACGCCAGGTACCACTCTGCACGTCGACACGATAGAGCCGCATCAGCACGGCGGCATGACGGGCGATAAATTCGACGGCATCGATAATATAGCAAGCCGTCTCACTGTTAAAGAAGTAATTAAAACCGAGTCTTACCCAGCCTGGACGGAATAAGCTTTTTCCCTTATGGACTAGTTCGGCATGTTGTTGGGCCTGGGTCTCACTGATGTCCAGCAGGGAGTGAGCATAGGGTCCGGCGCAGGAGCAGCCGCCCCGGGCCTGGATACCGAACAGGTCATTGAGCAGTGCCACCACCAGGTTATGGTGTAGCAGGCGCGACCCGGCGGAGATATTGAACGAAACGATGCCCAGGCGCGGGGTGTGCCGCGGCCCCAGGATGTGCAGGTTGTCGAGCCGCGACCAGCGCTCCATGGCTTGTCGGGTCAGTGCCGTCTCGAGTTCGGCGATGTGGTGTGCGCCTACCTGCTGCTTGAGGGTGAAGACCAGCCCGGTGCGAATGTTCTCGACGATGCCGGGGGTGCCACCCTCCTCGCGCCGTTCGGGGTCGGTGACGTAGTGGTGTTCGCCTTCGGTCACATAGGAGACGGTGCCGCCGCCGGCCACACCGGGCACGGCGTTGCGGCACAGGGCGCGGTCGATGACCAGGACGCCGGAGGTGCCGGGCCCGCCGATGAACTTGTGCGGCGACAGGAAGATGGCGTCGAGATGATCGTTGGCGCCGGGGGCGCTTTCCGCCATGTCGATCGGCACATAGGGGCCGGCGGCGGCATAGTCACAGGCCAGGATGCCGCCGTGGCGGTGGACCAGCGCGGCCAGCTGGCGCACGTCGGTCAGCACGCCGGTGACGTTGGAGGCCGCGGAGAAGGCCGCCACCTTCAGGGGCCGCTCGGCATGGGCCTGCAGCGCGCGCTCCAGCTCGACCAGGTCGGGCAGGCCGTCGGCGTCAAGCGGGATGCGTACCAGGTCGGCATCTGCCTCGCGCCAGGCCAGGTCGTTGGAGTGGTGCTCGAAGGGGCCGATGAAGATCACCGGGCGTGCCGCTTCGGCCGGCCGGTGCAGGCCGGGCAGGTCGAGAATGCGCGAGAAGCGGTCGATGGCCGCGGTGGCGCCGGCGCCGGCGAAGATGACCGCGTGCTCGGGGCCGGCCCCCACTCCCTCGCGCACGGCCTGACGGGCCGCCTCGCGCAGCCGGGTGGTGCGCATTCCGGTGTAGGAGGTCTCGGTATGGGTGTTGCCGTAGTTGGGCAGCACCTTCTCCTGAATGGCACGCTCGATCATGTGCAGGGCGCGGCCCGAGGCGGTGTAGTCGGTGTAGACCAGGGGGCGCGGTCCGAAGGGGCCGGGAATGGCCCGGCCTTCGCCGATGATGTCGTGACGGATGCGCGCGACCCACTCACTGGCCCGTGGAGAGGGGGAGGGCGTGGGTGCACTTGACGTGCTCCATGGAGAAACAGGATGTGACATTGCTCAGCTCGATTCTGGAAATGAGTCGCTTGTAGAAGGCGTCGAAGGACTGGTTGTCACGGGTGATCACCTTGAGCAGATAGTCGTACTCGCCGGCCAGGCGATTGACCTCGATGATCTCATCGAGCGCCTGGGTGACCGCCTGAAAGCGGTCCAGCCAGGCCTGGTTGTGCTTGTCGGTCTTGATCATCACGAACACGGTCAACCCCAGGCCCAGCTTCATGGGGTTGAGCACCGCGACACGCCGTTCGATGAAGCCTTCCTTCTCTAGGCGCTGAATTCGCCGCCAGCAGGGGGTCGGCGACAGGCCGACGCGGTCAGCGATCTTTGCAATGGATAAGCTAGCATCGCGCTGAAGTTGATCAAGGATTTTGGAGTCAAAGCTGTCGATTGGCATGATATTTTCTTATTTCCCCATATTTTAGAAATTTTATTTCAGACAAAAGGGGGCGGCAGGTCAAGTTGCGCTACTGCAGACGCATCACCATGGACAGCCGTGGCCATGGACAGCCGTTGGCTTCGCAGTCCACTCTAATAGGTCGTCATTGCTTGTATGCTCAGGAGGCCTGTCATGTCCGATTCCCCGAAAGTTATCCGCCGCCACTCCGCCCGGGTGGTGGATGGCCCCGGCAAGGCGGCCAGCCGTGCCATGCTGCGTGCGGTGGGTTTTCAGGACGAGGACTTCGCGAAGCCCCAGGTGGGCATCGCCTCGACCTGGAGCAACCTCACCCCCTGCAACAGCCATATCGACGAGCTGGCGCGTCACGCCAGCGACGGGGCGGACAGTGCCGGCGGCAAGGGGGTGATCTTCAACACCATCACCATCTCCGACGGCATCGCCAACGGTACCGAGGGCATGAAGTACTCGATGGTGTCGCGGGAGGTGATCGCCGACTCCATCGAGACGGTGGCCGGCTGCGAGGGCTTCGATGGCCTGGTGGCCATCGGGGGCTGTGACAAGAACATGCCCGGCTGTCTGATGGGCCTGGCGCGCCTCGATCGTCCCAGCGTGTTCGTCTACGGCGGCACCATCCAGCCCGGCAAGAACCACACCGATATCGTCTCGGTGTTCGAGGCCATGGGCGCTCATGGTCGTGGTGATATCGACCTGATCGAGCTCAAGCAGATCGAGGAGACCGCGATTCCCGGCCCCGGCTCCTGCGGCGGCATGTATACCGCCAACACCATGGCTTCGGCCATCGAGGCACTGGGCATGAGCCTGCCGGGCAGCTCGGCCCAGAACGCCGTCTCCAACGACAAGCGCGAGGACTGCGAGGCGGCCGGTGCCGCGGTGCTCGAGCTGCTCGAGCGCGACCTCAAGCCCTCGGACATCATGACCCGCCAGGCCTTCGAGAACGCCATCAGCGTGGTGATCGCCCTGGGCGGCTCCACCAATGCGGTGCTGCACCTGATCGCCATGGCGCGCACCATCGGCGTCGAGCTGTCGCTCGCCGACTTCACCGAGATCGGCAAGCGCGTGCCGGTGGTGGCCGACCTGCGCCCCAGCGGCCACTACATGATGAGCGAGCTGGTGGCGATCGGCGGCATCCAGCCGCTGATGAAGATGCTGCTCGATGCCGGCCTCCTGCACGGCGACTGTCTGACGGTGACCGGCAGGACCCTGGCCGAGAACCTGGCCGATGTGGCCCCCTATCCTGATGACCAGCGGATCATCGCGGCGCTGAACAACCCCATCAAGGCGGAGAGCCATCTGCGTATCCTGCATGGCAATCTGGCGCCGGAAGGGGCGGTGGCCAAGATCACCGGCAAGGAGGGCACGCGCTTCGCCGGCACGGCGCGTGTGTTCAACTCCGAGGAGGAGGCCCAGGCAGGCATCAACGATGGCAGCGTGGTGGCGGGAGACGTGGTGGTGATCCGCTACGAGGGCCCCCGGGGCGGCCCCGGCATGCGCGAGATGCTCACCCCCACCTCGGCGATCATGGGCCGGGGGCTCGGCAGCGAGGTGGCGCTGATCACCGACGGGCGCTTCTCCGGCGGCAGCCACGGCTTCGTGGTGGGCCACGTGACCCCCGAGGCGTTCGACGGTGGTCCCCTGGCCCTGGTGGAAGATGGCGACCGGATCACCATCGATGCCGAGGCCGACACCATCGACGTCGCCCTCACCGTCGAGGAGCTGGAGAGCCGCAAGTCTGCCTGGCAGCCGCCTGAGCCGCGTTACACCCGTGGGGTGCTGGCCAAGTACGCCCGGCTGGTCAGCTCGGCGAACACCGGGGCGCTGACCGACCTCCCGGAGTAGCGCCGGGGGCCGTCAGGGTTCGCAGCTGGCGGTGTGCCGCAGGCGTAGCCGGTTGCGCAGGCGGCGCGCCAGGATGTCCACGCCGATATTGAGCAGGGCGGTGATCAGGATCAGGATCATTGCCCGGTCGAAGCGGATCTCCTGGATGGCGCTGTCGACATGGAAGCCCAGGGTGGCGATGCCGAGGATGCCGAGGATGGCGGTCTCGCGCATGATGATCTCCCAGCGGTAGAACAGCAGGGCCAGGAAGGGCCCATAGAGCCGCGGCGTCAGCTCGAAGGCGTAGCGCTCGATGCCGCGGGGAGCGTCGGCGCGCAGCGTGATCGCGTTGCTGCGCTGGCCCACCAGGTGGCCGATGATGCCGCCGTTGTGGATCGCCAGCGCCACCACCGCCGGCAGCATCGACGGGCCCCACAGCTGCAGCAGGATAAAGGCCAGCAGGTATTCCGGGGTCGAGCGCAGGACCACCAGCACGCCGTGACCCAGCGCACCGCGTATCCGGCCGCTGGCGTGGCGTCCCGTGAAGTGCTGCGAGACCAGCGGATAGAGCATGAGCGCCAGCAGCCCGGTCGCCACCAGGGCGATCTGGGTCAGCAGCAGGGTATTCCAGATGCCTGGTAATGCCTCGTCGACCAGCAGCTCGCCCAGCCAGGGGAGGAGCCCCGCGACCCCCTCGCCCTGGCGCAGAGGCTCGGGAACGATATCCTCGGTAAAGAACCGCGAGACGCTCTGCCAGCGAATCGGCAGGCCGTCGCCGAGCAGGAAGGGCGCGGCCAGCAGGTAGAGCGGCAGCAGACACGGGCGGGCCCAGAGCCTGAGAGTGCCGATCAGCCCATAGAACAGCAGCAGCAGCGCACCCACCGTGGTGTAGTGCCCCTGGGCGAACGAGGACTCGAGGTAGAAACCCAGGGTGGGCATGCCCACGAAGCCGAGCACGGCGCTGGAGCGAAGGCCGCATTCCAGCCGGTAGGCGGTGTAGGTCGCCAGGTGGGGCCAGGCCTGGCTGAAACGGCTGTAGAGGAGGGCCGAGACCCTGCCGCTGCCGTGGGGGATCACCTTCGACGGCTGGGGGTCGCTCTCGTCGAGAATCTCGGCATACACCTTGGCGAAGATGCCGGCATAGGGAATGGCGATGGCGAGCACCCCGGTCAGCGGGTGCAGACCGAAGAACTGCAGGAAGATCAGCGCCCAGAACAGCTCGTGAATGGCGCGGATAAAGGCGCAGCTGGTGCGCACCGCGCGATGCTGAAACAGCAGCGCCAGCAGCAGGCCCGCCGCGGCGCCTGCCCCCACTCCGACGAAGGCGAAGGCGAGGGTGCGCACGACCGCCGTGCCGAGATAGTCCACCGCCGTGAAATCCGGTCGCGCCAGCCCCTGCAGCAGGCGGCCCAGCTCCGCCCAGGGGGCATGGGCGCTGATCTGGAGGTCGGCGATAAGAAGGCAGACGAGGGCCAGCGCAACGAAGCCCAGGCTGGTGCGTACGCTTTTCGATTGCCACATGGTCAGTAGAGCACCAGCAGATCCCGGGCGCTCAATCGGTGGCTGGCCTCGTCCAGGGCGATCCTGCCATCGGCGATGCCCACGACCCGGTCGGTGAAGCGCAGGGCCAGCTCCACGTCGTGCAGGGCCACCACCGAGGTGGGGTAGGCCTCGCCCAGCGCGGCCAGCACCCGCTCGGCCAGCGGGCCGTCGAGCGCCGATATCGGTTCGTCGGCCAGCAGCAGGTCGCCCCGCTGATGGAGCGCGCGGGCGGCCGCGACGCGCTGGCCCTGGCCACCGGAGAGCTCGCCGACCGCGGCCCAGCACTTGTCGGCGATATCCAAGCGTTCGAGCAGTGGCATGATGGCGTCGATATCACGGCGGAAGGGGCGCGCCAGGGTAATCAGGTTGTACCAGGTGGGGTGCCGGGCGAGTCCGCCCATATAGACGTTGTGGAACACGCTCAGCGAGGGCACCAGGCCCAGCTGCTGGGGCATCAGGGCGGCACCGTGATGACGCCAGCGCTGCTGCATGACACCCAGCAGCGTCGACTTGCCGGCGCCGCTCCTGCCCACCAGGGCGACGCGTTCGCCGCGGGCAAGCGTCAGGTCGAGCGGGCCGATCACGCGTTCCCCGCCGTAATCGGCCACTACATCCGTGAGAGCCAGCGAGGTCATCAATCGAGGATGTCGAGCTGCTGGCCGACCTGCCGGATGATCTCGTAGTCGTCATTGTCCACCGGGATAAAGCCGGAGCGCGGGAAGCTCTCCAGCAGGGCGGGATCCTCCATGCCGAGCAGCGCCTGCTGGACACGGTCGGCGAAGCCCTCGCCGAAGCGCTCGTCGACATCACCGCGAATCGTCCACTGGTAATCGGGATAGACCGGGGTCTTCCATACCACCCTGACGCTGTCGGTATCGATGTTGCCGGCGTCGAGCTCGTTCTCCCACACGGTGTAGTTGAGGGCCCCCAGCTGGTAGGCGCCGGAGGCGACCAACGAGGCGGTGCGGCTGTGGTTGCCGCTGAAGCCGACGCGGGAGAAGAGCTCCTCCGGGGCCTCGCCGAAGGCCTCGCGCAGGTAGTGTTCGGGCATCAGGCGTCCGGAGGTGGAGCCCTTGGCGCCGAAGGTGAAGGTCATGTCGCGCATGGCCTCGACCAGCCCCGCGTCATCTTCCAGGCCGGTGCTCTCGTGGGCGATGAAGTAGGTCCGGAACTCGGCATCCTCGACCCCCTGGGCCAGGGCCCGGGAGCCGGGCACGCGCTCGCGGGCCTGGACGCCCGAGAGCCCGCCGAACCAGGCCAGCTGCACCTGGTCGTTGCGAAAGGCGGTGACCGCCGCGGCGTAGGACTTCACCGGCACGAAGCGTACCTCGACCTCGAGCTCGTCGGCGAGATAGTCGGCGACCTTCTGGAAGCGCTGCTGCAGGCGAGTCTCGTCCTCGTCGGGAATGGCGGTGAACACGAAGGGAGCGGCAGCGGCAAGAGGAGCGGCAAACAGCAGCGGCAGAGCCACGGGCAGCACGCGGGCGAGGCGTCGGAGCATGGGGGTGTCCTGGTCGGAAATGGTCCGTCGCCATGATACCGAAAAAACGCCGGGCGTCCGATGTCGGTGCGCCCGGCTATCGGGTCGAGTGCATGGGGCGGCGCTTCGCACTCGAGAAGGATGAAGCGCCGTTCCTCAGGCCTCGATACGGGAGACCCGGATCGGCAGGCCCTGACGCACGGAGGCGCCGCTGACGCCCTCGAGCCAGGTGCCGGTGACCTCGCGAGTCGGGTCGGCGAAGCCCAGGTCGTTGATGTTGACGCCGGCGCCGACCCATTCATTGCCGGAGAAGGCCTCGCCGTCGATGAGGTGCTGGCTGGCGCCCAGCTCGGTGTGACCGTAGCTGTGCTCGATGCCCAGGGCCCCTTTCATCACGCCATCGCTGACCAGCGCGAGGGCGGTCAGCGCGCCGCCGGGGCTTTCGATGCGCACCGTATCGCCATGCTGGATACCGTGACGAGCCGCGTCCTCGCTATGCAGCAGCACCGGGTTGTAGGGCTTGATCATGCGCAACCGCTCCAGGCCGATGGCGTAGGAGTTCATGATGTTGGACTTGTAGGAGAACGCCAGCAGCGGCCACTCCTCCTCCGGGTAGACCTCGCGCATCAGACGCCCGTCGGACATCTCGGCCTTCTGGAAGCGGGGGGTGCCGGCCAGGCGCTCGCCGGTCTGGCTGTTGAAGGCGGTACCCACCTTGGGGTTGTAGACACACAGGGGCCGCGACCAGGCGTGGCCAAGCTTCTTGTCGCCCTTGTAGGCGGCGCTGTATTCTTCGAAACGCCCGCCCCGGGCATAGAGATAGGCCACCGGGCCGCGCTCGTTCTCCGGCAGGGTGCGCTCGAGCTTGCCGAGCAGTGGCTCGATGCCGCCATGCCGGATATCGCTGTCGCTCGCCGCGGGAAGCGGTTCGCCCTGGTAGGCGATGTTGGCCGCCGCGCGCAGGAAGAAGTCCTCGGCGCGGTTGAGCGGATGTAGCCTGCCCTCGGCGTCGGGGATCGCCTCGTCGCCGAAGCCGGGCAGTTCCAGCCGTTTTGCCGCGGCGATAAAGAAACTCTCCATGCTGACCGGCTCGCCCTCCGCGGTCTTCTGCTGACGCGGCTCGACGATGGGCCAGCAGGCGGTGGTCATCCTGGTCAGGGTGCCGCTCCAGGCGCCGGTAAAGCCCCACACCTCGTACATCACCGAGTCCGGCACGATGTAGTCGGCATAGCGGCTGGTCTCGTTGATGAAACCGTCGATGGCCACGTAAAGCCCCAGGTTGCGCGGGTCCTTGAGCTTTTCGCCGATGGTGCTCTCGAGACCGGCCTGGCCGTAGAGGGGGTTGGCCATGCAGCCGATTACCGCCTTGATCCTGTAGGGGTAGCCATCCAGCGCCGAGGAGAGCTGCTCGGTGAGGATGGGTGGTGCCAGGGAGCGCCACGGCGCCTTGGCCGGGTAGGGGTTCTCGCCGGCGGCCACCTTGCGTTTGTACTCCGAGGTGTTCTCGTAGGCAAAGCGGCTGCGCGACACGAACACGCCCTTGGGGCCGCGCTTGCCGGGGAAATCCGACAGGTCATAGCGCGGGCCGCTGCCGGTGCCGTTGAACTTGCCGCCGCCCAGGGCGGCGCCGCCCTGACGGTTGAAGCTGCCCGCCAGCAGATTGAGCATCATGATGCCGTAGGCGCCGTAGAAGCCGGTGGCATTCATCATGCCGCCGTGAGTGTCGACCACGGCGTCACGGCCGTAGGCGGCGAAGCGCTCGGCGATACGCTGAATGAGGCGGGCATCAATGCCGCAATGGTCGGCGTACTCCTCCAGGCTGTATTCGTTGGCGGCGTCGCGCAGCTTGGTCAGGCTGCTCTTGACCCGGAGAGTGCCATCCGGACCCTCGATGTCACGTTCGACGAACAGCGTCGCCCTGCGCACCTCGGCGCTGGGCTTGAGCTCGCCGTCGGCGTCCACCACCACCAGGTCGTCGGCGTCGCTGTCGGCCTCGGCTCGGCCCAGGTCGGAAAGGCGCAGGAAGTGGCCCCGGCGCGGATGTCCGTCGGTCTCGATCACCAGATGAGTGGCGTTGGTATGGCCGTTCTCGTTGGCAGCCTCGGCGGCCTGAGGGCTGGGGATGGCCAGATAGTCGGCGGCGTAGGCCTCATGCTCGATCAGCCACTGGATCATGGCCATGGCGAAGGCAGTGTCACTGGCCGGGCGAATCGGCACCCAGCGGCTGCGCTCGCCGGCGGCATGCGATGCCGCCGCGTTGAGGCCCGGGTCGATGACGATATAGTCCAGGCTGCCGGTGGAGCGCGCTTCGGCCAGCAGCCGACCCTGGCGCTTGAAGGGGTTGCCCGCCTGGCTGGGTGCGGTGCCGATGAACAGGGCAAACCTGGCGTTGGTGTAGTCCGGCTTGACGTGCGCGTTCTTGGCCAGGTCGCCCATCAGTGCGCCGGAGCCCATGCGAAACGCCAGGCCGCAGTAGGAGCCGTGGTGGCCGTAGTTGCGGGTGCCGAAGGCGTTGAAGGCGAAGCGCTTGAGCAGCGCCGAGCGGCCGTAGTCGGTGGCCTCCATCATCAGCAGCTGATTGGCCTTGGGGCCGTATTCGGGGTTGTCCGGGTCGATCAGCTCGTCATGGTTGTGGATGGCGCGCAGGCCGTCAACGTGGCCCTCACCGAACAGGTCACCCCCCTCGCAGACCTCCTCGATCAGGCGCTCGAAGGAGATACGTTCCCAACGCCGCTCGCCACGGCCGCCGACCCGCTTGAGGCAGTCGGTGACTCGGTGGGGGCTGGTCATCTGGGCAATCATGGCGTTGCCCCGGGCGCAGGCGGTCGAGCGTCCGGCCAGGCCCTGCTCCTGATAGGCGCTGACGCTCTTCAGCGCATCAACCACCGGGGTGCGCATCGGCAGGTGCGGGTCGGAGGAGAGCGGGTGATAGGGGTTGCCGATGGTACGCAGCACCTCGTCGCTCTCGTTGTCGATACGCACCCGCACGCCGCACTTGGTAGTGCAGCCGTAGCAGACGGTGAAGGCGGTGCGCTGATCGGGGTTCAGCGTCAGTTCACCGCTTTCCAGGTCCACCCGGTATTCCGGCGCCAGGGCGTTGCCGTAGATGTGATGATCCGGCTTCTCGCCGGCGCTGCCGGTCACCCCCTTGGCCATCTTGACCAGCGGGCCGGAGTAGCCGGCGGCGAAGGTGGCCGCGCCGCCGGCGGCGACAGCACCCTTGAGCAGACGACGACGTGACTTATCCATGGCTGGGGGCTCCTTCGGATGATGCGGAGATGGAAGTGGCCTCGGGCGCGGTGGCGACAGGCTCTGCCTGCGGGTCGCTGGAGGCCTCGCGCCAGGGCACGAACAGGTCGATCAGCAGTACGGCAGTCAGCCACAGGCCGAAGATGCCAATGATGCCGAGCAGGCCGTAGGAGCCGAAGGCGACGTGATAATCGTGGAAGCCGGCGCTGTTGCGGGCCACGGTCTGGACGTTCATCAGTACCACCCAGCGGAACATCCAGGCGACGTGCAGGGCCAGCAGGCCGAGAATCCAGCCCATGGCCTTGCGGCGCGCCGGTGAACGGCGCATGACGAAGGCCAGCACGGCCAGCAGCACGCCGGCGATGCCGCCTTCGATGGCGGTGCTGCGCCAGGCGGCGCTGTGGCTGACCGAATCCAGCGCGGCGGCCACCGAACCCGAGACGGCGTTGACGCCGTCGAGGAACCAGGTCAGGGCGATGAAGCCGGTGACCACGCAGGCGCCGACCAGGATGGCAAGCATCTGTCGGTTGGTGTCAGGGTGACGAATGGATGAGATGCGATTGAGCACCAGAACCAGGCCACAGCCACCGATCATGCCGGTGGCGACGAACATCGGCGGCAGCCAGTTGGTGTTCCACAGCGGACGCCCCTTGACGATGGCTACCTCGAATCCGGTGTAGAGCATGATACCCAGCGAGGCGACCAGCGCCCCTGCGCCGACGAGTGCGAGCACCGCACGCGGCGCCTGCCAATCGCCCCAGGCGATCCAGCCGGCCACGGTGGAGAACCAGCCATCGTCCTGGCGACTGCGTGCCTTGAGGGCGGGGCGCCAGGCCAGCCAGGCCAGCAGCACCACGGCCCCCAGGTACATCGGCAGCAGAAAGCTGCCCAGCGACATCCACGACCAGGGTGTCGGGTAGCCGTAGAAGTGCCAGAAGCGCAGCGGCTGGTGCAGATCGGCCAGCAGGGCAACGGGGGCCACCAGGGTGGTGGAGACACAGGCCAGCAGCGCGATGCGTGCGGTGGTCATCCACGCCTTCTTGCCCAGGATCAGCCCCGGGGCGGCCAGCCATAGCGTCGAGTAGGAGAGGGCGATCAGGAAGAAATACTGCACCGCCCAGGGGTACCAGGCGATGCCGTAGCGTGGCACGACGACTTCAGTGACCAAACTCATAGCCCACCTCCTTGCCATCCATTCCCAGCACATCCCAGATGCCCGCCTCGGCCTGGGGGCGAGTGGTGAAGCGCTCGTCCATGCCCAGGTAGAAGACCTGCGGCAGGGTGTTCTTTTCCGGTTGCAGCACCATCAGCTCCTCGCGGTGCTTGTCGATCAGGCGGCTGATTTCGCTGTCGGGGTCTCGCATGTCGCCGATGATCCGCGCGCCGCCCACGCAGGACTCCACGCAGGCCGGCAGCAGGCCGGCTTCCAGGCGGTGGGCGCAGAAGGTGCACTTGTCGGCGGTCTGGGTCTTCTCGTTGATGAAACGGGCGTCGTAGGGGCAGGCGTTGACGCAGTAGGCGCAACCGACGCAGCGGTCGCTGTCGACCACCACGATGCCGTCCTGGCGCTGGTAGGTGGCCTGCACCGGGCAGACCGGCACGCAGGGCGGGTTCTCGCAGTGGTTGCAGAGGCGGGGCAGCATGAAGGTCGCCACCTCTCCGCTGCTCTGTTCTTCCACTTCGAACTGTGACACCACGGTGCGGAAGTTGCCCAGCGGGGCGGCATTCTCGATATGGCACGACACGGTACAGGCCTGGCAGCCGATGCACTGGCGCAGATCGATCAGCATGCCGTAGCGCTTGGTGGGGTCGCCTTCGCGACGCGGTGGCTGGTCGTTGATGCCGGCGCTGGCGACGCTTGCGAGCGGGATCAGGGCGGCCCCCGCACTCAAGCGGGCCAGCTGGCCGAGAAGGGTGCGGCGAATGGGGTCCATGGCGCCTCCGGTGGCTAGGTGGGGCGGGATCTTCCGCGCATGGAAAGGACAAGGCTGATACCGGAAGGCTACCCTCGGCGGAGGCGACCAGGCTTGATGTCGATCAAGATTTTGTTAGCAAGCTCTTAATGCTCGCTTAATGGTCGTGCAAGGTGCTGATGTGACTAAGATTTATTCTGACAGAGGGAGACAATAAAAAACGCCCTGCGCAGGGCAGGGCGTTCGCTGTTCGGGGGAGGGTCATCGATCGCGTCGTCAGTGGGTAGCCCCCTGCTCCGTCACCGTGCGGTGGACGAGGCGTAGCTCATCGATCGAGAGGTGCTCCAGCTTCCCCGCCAGGAGGTCGCTGATCTTCTGCATCGGCAGCCCGGCGCGGCGAGCGATCTCGCGGCTGCCGAGGTCGGACACGGCGATCAGCCGGGTCACGATGCGCATGAGGCGTGTACGTTGTTCCAGGTCCCTGACATCGAGGTCAGGGCTGCTTCGCGGAGGGTCCAGGAGTTCCGCGGATCGGGACTGTCGTGCCGTGCTCATGATGCTCCATTGGGCGGTTGCGACAGTGACACTATGGCGACTCGCCGCCGTTTTTTCCAGTGTCGATTGCCTACGGCTTTGGTGGAAGGTGACGAGGGCGTTGTCGACGAATGTCTACCCCGGGAATGTGGCACGTCTATTGCTGTGAGTCGTGTGTTTCTCTATTTTGTCGACGTTAATTAAAAACAGAATTTTTTCCCCAAAACGATAACTTTCGAGGATCCCATGACTCAAGATGTCGAGACCTCTCAGGGCCAGCTCTCGCGTGTGCTGGCTCGCAAGGACGTTCTCGCCCTGGCCTTCGGGGCCATGATCGGCTGGGGCTGGATCGTGCTGACCGGCAGCTGGATCCAGTCGGCCGGTAGCCTGGGGGCGATTACCGCCTTCCTGCTGGGCGGGCTGATCATCGTGCTGGTGGGCCTGACCTACGCCGAGCTCGCCTCGGCGATGCCTCAGGTCGGCGGCGAGCACGTCTATAGTTACCGCGCCCTGGGTCACTTCGCCTCCTTCCTGTGCACCTGGGCGATCACCCTGAGCTATGTCAGCGTGGTCTCCTTCGAGGCCGTGGCGCTGCCCACGGTGGTGGAGCACCTGTTTCCCGACTATGCGGTGGGGCACCTGTGGACCATCGCCGGCTGGGAGGTGAAGGCCACCTGGGTGGCGGTCGGCGTCATCGGCTCGCTGCTGATGATGTGGATCAACTATGTCGGCGTGCGTACCGCGGCGCTGGTCCAGAAGGTGGTCACCCTGCTGATCCTGGCGGTGGGCGTGATGTTCATTACCGGGGCGCTGTTCCAGGGCAGCAGCGATACCATGCAGCCGCTGTTCAGCGTCGAGCAGGGCGTGATGGGCGGCATAATGACGGTGATCATCATGGTGCCGTTCATGTTCGTCGGCTTCGACGTGATTCCCCAGGCCGCCGAGGAGATCAACCTGCCGTTTCGCGAGATCGGCCGGGTGCTGATGATCTCGGTGATCCTGGCGGTGTTCTGGTATGCCTTCATCATTCTTGGCACCTCCCTGATGCTCGACCCCGAGGCGCTGGGCGCGAGCTCGCTGGCGGTGCCGGATGCCATGCAGGCGGTCTTTCAGGCGCCCTGGGCGGGCAATCTCATGATCCTGGCGGGTATCGCGGGGATCATCACCAGCTGGAATGCCTTCTATATCGGCGGTTCGCGGGCCATCTACGCCCTGGCGCACTCCGGCATGCTGCCGGCCTGGCTGGGCAAGCTGCATCCGCACTATCGCACGCCCACCAACGCCATCCTGGTGATGGGGGTGCTCTCGGCGATCGCCCCCTTCCTGGGACGTCCGGCGCTGGTATGGCTGGTGGTGGCCGGCGGCCTCGGGATCGTGGTTGCCTATCTGTTCGTCTCGCTCTCCTTCGTCGTGCTGCGCCGTCGCGAACCCGACATGGAGCGCCCCTTCAAGGTGCGCCACGGCAAGCTGGTCGGTGCCCTGGCGGTGCTGCTCTCCCTCGGGCTGTCCGCCATGTATCTGCCGGGCAGCCCCTCGGCACTGTCGGCCGTCGAGTGGATGCTCTTCGCCGGCTGGATGCTGCTTGGCCTGGCCCTCTATGCCTGGTCCCGTGTCCGCTACGGTGTCGCCTACAGCGACAGGATGATGCAGCGTGAGCTGGCTGGCGGTGACCCCTACCCGGGGCTTTGACGCCCTCCTGCACGAGTAGGCCTTTGAAGCCTGTTGTCGCCCCGGCCCTGTGCCGGGGCGATGCCATGCATGCCCTGCTTGTGTGCCCCGCCCGTGTGCCCAGCTTGCGTGTCATGGGGCGGATATCGGCAGGGAAAGCCAGTGCGCGGGGCCGAACCGGCAGCGGCTTAATAAAAAGTATAAAACCAAATACGGTTGACGATATTGAAAAGTGTAGATATTTTGTATGGACCATCCAATATCCCCTGGAGCCCTGACATGACCGTGCTGAGCCAGCTTCCCGAAACCGCCATGCCTCTGCCCGCCGATATCCGCGGCTTTACCCTGGCACCGTCTGCCCAGTCTCCGCGCCTGCTGCAGCTGACCATTTCCCGCGAGGTGGTCGAGGCCTTCCTCGCGGCGGTCAGCGAGTGGCCGGTGCAGGCGCTGGAGTACAAGTCGATGCTGCGGTTTCGGGGCGCCAGGATTCTCGATGACCTGTGCGACAACACCCTGCAGCCGGTGCTGATCAACACCCTGGTGGATCGTGCCACCGGTGGCTTCCAGGTGGTGCCGGAAGGGCTGGATGATGTCGAGCAGGCCGATGACATGGTCAAGCTGGCCACCGCCGTGGCTCACCTGATGGGCCGTTCCAACTTCGATGCCATGAGCGGGCAGTACTATGCGCGCTTCGTGGTCAAGAACGTCGACAACTCCGACAGCTACCTGCGTCAGCCGCATCGCGTGATGGAGCTGCACAATGACGGCACCTTCGTCGAGCAGGACACCGACTACGTGCTGATGATGAAGATCGACGAGCAGAACATGGAGGGCGGCAACTCCCTGCTGCTGCACCTGGATGACTGGGGGGACCTGGAGCGGTTCTTTGCTCATCCGCTGGCCCATCGGCCCATGCGCTGGACGGCACCGCCCAGCAAGAACGTGGCCCGTGATGTCTTCCACCCGGTGTTCGATGTCGACCGCGAAGGCCGCCCGGTCATGTCCTATATCGACCAGTTCGTGCAGCCCAAGGACTTCGAGGAGGGCAACTGGCTGACCGACCTCTCCGACTCCCTGGAGAGCAGCCCGGGCATTCTCTCGGTGCCCAATCCGGTGGGCAGCTTCCTGCTGATCAACAACCACTTCTGGCTGCATGGTCGCGACCGCTTCAAGCCGCATCCGGACCTGCGTCGCGAGCTGATGCGCCAGCGCGGTTACTTCACCCATGCCAAGACCCTGCGCGATCCGCGCCAGGTGTAAGACGTGCCCAGGATCAACGGGTTACCCTGACGAAGCCACGCCGTGTAAACGGCGTGGCTATTCTATTGCTGGAGCGAGACTGACTGCTGGAGCGAAAACGGCATGCACGACTTTATCATCATCGGCGGTGGCATCCTGGGCATGTCCACCGCCATGCAACTCAAGCAGGCGTATCCCGACCGCAGGATGCTGCTGCTGGAGAAGGAGGCGGGACCGGCACGGCATCAGACCGGCCATAACAGCGGCGTGATTCATGCCGGGGTCTATTACACCCCGGGCAGCCTCAAGGCGCGCTTCTGTCTCGAGGGCAATCGCGCCACCCGGGCGTTCTGTGATGAGCACGGCATCGCCTACGACACCTGCGGGAAGCTGCTGGTGGCGACCAGCGGGCTCGAGATGCAGCGCATGGAGGCGCTATGGGAGCGTACCGCCGCCAACGGCCTTGAGCGCGAGTGGCTCTCCGCCGAGGCGCTGGCCGAGCGTGAACCCAATATCACCGGGCTGGGCGGGATCTTCGTGCCCTCCAGCGGCATCGTCGACTATGCCGAGGTGACGCGTGCCATGGCCGCCGAGTTCGAGCGGATGGGCGGCGAGATCCGCTACAACGCCGAGGTCACCGGCCTGGAGGAGCGCTCCCGGGAGGTGGTGGTATCCAGTTCGGCCGGCGAGTTCACCGGGAGTTATCTCGTCACCTGCTCGGGGCTGATGGCCGATCGAGTGGTCCGCATGCTGGGCCAGGATCCGGGCTTCACCATCTGTCCCTTCCGCGGCGAATACTATCGGCTGCCGGAGAAGCACAACCGCATCGTCAATCACCTGATCTACCCGATCCCCGACCCCTCCATGCCGTTTCTCGGGGTGCACCTGACCCGCATGATCGACGGCAGCGTGACGGTGGGCCCCAATGCGGTGCTGGCGTTCAAGCGCGAGGGGTATCGCCGTCGTGATATCTCGCCTCGCGACCTGGCACAGATGTTCACCAATCCGGGGATTCTCAAGGTGCTGGGCAAGAACCTGCGCCCGGGCCTTGCCGAGATGAAGAACTCCCTGCACAAGCGCGGCTATCTCGAGCTGGTGCGCAAGTACTGTCCGGAGCTGACGGTCGAGGATCTCGAGCCCTATCCGGCGGGAGTGCGCGCCCAGGCGGTATCCCGGGACGGCAAGCTGGTCGACGACTTCCTGTTCGTGAACACCCGGCGCACCCTCAATGTGGGCAATGCACCGTCGCCGGCCGCCACCTCGGCGCTCCCCATCGGCAGCCATATCGTCGACCAGGTGAAGACGATGGTGGAGGGGTGAGCCCCAGACCATCGTGGCATTGCCGAAATTCTTCTGAAACGTAGAATTTGCGCCGATAGGTTCTCACGCTGGGTCCGTGCTAGCTTGGGGGCCGTACGCTGTTAAGGCGTCGGAAACGACTACAAGACAACCTGGTTGCAGGACCGGAGGAATGCCATGAAAGCCTTGAAGTATGCCGCTGTCGCCTCGCTGATCGCGACGGCTCCCTTGGCGGCTGCCCAGCAGCAGCTCTCCATCGCCACCGGTGGTACCGGCGGCACCTATTACCCTCTGGGTGGCGGCCTTGCCGAGATGATCGGCAAGCATCTCGAGGGTTACGAGGCCGTCGCCGAAGTGACCGGCGCCTCGGTGGAGAACATGGGGCTGGTGTGGCGCGGAGACTCCGATCTCGCCCTGGCCCTGGCCGATACCGTTCATCAGGCCTACAGCGGCACCGGCGACTTCGAGGGCCGCCAGCTCGAGAACATCCGTGCGTTGGCATCGGTCTACCCCAACGCCGTTCAGCTGGTGACCCTCGCCGACTCCGGCGTCGAGAGCCTTGCCGACCTGAAGGGCAAGACGGTCTCGGTAGGGGCGCCGGGCAGTGGCACCGAGCTCAACGCCAGGGCGCTGCTCGAGGCCAACGGCATCGGCTACGATGACTTCGACCCGCGCCGTCTCAACTTCAACGAGACGGCCGATGCCATCCGTGACGGTGATATCGCCGCCGGCTTCTGGAGCGTGGGGCCGCCCACCAGCTCGATCATGAACCTGGCCACCACCCGGGATGTCCGCCTGGTCGGCCTCTCCGACGAGGAGGTGGCCAATGCGCGCGAGAGTGTGCCGGTCTTCGCTTCCTACGAGCTGCGTGCCGGCCTCTATGAGGGCATGGAAGAGGGCGTGCAGACCATCGGTATCCCCAACGTGCTGGCGGTGAGCAGCGAGATGGACGAGGAGCTCGCCTACCAGATCACCAGGATGCTCTTCGAGCGTACCGATGAGCTGATCGAGGTCCACCCGGCGGCCAACGACACCACCGTGGAGTTCAGCGTCAACTCCACCCCCATCGCCTTCCATCCGGGCGCACTGCGCTACTACGAGGAGGTTGGTGCCGAGATCGCCGACCACCAGCGTCCCTGAGGCGGTGCGTGACTGGTATCTGACAGCAGGGCGGGCCGCCAGGCCCGCCCTGCTGCTGTGTGCAGGCCTGTTCCTGACCAGCCCGGCGGTGGGTCAGGAGCCGGCCCGCCTGGAGGTAAGCGGCGAGCAGGGGAGCACCCTGGTATCGCTGCCCATGCCCGAGGGCGAGGGCTGGTGCCTGGAGTGGAACCACTCGGTAGAGGGGTTTCCGGTCCTCGACTGCTATCGGCATCGCGATGGACGCATGGTGCTCGAGCGTAGCCACCTGCCGGACTTTGCCGCCGGGCTCGATCATATCCCCGGTCGTGGTCGCCAGGTATCGGACGGCGAAGGGGGGTACTGGATCGAGGATCTCGACGAGCCGGTGCCGGGCAATGCCTACCGCCTGCGGGTGGGGAGTCTCGCCGTCGACCACCGTCTGGTGGTGGATGGGCAACGCATCAGTCTGAGCCAGCTGGCCGCCGACCACCGCGTTACCGTGCGCCTGGTCACTCCCGCTGGCGATCCAACACCCTGAGAAAATCGCAATGAATGATTCGGACAACTCTCCTATCGTGCCCGGCAGCCAGGCGAGTCACGCCCGGCCGGTGCTGTGGCTGATCACGCTGGTGGCGGTAGGGCTGTCACTGTTCCAGCTCTATTCCGCCGGCATCGAGCCGCTGGGGCTCTTCTACCAGCGCAGCATCCACCTGATGCTGATCATGATGCTGGCCTTCCTGATGTTTCCGGTATTCGGCCCGCGACGACCCCGCGGGCTCATCGGCTGGCTGCTCGATGCCACCTTCTTCGCCGGGGCGCTGGTCACCGGCGGCTACCTGGTGCTCTACCTCGACGAGATCATCAATCGTGCCGGCTTCTGGAGTCAGACCGATATCGTGGTCGGCTGCATCGCCACCGTGACCGTGCTGGAGGCGGCTCGCCGTGCGGTGGGTCTGGGCATGACGGTGATCGGGGTGATCGCCCTGCTCTATGCCTTCGCCGGTCCACGCGGTGATCTTCCCTGGCTGGGGGAGTGGCTGCCCGGCATCCTCGAGCACCGTGGCTACAGCCTGGATCGCCTGGTGGGCCAGCTCTACCTGGGGCAGGAGGGCATCTTCGGCCTGCCCATGGGCGTTGCGGCCACCTATATCTTCATCTTCGTGCTGTTCGGCGCCTTTCTCGAGATCACCGGCGCCGGCAAGTTCTTTATCGACCTGGCCTACGCCGCCACCGGCCGCCAGCGCGGTGGACCGGCCAAGGCGGCGGTGATCGCCTCGGCCGGCATGGGATCGATCTCCGGCAGCGCGATCGCCAACGTGGTGACCACCGGCGCCTTTACCATCCCGCTGATGAAGCGCCTTGGTTACAAGCCCCATCAGGCCGGGGGCATCGAGGCGGCGGCCTCCACCGGTGGGCAGATCATGCCGCCGCTGATGGGCGCCGGCGCCTTCCTGATCGCCGAGTACACCCGGATGCCCTACCTCGATGTGGTCAAGGTCAGTATCCTGCCGGCGATCATGTACTTCGGTACGGTCTACCTCTTCGTGCACATCATCGCCCTGAAGCAGGGCATGCAGGGCATGGCCAGGAGCGAGCTGCCGCAGATGCGCGACGTGATGTCTTCCGGCTGGCACTTCCTGCTGCCGCTGGCGGTGCTGGTGTGGCTGCTGGTGATGAACATGTCGCCGATGCGGGTTGGCTACTACGCCATCCTTACCATGCTGGCCGTGGCGGTACTGCGCTTTCTGGTGTGGATGCTCTTCGTGGCCCCGCAGCAGGGGGAGCCGGTGACCGGCGAACGCCTGGCCACCGCCACCCGCAATGGCCTGCTGAAGCTGATGGAGGGGCTCGAGCTGGGGGCTCGCAATGCGGTCGCCGTCTCAATGGCCTGTGCGGTGGCCGGCATCATCGTCGGGGTGGTGGGGCTGACCGGGCTGGGTCTGAAGTTCTCCTCCATGATGCTGGCCTTCTCGGGTGGCAACCTGCTGCTGGCCCTGATCATGGTGCTGCTGGCCAGCCTGGTGCTGGGCATGGGGCTGCCGGTGACCGCCAGCTATATCGTGCTGATCGTGCTGGTCGGCCCGGCACTGACCGCCGAGTTCGGCGTTCCGCTGCTGATCGCCCACCTGGTGGTGTTCTGGTACTCCCAGGACTCCAACGTCACGCCGCCCATCGCCCTGGCCGGCTTCGCCGGGGCGGCGATCGCCGGGGCCAAGCCGATGGAGACGGGCTTCCAGGCCTGGAAGTTCGCCAAGGGGCTCTATCTGATCCCGCTGTTCATGGTCTACAACCCCGAGATCATCATGGGGGGACCCTGGCCGCTGCTGATATGGACCGGGTTGACGGGCTTCCTTGCCCTGGCCGCCTTCGCCGCGGCGCTGGAGGGCTATCTGTTTACCCGCATGGGGTGGCCCATTCGCGCGTTGCTGCTGCCGGCCATCGTGGCGGTGTTCTATCCCAGTCTGATGGTGGAAGCCGCCGGTGCCGCGACGATGCTTGCCGTGATCGCCGGCAACTGGGTGGCGAGCCGGCGTAGCGCACTCCCCGCCTGACGCTACATACGCCGCATGAGGCGTGGCATGACGAAAGAGGCCCGCTCGGTTTCCCCGGGCGGGCCTCTGTCTGGTGCAAGCTTGGTGCAAGGCGCGTGAGTTACTGGGTCGAGGCTTCCGCTTCGGCTTCTGCTTCGGCCTCCGCCTCGGCTTCTGCCGCCGCGTCCGCCGTGGCATTCGCGGCTTCCTCTGTGGCCTCGGCCGTCTCCTCCGTGGCACCCAGTGCCATTTCCTTGGCCTCTTCGACCAGTTCGCCGGTCTTCTCGCGAGCGGCCTCCACGGCGTCGGCGGTCATCTCCCTGGCCGAGTCGACAACATTGGCGGTGGCGTCACCCGCCGCATCCAGGGCGCTGGAGGTTTCTTCAGCGGCCTCGTCTCCCGCCGCCTCCAGGTTCTCGCCGGCGGCTTCGGCGGCCTCACCGGTTTCCTCGGCGACCTCGTCACCCGCAGCTTCGGCGGATGCGGCGGCCTCACCGGCCTCCTCGGCGGCTTCGTCACCCGCGGCTTCCAGGTTCTCGCCGGTGGCTTCGGCGGCCTCACCGGCCTCCTGGGCAGCCTCTTCACCCGCTTCATCCATGGCCTGACCCGCTTCCTCGGCGGCCTGTTCGGATTCTGCAGCGGCTTCATCCAGCGCCTGCTCGGTCTCGGCGGCGGCTTCGTCCATGGCCTCACCGGCCTCGTCGGTCGCCTCGTCGAGCTCTGCTTCCGTGGCCTCCGCGGCTTCGGCGGTAGCGTCGGCCGACTCCTCGACGGCCTGTTCGGCGGACTCGGCTGCCTGTTGCGCCTCCTGCTTGGCGGCCTCCTCGTGCTGGGTCGCCTGGTCGTTATCGGAGTCGCAACCGACCAGCAGCAGCGAGCCGGCGAATGCCGCGGTAAAAATCAGGGAACGCTTCATGGTTAGTCTCCTTCTTTGAGTTTCAGGCGAGCTAGTCCAATCTGCCCACAGAAGCCACTGTAGCAGCCAATGAAGCAGACAGCATGAAAGCTGCTGTCTGTTCTCGGCAACAACTGGGGTGTAGCCCTGGCTGTCTGCTCGGTCAAGATGACTGGGAAGGCCTGCGCCGCTAAAATGATCGGCTTTCCTTTTATTCACTCTTTTCCTGTAGGGGAAGTCCCGAGGAGCAGGCCATGCAGTCCGCTACACAGACGCCGAAGGTCGGCGTGATCATGGGGTCGAAATCTGACTGGCCGATAATGGAACATGCCGTCGAGATGCTCGAGCGTCTGGGAGTGGCCTACGAGACCCGAGTCGTCTCGGCCCACCGTACCCCGGACCTGCTCTTCGATTACGCGAAGTCGGCGGCCGAGCGCGGCCTCGAGGTGATCGTCGCCGGCGCCGGCGGCGCCGCTCATCTGCCGGGCATGGTGGCCTCCCAGACCGCGCTGCCCGTGCTGGGGGTGCCGGTGGAGTCCAAGTCGCTCAAGGGGCTGGATTCACTGCTTTCCATCGTGCAGATGCCCGGTGGTATCGCCGTGGGTACCCTGGCCATCGGCAAGGCGGGTGCCACCAATGCGGGGCTGCTGGCGGCGCAGATCGTTGGCCTTCAGGATGACAGGGTGCGCGCCGCCGTGGAGGCGTTTCGCGCCGAGCAGACGCAGACGGTACTCGACAATCCTGACCCCCGGCCTGATTCACGGACCGAGCCCTGATAGAGAGACAATGAGGAGATCATCATGAATATCGGTGTTCTGGGTGCCGGTCAGCTCGGTCGCATGCTGGCCCTGGCCGGCTACCCGCTGGCCAACCGTTTTACCTTTCTCGATACCACCGGGCATCCCAGTGCCGGTATCGGCGACGTGATGGTAGATACCGACCGCAGGCATCTGGCGGCCTTCCTCGAGAAGGTGGATCTGGTCACCTACGAGTTCGAGCATCTGCCGGTGTCGCTGGTACAGGAGATCGAGGAGGTGAAACCGGTCTACCCATCCAGCGAAGCGATTCGCGTCTGCCAGAACCGCGCCGAGGAGAAGGCGCTGTTCGACCGCCTGAGCATTCCCACCCCGGCCTACCGCCTGGTGGAGAGTGCCGACGAGCTGGAGGCGGCGGCCCGCGAACTGGGAACGCCGGTGGTGGCCAAGTCGGTCACCGAGGGCTATGACGGCAAGGGCCAGGCGGTGCTGCGTGACCCCGCCGAGGCGGCCGAGGCATGGCGTGCCATCGCCCATCCGCGGCTGATCGTGGAGGCCTTCGTCGACTTCGTGCGTGAGGTGTCGATCATCGCGGTGCGTGGTCGCGACGGTGAGGTGGTCTTCTACCCCATGGCCGAGAACCAGCACGTGGATGGCATCCTGCGCTACTCCATCGCCCCGCTGCCGGACCTGGCCGACAGCCTGCAGCAGACCGCCGATGGCTATATTCGGGCGCTGCTCGATGAGCTCGACTATGTGGGCGTGCTGACCCTGGAGCTGTTCCAGTGTGCCGACGGCAGCCTGCTGGCCAACGAGATGGCGCCCCGTGTGCACAACTCCGGTCACTGGACCCAGGATGGTGCGGTGACCAGCCAGTTCGAGAACCATCTGCGTGCCATTCAGGGGCTGCCGCTGGGCGATATCGCCGCGCGCATGCCCACCTGCATGGTCAACGTGATCGGCCAGGAGGGCGACTCGTCCGCCATCCTGGCGCTGCCGGATGCCCATCTGCATCGCTATGACAAGAGCGAGCGGGCCGGTCGCAAGCTGGCCCATGTCAATCTGCTCGCGCCGACCCACGAGGCGCTGCTGGAGCGGGTTCGTGCCTGCGCCGCGCTGCTTCCCGAGGCGCCTGCGCCAAGCTTCAGCTTCGAGTAGGTCCGCAGGTCCCGGCCAGATACAGGCTCCGGCCAGGCCGTGTCCGGCCCGTACGCAGACAGGCCGCCCCAACCGAGGCGGCCTGTCTGCGCTGTATGGCCTGGTCGCTGTAGTAGCTGGTCGCGGAGGAGGGGCTCAGCCCATCAGCAGGGTGCTGGCCAGCATACCGCCGCCGAGCAGCAGCACGAACAGCGTCAGGGCGAGGATAAAGGGCTTGATACCCAGGGCCTTGAGTTTTTCCATGCGGGTCTCGTAGCCGAGTGCCGCCATGGCCATGGTCAGCGCCAGCTGGCCGGCCAGTACCAGGCCCTGGTGCAGCGGGGCGGGCAGGGTGACCAGGCTGTTGAACACCACCATGGCCAGGAAGCCGAAGGCGAACCAGGGGATCACCAGGCTGGCCCTCCCTGCGCCGGCCTCGGCGGGCTGGTGGCGCAGCCACCACTGTCCGACGATCAGCAGGAAGGGCACCAGCAGCATCACCCGTACCAGCTTGACGATCACCGCATTGGCCAGGGCGTCGGGGCCCACTGCCTCGCCGGCGGCGACCACCTGGGCGACCTCGTGCACGGTGGCACCGATATAGACACCGAACAGCCCCTCCTCCATGCCCAGCAGCGGGTAGAGCAGCGGGTAGACCAGCATCGCCAGGGAGCCGAACAGCACCACCGTGGCCACGGCCATGGAGGTGGCCGCGGGGCGCGAGCGAATGGTCGATTCGGTGGCGAGTACCGCTGCGGCGCCACAGATGGCGCTCCCGGCACTGGTCAGCAGGGTGGTCTCGCGATCCATCCCGAGCACCCGGGTGCCGATCAGGTAGCCCGCGATGAGCACGCTGATGATCACCAGAGTGTCGAGCAGCAGCACCCTGGGGCCGAGTGCCATGATCTGCTGCAGGGTCAGGGAGAGACCGAACAGCACGATGCCCCCGCGCAGCAGCCAGCGAGTGGCGAACTTCAACCCCGGGCCGGTGGCGGTAAGGCGCCGGGCCAGGGGCAGGTTACCGGCCACGATGCCCAGCAGCAGCGCCACCACCAGGGGGCTTATCCCGGCATCGGCCAGCGGAGGGAGCCGCGTCAGGCCGAAGCCGGCTATCGTCAGGGTTGTGCAGACCAGCAAGCCTTGCCACATGTCATTACTCTCTCGTGTGCTGTCCATGTGGCGTATGTTATGCCCTAATAACACATCAGGTTATCAGTTAATAACGAACTGGCTTTTCGGAAAAACCGATATGACATCCATGGTGAGCTTTCGCCAGCTTCAGGTCTTCGCCACGGTGGCGCGTCTCGGCTCGGTCAGCGCCGCCGCCCGAGAGCTGTGCCTGTCACAGTCGGCGACCAGCCAGGCCCTCTCGGAGCTGGAGCGCCAGCTGGGTGTGGCGCTGTTCGAACGCCATGGCCGGCGCTTGCGGCTCAATGATCTGGGGCGCCAACTGCTGCCCCGGGCCGAGCAGCTGCTCGACGGTGTCGAGGCCTTCGTGGCGGCGGCCACCGAGCCCGAGGGAGAACTGCATGGCGTGCTCGACGTGGCGGCCAGTGCCACCGTGGGCACCTACCTGCTGCCGGGGCTGGTCGGGCGCTTCAGCGAGGCACACCCGGGGACGGACCTGCGCCTGCGACTGCGCAATACCCACGAGGTGATCAGCGATGTATTGCGCCTGGAGGCGGATCTCGGCCTGATCGAGGGCGAGTGCCGGGAGCCGAGGCTGGAGAGCGAGTCCTGGTGTGAAGACCGCCTGGTGGTGGTCTGTGCCCCCTCTCACCGACTGGCAGGGCAGGCGCGGCTGGATGATGCCGCCCTCGCCGAGGCGGCATGGATCCTGCGGGAACCGGGCTCCGGGACGCGAGAGGTCTTCGAGCAGGCGATGCGCGATCGCGGGGTGTTGCCTCGGGTACGCATGGAGCTTGGGCAGCATGAGGCGATCAAGCAGGCGGTGCTGGCCGGCCTGGGGCTGGGGTGCCTGTCACGACTGAGCGTGGCCGGGGAGCTCGCCCGCGGCGAGCTCGTCCCGCTGGACAGCGAACTGGACCTGCGTCGGACCTTCTCCCTGGTATGGCACCCCGAGCGTTATCGCAGCCCGCTGTGGCAGGCGTTCAAGGTGTTTCTGGTCGAGGTGCGCCACTCAGCCCAGTCCTCCGGCGATCCCTAGCCACAGGGCGATGGCCGCGAAGTGTCCGGGATACCAGCCGAGCCACAGTCGTCGCGGCATGCCAAATGGCACCCTCGGGATCAGGCGATGGGCGCCGGCGGCCAGCAGCAGGATCGCCAGGCAGGTGGCGACGGTGAAGGACTTGGCCATGTCGGAGCTGTTCATCAGGCCGGCCACCGTGAGCAGTGGCAAGGCCATGGCAGTGGCGATGAGGCGCTCGACGAAAGCCACGCCGCCCTCGTGTAGGGGCTGAATGGCGATCATGTAGAGAGGGATCATCAGCAGGCCCAGGTGGCTATACTCGACCCAGAAACCGGCCGTGGCCCAGGCGGCGACGGCGAGGCCGACCTCGGCGATCAGCTGCATGGGACCGAGCGCACCGCGCTCGAGGCGCTCCCTCAGGGCCTTCAGCCAGGCGCCGCCGGTCAGGCCGAGTGAGAGGGTAAAGCAGATATTGAGGATCAGGCCATCCGCGGCTCGGGGCATCAGCATATAGGGCAGCTGAGCCACCAGGCCGATCATCAGGATGCGTCGGGCATAGCGCAGCGGATTGCGGGTGTTGAAGAGCCCGTGCCAGGCCACCATGGCCGCGAACAGGGGAAAGGCGATACGGCCGATGGAGGAGCCGGCCCACCCCAGCCCCCAGCTGTCCGGCACCACGTAACGTGACAGATGATCCACCGTCATGGTGATCAGGGCCAGCCACTGGCCCCAGCCGGTCCAGGTGGATGAGGGGCGAGCCAGGCCTCCTTTGGCATCGATGATAGGGGTTACCTGCAGGGTCATCGGAACCTCGCGGAATGAGACTGAACAGCATGGACTCAAGGCGCGCGAGGGAGTTCCGGGTCGCGATTCGGCGACAGACAGCAGCTTCTCAATAAGCTGGGTAGAGGAGGATACCAGCCAGCTCACCGGTAGTGTGGAGGCCTCTCACGGTGCGGGCGTATCGAAGTACTTCCGGGCGATGGCGTCGTAGGTGCCATCTTCCTTCAGGGCGGTGAAGGCCTCATTGAAGTCCCTGGCCAGCTCGCGGTCGCGCTTGCGGAAGGCGACGCCCACGCCCTGGTCGAAGTAGCGGGCCGGCTCGCGAACCAGTTCGCCGAGGCGCTGGAAGTCGCTCTCCTGCTCATCAATATCCACGAAGGACTGTGCGGTGGGGTACTCCATGAAGGCCAGATCCAGGCGCTGGGTGCGCATGTCGGCGACCACATCGGCCCAGCTGGCGTAGCGACGCACCTCGACGGTGTCCCCATGGAGGTCGGTCACGTAGTTGTCCTGCAGAGTGGCGGTCTGCACCCCGACGACCTTGCCCTCGAGGCTGGCGGGGTCGGTGATATCGATGTCGCTATCCTGGTGGGCGACCCAGACGCTGGGCATCCGGAAGTAGGGGTCGGAGAACAGTACCTGGCGACGACGCACCTCGGAGATGGTCATGGCGGACATGATGGCGTCGTACTTGCGCGCCATGAGCCCCGGAATCAACCCGTCCCAGCTCTGCACCACCCACTCGCACTCCCGCTCAAGGTAGGCACAGACGGCGTTGCCCAGCTCGATGTCGAAGCCGGCCAGGGTGCCGTCGGGCAGGCTGTACTCGAAGGGTTGATAGGGCACGTCGGTGGCCAGGCGCAGAGGTGCCTCGGCCTGGACGGATGAGGTGGCCAGGCCGGTGCACAGGGCGGCGGCCAGCAGTAGCTTCGGTCGATACATGGAAAGTCTCGCGATACAGAGGACGGGCAGAAACAATCTCCGAGAACGGAGGTTTGACCCTTCAATTATATCGAGGTGAAGCGAGATTTTCAGAGCAATCAGCCAATACGAAGCAGCATGGTAGAGCGAATGGCAGCCAGAAGGAGCCGCGGGGTCGACTCGATGCCGGCAGGCCACACCGCAGGCGAGAGAAGGGGGAGGCGAAAGAGGAAGGGAACGTGGTCGTGGGAGAGGGCGTGGACTGCCCCGGGAGTGCCGGGGCAGTCCGGAAATCACTCGCCGAAGTACTCGGCGTGGATCTCGTCGTAGGTGCCATTCGCCTTCAGTTCGGCCAGTGCCTCGTTGAAGGTCTCGGCCAGCTCCTGGTCACGCTTGCGGAAGGCGATGCCGAAGCCTTCACCGAAATACTCCTTGGGCTCGGTGATCATCTCGCCGACCACCTTGTAGTCGCCCGCGTCGCTGTCGAGCAGGGTGGACTTGCCGATCGGGAAGTCGAGGAAGACCGCGTCGAGGCGGCCGGAGTCCATGTCCAGCACCATGTCATCGGCGGTAGCGTAGCGTTTCACGTCGGCCACGTCGCCATACATGTCGGTGGCGTAGTTGTCCTGCAGGGTGCCGCGCTGCACGCCGATGGTCAGACCCTCGAGGGTCTCCTTGGAGGGGGTGCCGATCTGCATGTCGCCAGGGGCGAACCAGGCCGAGGGCGGGGTGATGTAGGGGTCGGAGAACAGTACCTGCTCGCGGCGCTGCTCATTGATGGTCATCGACGACATGATGGCGTCATACTTGCGCGCCATCAGGCCGGGGATGATGCCGTCCCACCCCTGCACGACCCATTCGCAGTCGATACCGATCTCGGCACACAGGGCGTTGCCCAGATCGATATCGAAGCCGGTGAGTTCGCCATCCGGGGTACGGTACTCCATGGGCTCGTAGGGGACGTCGACGGCGATGCGAAGGTCACGCACCTCGGCGCTGGCGGAGCCGGCCACCAGGGCGGCACCGAAGGCGCCGAGGCTCAGAATCTTGTGTAGCTTCATGGGCTGGTCCTGTCATTGTTGGTGGAATCACCTTGAGGGTGATGACAGGCCAACCTTAGCGGATCCGCCAGGGGGTCGAAAGGGGAGCCGGCGTGGAGGTAAACGCCAGCTCCCAACGATCGTTTGACGCAACCTCAGCCGCCGGCGGGCTTGAGGTGGGCCAGCAGACGCTTCTCCAGGTAGCGGAAGAAGTAGAGGATGGCGAAGGTCAGGCACAGATAGATGGCCGCCACGAACAGGAAGGCGTCGAAGGGGGCATAGAAGCGTGCATAGACGAAACGCGCCGCCCCAGTCAGATCCATGAGGGTGACCACGCTGGCGATGGCGCTGGCGTGGAGCATGAAGATCACCTCGTTGCCGTAGGCGGGCAGCGCGCGGCGGAAGGCGCTGGGCAGCACGATCCGGCGCAGCATGAGGCGCTGAGTCATGCCATAGGCGCGTGCCGCCTCGATCTCGCCGCGGGGGGTGGCCTTGATGGCGCCACGGAAGATCTCGGTGGTGTAGGCCGCGGTGTTGAGGGTGAAGGCGACCAGCGCCGGCATGAAGGGCTTCTCGAGCAGCACCCAGAGCCAGGTATCCTGGATGCCCTCGACGAACACCACCCCGTAGTAGATCAGGTAAAGCTGTATCAGCAGGGGGGTGCCGCGGAACACGTAGCAGTAGAGAAAGATCGGCAGGCTGATCCAGCGCTGTCGTGAACCGCGGCCGATGGCCAGGGGAACGGCCAGCACCAGGCCGATCACCAGCGACAGGAACACCAGCTGCACGGTGGTCACCAGGCCTTCGCCGTAGTAGCCGAGGGTCTGCAGGGTGAAGATGCTGTTGTCGGCCAGCAGGGCCTCGAGTCGACTCATCAGGGCATCCATCACTTGACCTCCCCGAAGCCGACATCATAGCGCTTCTGCAGGCGGGCGAAGCCCCACTCGGAGACGCTGGCGATCAACAGGTAGATGGCACCCACGATGAGCATGAAGGTGAAGGGCTCGCGGGTCGCCTTGGAGGCCTCGGCGGCCACGCGCACCATGTCGGAGAGCCCGATCACCGAGACCAGGGCGGTGGTCTTGAGCAGCACCATCCAGTTGTTGGAGAGCCCGGGAATGGCGTGACGCATCATCTGCGGGAAGCGGATGCGCCGGAACACCAGCCAGGGCCCCATGCCGTAGGCGCGGCCGGCCTCGATCTGGCCGCTCTCCACCGCCAGGAAGGCGCCACGGAAGGTTTCGCCCATGTAGGCGCCGAAGATCAGACCGATGGTGATCACCCCCGCCACGAACTCGTTGACGTTGATGAAGATATCCCAGCCGAAGTGCGCATAGAGCTGGTCGGTGATCGCGTTGATGCCGATCTGGCCGCCGAAGAACAGCAGCATCATCAGCACCAGGTCGGGCACGCCGCGGATGATGGTGGTGTAGAGGGTGCCGATGGCGTGGGCCGCCCGGCTGCGCGACATCTTGGCGCTGGCGGTGATCAGGCCCAGCACGATGGCCAGGAGCAGCGACAGCACCGCCAGCTCGACGGTGATCAGCGCGCCCTCCAGCAGTCGCGGGCCATAGCCGTGAAGATTGATCATGGGGCTTACCTCGTGGGCCGGCTCAGTGCTTGGGGGCCAGGAATTGTTTCAGGCGTTCCGAGCGGGGGTTGCCGAATACCGCCTCGGGCGGACCGGACTCCTCGATCACCCCCTGATGCAGGTAGATCACCTCGCTGGAGACGTCCCGGGCGAAGGCCATCTCGTGGGTCACCAGGATCATGGTGCGCCCCTCGTCGGCGAGGCCGCGCATGACCTTGAGCACATCCCCCACCAGTTCGGGGTCCAGGGCCGAGGTGGGCTCGTCGAACAGCATCACCTCGGGGTCCATGGCCAGGGCCCGGGCGATGGCGCCGCGCTGCTGCTGGCCACCGGACATCTGGGCCGGATAGGCGTTGGCGCGCTCGCTCAGGCCCACCCGCTCGAGCAGGGCGTGGGCCTGCTCGATGGCCTCCTTCCTGGGTTTGCCGAGCACCTGCACCGGGGCCTCGATAATGTTCTCGAGCAGGGTCATATGGGCCCAGAGGTTGAAGTTCTGGAACACCATGGAGAGCTTGGCGCGCATGTTCACCACCTGCTGCCAGTCGGCCGGCTCGCGGCCGTGCTTCGTCTCCTTGAAGCGGATCGCCTCGCCATGGACGATCAGCTCGCCCTCGTCGGGCTGTTCGAGCAGGTTCATGCAGCGCAGGAAGGTGCTCTTGCCGGAGCCCGAGGCGCCGATCAGGGTGATGACATCGCCCTTGCGGGCCTCGAGCGACAGGCCCTTGAGGACGTCGGTATCGCCGAAGCGCTTGGTGATATGGCGCACTTCCAGCGGGATCGGGGTTTCGGCCATGGGTCGGGCTCCGTTCAGGCGTGTCGCACGGCGTATCGGCAGGATGGACTCTGCCGACCTTGGCACGGGGCGGTGATGAGTTGGCAAAGGGGCAAGATTCTACCCTCTGTTTATCGTTGTTATAAGACTTTCCGGTCAGCGGTGGCCCGGCATGGGCCCAGGCATCACTCGGGCGGGGGCGTCGGTGTGGCCAGCAGGGCGGCACGGGCGCCGACTTCCACCGTGGCGTTGGGGAAGACGACCGATAGCGGGCTCGTGCCGACGCGGGTCTCGCCCTGGCTGGCATCCTCGGCGAGCAGGGTGCCCGGGGCAAACTCGGTGAAGTTCGGGGTGTCATCGGCAAAGGCCAGCCGGAACGCTTCGCTATGGCGGATCAGCTCCTGCTCGACCCGGTAGAACACCATCCGCTCGGGCGGCGCCGCGCTCGGCTCGTGACCCTCCAGCAGGGCCTGCAGCAGGCGTGCCATGGGCGCCAGCGGGGTCAGGTCATTGTGGCCGAAGGGCAGGGCATGGCCAAGTTCCAGGGTAAAGGCCTGGGCATCGTGGTAATGCTTGCTGTAGTGGGAGAAGGTCCAGCTGTGGCAGTGCTGGTGAAGCACCGCCTGGATGTCCGCCCCGGCCAGCCACCGCCACTGCTCGGGCGCCACGGCGGTGGTTTCGCTCCAGGGGTTGACCACGAAGCGAGGGTAGCGGCTTCCCCGGATGGCGGTATGCAGGTCGTAGTGCAGGCGCGGCCGGTCCGCATGGCGGGTGTAGAAGGCATCGACCGCCGCCATCAGTTCGCGCGCACGCTCCGGCTCCATGCCCTGCTCGTCGAGGTCGCGGCGAAACAGCCGGTTGAGGTTGGTGTTGATGTAGCGGGTCTGCTCGCGGGTCGCCGGCGGGCTGCCGAGGATCACCAGCAGCGGCGCTCCGAGCCTGAGCTCGCCGGCCGCCAGGCGCATCAGCAGGTCGTCCAGCAGCTCCATGGGGGCCGTCTCGTTGCCATGAATCCCTGCCGAGATGACACAGGCATGAGCGGAGGGAGCGGGGGAGTCGGGCAGCAGCTCCAGCAACCCGTGACCGAGGCGGCGGAACTGCCCACCGCATAGCTCGCCGTGTGTTGGGAATTCGGCCTCGTCGATGCTCTGCTTGAGCCATGTCTCGAGCATGGTGTTATGCCTCCTTGCGCCAGGTATCGCAGACCTGGCCCTGTTCGACCCAGATCAGCTCTTCCACCGGAAAATCCAGTCCCCTCGCCTCGGCCACCAGCGCCTGACGAGTGGCCTCGTCCAGACTGGGGGTGCGGGCCAGTATCCACAGGTAGTCCCGGTCGGGACCGGCAACCAGCGACCAGCGGTAGTCGTCGTCGAGGGCGAGCACATTATAGCCGCCATAGAAGGGGCCGAAGAAGCTGACCTTGAGCCGGCCCACGTCCTCGTCACCGATGAAGTAGGCGCGCCCCTCGGCCAGTTCGATCTCGCCATCATCGAGCCTGACGCCTCGATTCAGCACGCGCACGCCGCCGTCATCGCGCAGCGAATAGTCCGCCGTGACGCACTCCATGCCGCGTTCGAAGGAGTGGTCGAGGCGAGCGATCTCGTACCACTGGCCCAGGTAGCGGTCGAGCTCGAAGTCGGTGACCGGTTCGGTGCCCTTGGGCAGGCCGGTACAGCCGGCCAGCAGCAGGGCGATGCCCAGGGTGGGCAGCAGGGAAGAGTGTGGCATGGAAACTCCTGTAGTGAGTCTGGCGATGGCTGTGACCTTTGCCGCATGGGAGGTAGCAGAGAGGCGATCTAGACTGGACGACTGCCGATTGCCAGGCTACCGATTCCCGGGAGAAGCGCCATGCAGGAACACAGCCGTCGTCTCAATGCCCACTATGATGCCCTCGCCGAGCGAGGGGAGGGAAGCCTGACATGCCGGCTGCGGGAGGCCTATCGAGCCACCGGGCGTGATCCGGACCGGCTCACCCTGGACGAGATCGCCGGCATCGACCAGCTGCATCTGGGCGGACGCGGAGCCAGCCGCTCGCTGGCGGCCCTCGGCGAGTGGCAGCCGGGGAGGCGGGTGCTGGATGTGGGCTGTGGCACCGGCGGTGCCAGTCGTCTGCTGGCCGATGAGTTCGGCTGCGAGGTGCTCGGCGTGGACATCACCGCGGCCTTTGTCGACGTGGCCAGCTGGCTGAGCGCGGCAACCGGACACGGCGACAGGACCCGCTTCCTGTGTGCGGATGCGGCCCGCACGCCGCTGCCCGATGCGACCTTCGAGACGGTGTGGTGTCAACACGCGCTGATGAATATGCCCGACGTGGCGGGCGTGCTGGCGGAGTGGCGGCGCCTGCTGGTCCCCGGTGGGCGGGTGCTGCTCCATGAGGTGGTGGCCGGTGACAATCCGGAGCCCCTGGCGCTGCCGGTGCCCTGGGCCAGCATGCCGGCTGAGAGTCATCTGCAGACACGCAATACCCTGGAGGCTCGCCTGGCCGAGGCGGGATTCAGGCTCGAGGCGCTCGAGGATGTCACCGAGGCCGCCCTGGCCTGGCGGCAGAAGCACAGCCGGCGGGAATCGGGCGAGCCGCCCGCCGGGCCGGCCCTGCCGGGGCCCGTGGCGATCTTCGGCGAGCGCTTCCTGACCATGGGGCGCAATCTGCGCGACAACCTGGCGGCGGGCAGGGTGCGTATCCTCGAGGGGGCGTGGCTCCTCGGGTAGCGCCCTGCTCGAGACACTCAAGCGGTTCAGGCCACTTGGCCGATGACGCGCTCGGCGATGGCGCGCCCCAGGGTTTCGGTGGTGCCCCGGCCGCCGATATCCGGGGTCAGCACCGCCTCGTCGCCTTCGGCCAGCACCGCCTCGAAGGCGGCGACGATGGCCGCGCTGGCCTGCTGGTGACCGAGGTGCTCGAGCATCATCGCCGCGGACCAGATCTGGCCGATGGGGTTGGCGATGCCGCGTCCGGCGATGTCCGGGGCGCTGCCGTGGACTGGTTCGAACAGGCTGGGGAAGGAGCCCTCGGGATTGATATTGGCCGAGGGGGCCACGCCGATGGTGCCGGTACAGGCCGGGCCCAGGTCGGAGAGGATATCGCCGAACAGGTTGCTGGCCACCACCACGTCGAACCAGTCGGGGTGCATCACGAAGTTGGCGGTGAGGATGTCGATATGGAACTGGTCCACGGCGACCTCGGGGTAGTGCCTGCCCATCTCGGCCACCCGCTCATCCCACCACGGCATGGTGATGGCGATGCCGTTGGACTTGGTGGCCGAGGTGAGCTTCCTGCGTGGCCGTGAGGCGGCCAGCTCATAGGCGAACTTCAGCACCCGGTCGGTACCGTGGCGGGTCATCACCGTTTCCTGGATCACCACCTCGCGCTCGGTGCCCTCGAACATCCTGCCACCGACGCTGGAGTACTCCCCCTCGGTGTTCTCGCGCACCACGTAGAAGTCGATATCACCCGGCTGGCGGTTGGCGAGCGGGCTTTTGATGCCAGGCAGCAGGCGGCAGGGGCGCAGGTTGATGTACTGGTCGAAGCGGCGTCGGAACTGCAGCAGCGACCCCCACAGCGAGACATGATCGGGCACGGTCTCCGGCCAGCCCACGGCACCATAGAAGATGGCGTCGAACTCCTTCAGAATCTCGAACCAGTCGTCGGGCAGCATCTGGCCATGTTCGGCGTAGTAGTCGCAGCTGGCGAAATCGAAGGGCGCAAGCTCGAGCGCTATGCCGAAGCGCTCGGCGGCGGCCTGCAGGGCACGCACGCCCTCGGGCATCACCTCCTTGCCGATGCCGTCGCCGGGGATCACTGCGATGCGGTGGGTCATGTGGCTTTCTCCTCTTCTATTCAAGCCTTGGAACCGGCTCCACTCTAGTCGCTGACAGTCGCATGGCGCGACAGGCAAGTGAGGTTGTTAGGGTGATAATTTAAAAATCGGGAACTTCAGCTATATGGCGAAGTCGGTAGGAAGCAGGCGGTAGGGCACAGGGCGTTGTATCACTTGGCTTTCAGCCACGACGTCGCGACTCGCGGCGGTACCTAGGGAGGTAGATCATGAACAGGGTGCAAAGATTGTCGCTTGGTGCAGCGGCCGTATCTCTGATGCTTGGCTTGGCTGCGTGTTCTGGCATGTCGACACAGGACAGGAATACTGCCCTGGGGGCGGGTGTCGGTGCTGTCGGCGGCTCGGTCCTGACGGGTGGCAGCACGACTGGTACCGTCGGCGGTGCAGTGGTCGGCGGCGTTATCGGCAATCAGGTCGATGACGACGATGATTGATACTTGAATGTGGCGCAGTCGACCGACCCTTATGCCGGATCGGCTGCGCCGACTGATATTCTCCACGTCGACGTTTCATCACTCTTCCCTCCAAGGGCTCTGCGGTGTGACCCCAGGAACATTGACAAGGGGCTGCAAGCGCAGGCCGCACGCCTTGCAGTACGTGATGCTGGCTTCGAGGTTGAACCCTCCACGATTCATTCAAAGAATCGAATCGCGGAAGCGGCGGATCCTTGTTCAAGGACGGTAGAGCGCTGGGGCATGCGCGCTTCCAGGCAGCGTTGTTAACCAGATTGGTTGGGTGCTCGCCATTGAGTTCATGCTGGCGCAGGGGGGCGCGGGAGCATTTCGATGGAGCCGTTGCAGGTTGGAATTCAGGAAGATAGGCTTTCACTCATAGTGGATGGGCCTCTGGCATCGGGTTGTTGGGGTAATACGCTGGCTTCTCGAGAGAAAGCCCTCCGCTATCTTCTGTTTCAGGCCGGCCTCATGAATAAGCAGGGGTAACGGCAAGGGTTGCCTACACCGTGCAGCGGAGCCCCCAGTCGTGAACGTCATCATGTTTACCAACACCTATCTGCCCATCGTCGGCGGGGTCAGCGAGTCGGTGCAGCGCCTGGCCACGCGCCTGCGCGAGCTGGGGCATCGCGTGCTGGTGGTGGCGCCGCGTCTCGACGGTCAGCCCGAGGACGAAGAGGGGGTGGTGCGGGTGGCCGCCGTGCAGCACTTCAACGGCAGCGACTTCTCGCTGCCGGTCCCGATCCCGGGCCAGCTCCACGAGGCGGTGGAGGCCTTCGATCCCGATATCGTGCACTCCCACCACCCCTTCCTGCTCGGCGATACCGCCGCCCGCACCGCCGAGACCTATGGCCTGCCGCTGGTGTTTACCCACCACACCCTCTATGAGCACTACACCCACTATGTGCCCGGTGACTCCCCCCGCATGCAGCGTTTCGCGGTCGCGCTCTCCACCGAGTACACCCGGCTGTGTGACGAGGTGATCGCGCCCAGCGAGAGCATTCAGCGGCTGCTGGTCGAGCGTGACGTCGAGACGGTGATCAACGTGGTGCCCAGCGGGGTGGATACCCGGCGCTATCTGGCGGGTGAGGGGCAGCGCTGGCGAGAGCGGCTGGGGATTCCCGATGATGCCTGCGTGATCGGCCATCTGGGGCGGTTGGCCCACGAGAAGAACCTCGACTTCCTGGCGTGCGCCATCGGCCTGGCACTGGCTCGTGACGATCGTCTCCACTGCCTGGTGGTGGGGGAAGGGGAGGCACAGGCAGACATGGAGATCCGCTTCGATGAGGCCGGCGTACTGCCGCGGGTGCACTTTACCGGACGCCTGCAGGGCCAGGCGCTGATCGACGCCTACCACGCCATGGACCTGTTCGCCTTCGCCTCCCACAGCGAGACCCAGGGCATGGTCGTGGCCGAGGCCATGGCCGCCAGGCTACCCGTGGTGGCCGTGGACGCCCCCGGGGTTCGCGAGGTGGTGCGCGATGGCGGCAACGGTCGACTGCTCGAGAGCGACGATGCCGAGGCCATGGCAGCGGTGCTCGGCGAGCTCGTCGACCCCGAGCGGCGAGCCCCCCTGGCGGCAGGAGCGGAGGAGACGGCGGCGGCCTTCGACGAGATGAGCTGTGCCCAGCGTTGCCTGGAGGTCTACCGCCGCGCCATCGCCTCGGGTGGACCCTTTACCCATGCCGACGAGGGGGGCTGGGAGTTGATGCGACATCGACTGGGCGCCGAGTGGCAGATGTTCAGGCATCGAGGTCGCGTGCTCGGCAAGCTGGTGTATGCCACCTGGGAGGAGGAGCGTCCCGACTGGTGGCCTGGCGGGTCCCCGAAGTAAGCCACGCTCAGCGCCGGCGATCCGCCCAGCGCTTGAGCGCGACCAGCAGCAGCACCGCCAGCAGCAGGCCTCCGGCCCCCCAGGCCAGCTCGCCATGGCTCTCGGCGGTCGCCAGCTCACCGAGCTGGCTGCCCAGCAGGGTGACCCCGGCGAGCCCCGGGGCGATGCCCAGTAGCGATCCCAGCATGTAATCGCGCAGACGCAGATGGAAGGCGCCGGCCATCATGTTGGTCAGGGTGAAGGGGGCCAGCGGCAGCAGGTTGACCATGGTCATGGTGCGGATGCCGCGACCGGAGAGGTAGCGAGAGACCCCCCTGAGGCGTCGACCGCCATGGCGCAGCAGCGCTTCGTGGCCGATGCGCCGGCCCACCCACCAGGTCACCAGCGAGGCCGTCATGGTGCCCGCCAGGGCGTAGCCGAAGCCCCACCAGGGGCCGAACAGCAGCCCGGTGGCACCCACCAGCAGGCTCAGCGGAAACATCACCAGCGAGGCCCCGGCGTAGATCGCCATCACCGCCAGCACCGCCCAGGGGGCATCCCGCCAGGCCACCGAGCCCTGGGCCAGTGCCAGGAGGGCGTCGACGGTAAGCAGGTCCTGCATGGCCAGCCACTGCCAAAGCAGGCCCAGTGCGACGAGCAGAGTGAGCAGCAGGGCAAGGATGCCGATAGGGCGACTCATGGGGCGTGAAGACTCCTGGTGAGCGTCACGCTACAGCATACGGCAGCAGGCCCGGCAGCCAAAGCCGCCGCCGGAGCCGGACCTACAGGCTGGCCTCGACCGCCGGCCAGGCAGGCTTGCCGTCCAGGGTCGTCACGCCTTCCAGCATGGCCTCGACGCGCTCGGGATGCTCGTGCAACCACTGCCTGGCGACGGCTTCCGCGTCGCGCTTCTTCTGGCCGAACTCGTTGATCATCCAGCTCTGCTCCTCGGCGGCGAAGGTGAACTGCTCGAAGAAACCGACCAGCCCGGGATGTGCGTCGGCATAGTCGCTGCGCAGCACGGTCAGCACATCCGTCTCGCCGTTGTTCTCGCCGAACAGATCCTTGGGGTCATCGAGATAGCGCATCGGCAGCTCGAGGTTCATCCAGTGGGGCGTCCAGCCTACCCAGACGATGGGCTCCTCACGGTCAATGGCGCTGCGGGCGGCGCCCAGCATGCCTACCACGCTGGTATCCATTACCTGCCAGTCACCGAGACCCCAGGTGTCATCGTCGATGGCTTCGTGAAGGACCTCGCTGGCGGCCGAACCGGCGCCGAAGCCGTGGATCTCGCCGTCGAAGAGCTCGCGGTGGTCGTCCAGGTCGGCGAAGCTCCGGATCCCCTGTGCGTAGAGGTAGTCGGGGACTACCAGGGTCATCCGGGCGCCGTCGACGTTATTGGCGACCTTGACCACGGCGCCACTGGCCTCGCGTGGTGTGTACATGTTGGCCTGGGCGGGCATCCAGCCGCCGAGAAACGCATCGATGTCGCCGGTCTCCAGTCCCTGGTAGACGACCTGCAGACCAAGCTCGTGGGTGCGAGTCTCGTAGCCCAGGGGAGCGAGCAGCTGCTGGGCGATCTCGGTCTTGACGGTGATGCCGGGCCAGGCAGGCACACCGAAGTCCAGTACGGCCTCGTCGGCGAGTGCCGGGTTGGCCAGGCCGAGGGTCAGGGGCAGGGACAGCAGGGCAGGAGTCAGGGAAAGACGCATGGCATCTCCTTATGGTGGGTCGTCAAGCCGCCACCGGATTGAGGTTATCTATTGGGTGGCGGCAATTGGGGGTATCACGCCTGCCGGGCCAGCACCCTCAGGCGGGATTCGCACATGTCGAGATCCAGATAGGTGCCCTGGAGATGGCGGCGACCGCTGTTGGGGTCGAAGGCGTTGCGGCCGTGCAGGACGCGCCGATTGTCGAAGGCGACCATCTCCCCCGGGGCCAGGGCGAACTCCAGTCGATGCTGTGGGGCGTGGACCCGCTGCCAGAAGGTGCGATAGGCGGCATACCAGGCTTCGATGGTCTCGGCCGGCAGAAGAAGGCTGTCGCGAATCCAGTTGTTGAGGCGTACCTCGATGACGCTGCCCGCCTCATCGAGGGCGATCACCGGCGCCCGCCAGACGATATCGTGATGCTCGTCCTGGAAGCGGAAGTCGATAGGGGTCTCGCTGAGCAGTCGAAAGGCCTCGGGGGACGATTGCCGCAGGCTCTCGGCGGCGGCGAAGCCGTCGGCGAAGATCGACTCGCCGCCCTCGGCGCCATTCTCCAGGCAGTAGAGCAGCTGAATATCCGGCGGCTGGCGCCAGTTGGGCAGGTCGGTATGCAGTGCCAGGGCGATGGCCGTATAGGCGGCATTGTTGGGGTTGGGCTTGGAGCGCACATCGAAACGCGCACCGAAGTTGGTGGGGCGCAGCGGCCCGATGCGCTCGGCCAGGCGACTGACCTCCTCGTCTGCCAGGGGGCCCTCCTCGAGCAGCACCAGGCCGTCGCGGAGCAGGGCGGTCAGCCACTCACGCTCGCCTGCGGCGCCGGCGGTGAAATCACCATGGGCCACGCGCGCGGGGCTGAAGCTCTCTCCCCAGGGGCGACGCCTGGGCACCACATCCTTCGGCGGGCAGCCCGGGCGACGTTGATGCAGCCAGCCCGCATCGAAGCGGCTGACATGGCCGTCGGCCCAGGTCACCGTCAGGTTGCCGTTCTCCACCTGTACCTCCACTGCCGCGTCGGGTGCCTCCCGGGGCAGGGAGAGGCGCTCGCGAGTCTGTGGGTGGCGGCATTCGGGGCAGGCACAGTGGTCGCGCAGCCAGATCAGCGGGAACGAGGCCTGCTCATCGCCTTCCCAGGACAGCAGCAGAAAACGGTCGTCTGCCCCGGCACGAGTGAGGCCCGGTGCCTGGGTGTAGTCGTTCAGCTCGCCCATGGGCAGATGCGGGCGTTGTTCGCGGGTCAAGGACATGATCACTCTCCTGGCGGTTGGCTGGCGCCAAGGATGGAGATTGCCCCCGGCGTTCACAAACGATTAATCTGGCGCCTATGACCCAAGTTTATTTATGGCAGCCTATTTCATGAGCGCCCTGCCCCCATTGGCCTGGCTCCAGGCCTTCGAGGCCGCCGCCCGCACCCTGAGCTTCACCGCCGCCGGACAGGAGCTTGGGGTGACCCAGGCGGCCATCAGCCAGCGTGTTCGTCTTCTGGAAGACCGCCTGGGTCAGAAGCTCTTCGTGCGTCATCCCCGCAGCCTGAGCCTGACGCCGGCCGGGCAGTCGTGGCTGCCCAGTCTTCAGGACGGCTTTACCCGGCTGGCCGAGGGCACCCGGGAGGTCTTCGGCGAGACCGATGAGGCACCGGTCACGCTACGCACCACACCGGTGGTGCAACAGAACTGGCTGGCGCCGCGACTATGCGCCTTTCGCCGCGAGTATCCCGAGGTGGCGTTGCGACTCGTCAGTGCCATCTGGCCCGACGATTTCGGGCCCGAGGGCGCTGACATCGAGATCCGTTACGGTCAGGGAGGGTGGCACGGCATGGAGGCGGTATCGCTGGGCAGCGACACCATGCTGCCCGTGTGTGCCCCGGCATTGGCCGAGCGCATCACGAGGCCGGCCGACCTGGCGGAGCACACCCTGCTGCATGCGGTGGGATTCGAGGTGGGGTGGCCGACCTGGCTGGAGGCCGCCGGGGTGCCGGCACTGGCCTCGCGTCGAGCCCCGCTGATCTGTGATACGCAAACGATGACGCTGTCTCTCGCGGCACTGGGCGAGGGCATCGCCTTGACGCATCGGCGGCTGGTGGAGCACCGAGACGATCTGGTGGCGGCGCTCGACTGGGAGGTCGAGAGCGACGAAGCGTTCTGGCTGGTGCGCCCGGTGCGCGCACCGGCCCGGCCGGAGGCGGCGCTGCTCTGGGAGTGGTTGAAGCTCCGGCTCGCCATGGATCTCTCCTGAGACAGCCGGCAGGCTACCCTTTCCGGTGCTTCGCAGGGGCCGATGCTTCCTTAAGATTCGATGCTTCGCAGGGGGCGTGGGGCTGGCCTACAGCCCCCTCGATGCTAGCCGTCGGGCTGGCGCTGCATAAACCAGTGAGTCACCCCGATCACGGGCTCGCTGGCCAGGGTCTCGAAGCCGAAGCGTCGATAGAGCCGGACATTCTCGGGAAGGTCGGTCTCCAGGTAGCCCAGGCCGCGTTGCCGGTCGAGGTGATCGCATAGCTGACTCAGCAGCCGGCTGCCGACTCCCTGACCCTGCCACTCGGGTGCGACCGCCAGCGGCCCGAGGTGCCAGTGAGTCGGCATGCCGGCGTCTCGCCTGGCCCACACCCGCACCCAGGCCCGCATGCGCAGGGCGCTCACCGGGCCGTTCGCGAGCAGGACCGGCAGCGCCCGCCCCCGGTCGGCAAGGGTCGGCTGGCAGCCACCCGGGGCGGCCAGGGCCGCCACGCCGACCAGCCGTGGGCCCGCGAAGGCGCCAAGGATCCGGCCGCCCTCCAGCTGGCGCTGCAGGAAGGGGGTGAAGATTCGTCGCAGGGTGCGCTCACGCCGCACCGGATCGGCCCCGAAGGCCCTGATGTGTGTGGGGTTGTCGCGCATGCCCCGGCCGAGCAGCCCGGCGGCGGTCCGGGCCTCGGCCCTGGTCAGGGTACGAATCTCCAGTCTCTCCATGGATCACCCTCGGTGCGCTGCCCCGATGTCATTCGGGCCATTTTCAGTTAAGCAACAGGGCTATTGCGCCAGATACTCCTCGAATGCCGCCAGGGTGGCATCGATGGCCGCGTCATCCAGGTCGCGGTGCACCACCAGGCGGGTGTCATAGAGCACCTCGATCAGGATCTCGCGCTCGGCCAGCCAGGCCCGCAGTGGCGCGATATGTGGCTCGGGCACCCGCAGGAAGAGCATGTTGGTGGCCTGGGAGAGCACCTCGATGGTCGGCAGTGCCCGCAGGCCCGCCGCCAGGCGCTCGGCGCGGCGGTGGTCATCGGCGAGGTCCGCCATCTGGTGGTCCAGCGCGTAGTGGCAGGCGGCGGCGATGATGCCCGACTGACGCATGCCCCCACCCAGCACCTTGCGCCAGCGGCGTGCCGCGTCGATCAGTGCCTGGGGGCCCACCAGGGCCGAGCCCATCGGCGCACCCAATCCCTTGGAGAAGCACAGGGAGACCGTGTCGAAGGGCGCGCAGAGCGTTGCCAGCGAGGTGTCGGTGGCCACCGCGGCATTGAACAGTCGGGCGCCGTCCAGGTGGGTGGCCAGGCCGTGCTCCCGGGCCAGCTCGGTGGCCTGGTGCATATAGTCGGCATCGATCACGCGTCCGCCGATGGTGTTCTCCAGTGCCAGCAGGCGGGTGCGGGCGAAGTGGAAATCGTCGGGCTTGATGGCGGCGCGGATGCGCTCAAGCGGCAGCGAGCCATCCTCGGCGTGCTCCACCGGCTGAGGCTGGATGCCGCCGAGAACCGCGGCGCCGCCGCCTTCGTACTTGTAGGTGTGGGCCTGCTGGCCGGCGATATATTCGTCGCCCCGCTGACAGTGGGCGAGCAGGGCGGCCAGATTGCTCTGGGTGCCGCTGGGGAAGAGCAGGGCGGCGGCCTTGCCGGCACGCTCGGCCAGGGCGTTTTCGAAGCGAGCCACGCTGGGGTCATCGCCCCACACATCATCGCCCACCGGGGCGGCATGCATGGCATCGCGCATGGCGGCGCTGGGGCGGGTGACGGTATCGCTGCGCAGATCGATCATCGGTGCCTCCAGAGGGTAACGGGCAATCGGTAATGAACCAGTGGGGTCAATGGTGTTCGGGCCGGGCGTGGTCCGCCGAGGGCGGCAGTCGGGCCAGCGTCTGCTGGCGGAAGTAGCGGCCGAGCAGATCGAAGAGGGCCGGGTAGGCATCATGCAACAGGTCGGGGGCGGTGAAGAAGGCCTCGCAGCAGACCGCGAAGCATTCGCCGGGGTGCGTGGCGGCATAATCGTCGATGGGGGTAGCCTCACCGCGAGCGAGACGGGACTGAAGGTCATCCCACACCGCCATGAACACCCGGTGCCACTCCCGCGGGTCGATATCGCCGGGCAGCGGCGGGAAGCCGTCAACATCCAGGGAGTTGCCCAGGTCGAGCTTGTGGGCAAACTCGTGAATCAGCACATTGAAGCCCGAGAAGTCGCCGCTCTCCATCAGGTCGGGGAAGGCCACCACCACCGGCCCCTGGTGGGAGGTCTCCCCGGCACGCTCGTCGTCATACTCGTGGACCACGCCGAACTCGTCCATCTCCTCCACGCGACGCCGAAAGGCATCGGGCAGGATCAGGACCTCATGGACATTGCCGAAGGCCTCGAGGTGTTCGTCGTCGCGCCAGCCCAGCGTCAGCAGGCAGGCCTGACCGGCCAGGGCGAGCCGCGCCGGCAGGTCGAAGGGCGTGGCCTCGGCAAGCTCCGGATGCAGGCTGATGCGCTTGGCGTGCAGGAAACGCCAGGCGCGCTGGCCCAGGCGCCGGGCCTCCTCCTCACCGAGGGCGGCCAGCAACGGTACGCGGTGGCGCGCCTCCCGCCAGGTCTCTTCCGGCAGGGGATGGCGCGCCGCGAAGCGCTGCTCGCGCCAGCGGCGCAGGCGGTTCAGCATCGCTCAGGCGCCTCCTCAGCTCTCGTCGAGGTCGGCCCCGGATGTCCGGCCCCCGGACTTCCATGACCAGTCGCGCCAGCGCAGGTCGAACAGGTCCTTGCGGCGGTCCTTGAGGTTGGTCACCGAGCCCTCGTTACGCACCACGGTCAGCCGGGTCAGGTCGAGGTCCGAGAACAGCATCATCTCGGTGTTGGGGGTGGTCTCGTTGAGGACGGCGTCGTGGGGGAAGGCGAAGTCCGAGGGCGAGAACACCGCCGACTGTGCATACTGGATCTCCATGTTCTCGATGGAGGGCACATTGCCGACGCTGCCGCACAGCACCACATAGCACTCGTTCTCGATGGCGCGGGCCTGGGCACAGTGGCGCACCCGCAGATAGCCATTCTTGGTATCGGTCCAGAAGGGCACGAAGAGGATATCCATCTCCTGCTCGGCCTGCAGCCTTGGCAGCTCCGGAAACTCCACGTCGTAGCAGATCAGGATGCCGACGCGTCCTGCATCGGTGTCGAATACCTGGAGGCCGTCGCCGCCCTCGATCACCCAGTCGCGGCGCTCCTGGGGCGTGATATGCAGCTTGGCCTGACGCTCGAGGGTGCCGTCGCGGTGACACAGGTAGGCGACGTTGTAGAGGCGGTCGTCCTCGCCCATCTCGATCATGGAGCCGGCGATGATATTGATATTGTAGGAGACCGCCATGCGCGAGAGCTCGGTCTTGAAGCGCTCGGTAAAGCTGGCCAGGAAGCGGATGGCGGCCATCTGGTCCTGCTGGGCTGCGCGGTCCTGCAGCCCCATCAGCGGGGCGTTGAAGAGCTCCGGGAAGACCGCGAAGTCGCTCTGGTAGTCGGAAAGGGCATCGACGAAGTACTCCACCTGCTGCAGCACCGCCTCCACCGAGTCGAACTCGCGCATCTGCCACTGCACCGCACCGACACGGACCTGGGTCTTGCGGGTGTCGAGGACCAGCTCGGCGGGCTCATAGAGGAAGTTGTTCCACTCCAGCAGGGTGGCATAGCCCTGGGACTTCTCGTCCTCGGGCAGGTAGTCGCGCAGCAGGCGCTTGACCTGGAAGTCGTTGGCCAGCTGGAAGGAGAGGATCGGGTCGTGGATCTCCTTGCGGGCCACCCGGTCGATGTACTGGGTGGGGCTGAGCTCCTCGGCGTGCTGGTGGTACTGGGGAATGCGTCCGCCGGCGAGGATCGCACGCAGGTTGAGCGAGCGGCAGAGCTCCTTGCGGGCATCGTAGAGGCGTCGTCCCAGGCGGTAGCCGCGGTAGTCCGGGTGAATCAGCACGTCCAGCCCGTACATGGCGTCGCCCTCGGCGTTGTCGAGGATCACCTCGCGCTTGCCGATCAGGTCATCATACTTGTGCGGATTGGTAAATTCGTCGTAATCGACCCTGACGGTCAGGGCGATGCCCACCAGGCGGCCGTCGTCCTCGATGGCGACCTGGCCATCGGGGAAGTCACCGATCAGTCGCTCGATGGTGTGTCGTGACCAGGCGCCGCCGATATCGTGGTAGACGGCATCCATCAGCGACTCGAGCTGGGGGTAGTCGTCCAGCGTCAGATTGCGAAGCGTGAGGTGAAGGTCGTCGAGGGACATGGCGCATCCTTGGTCGGTCGGGTCAGAGCGGGCAGTCTAGCATGGGCGGTCTGTGCTGCCTTGTGGGACAGCGGGGCGGCGGCCTAGCGGCTGGGTCAGGGTCTGGGCCATCACCACGCCGGCCAGGATCAGGGCGCCGCCCAGGAAGTGGAAGAGCGCAATGCGCTCGCCCAGGGCGAACATGGCGATGATGGCACTGAACAGCGGCATCAGGTTGATGAAGATGCTGGCCTGGCTGGCGCCGATGCGGCGAATCGCCAGCATCCACAGGAAGGTGGTGATGATGGAGGCGGGGATGCCGGCGTAGAGGATCAGGCCGATATTGCTGGAATCCACCGGCGTCATCGGCCCCAGCAGATAGGGCGGCAGCAGGATCAGCACGGCGAAGATCACCTGGCCATAGAGCAGCACCCAGGGCGGCAGCGCGATGGGCCAGCGCTTGAGCATGACGCCATAGAGCGCATAGCAGGTGGCGGCCACCAGCATCAGGGCGTCGCCTTTCGCCACCGTCAGCTCCAGCAGCGAGAGCGGGCTGCCGCGTCCCAGCAGGATCGCCACGCCGACCAGCGCTAGGGCACCGCCGGCCACACCGCCGAGACGCGGCGGCTCGCGCAGGATCAGGGCGCTGAGCAGCACGGTAAGCAGCGGTACCATGGCGGCCAGGATACCCATATTGGTGGCGCTGGTGGTCTCGGCGGCCATATAGGCGAGCCCCTGCCAAAGCCCCATGCCGAGCAGCCCCAATACGGCGAGCTTCGGCCACTCCCGGCGGATCGTCGCGCGGTGCTGCCAGGCCGCCGGGGCCACCAGGGGGGTAAGCACGGCCAGCGCCAGTACCCAGCGCAGGAAGGCGATGCTGCTGGGGGCAATGGTGCCGACGGTCAGCTGGTTGATGGTCATGTTGCCGGACCAGATCAGCACGGCGCCGAGGGGCGCCAGGAAGGCAAGCGGTGACATTCAGATCCTCTCATTTCCAACGCAGGGGCCCCGCGGGTGGCGGAGTGCGAACCCATCATCATACTGGTCACTGTCCTTAGGGGCATCGGCCAGGCACTTCCAGCGCCGTCAGCCGGTGGTTCTGTGCCTCTCCCGGATCGGTGGTAAAATACGCGGAATGCTCGGTGCCGATACGGCTTATACTCGAACTACCCCATCAGCCGAGGCGCCTGCCATGAACGATCCGAGTGTGACGGACCCGCATCAGGCCGACAGTGACATGCAGACCGACTATGTCATCGGTCAGGATAATATCGAGGGGCAGCTGGGCCCGTTTGGCTTCGATGTCCACAATCGTGTCTTTGTCATATCGGCCCTGGTCTCGGTGGCGTTCATCCTGTTGGCTCTGATGTTTCCAGACCTGGCGGGGCAGCTGTTCCAGTCCGTCGTCGCCTTCTCCACGGGGAGGCTCGACTGGTACTTCATGATCGTTGTGGACTTCTTCGTTGTGTTCTGCCTGGCGCTGGTGATCCTGCCCCATGGGTCGGTGCGGCTGGGAGGGCCGGAGGCCCGGCCCGAATATAGCTATCTCTCGTGGTTCTCCATGCTGTTCGCCGCCGGAATAGGCATCGGCTTGATGTTCTTCGGTGTGCTGGAGCCGGTCTACCATGCCAACGTCTCGCTGCCGCTGGGGGTGACATCGCCCTTCGGCACCGAGGGCGCACTCGACCCCGCTGCCATCGCCGAAGCCAGCGCCATGGGGCTGGCGGGAACCTACTTCCACTGGGGGCTCCATGGCTGGGCGGTCTATGTGGTGATGGCCCTGGCGCTGGGGATCTTCACCTACAACAAGGGGCTTCCCTTCTCCATCCGCTCGGCCTTCTTTCCGCTGCTTGGCGAACGCGTCTGGGGCTGGTGGGGGCATGCCATCGATATCCTGGCGGTGTTCTCGACCCTCTTCGGATTGGCGACCTCGCTGGGGCTGGGGGCGCAGCAGGCCAATGCGGGCATGAACTTCGTCTTTGGTCTCGACGTCAGCACCCAGTTTCAGGTGGTGACCATCATCGTGGTGACCGGGGTGGCCCTGGTCTCGGTATGGCGTGGCCTCGAGGGCGGTGTGAAGAGGCTCTCCGAGGTCAACATGATGCTGGCGCTGCTGTTCTTCTTCTTCGTGCTGTTCGCCGGACCGACGCTGGTGGCGTTGAACGGCTTCTGGACAGGTTTGACGACCTATGTCACGGAGTTCATCCCGCTCTCGATGCCCTTCGGTCGTGAGGATGACGCCTTCCGCCAGGCCTGGACCGTCTTCTACTGGGCCTGGTGGGTCAGCTGGGCGCCCTTCGTGGGCATGTTCATTGCCCGGGTCTCGCGAGGACGCACGGTGCGCGAGTTCGTGATATGCGTGCTGCTGATCCCGAGCCTGTTCATCTTCATCTGGATGGGCGTGTTCGGCGCCACGGCGCTGAATCAGCTCTATGCCGACCCCGCAGGTAGCCTGGTCAAGGACTACGTGATCGATGCCTACAGCCCCGAGCTGTCACTCTTTGGCATGCTCAACGAGCTGCCGCTGACCAGTGTGATGTCGTCCCTGGCGATCTTCCTGGCGCTGGTCTTCTTCGTGACCTCCTCCGACTCCGGATCGCTGGTGATCGATACCATCACCGCCGGCGGCAAGATCGATGCACCGCGTACGCAGCGCATGTTCTGGGCCTCGGTGGAGGGGCTGGTTGCCATCGTGCTGCTGATCGGGGGTGGACTCACGGCGCTTCAGGCGGGGGTGACGGCGACCGCGATTCCCTTCTCCGTGGCGATGCTGCTGATGTGCTACACCATTATCAAGGCCCTGAACGGGGAGCTGCGACGGCATCGCCAGGCTTCATAGACCTCGCCTCGGAGCGGTAACACGTCGCCGATAACGTAATCGACAGGGCCCCACCATGGTGGGGCCCTGTCGTCGCTCGGCAAGGGGGGCTCAGACGACAGCGGCGACGCCGGCGCGGGCGATCTGCACGTCCTGGTCGGGCTTGACGCCGGAGATGCCGACGGTGCCGGCGACCTCACCCTCTACCAGCACCGGCACGCCGCCGGCGAGCAGCGACTGCATGGGGGCGGTGACGAAGGCGGTGCGGCCACCGTTGATCATCTCCTCGAAGGCCTGGGTCTCGCGCCGACCGATGGCGGCATTGCGGGCCTTCTGGGTGGCCACATCGGCGCTGAAGGGGGGCGCGCCGTCCATGCGGCGCAGGCCAAGCAGGTGGCCGCCGTCATCGGCGACGGCGATGGTCACGCCCCAGCCGTTGGCTTCGGCCTCCTTCTGGGCGGCATCGAGGATGGCGTTGACATCGGTCAGGGTCAGGACGGGCTTGGTCTTCATGAGTGGTCTCCTGGGTTGATATTGGCTTCGAGCTTCGAGCTTCGAGCTACTAGCCGCTTGCAGCTCGAGGCTCGTTGCTCGTAGCTGGTGTTAATGCCTCATCCACGATTTCGATCCAGTGGCGCACCGTTGTGCGGTTGGCACCATTGAGATGGGTCTGGCAGCCGATATTGGCCGTCACGATCACCTCGGGGCTGCCGGCCTCCAGATTGTCGAGCTTGTTGTCACGCAGCTGCATGGAGAGCTCGGGCTGGGTGATGGAGTAGGTGCCGGCCGAACCGCAGCAGAGATGGGCGTCGGCCACCGGCGTCAGCGTGAAACCGAGCCGGGTCAGCACGCCTTCCACGGCCCCCCCCAGCTTCTGGGCGTGCTGCAGGGTGCAGGGACAGTGGAAGGCGAGGCGCCGGGACCGCGCTACCTCGAGGGCATCGAGCTCCTCGTCCCGCAGCACCTCGACCAGATCCCTGGCAAGCTCACTCACCCGGGCGGCCTTGTCGGCATAGTCGGGGTCGTCGGCCAGGAGCTCGGCATACTCCTTGACGAAGGCGCCGCAGCCGCTGGCGGTCTGTACGATCGCCTCCACCCCCGCGTCACCTTCCTTTTCGATATGTGGCCACCAGGCATCGATATTGGCTCGCGCTCGAGCGCGCCCCTCGTCCTGGGCGTTGAGGTGGAAGTCGATGGCGCCGCAGCAGCCGGCTTCACTCACCGGGACGAGGCCGATACCCAGGCGGTCCAGCACCCGGGCGGTGGCGGCATTGGTGTTGGGTGACAGGCCCGGTTGCACACAGCCCTCGAGAATCAGCATCTGCCGGGCATGGCGCTTGCCAGACGGGCGCTGGCCCGCATCCACCGGGGCCGGGGGCATCTTCTCCTTCAGGGGGCCTGGTACCAGCGGCCGGAAGGTGAGACCCAGCTTGAACAGGGCCTGAAAGCGTTTCGGGTCGACCAGGGCCTTGCGCAGGCCATAGCGCAGTGCCCGCTCCGACGCCTTGCGAGGGACCCGGCGCTCGATCTCGGCGCGGCCGATATCGAGCAGCTTGTGATACTCGACCCCGGAGGGGCAGGTGGTCTCGCAGTTGCGACAGGTCAGGCAGCGGTCGAGATGAAGGCGAGTCTGTTCGGTGACCTTGTCACTTTCCTCTGGCGCCTCGAGCATCTCCTTGATCAGGTAGATGCGTCCACGGGGCCCGTCGCGCTCATCCCCCAGCAGCTGGTAGGTAGGGCAGGTGGCGTTGCAGAAGCCACAGTGAACACAGCTGCGCAGCACGCGGTCGGCCTCGCGGATATGCGGTTTCTGGAGGTCTTCGGCGGTGAAATGCGTCTGCATGTTTGACGTCTCTCCGTGTATCTCAGAATGCCGCGTAGAGCCGGCCCGGGTTGAAGATCCCCTGGGGGTCCAGCTGCGTCTTCAGATTGCGGTGATATTTCTCGACCACCGGGGCGAGGGGCGTGAAGGGGGCATCCTGGGGGGCGCCGCCCGGGCCACCCCAGCGGGTGGCATGGCCACCGGCCTGGCTGGCGATCGCGCGCATCGCTTCGGGGCTGGCATCGCTGCGCACCCAGCGCTGGGTGCCGGCCCAGTCGTAGAGCACATCGCTCTCGCGTGACACGCCCGGCAGCTCGAGCGCCGGGGTGTGGTGTGGCAGCGAGAGTCGCCAGATCGGGAGCGCACTCTCGGCGCCGAAGAACGCCAGCCGCTGTTCCCGCAGGGCCTTCCAGAAGCCATCGAGGAGTTCGTCCCCCCCCAGGCGCCTTGCGGTGGCTTCCACCGAGCTGGGGCCCCCTTCGAGGCGCAGGTGCAGGGCGCCTTCAAGCCAGGCGGCGGCGGTAATCGGCAAGGGTTCCCGTCCCCACTCGGCGAGCTTCTCCAGGGCTTCCTGCTGCGGCATCTCCAGGTGCAGGCTGCGGGTGGCCGCCGGCAGCGGCAGCACCTTCATGGAGACCTCGGTGATCAGCCCCAGGGTGCCCTGGGCGCCTACCATCAGGCGCGAGAGGTCGTAGCCGGCGACATTCTTCATCACCTGCCCGCCGAAGCGCTGTTCACTGCCCTGGCGGGTGATGATGCGGGTGCCCAGCACGAAGTCGCGCACGCTGCCCGCCCAGGGGCGGCGCGGGCCGGAGAGGCCGGTGGCGATCATGCCGCCGACGGTGGCCTCCTCGCCGAAGTGGGGGGGCTCGCAGGGCAGCATCTGGCCGTTGGCCGTCAGCACGCTTTCCAGCTCGCGCAGCGGGGTGCCGGTGCGTACCGAGACGATCAGCTCCACCGGGTCGTACTCGGTGATGCCGCGGTGCTCGCGGGTGGACAGGGCTTCTCCTTCCACTTCACGCCCGTAGAAGGCCTTGGTGTCGCCGCCGACGATGCGTAGCGGTGAGCCCTCCGCCTCGGCACGGCGAATGCGTTCGGCCAACGCCTCGCTGGCATCGTGGTTGATAATGTCGCGGCTCGGGGTGTCGTTCATGGTCACCATGTCTTGTGTCTCTCAGCCGTGGCTCTTCGGGGCCTGGGTCGGGGCGGGAGCATCGCCGGCGCTCTTGGTCAGGCGGAACTCGGAGCAGCGGGCCGGCGTGGGGATGTTCTTGCCCGGGTTGAGCAGCTCTCTGGGATCGAAGGCCGCCTTGGCGGCGCGGAAGGTGGCCAGTTCGCAGGGAGTGAACTGTACGCACATCTGATGAATCTTCTCGCGGCCCACGCCATGCTCGCCGGTGATGGTGCCACCCACCTCGACGCAGAGCTCGAGGATGCGGCTGCCGAGCGCCTCGGCCCGCTCGAATTCGCCGGGCTGGTTGGCATCGAACAGGATCAGCGGGTGCATGTTGCCGTCGCCGGCGTGGAAGACGTTGGCCACACGCAGGCCATACTCCTCGCCGAGATCGCCGATGCCCTTGAGCACGCGGGCCAGCTCGCGACGAGGAATGGTGCCATCCATGCAGTAGTAATCAGGCGACATGCGTCCCACGGCGGGAAAGGCGTTCTTGCGGCCGGCCCAGAACAGCGCGCGCTCGGCTTCATCACGGGCCTGCTGGATACCGGTCGCGCCGGCTTTCTCCAGCACGCGGCGCACGGTCTGACAGTCGTCGTCCACGTCCGCCTCGACACCGTCCAGTTCACACAGCAGGATCGCCTCGGCCTCCACCGGGTAGCCGGCGCCGATGAAGTCCTCGGCGGCGCGGATCGCCAGGTTGTCCATCATCTCCAGCCCCCCGGGAATGATGCCCGCGGCGATGATGGCACCCACGGCATCGCCGGCCTTCTCGATGTCGTCGAAGCTGGCCATCAGGACCTTGGCGCTCTCGGGCTTGGGCAGCAGCTTGACGGTGATTTCGGTGACCACGCCGAGCATGCCCTCGGAGCCGTTGAACAGGGCCAGCAGATCGAAGCCGGGAGCATCCAGGGCGTCGGCGCCCAGGGTCATGGGCTCGCCCTCGATGGTCAGCACCTCGACCTTGATCACGTTGTGCACGGTGAGGCCGTACTTGAGGCAGTGCACGCCGCCGGCATTCTCGGCCACGTTGCCGCCGATGGAGCAGGCGATCTGGGAGGAGGGGTCCGGGGCGTAATAGAGCCCGTAGGGGGCTGCCGCCTCGGAGATCGCCAGGTTGCGTACCCCGGGCTGCACCCGCGCGGTGCGCGCATCGGGGTCGATCTCGAGGATACGACTGAAGCGTGACATCACCAGCAGCACCCCGTGCGCAAGCGGCAGGGCGCCGCCCGACAGGCCGGTGCCGGCACCGCGGGTCACCACCGGTACGCCCAGGGCGTGGCAGCGCTTGAGCAGGGTCTCGACCTGGGTGAGTGTCTCGGGCAGCGCCACCAGCATGGGCAGGGCGCGATAGGCGGAAAGGCCGTCGCACTCGAAGGGGCGCAGGTCCTCCTCGCGATGCAGCAGGGCCATGTCGGGCAGTGCCTGGCGGAGGTCGGCCAGAACCTCGGCCTGGTCAAGAAGGGGTGGCTCGCCATCGAGCCGAGCGTCGTACTGTGTATTCATCGGGGTTTCCCCATACGTATCGTCAAGGTGGAAGGTCCGGGATGGCGGCTCGTGGGTGCGTGGCGTGCCCTGCGGCGTGCTTCACCACTCTCCTATCCTGGCAGCGCTGGCGCTGCTGTCCAGCTTGTGGTGCACTGGTCAGACCAGATTTTGGTCTGATCGGAGGAGGCCAAGGTGTTGACTCATGAGGAATCACTCGGCGGACAGCGCACCCCGGAAGGGGTGGCCGCGCGCCTCGAGCGGCTGATCCTGGACGGTATCTTCCGTACCGGCCAGCTGCTGCCCTCGGAGCGGCGGCTGTGCGAGCGGCTGGGCGTGTCCCGCGCCTCGCTGCGCGAGGGGATGCGCATCCTGCGCAGCAAGGGCATCATCGAGACCCGTCACGGCCGTGGCTCCACGGTGGCCGCGCTGCTTCCGGCGCGCGAGCAGAGCCCGTTGATGCACCTGTTTCGCGACCACCCGCGGACCCTGTTCGACCTGCTCGAGGTGCGAGCCCTGCTCGAGGGGGAATCGGCGCAGCTGGCCGCCAGTCGCGGCAATCCGGCAGACAGGGTGCTGATCACCCGGCGCTATCGGGAGATGGCCGACTATGTGGCGAGCGCCGACCCCATCGATGTGGAGCGTCTGGCGAGGCTCGACCACGCCTTCCATCTGGCGATCTCCCAGGCCTCCCATAACCCGGTGCTGGTACACACCCTGCAGAACCTGACCGAGCTGCTGCTCAGTTCGGTCTTCGCCTCGGTGAAGAATCTCTATCATCGTCCGCAACCCCGCGAGATGATCAACCGCCAGCATGCGCGCCTGCATGATGCCGTGGTCAAGGGCAAGCCGCAGCTGGCCCGTCGTGTGGCACTGGAGCACCTGAACAGCATCGGCGAGGCCCTGCGCGAGATCGAGGCCGAGGACGAGCGCCTGGAGCGATCGACGATGCGGCTGGAGGGGTGGGAGTAACCCCTTCGCCTGTCGTCACCGCAGCTCGGCCAGTGCCTCAAGACGCCAGCGCCCCCGGCAGTGCCGAGGGCGCTGGCGCGCATGAGGCTCGATCAGCCGAGGCCGAGCAGGGGATCGCCGATGCCCAGCACATAGAAGGCGAGCAGCGCGATGATCCCGGTGGCGACGAGGTAGTAGATCGTCGGCAGGATCGTCTTGCGGATGGTCTCGCCCTCGCGGCCGAGCAGGCCCACCGTGGCCGAGGCGGCGACCACGTTGTGAATCGCGATCATGTTGCCCGCGGCGGCACCCACGGCCTGCAGGGCCACCATGAAGGCGGTGGAGAGGCCGAGCTGCTGGGCGACATTGAACTGGAAGTCGGCCAGCATCAGGTTGGAGACCGTGTTGGAGCCGGCGATAAAGGCCCCCAGCGCGCCCACGGCAGGGGCGAAGAAGGGGTAGATATCGCCCACGCTGTTGGCCACCAGCTGGGCCATGGCGACCGGCATGGAGACCAGATCGGCGGCATTGACTCCCGAGTTGATCAGGATCCGTACCATGGGAATGGTGAAGATCAGTACGAAGCCGGCGCCGAGGATGGTCCGGGTGGACTCGCCGAAGGCCGCCTTGATCTCGCCCATGCGCATGCGGTGGAGCAGGGCGGTGAGCAGCACCACCATCAGCAGGATGCCACCCGGCAGGTAGAGGGGCTGGATGGCGCCGGAGACTCCCGCCTCGCCGAGGATATTGCTCCAGCCGAAGGAGAACGACGTCAGCGCACTCTTGAAGGGTTCGATGGTGCGCGAGGCGACCAGGATCACAGCCAGCAGCACATAGGGTACCCAGCCCATCAGGGTGGAGACCGGTGCCTTGCCGGTGACGTCATCCAGCTTGATCTCGAGCTTGCCGATCCAGTGGTCGGGCCAGGCGTTGCTCTCCGGAAAGTCCCAGGTGTCGCTGGGGATCAGGAAGCCGCGGCGAGCGGCCGGCACGACGATGGCCAGGCCGACCATGGCACCGATCATCGACGGGAACTCCGGCCCCAGCAGCACGCCGGCCAGCATGTAGGGCACCACGAAGCTGATCCCGGCGAAGATAGCGAAGGGGGCGATGGAGAGTCCCTCCCTCCAGGAGCGGTTGGCACCGAAGAAGCGCACCATGACAACCACCATGATCAAGGGCATCAGGATGCCGACGATGCCGTGGGTCACCGCGACCTCACCGGCGATCAGATGGAAGTACTCCATCCAGCTGGCCCCACCGGCCTCGAGGGTCTCGGTAATGCCGGTGCGGTCCAGGCCACCGGAGACGCCCACCACGATGGGGGTGCCGACGGCACCGAAGGAGACCGGGGTGGACTGGATCATCATTCCCACCACCACGGCGGCCAGCGCCGGGAAACCGAGTGCCACCATCAGCGGGGCCGCGACGGCGGCGGGGGTGCCGAAGCCGGAGGCGCCCTCGATAAAGCAGCCGAACAGCCAGGCGACGATGATTGCCTGGACGCGGCGATCGGGGCTGATGCCGGAGAAACCGTTGCGGATGGCCTTGATGCCGCCCGAATGCTTCAGGGTGTTGAGCAGCAGGATGGCACCGAAGATGATCCACAGGATCGATACCGTGAGCATCAGGCCCTGGAGGGTAGAGGCCATGACGCGGGTGGCGGTCATCTCCCAGGCAAACAGGGCGATGATGGCGGTGACCACGAAGACGATCGGCATGGCGGTCCTGGCCGCCATGCGCAGACCGATGAGCAGCACGCCGGCAAGCACCAGGGGCGCGAAGGCCAGCAGTGCGAGAAGGGTGTCATTCATGGATAGGGTTCCTCGATCGGGAGTCGTTGTTGTGACCAAAGGGGATCGGCCGAATGTTCAGCCAGCCGGACATTACGGCGTCAAGGAGAGGCTTTCCATCTCTGGAAAGTTGGTATGACCAATCTTTCGATAACTTCTCTATCCGTCGCCTTATCGCTAAGCGACTGATAAGAAAATGAAATTTAAAAAACAGCAGGAGGCGGGGGGCGTTAAGCCCCAAGTGTTTATTAGACTAATGGACAGCAGCCTCGCCGAGGGTGAGCATGGTGAGCGGCCTGACACCGGGGCCAGGAGCCTGGCAGACTTCGTCGGGTGATTGCCCTTTACGCTGAGGAGAGGTTCGTATGTCTCGAGTACTGTATGACCTGTGTGGTGTCGACGAGGAGCTGCGCTTCTCGCCATTCTGCTGGCGCGTGCGATATGCCCTGGCTCACAAGGGGCTGGAAGTCGAGGCGCGGCCGTGGCGCTTCACCGACCGGGAGGCCCTGGCGTTCGCCGACCATGACAAGGTGCCGGTACTGGTCGATGGCGAAACGGTGGTGACCGACAGCTATGAGATCCTGCGCTACCTGGACCGCACTTACCCGGAGGCACCACTGATCGGTGAGGGCCTTGCCGCGGCACGCGCCCGCTTCTTCAAGCATTTTGCCGAGCGTACCCTGGCACCGGCCATGCTGCGTACGATCATCATGGATCTGCTCAATGCCATTCATCCCGATGACCGGGACTACTTCCGCGAAACGCGTGAAAAGCGCTTCGGCCGTACGCTGGAGGAGTTTCACTCGCCCTCCAGGGGGCTCGCCCAGCTCGATGCGGCGCTCGAGCCCCTGCGCGGCCTGCTCAAGGAGTCGGAATTCATCGACGGAGCGTCCCCGGCAGCGGCCGACTACCTGGTGTTCGGCAACTTCATGTGGGCGCGCTGCGTTTCCAGCGCCGATCTGGTCTCCAATGCCGATCCGGTCCATGCCTGGCTCGAGCGCATGCTGGATCTGCATGGTGGCCTGGGGCGGCACGCCATGCGCATCACCGACATCGAGGGTGCCTATCGCTGAGGCGGCCCGCATCGACGGTGGGTCAGGGCGTGGCTGACGTACCGTCATCGTCGGCGGCAAGCAGGGCCACCACCTCGTCGTCGCTGACCTGATCGAAATCGGTAAAGAACTGGCCCACGGCGGCGAAGTGCCCGGGCACCCCGATACAGATCACCTCGTCGGCCAGCGTTTCCAGCCGCGCCACGGTGTCGGGCGGCGCCACGCCCAGGGCGGCGATCAGGCGTGCGGGATGGCGCTGGCGAAGGGTCGCCAGCGCCGCGGCCATGGTCGCGCCGGTGGCGCTGCCGTCATCCACCACCACCAGGGTGCGCCCCGTCGGTTCGATGGGGCTGCGCACCGGGGTGTAACGCCGGCGGCGCTCCTCGATCAACTCCCGCTGGCGGGCAATCGCACCGGCCAGCCACTCCTCCCGGCAGTGCCGTGCCTCCTCCTCCAGGTGCACGCTGCCATCCTCACTGACCGCGCCGATGGCGTACTCCGGATTGCCCGGTGCACCGATCTTGCGCACCAGCACCACGTCTAGCTCCCCCTGCAGGGCGTCGGCGATGACCCGCCCCATGGGCACCCCGCCGCGGGGAATGGCCAGCACCAGCGGGTGGAGGCCATGCAGGTGGCTGAGCCTCGTGGCCAGGCGTTCGGCGGCGTCACGTCGGTGTTGAAACATGGATGATCCTCCTGGCGGCTACCATTCCTCAGTCTAGTGGTTCCCGAGGTGATACCCCCATGTCATGGGGCCCCCCCGCGGGCTTGCGGTCCCTGACTCCAGGGAATGTGTTGGCAAGGTCGATCAAGCATCGGCCGGAGAAGAGGGGTTTTTCGTATACAGTTTTATGGTCTATTCTGTGAACACTGATCTTAGTTCAGTGTATCCAATAACCACAACAAATGGAGAGCCCTCTTATGCAGGAGTGCATCCCCAGGCCCCGTCTGAGCGCCGGCCTGCTGCTTGCCAGTCTCGTCGCCGGTAATGCCCAGGCGACAACCTGGAGCGATACCTTCATCGGCTATCGCCATGGCACCCAGTTCACCGAGCCGGGCAACCCTCGTGACATCGAAAAACACGTGCTGCAGTTCACCCATGTCAGCGGTTACTCGCTCGGTCAGAACTTTCTTAATCTTGACGTGCTGCAGTCCGACAGCGCCGACCCGGTCAGCGGCGGCGATAGCGGTGCCACCGAGGCCTATCTGACCTATCGCCACCAGCTGCAGCTCGGCAAGCTCACCGGCGAGCCAGCGGCTTTCGGGCCGATCAAGGACGTGGCGTTGACCGGTGGCTTCGACCTCAACACCAAGAACACCGACTTCGCACCGCGCAAGCGCCTGCTGGTGGTAGGGCCGACGCTGAAGTTCGACGTGCCCAAGGGGTTCGTCGACCTGAGCCTCTTCTACGCCCATGAGTGGAACCACTGCGGCGCGAGCTTCTGCGACGTCAACGAGATCGAGTTCGACCCCTACTACCAGATCAACCTGGCCTGGGGAGTGCCTTTCGTGGCCGGCCCGCTGCCGCTGAAGTTCCAGGGGTTCTACAACTATAACGGCGAGAAGGGAGAGGACTATCAGGGCAACGATACCGACCCCGAGCAGTTGATGCGCACCTCACTCATGCTCGACGTCGGCCAGCTGGCCTGGGGCGAGGCGAACCAGCTGTGGGCCGGGGTGGGTTACGAGTACTGGCGTAACAAGTTCGGCAACCACGGCAAGGATGAGGTGGATACCGATGCGCCGACCTTCCAGCTCGAGTGGCACCTCTAAGCGACTCGAGACGATAATAATGTGTACAACTTTATGTTTAAAGAGTCCACACTGCTGTGGTCATTGGTATCGACATGCGGTATGCATTGACGTCATACAACAACAGCCCCGGATAGCCCCATGACAACCAAGACGCGCAATACTTCGCTGTTTGACTTTCAAGGGCGGCCGCCGGTCTACAAGGCGTTGCCCATCTCGCTGCAGCACGTGCTGGCGATGATCGCCGGCGTGATCACCCCGCCGATCATCATCGCCGGGGTGGTCGGCTCGACGCCTCAGGAGAAGCTGCTGCTGATCCAGGTGGCGGTGCTCGCCTCGGGTCTCTGCACCCTGTTCCATCTCTACGGGGTGTGGAAGTTCGGCGCTCGGATGCCGGCGATCTTCGGCGTGGGCTTCGCCTATGTACCGACCCTGATCGCCGTGGGTGGCCAGTTCGGCATCGAGGGCATCCTCGGCGCCCAGCTGATCGGCGGTATCACCATGATGGTGGTCGGTTACTTCATTCAGTACATTCGCCACCTGTTTCCGCCGATCGTGGCGGGCACCGTGGTGCTGGTGATCGGCCTGTCACTTTACGACATCGCCATTCGCTACATGGCGGGCAGCGGCAACGTCAACGCCGAAGGGTTCGGTGACCTGGCCAACTGGATGGTGGGCATCATCACCCTGCTGGCGGTGCTGGGCGCCTCCCAGTTTGGCCGCGGCGTGGTTCGGCTGTCGGCGATCATCGTCGGTATCCTGGTCGGCTATGCGGTGGCGCTGCCGATGGGCATGGTCGACTTCAGTTCGGTGGCTGCAGCGCGCTGGCTGGCCGTACCGGAGTTCATGCCCTTCCAGCTCGAGTTTCACTCGGCGGCGATCGTCTCCATGGTGGTGATCTGCGTGATCAACTCGGTACAGACCATCGGTGATCTCTCCGCCACCAGCGTGGCGGGGATGAACCGCGAGCTGAAGACCAGGGAGCTGACGGGCGGGCTGCTGGGCAACGGCCTGACCACCGCCCTGAGCTCGCTGTTCGCGGCACTGCCGACCTCCACCTTCAGCCAGAACGTCGGCATCGTCGCCATGACCAAGGTGATTAGTCGATCGGTGCTGGCCATCGCCGGCCTGTTCATGGTGCTCGCTGGCCTGAGTCCCAAGTTCAGCGCCATCATGACCACCATTCCCTATCCGGTACTGGGCGGTGCTACCGTCACGGTGTTCGGGATGATCACCATGACCGGCATCCAGCTGCTCATCAAGGATGAGCTTTCGGCCCGCAACGTGACCATCGTCGGCCTCTCCCTGGCCCTGGCCCTGGGCATCTCCCAGGTGCCGGCGGCCATCGAGCAGTTTCCGCAGATGGTCCAGAACGTTATCGGGGGCGCGCCGATCGTGGTGGCGGCGATCACCTCCTTCGTGCTCAATATCGTGCTGCCGAGTCGATCACTGGCCGACGAGCGGCGTGAGCGCGAAGAGATTGCTCGGGCCGACGCCGAGGCTGCAGGGCAGGGTCCTGACGCTCAGCCGCTGACGGATGTCGATACCGAGGGTGACGCCCCCCTCGGTACTGCGCCCCACGTCAATCGCTGACCTGACGAGGCCCATTGATGTAACGCCTGTACCACGCTTCCGCCCGGCATGATGCCGGGCGGTGTCGTGTTCGAAGCATGGGGCGCCGGTTGCCCGGCGCCTTGTCTGGCTGATTGGCGGGGAGAGGAGCCGTCGATCGGGAGAGGCGTCAGGCGTTGGCTTCGGCTCGTGCCTCGAGGCGGAAGCGGGCGATGCGGTTGATCTGTTCCACCGCGGTGCGGCGTTCCTCGGCGGGGTCATTCTCGAGCCGAGTCTCGAATGCGTTCAGGATGGCATAACGGTCGTTGCCCTTGACGGCCATCACGAAGGGAAAGCCGAACTTCTCCTTGTAGGCCTCGTTGAGCCGCTCGAAGCGTGCCATCTCCTCCGGTGAGCACTGATCCAGGCCGGCGCCAGCCTGCTCCCGGGTCGAGTCGTCGGTCAGCTCACCGGCGACGGCGGCCTTGCCGGCGAGGTCAGGGTGGGCGCGAATCACCGCGAGCTGGTGTTCGGCGGAGGCGTCGGTCAGTACCTCACCCATGGCCTTCGCCAGGCCTGCAGGCGAGTCGTGGTCAGTGTTCAGTCCCTGCTCCCAGGCCAGCTCGGCAACCCAGGGAGAGTGCTCGTAGATCTCCCCGTAGGCGGCCACGAAGGCGGACTTGTCCAGCTGGCTTGGGGGCGGAGTAAGGGTGTTGTGGCTCATTGTCATTCTCCTTGGCGGGGTGTGGCAGGGGGTCACGACGATTGACCAGGCAGCTTGTCGTGAGGGTGTCGACTAAATGTATACAAAAAATATTTTGAAATGTACCCCTAAACTGGCTAAAACTGTCTTCATGCTCTCAGGTTAACCCTGAGCAGCCGATATCAACAAACGAATCCGGCCCTTATCTCGACAATTCACGAAGTGACACCAAGGAGTATCACCATGGGACGCCTGACCACCCACGTACTCGACACCGCCAAGGGATGCCCGGGCGAGGGTATCCGCATAGAGGTCTATCGGCTGGAGGGCGAGCGGCGCACTCGTCTCAAGGAAGTGGTGACCAATGACGATGGCCGCTGCGACGATCCGATCCTCGATGGTGAGGCGTTCGTCACCGGTCAGTATGAGCTGGTCTTCCATGCCGGGGACTATCTGCGCGCTCAGGGTGTCGAGGCCGATGAGCCGCGCTTCCTCGACGTGATTCCGCTGCGCTTCGGCGTGGCCGATGCCGATGCGCACTACCATGTGCCACTGCTGCTCTCGCCCTATGGCTACTCCACCTATCGCGGTAGCTGAGGAAAGCCCTCTCGCCGACAGCCCATAACAAGACGCTAGACGAGGCCTCTTATGCAAGCCTACCTGCTGGACTTCGGAAACTTCATGCTGCGCTGGCTACATGTCATCGCAGCGATTGCCTGGATCGGGGAATCGATCTATTTCGTGATGCTGGATAATGGGCTACGTACCCCCAAGGCCGCCGAGGATCGCGACAAGGGGGTGTTCGGCGAGATGTGGGCGGTGCATGGTGGTGGCTTCTACCATAACCAGAAGTACGCCACGGCGCCGGCCAAGCTGCCCGAGGACCTTCACTGGTCATTCTGGAAGGCCTACACCACCTGGCTGTCGGGCTTCGCGCTGTTCATCCTGCTCTACATGGCCAACCCCAGCTTCTACCTGGTCAATCCCAATGCCAGCTGGGAGTGGGCCGCCAACATGAGTGGCTGGCAGGCCAATGTGGTGGCGCTGTTGTTCCTGCTTGGCGGCTGGGTGGTCTACAACGAGCTGTGCAAGCGCATCAGCCCCGACATGACCCGCGATGGTCTGCTCAGTGTCGCGGTGGCGGTGATGATGGTGGTGGTTGCCTATCTGAGTACTCAGATCTTCTCGGGACGGGCGGCCTTTCTGTTGACCGGCGCGGTGATGGCCACCGCCATGTCGGCCAACGTCTTCTTCTGGATCATCCCGGGCCAGCGCCGCATGGTGAAGGCGATGAAGGCCGGGGAAGCGCCCAATCCGCTTGACGGCAAGCGCGGAAAGCAGCGTTCGGTGCACAACACCTACTTCACGCTGCCGGTGGTCTTGCTGATGATCAGCAACCACTACTCCTTCGCCTACTCCCACGAGTCTGCGTGGGTGATCATGTCGCTGTTCATCTTCGCCGGCGCGCTGATTCGCCAGTTCTTCGTGTTGATGCATGCCGGCAGGATCCAGCCGGCCTATCCGATCGCCGGAACGGCCCTGATCGCCGTCGCCTTCTGGGTCGCCATGCCGACCGTCGGTGTCAGTGCGGGACAGGCCCAGGCGTCCGCCAGCGTATCGCTTTCCGAGGTGCAGCCGATCATCGAGTCTCGCTGTGTCGCCTGCCATGCCAGCGACCCCACCCAGCCTGGCTTCAATGCGCCGCCGGCGGGCCTGGCTTATGACACCGGCGAGCAGATCATGGAACAAATGCAGAAGATCCAGGGGGTCGTTGCCAGCGGCTACATGCCACTGGGCAATATCACCGGCATTACCGAGGAGGAGCGCGCCACCATCGCCGCCTGGTCGCCATGACCTGTAAGCCCATGTGCGATGCCGCTGACTCGCCTTCCCGTTGGCTTCTTCAACCTGGCAGTGTGTAGGCGAGCAAGTGACGTAATTGCCCGGTTTTTGCGTATACAATATGGATAGCCAACCACAGGGAGCCAGGTCACATGAACCAGCGTCAGGAGGTCCGGGGGCGTCGCGGCAAGAACGGGGATGGGGCCGAACGTCACGAGGCGATCCACCGGGCGATCAGCGATGCCATCATCGAGCATAGGCTCAAGCCCGGTGCGCGCCTGCGCGAGGATGCTCTAGCCGAAGTATTTGGGGTCAGTCGCACCGGAATCCGCAAGATCCTCCAGCGGCTGGCGCTGGAGCAGCTGGTCACCCTCACACCGCGACGCGGAGCCAGCGTCACGCGGCCTACCGCCGAGGAGGCTCGGGAGGTGTTCGAGGCACGCCAGATGGTGGAGTGCGGACTGATGCCCGAGGTGGCACGGCGCATCGACGAGGAGAGCGTTCATGCATTGCGCGAGATCTCCGACAAGGAGCAGCGGGCCCTGCGAAAGGGCGAGCATAGTGCGGCGATTCGTTATTCGGCTGATTTCCATACGCGGCTGGCGCGTCTCGCCGGCAATGCCACCCTGGCCGATTTCGTCGAGCGGCTCTGCTTTCGCTCCTCGTTGATTCTGGCGGTCTATGGCAAGCCTGGTCATCTGGGGTGTGAGACGCATGACCACGAGGATCTGATCGGCTACCTGCAGGAGAAGAGTGGCGAGCGTGCCGCGGCGTTCATGAGTCGCCACCTCAAGGCGATCGAGGAGTCCCTGTCGATTACCGAGGAGGAGGAGGAAACGCCCGACCTGCAGCGCATCTTCGCTGGCTGAAGGCACGGCTCGACAAAGGCTCGGCTTCGACATGCAACGGCCGCCTGTCAGGCGGCCGTTGCATGTCGAGGTGGGCGGTGGGGGGGCTTGCCTAGAGAGAGGCGGGAGAGGTGAGAGGATCGAGAGACGGCACTTTCTGCCGCCGCATCAGACAGTAGTAGAAGATCCCCCCCAGTGCGGCACCGATCAGCCAGGCGTAACCGCCAAGAGCCTCGAGAGCCGGCACCCATACCGAAGAGATCGAGAACAGCGCGGAGAGCAGGAAAGCCCAGATGGCACGCTTGTTCCACCCCTTGAGATAGTAGTAGGCACTATCGGGAGCCGCGGAGAACATCTCCTGAATGTTGAGCCGCTGGCGTCGAATCAGGTAGTAATCCACCACGATGATGCCGTAGAAGGGTGCAACGATGGCGCCAACGGCATTCACGAACCCCGAGATGCCGACCTGGCTGATCACCGATACCCAGAGGCCACCGACGAAGAAGGCCACCACGGCGGTGATCAGCCCGCCAATGCGGAAGCTGATATAGCGTGGAAACAGGTTGGCCAGGTCATAGGCCGGCGGAATGAAGTTGGCCACCAGATTGATGCCTACGGTGGCGGCGAAGAAGGTTATCGCTGCGATGATGGTCAGTGGCAGTGAGTCAACGTGGGCGATGATGTCCGATGGATTGGTCATGGTTTCGCCGAACAGCGCCAGGGTGCCGGCGGTGATGATCAGGGCGATGAAGGAGAAGAAGGCGACATTGAGTGGCAGGCCTACCAGGTTGCCGAGTTTCATCTGCTTCTCGCTCTTCACGAAGCGGGTGAAGTCGCCGAAGTTGATCACCACCGCTGCAAAGTAGGCGATCATCGTACCGGTAATCGCCAGGAAGGCACCGATTGCACTGCCGTTATAGTCGCTGCTGCCGCGGAAGATGGTATCGACTGCCGGCAGCAGGTCGCTGCCAGCGCGCACCCACACGATGATCATCAGCGCGATCATCACCACATAGACCAGCGGCCCGGCCCAGTTGAGGAAGTGCTTGATACGTTCGATGCCCTGCCAGAACAGGGCGATCTGGAAGGCCCAGACGATCACGAAGGAGAGCCAGTCCAGGGCCGACATGCCCAGCCACTCGCCGCCGGGGTTGCCGAATAGCGATGTGAGCAGCAGAGAGACCGCCGTTGAGGCGAAATAGGTCTGGACGCCGTACCAGAAGATGCCGGTGATGGCGCGCAGCATGGCGGGGAAGTTGGCCCCGCGAACTCCCATGCTGGCACGAATCATCACCGGAAAGGGGACACCATACTTGACGCTGGGCTTGCCGCTCAGGTTGACCAGCAGCATTACCACAAAGCCGGCGAGAACGATCGCTGCCATCACCGCCCAGCCGTTGAGGCCGTAGGAGATGAACAGCGAGGCAGCCAGGGTGTAACCGAACAGGCTCTGGATGTCGTTCGACCAGACGTTGAAGATTTCAAACCAGCCCCAGCTGCGATCGGCCTTCTTGATGGGGGCCAGGTCCTTGTTGTAGAGGCTGGGGTCGATATGCCGGATCTTCAGCTCTTGGTCGGACATGTGAGTCATGTGTGAAGCCTTCTGGTCTCGCTGTATTGACGGGCCTTACTGCCAGGTAAGGCCGGGTTCGTGGTCAGGGGAGCCTGATCTGCAGGTGCCTTACTGACAGAATCGCTGGCAGGGTGCCCAGTTCTTCATCAAGAGGTAGTAGGTGATGCCCGCGGGGATCAGGCTCGCGTACCAGGATATTGACGAGAAGCTCAGCGCGGCGATGATGCCTGTGGCGGTGGCGATCAGGGCGGCCGGGTTGACGCCCCGATAGGGCCCGGTCTCGTTATACAGCTTGTCGAGGTCCAGGGTGCGACGCCGGATCAGGAAGTAGTCCACCACCAGGATGGCGAAGATCGGGCCGAGGAAGGCGGAGTAGGTCTGAACGAAGAGCTGCAGGCCATCGGCGGAGTCTGGCTGAACCAGTTTCCACGGGAAGGTGGCGAAGGCGAGCAGGCCGACGATCACGGTAGCGATCTTGAACTTGATCTTGAAGACGTCCATGAGGACATAGGTGGGCGGCACCACATTGTTGAGCACATTGGTGGTGACCTGGGCGAAGGCGATAAACAGCAGGGTGGCCATCAGCAGCGGCGTGTTGTCGACAGCGTTGGTAAATACCTGGATCGGGTCGGCGGTTCCCGTAGCCTCGGACACCATGTAGCCGATCAGGCCCATGAACAGGGTGCAGGGCAGGATTGACATGGCGTAGATGGTGGTCAGAAGCCCGGCGCCGGTCCCACGCCTGTGTTCTCGGGCGTAGTCGCTGACGTTGAGCATCATGGTGCTGTAGATGCCCAGGAACAGCATGGTGGCGCCCCAGAAGGGCATGCCCCAGGAACCTTCCATGGTCAGAAGGCTTGTGGAGAGCTCATCACCGTAACGCTGCACGGTGGCGTAGAACATGTACATCAGGGAGGCGAGGATGAAGGCGCTGCCGATATTCTCCAGCCACTTGATACCCTGGAAGCCCATCACCGAGAGAGCGATCTGCAACAGCTGGAAGGTGATGAAGTAGAACACCAGGTTGTCGAAGCCAAACAGCGTGGTCGACACCATGTTCAACGCCCCGGCGCCGATCCAGCTCTGGAAGCCGTACCACACCACCGCCGGCACGGCGCGTACCAGTCCCGGCAATCTTGTGCCGGTGAAGCCGAAGGCACTACGCGCCTGCACCATGAAGGGAATGCCGTACTTGTAGCCGGCGGCACCGTTCAGTGCCAGGGCGATGCCGATCACGAAGCAGCCAATGGCGATGGCGAGTGTCGCCTGAACCAGGTTCAGGGTGCCGACAACGCTCGAGCCCATGGCGAAGGTGCCGATGGAGACGCAGCCGCCGAACCAGGCCAGGAAGTAGGAGGCGCGTCCCATGATTCGGGTCTGCTGGGGGGCCAGGGATTCCTGGCCCGGCGCCTTGTGAGCGTCGCTGCCCGCGGGTTGGGGAGCGGCCGCTCGAGCCGCGTCGCTGTAGGTGGTCGGGTTGCTCATGCTGATGTCCTCGCAAGTGCGTTGTGGTTATCTTTGCGCATCCGTCAGGAGGGCTTGCGGTGTGGTGAGCGCCAGATGAGCTCTCACATGTCGGTGTTCAGGGCGCGTCAAGCGCCTATCGGCGTGTCGGTTGCAGGTTCGAGAAGCCCTCGTCGCGCCCGCTGAAGGGTTTCGGGCGTGGGAAGGCCAGGTCGCCATGCTTGCTGGTGCCAAGCCCCAGGCCGGTCAGGGCCTCGGCCAGCTTGACGGCGGCGGTAACGCCCTCGACGACCGGCAGGCCGACCTCGCGGCTGATGGTGTCGGTCAGATCGGCCATGCCGCCACAGCCCAGAACGATAGCGCCGATCTGGTCTTCGTCGCGGGCGCGTCGGCACTCCTCGATGATGCGGGTGAGGGCGGCGTCACCATCGTTCTCCAGGTCGAGTACCGGTATCTCGGCGGCCCGTACCCGGCGGCAGTGGTGGGAGAAGCCATACTGGTCAAGCAGATGCTCGGCGATGATGCCGGTGCGCGCCAGCGTGGTAACGACGGAGAAACGAGTGCTGATCAGCGTTGCCATATGAAAGGCCGCCTCGGCGATACCGATCACCGGTGCCTGGGTCAGTTCCCGGGCGGCGAGCAGGCCCGGGTCGCCGAAGCAGGCAATGATGTAGGCGTCGGCGCCATCCTTTTCACCGTTCAGTATCTCCTCGAGCACCCCCACGACGCTGATGGCCTCGTCGAAGTGGCTCTCGATGGAGACCGGGCCGTGGGAGGGTTGAGTGGCGACGATTCGGGTATCCGGGGCACTGACCCTGCGGGCCGCTTCGCCGATGGTCTCGGTCATGCCGGCGGTTGTATTGGGATTGATGATATGCAGGTTCATGGAGGAGTTCCGTGTCTTTGTCCTGTTTGTACACAAAGTAGAGTCATTTTGTTCTGGAAGCAACGCGGATCCTTGTCATCCCGCCGTGGGCCTTCAGCCCGCCTGTGGCGCGGCTTTCAAGCCATTTTTCGCCGTTTTCCCCGGCCTGATGGATACCCGACATTGGTCTAACAGGGTGCCTTGCTTCATAGGATGTCGCCAATTTGTATAGCTTTTTGTATTCAATTTCGGGGGCGTCTACGGCTTGAAGTTGCCCTGGAGACACATTATTTTTGTTTTTGTATACACGGGAGCAGGCCGCATCGTCGGGATCGCCGCTCCCATAACAATCAGGACACTTCGCCATGACCCATGCCTCCGCCTCCCACTACCCTCGCGACCTGATCGGCTATGGCCGCACCCCGCCCCACGCCAACTGGCCCGGCAATGCCCGAATCGCCGTGCAGTTCGTGCTCAACTACGAGGAGGGCGGCGAGAACTGTGTGCTGCATGGCGACGAAGGGTCCGAGCAGTTCCTCTCGGAGATCATCGGCGCGGCCAGCTATGCGGACCGCCACCTGAGCATGGAGTCAATCTATGAGTACGGCTCGCGGGCCGGGGTGTGGCGCATCCTGCGCGAGTTCGAGCGTCGCGGCCTGCCGCTGACCGTTTTCGGCGTCGCCATGGCCCTGGAGCGCCACCCCGAGGTGGCCCATGCCTTCAAGGAGCTGGGTCACGAGGTCGCCTGTCATGGCTATCGCTGGATTCACTACCAGGAGGTTTCCGAGGAGGTCGAGCGCGAGCACATGCGGCGTGCCGTCGATATCTTCCAGTCGCTCTACGGCGAGAAGCCGCTTGGCTGGTATACCGGCCGTGACAGTCCCAATACCCGTCGGCTGGTGCTCGACGAGGGGGGCTTCCTCTACGACAGTGACTACTATGGCGACGACCTGCCGTTCTGGACCCGCGAGAAGGACACTCAGGGCGTCGAGCATGACCATCTGGTCGTGCCCTACACCCTGGACACCAACGACATGCGCTTCGCCGCGCCCCAGGGGTTCAACACCGCCGACCACTTCTTCACCTACCTGCGTGATGCCTTCGACGTGTTGTATGCCGAGGGGGAGGAGTCGCCGAAGATGCTTTCGGTAGGCATGCACTGCCGCCTGCTGGGACGCCCGGGACGCTTCCGCGCCCTGCAGCGCTTCCTGGATCATATCGAGGCCCACGAGCGGGTCTGGGTGACGCGGCGTGTGGATATCGCCCGCCACTGGGCGGAGCACCATCCCGCGCCCTGATCCGGTGTCATCCCCGAACCCGAGAGGTGGGCGGTGCGCCGCCTACCCGACCTGCCGTCTACAGGAGCCAGCATGCTTGAACTCGAGGCCCAGCCCCTCACTCCCGAGGCCTTCGCGCCCTTCGGCGAGGTGATCGATACGCGAACGTCGGACTCTTTTCCCATCAACGCCGGCCGCACTCGGCGCTATCACGACCTGGCCAGGATCGAGACCCTGGGGGAGGGGGCCCGGGCACTGATCAGCATCTTCGTCAGTCAGCCCGTCGAGCTGCCGCTCGAGCTGCCGTTTCTCGAACGCCACCCCCTGGGCAGCCAGGCCTTCGTGCCGATGCATGAGGAGCGCTTCATCGTGGTGGTGGCGCCCCCCGGCGACACCATCGAGCCCGACAGCGTGCGCGCCTTCGTCACCGATGGTCGCCAGGGCGTCAACTACCGCGCCGGGGCATGGCACGCCATCCAGTCGGTGCTCGAGCGCGAGGGCGAGTTCCTGGTGGTCGATCGCGGCGGCGAGGGCAACAACTGCGACGAGTACCCCATCGACATCCGCGTGACCCTGCCGCAGGGCGAGGCCGTCACGCCGACCGAAAGCGAACAGGAGTCCACCTCATGAGTCAGCCGCATCAGTCCTCTCGCCAGTACTATGCCCCCCAGGGCGGTCATCCGAGCCAGAAGGTGATGACCACCGACCGCGCCATGTTCACCGAGGCCTTTGCGGTGATTCCCAAGGGGGTGATGCGCGACATCGTCACCAGCAAGCTGCCCCACTGGGACAACACCCGCCTGTGGGTGCTGTCGCGTCCGCTCTCCGGCTTCGCCGAGACCTTCTCCCAGTACATCATGGAGGTCTCCCCGGGTGGCGGCAGCGAGCGGCCGGAGAGTGATGCCGGTGCCGAGGGGGTGCTGTTCGTGGTGGAGGGCGAGATGACGCTGACCATCGAAGGCGAGAAGCATCGCATGGTGCCCGGTGGCTACGCCTTCCTGCCGCCCGGCTGCGACTGGCAGCTGCGCAACGAGACCGACGCCCCGGTGCGCTTCCACTGGATCCGCAAGGCCTACGAGTATGTCGACGGCATCGACGTGCCGGAGGCCTTCGTGGTCAACGAGAACGACATCACGCCGACCGTGATGCCCGACTGCAACGAGGTGTGGGCCACCACCCGCTTCGTCGACCCGGACGACCTGCGCCACGACATGCACGTGACCGTCGTCACCTTCCAGCCCGGCGGCGTGATCCCCTTCGACGAGACCCACGTCATGGAGCACGGTCTCTACGTGCTCGAGGGCAAGGCGGTCTATCACCTCAACCAGCAGTGGGTCGAGGTCGAGGCCGGCGACTACATGTGGCTGCGCGCCTTCTGCCCGCAGGCCTGCTATGCGGGTGGCCCGGGGCCCTTCCGCTATCTGCTGTACAAGGACGTCAACCGTCACATGGCGCTGCCCTACAGCCAGCGCCGTTGAGAATCGGTACAGCAGTCATCTGGTGACAAGGCAGTGCCTCGGTGTCTTGTGCACGAAGATGTCTGCGTGACTGGATTCTTGAAGAAGATTTCTACTTGAAAAGCCTCAATGATCTGATTCATTGAGGCTTTTTTGGATGTATAAAAAGTTTGGAAAATAATTCCAAAAAAACTGGCGGATCTAAGGGTAGGTGTCTATTCTCATTATGCAGAATGATTTTCCATAAAAATAAATGTTCACAGGAGTAAGCCGCCATGCCTCGGATGACCGCCGCGGAAGCCGCTGTCCATGTACTCAAGAAGGAAGGGGTCGATGTTGCCTTCGGCGTGCCAGGCGCCGCCATCAACCCCTTCTACGCCGCAATGCGTCGGATCGGTGGGGTGGACCATATTCTGGCGCGCCATGTCGAGGGCGCCTCGCACATGGCCGAGGGCTACACCCGCGCCGAGGCCGGCAACATCGGCGTGTGCATCGGCACCTCCGGCCCGGCCGGCACCGACATGATCACCGGTCTCTACTCCGCTTCCGCAGACTCCATCCCGATCCTGTGCATCACCGGTCAGGCACCGACCGGCAAGCTGCACAAGGAGGACTTCCAGGCGGTGGACATCCAGGCCATCGCCGGCCCCGTCACCAAGTGGGCCATCACCGTGCAGGAGCCGGCCCAGGTGCCGCGCGCCTTCCAGCAGGCCTTCCAGATCATGCGCAGCTCGCGTCCGGGACCGGTGCTGCTCGACCTGCCCATCGACGTGCAGATGACCGAGATCGAGTTCGACCCGGACACCTACGAGTCGCTGCCCGCCTACAAGCCGGCCGCCAGCCGCGCCCAGGTGGAGAAGGCGCTGGGCATGCTCAACGAGGCCGACAAGCCGCTGCTGGTGGCCGGGGGCGGCATCATCAACGCCAATGCCGGCGACCTGCTCACCGAGTTCGCCGAGCTGACCGGGGTGCCGGTGATCCCGACCCTGATGGGCTGGGGCGCCATTCCGGATGATCACGAGCTGATGGCGGGCATGGTCGGCCTGCAGACCTCGCACCGCTACGGCAACGCGACCCTGCTCGAGTCCGACTTCGTGATGGGCATCGGCAACCGCTGGGCGAACCGTCACACCGGCACGCTCGAGACCTATACCGAGGGCCGCAAGTTCGTCCACGTGGACATCGAGCCGACCCAGATCGGGCGCATCTTCGGCCCAGATTACGGCATCGTCTCCGACGCCAGGGCGGCGCTCGAGCTGTTCATCGAGGTGGCCCGCGAGTGGCAGGCCGCGGGCAAGCTCAAGGAGCGCAACGCCTGGGCCGAGGCGTGTCAGGAGCGCAAGCGCACCCTGCTGCGCAAGACCCACTTCGACGACGTGCCGGTCAAGCCCCAGCGCGTCTACGAGGAGATGAACAAGGCGTTCGGCAAGAACACCCGCTACGTCAGCACCATCGGCCTCTCGCAGATCGCCGGCGCGCAGTTCCTGCATGTCTACAAACCGCGCCACTGGATCAACTGCGGTCAGGCGGGCCCGCTGGGCTGGACCATCCCGGCCGCCCTGGGCGTGCGTCGCGCCGACCCGGACACCGAGATCGTCGCGCTCTCCGGCGACTATGACTTCCAGTTCATGATCGAGGAGCTGGCGGTCGGGGCGCAGTTCAACCTGCCCTACCTCCACGTGGTGGTGAACAACTCCTACCTGGGGCTGATTCGCCAGGCCCAGCGCGGCTTCGAGATGGACTACCAGGTTCAGCTCGCCTTCGAGAACATCAACTGCCCGGAGATCAACGGCTACGGCGTGGATCACGTCTCGGTTGTCGAGGGGCTGGGCTGCAAGGCGATCCGCGTCACCGAGCCCGACCGGATCGCGCCGGCCTTCGCCGAGGCCCGGGAGCTGATGAAGGAGCATCGCGTGCCGGTGGTGGTCGAGGTCATCCTCGAGCGGGTGACCAACATCGCCATGGGCACCGACCTGGCCGGCATCAACGAGTTCGAGGCGCTGGCCGAGAACGTCGCCGACGCGCCGAGCTCCATCGCCGCGCTGCGTTAAGGAACACTAGTCTCGTCGCCGATGGGGAGCGGCGGCGGGCGCTCCGGCAATATCGCCGAACCACACGAAAAGAGACAGGGAGATGCACATGACCAAGTTTGCCGCCAATCTCAGCATGCTGTTCACCGAGGTCGACTTCCTCGACCGCTTCGAGGCCGCCGCCAAGGCCGGCTTCAAGGGCGTGGAGTACCTCTTTCCGTATGACTTCGAGGCCGCCGAGATCAGGAAGCGCCTCGACGACAACGGCCTGACCCAGGTGCTGTTCAACCTGCCGGCCGGCGACTGGGACGCGGGTGAGCGCGGCATCGCCTGCCACCCGGGGCGCGTCGAGGAGTTCCGCAAGGGTGTCGACCAGGCGATCGCCTACGCCAGGATGCTGGGCAATACCCAGGTCAACTGCCTGGCCGGCATCAAGCCCGAGGGCGTCGGCGACGACCAGGCGCGCCAGACCCTGATCGAGAACCTGCGCTTCGCCGCCGAGAAGCTCGAGGCCGAGGGCATCCTGCTGGTCGCCGAGCCGATCAACACCCGCGACATCCCGGGCTTCTTCCTCAACCGCACCGCCCAGGCGCTGGCGCTGTTCGACGAGGTGGGCTCGAACAACCTGAAGCTGCAGTACGACATCTATCACATGCAGATCATGGAAGGGGATCTGGCCCCGACCATCGAGGCGAACCTCGCGCGCATCGCCCATGTGCAGCTGGCCGACAATCCCGGCCGCCACGAGCCGGGCACCGGAGAGATCCACTACTCCTTCCTGTTCGCCCATCTCGAGCGTCTCGGCTATGAGGGCTGGATCGGCTGCGAGTACAAGCCCAAGGCGGGTACCCAGGAAGGCCTGGGCTGGCTGGACGGGGTTCGCGGCTGAAATGGCCGCTGGCTTCCGGTCGGGATGAGCTTTTCCGGCGCCAAGACGCCGCGAGGGCGCTGTGAACCCTTCCCTGGGCGCTACCGACGCCATCCTTGGCGTAGGACCCTCGCTCTGTCTTGGCCCCGGCGCTCATCCCTGGTGTCTTGAGCGACGTTTCCAAACAGAAAACACTCTAGATCCAGTATCAGCACTTCACGTGACAGGAGAGATATCATGAGCAAGATCGGTTTTATCGGACTGGGCATCATGGGCCGTCCCATGGCGGGCCATCTGCTGGATGCCGGCCATGAACTGACCACCGTCAAGCGCGGCACCCTGGACGAGACCCTGGCCTCCAGGGGCATGCAGGAGCTGGCCGATCCCAAGGCGGTCGCCGAGGCCTCGGAGGTGATCATCACCATGGTCCCGGACACCCCCGACGTCGAGGAGGTACTGTTCGGCGAAGGTGGCGTGATCGAGGGCCTCAAGCCCGGCACCCTGGTGATCGACATGAGCTCCATTGCGCCGATCCCGACCCAGGAGTTCGCCAGGCGCATCACCGAGGCAGGCGGGGAGTATGTCGACGCCCCGGTCTCCGGCGGCGAGGGCGGTGCCATCAACGCCACCCTGACCATCATGGTCGGTGCCACCGATGAGGGGTTTCGGCGCGCCACGCCGATCCTCGAGGCGCTGGGCAAGACCATCACTCATATCGGTGGCCACGGTGCCGGCCAGACCTGCAAGGTGGCCAACCAGATTGTCGTCGCCCTTACCATAGAGGCGGTGTCCGAAGGGTTGTTGTTCGCCTCCAGGGCCGGTGCCGACGTGGCCAAGGTGCGCGAGTCACTGCTCGGTGGCCTGGCCCAGTCGAAGATTCTCGATGTCCATGGCGAGCGCATGATCAAGCGGACCTTCGAGCCCGGCTTCAAGATCAAGCTGCACCAGAAGGATCTCAACCTGGCGCTGGAGGGAGCGCGCACGCTGAATCTGTCGCTGCCCGGCACCGCCAATGCCCAGCAGCTGTTCCAGGCCTGCGCCGCCAATGGC